>NZ_CP019331.1:1525000-2224951 GCF_002163835.1 Polaribacter sp. SA4-10 | reverse complement strand
TCTATTTGATAATAATTGTCATCTAAATCTGTTCCTAATCTTATTACTGCATGTAAACCTTCTGCATCTATATTAGAACCAGAGTTTGACTGTAAATGCATAAACATTTTAAGATTTTTAAACCTTCTTAAGTCGATACTTATGTTTTTATAAATAGCTCTAATGCTATTAGCTTGTAAGTTGTTTACTTTTAAAGTTACAGATTGCTCATTTTGTAATTGAACAGTTGTACTTCCTTGTAAACGTTCTCTCTCAATTCCTGGAGGCTGAATATAACTACCTTCATTTTGCTCTATACTTACAACACCAACTTCAAAGTCATTTAATTCTGTTTGTGTTAAATTTATTGCAGGAGCTACATCTTCATCTAACGTTTTTACATAACGTCTCCAATCTCCACGTACCAAATCTAATTCGCCAAATCTAATGATTACTGGCATTTTAAAATTGGTTAAAAACATTCTTACAAAACGAATACTATTAAAATCTGAAATACCATTTATTGGTGTTCCACTTCTAACAGGAACTCTAAATTGATACCATTTTGTTTGTTGAGAACTACCGTTTTCTAAGGTAACAGTTGTTGTTTTTTCATCAACAATAAAATTATTCCCTTTTACCAAATCGGTTTTATTCATAGAAATTTTATACTCATAGTAACTTTCTACAGTACTCATTGTTTGATCTCTGTTGATGTCTTCTACATCGGGATACGTTGATGAGGAAGTTGGATAAGATTCTGTAGATTGATTTAACGTTACTGAGTTTCCTTCTGTGTTATTAAAGTTTTTATATCTTCTTATAAGGGATGCATTTATTGCATCTAACTCGGCTCCTCTAAAATACTGAAAGTTATCTGCAGCAGGATCAGCTAAAGAAGCATAATTACCAATTCCTGCTAATTTTTGTTCATCTGCATCATTTAAACCATCAAAACCAACATCTTGATTTTCTCTTGCTCCATCATCTAAATTAAAGGCATAAATAATTGATGGATTTCTAGGAACATCTCCCCAAGTTGTTCTATTTACATTATTACCATCTACTTTTAATCCATCTTCTGGTAAACCGTTTTCGTACATTTTACGGTTGTCTTTTAAAATATCTTCAGAGATATTACCAAGATTAATATATAAATCTCCAACTTGATTTGTTTGATCGTTTGGATTTATTCCTGCTGGTAAACCTTCTGAGTTTGTTATAGAATAATTCTCATAAGGATCCATTATCCAAAACTGAATATATTCTACATTTGCTTGGTCAAAATTGTTTGTTGTTAAAGGGCGCATAATTCCACCCCAATTTGTTTCTGGGTTATTAAGAGTTACTTCTCCTTCAATAATTTTAGCATCAGGATTAAAGTTGTAAGAACCTCTTTCTTCTGGAAAATAGGCTAAATCTAAAGTTCTAACTAGCGAGTTTTGAGTAATATCTAATTGAACATTAGGAAATAATTCCCTGTAATTAATTTGTCTTGTTTCTGCTCTAGAAAGTTCATCAGCATCTATACTTGTAGGTGTTTCACCAGCGCCATAAAAAATTTGATCTACATTATACCAAGCTAATTTTGCTCTTTTGTAATTGTAAGATAAATCATCTTGTTCCCCATTAAATGTTGGAAAATATTTTGGTGTACTTGCTTCATACCAATCTAAAGGAGATAATAAACTTATAGGAATTTGAGAGGCTTCAAAATCATCTATATAAGAAGTTGCTGCACCAGTAACATCAATTCCACTTGGTGTTCCAGGAAGTAAATAAGCCATATCTGCTTTTACAGATAAATTAGAAGGAACATCTGTATCTACAAAAGGTAATTTATTGGCCAATTTTGTAAAATAGGGTACTTCTGTTGAGTAGTTTATATTTACCCCAAACATAGTGTTATCAATAGGTTCTGCACCAAAATTAACTTTTGGAGTAATAGGTCTTTCGTTCACATTTAAAATTGTGGCACCAACAATAAAGTCTTCAGAGAATTTGTGTTCAATATCAACCCCCATAAAGGTTTTTCTTTGTTGATTAAAAACAGCATTGTTTTCTGTAGAAACACTTATTGGAGTTCCAGAAGATTGTAACCCTGGATCTATAATTTGTACTCTTCCTAATTGATAATCTACAACATAATCAACGCCTTCTACTAATTGTCTTCCGCCAGCAGTTACTTTTACAGAACCTCTAGGAACGTTAAAAGCACCAATAGGGATTCCGCCAGAAGTTTCTGATTTAAAATATCCTTTTAAGAAATATTTATCCTTATTCTGAAAATTGTTTTTTACGTTAATTTTTGTGTTTAAATATAATTCTTTGAACACATAATTAGAAACATCTGTGGTAGTTGGGTCTAAACCTTCATCACCTGAAATAGAATTGTCTTTTACTAAGTCATTACCAAAAGGTTCTGGCTCTGGGAAAATAACATATCCGTTTTGAGAATTTACTGTAACTCCTTCAACAAAATCTATATAACCATCAGGGTTTCTAAACTGACTTTGATCTAATTGATCTAATTTTAAAACTTGTATTAATGGTTGATTTGCAATCCCTGTAGTTTGTGCATTTTGTAATACGTTTGATGCAATACCTGTAGCATCATCTCTATATTGAATTTCGAAACGAAATCCTTCTTGTGATAAAGGGTAAGCACCTAAAGCGTACACGTTTTTCATCATTAAACGCCAAGTAGGAAAAGATTCTTCGCCACCATTTCCATCATCTCTTTTTGTTTGTAGAATTTCACTACGCAATAATTTTACAGCTAAGTTATCTGGAGATTGAATTCCATCATTAGAAAATTCACCAATTTTAAAAGATTTTTTAGTACTTCCGTTTACGTTTCCTGCAACAGTATATTCATAAGCAACAGCTAAAACTTCACCATCATTTAACCTTCTATTTAAAGAAATAAAACCTAATTGTGAGTTTAATGTAAATTCATTTATATCTAATTTTCTAGCATTTTGTAGAATAGAATAATCTGTTCCTTGTTGCATCATGTAAGAAAGCAAGGTAGCATCAACTGTAGAAATATCTCTAATTCCGCTATTTGCTGTTAATAATGCAGATAAATTATTAGATTCATTTGTAGGTAAATTTCCTCCAGAAACAGAAGGAGGACTTGTTGGTTGTACTGCACCAGTTTGGTTTACAAGTACATTATTTTCTGACTCACCAATATCTGCAAACGCAACAATACTTCTATAATCTTCTGTACTTGCATTTCTATTTGTAATCCAAACTTCAATTCTTGTAATATTTACTTGACTATTTATTAAAGGATATCTTTTTAGTGAATTTGCATAATTATCTATAAAATATTGTGATAAGAAAAAGTGTCTATCATTATCATAATCTGTCGCTTTTAATTCAAACTCCTGAATAGAAGCTCCAGCTTCTGCAACTACTGTTTTACTTTCTGAATTTTGCTGAGAAAAAACGGCTGTAATATTTGTATTACCAAACTGTAATTTTGTTTTAAGACCAAATAAACTTTGTGCTCCATTAATTAAAGAGTTTTTAATGGGCATAGAAATATTACCAGCTTCAATTCCTTGAATAATACCATCTTCTCCGTATTTAACATCTGAAAGCGAAGGAGGAATAAACTCTACTTTTACTAAATTCTGAAAATCGAAAGAAGACTGTGTATCGTAATTGGCTGTAAATTTTAATCTACTTCCAACCTTTGCCTGTATACTTGCGTTAATTTGTTGATCAAAATCAAACGTAAAACTACTTCTGTTTTCTTCTGATAATTGTGGGTTGTCTGTGTTTTGATAAATAAAACCAAGCTTTAAATTTAAGCTTCCAGTAGGAGTTACCTCTACTGTATTTCCTCCAAAAATGGTTTCAAAAAATTTAGAGTTTACATAATAAGTGGGTAGTAAGTTTTTTTGTGCGTCTTTAGCACCTTTTGTCTTACCGCTTTCAGCACTTACTTTGTCTTTAAAATATTGTAACATATCACTTTTTAAGCGATATTGTTCATATTCTTTTGGAGATAAGTAAATAGGTGTTCTTGTGTAATAATCTCCTATTTTTTCTACAATTACATATTTGTTCAGCTCTTTATCAAAAACAATCGTTTTTTCTGCTAAATCATCTAAAAACAACCCTCCTTTTTGAAGTTTACTAAAGTTATATTTTAAATTTAAAGTATCTTTTTTTACGTTAGTAGAGTCTTTATCTGTGTTGGTTTGTGCATAAGAAGAAAGGGTTACTATAAAAGTAAGTATACCAAATGTAAATATGTTTTTAAAGATTTTATTCAATTGATTATAAGCTTTTTAGTGCTAATTTTATTAATTGTTCTACAGAAGCATCTGTATTTTCCCTTATGATTGCAGAAATAATTTTATCAGATTGTTTTCTTTGGAAGCCTAAAACCTCTAAAGCAGATAACGCTTCATCTTTATTAGTATTGCTTGTATGAACAGAAACTTCATCTATATCAAACGTTTTTAAAATCTTATCTTTTAAATCTACAATAACTCTTTGTGCTGTTTTTACTCCAATTCCTTTTACAGATTGTATTAAAGCAACGTTTTCTGTTGCAATTGCATTTTGTATTTCCTCTGATGTCATAGAAGACAACATGGTTCTTGCAATACTTGGTCCTACACCAGAAACAGAAATCAATAATTTAAAAACTTCTCTTTCAGTTTTACTAATAAACCCAAAAAGTGTGTGTGCATCTTCTCTAATGGATAAATGTGTGTATAAAACAACAGCTTCATCATCTGGTAAGCTAGAAAATGTATTTAGAGAAATATGTAATAAATAGCCTACACCATTACAATCTACAACAACATCTGTTGGGTTTTTCTCTACAATTCTTCCTCTAATTTGTGTAATCATACAACTATTTTTTTAGGCTTCTAAAGTAACAATTTTTATTTGTTGTTTCTTTTTTCTTTTTCTTGGGCATCAACAGCAGCTAAAGCAGCCATATTTACCATTTCATCAACACTAGATCCTAATTGTAGAATATGTACAGGTTTACTTAACCCTAAAATTATTGGACCAATAGATTCTGCTTGGTTTAATTGTTTTAATAATTTGTAGGTAATGTTTGCTGATTCTAGGTTTGGAAAGATTAAAACATTCACTTTTTTTCCATTTAATTTAGAAAAAGGAAACTCTTTTGCTAACATTTCTGGATTTAAAGCAAAATCTGCTTGAATTTCTCCATCAATAACGGTGTCTGGAAAATGACGGTGTAAATAAGAAACAGCTTCACTTATTTTTTTAGAGGTATCAGAATTTGAAGATCCAAAATTAGAAAAAGAAACCATTGCCATATTTGGTTTCATGCCAAACATCTTCACAAAATTAGCAGTCATTTGTGATATTTTAACCAAGTCTTTTGCCGTAGGATTTATGTTAATTGTAGTGTCTGCTAAAAATAACGGACCTTGTTTTGTTAGCATTAAATTACAGGCAGCAATTTTTTGAACACCTTTGTCTTTTTCAATTAATTCTAATATTGGTTTTACTACAGAAGGATAAGGCCTTGAGTATCCGGTAATTAACGCATCTGCCTCTCCCTCATTTATCATCATAGCAGCAAAATAATTACGTTCTCGCATTAATTTTTTTGCTTCAGAAAGAGTTCTTCCTTTTCGCTGTCTGTTTTTCCAATAAATTTCTCCAAAACGTCCTCTGCGTTCTGTTTCTTCATCGGTTTTTGGGTCCATAATTGGCACATCATCTGTAAAACCAATTTCTTCTTTTAGTTCTAAAATAACCTCCTTACGTCCTAATAAAATAACATTTCCAATTCTTTCTTCATGTACTCTTTGAGCAGCTTTTAAAACATCTAAATGATCTGCTTCAGCAAAAATTATTCGTTTTTTATTGTTTTTTGCTCTGTTATGTAGCAGTCTAATTTCTTTACTTCCAGAACCAGATCTTTCCATTAATTCTTCACGATACTTATCCCAATCTGTGATTGGTTCTAATGCAACACCAGAATCCATTGCAGCTTTTGCTATTGCAGGTGGAATTTCATAAATCAATCTTGGGTCAAATGGTTTTGGAATAATATATTCTCGTCCGTAAGTTAAACTAACCTCGTCGTAAACAATATTTACTTGTTCTGGTACAGATTTCTTAGCTAAATTTGCTAAAGCATGTACTGCAGCCATTTTCATTTCTTCATTAATTTTTGTTGCTCTAACATCTAAAGCTCCTCTAAAAATAAATGGAAATCCAAGTACATTATTTACTTGGTTAGGATGGTCTGATCTACCCGTAGCCATAATAATATCTTTTCTTGTGGCAACAGCTAAGTCGTATTCTATTTCTGCAACAGGATTTGCCATAGCAAATACTATTGGGTCTTTTGCCATCGATAAAAGCATTTCTGGAGAAACTATGTTTCCTTTAGATAAACCAATAAAAACATCAGCATTATGCATTGCTTCATCTAAAGTATTTAAATCTTTATCAGTTGCAAATTCTGCTTTTTGCGATGTTAGATTACCTCTATCTTTTCTAATAACACCTTTACTGTCACACATAACAACATTTTCTCTTTTTACACCTAGTTTTAGGTATAAACGTGTACAAGAAATTGCAGCTGCTCCAGCCCCGTTAACAACAATTTTTACTTTACTAATATCTTTTTCTGTAATATCAATCGCATTTTTTAGCGCAGCAGCAGAGATAATTGCTGTTCCATGCTGGTCATCATGCATTACCGGTATGTCTAGTTCTTCTTTTAATCTTCTTTCTATTTCAAAAGCTTCAGGGGCTTTAATATCCTCTAAATTAATACCTCCAAAAGTAGGAGCAATTGCTTTTACAGTTTGTATAAAAAGTTCTACATCAGTTGCGTCTACTTCAATATCAAAAACATCTATATCTGCAAAAATTTTAAACAGTAATCCTTTTCCTTCCATTACTGGTTTAGAAGCATCTGGGCCAATATCTCCCAAACCTAAAACGGCAGTTCCGTTAGAAATTACAGCAACTAAGTTTCCTTTAGCTGTATATTTATATGCGTTGTTTTTGTCTTTTGCAATTTCTAAACAAGGCTCAGCAACTCCTGGAGAATATGCTAAAGCTAAATCGTGCTGAGTAGCATATTTCTTAGTAGGAACAACTTCAATTTTTCCTGGTTTTGGTTTTGCGTGATATAGTAAAGCTTCGTGTCTTTTTCTAGAATCGCTCATAAATGATTTTTTGCTCGTTTAACTTACAAATATAGGTTTTTCATTTAAGAGGAAATTAAATAAACAAAGAATAATAGGTTGAAATAGTGTTTAAAAATTCATTTTTGTAGTTATTTCATTTTCTGAAAAAGTTATTACAAAAGTACACGTTGTAAGATTTGCTTTTAGCTGTGCAAATTCTTTGTCATTTTCCCAGATAATATCTAATTCGTTTTCATTAGAATTATTAATTTTAATGTTGCCTAGAAAAGCATTAGATGTGTTTCTTAATCGCATTATTTTGAGTTGATTTAAAACAATGTCTTTTTTAAGACCTTCCTCTATGTCTTTATTTGTTAAGGTTGTTCTATTAATTTCTTTATGACCACCACTTCCTCCTTTGTCTGCAGCTGCATAATTGTTTTTTCCTGCAAAAAGATCTAAATACCAAACTTGTGGGATACCAGGCATAAACATTTGAATAGCTCTAGCTAGTAATAATTTTTTTTCGTCTTCGCCTAAAGCGCTAAAAAAAGTTGCATTAACTTGGTAATAAGAAATTTTATTTCCTGAAGGGTCGTATAAGTTTTTTACTCTTCCACCGCGTTCTATAATTGTGTTCATTATAGCTTCTATTTCAGTATCTTCTAACAAACCTTTGTTATAAGTTCCATTAACTTCTTTTCCTTTTAAATCTAAAACAGGAATTCCATCATGGCAACCTAACATATTTACTGTTTTATAACCTTTGGCTATAATTTCTTTTGCCCAAGTTATAATTGCTTTATTAGAGGATTTTTCTAAGGTATGAATCATTAAGCCAGGTAAGAAAAAATCATAAATTTGATACCCTTTTTTTGCAACTTCATCGTGTAGATTTATACCATATTCTGCATGAATTTCTGGTAAAAGAATTAAGTCGTTCTTTTTTGCAATTTCATTAATTCGATCTAGATAATTCCAAGTTCCTGGTTTGTTAAAAAAATTAGTTTGTCCAATTTCTTTATGTAAATACGCAAAGGCATCTAAACGTAAAATTTTACAGCCAAAGCTTTTTACTTTTGCTAAAGTTTCTTCGTAAAAATCCCAAACCAATTCAGATTTGGCATTTACATCCATTTGTCCTAAAAAAGTTTTCTTTGTTTCAATTAATTTTAAAATATCAGATTTTAAATTATCGTTGTTATCAAAACTTAAAGTTGAAAAATCTTCTTTGTTTTCTATTGCTTTGTTTATTTTTTTACAAATATCTTCTTTGTCGAGGTTCGATAGCTTTTGAAAAGAGTGTAAATCAGAAAGCGTAATTTTTTTATAGTTTATTTCTTGATAAAAGGTGTTCCAATAGGGTTTTTCTGTGCCATCTGGAAAAGGAACTTTTAAAATAGGAAGTCCAGATTTTCTCATAAATAATTTAGTAAGAAACTCTTCTTTTGGTAGTACAATTCCATCTTCATTTTTTGTTCCGTTTTCTTGCCAAAAAGTGTTCCAATTTATAAAAAAATCTTTGTATTTAGATTTCTCACCATTCAACAATAAGTCTTTAAATTGTGGAGAATTAACAGATAAATGGTTTAAAACAATATCAAATTTTAATTTAATGTTCAACTTTTCTAGTGCGATTAAATCTGCTTTAGAAACTAATTCTTTATTTAAGTTATAATCTATTACAGAAAAACCTCTGTCTAAATCGCTATTAAAAAAAGTTGGCAATACATAAAACAAAGAAAACACGTCTTTGAAGGCTTCATTTTGAAGCATATTTACGGTATCACTTAATTTATGCCCAATACTATCTGGGTAAGAGTTTAGCATTACTCCATTAGAGATAATTTTGCTGTTTTCGTTTTGCATAAGATTGATGAAGTTTAATAAAAGAAACTTATAAAAGTTTAGATAAAATATTAATGTTATCTGGAAGCCTACCTACATTTTGGAGTTTTAAAGCAGCTAATTTTAAGGCTACTTGTAAACATTCTTCTATTGGCTTTTCTTTTATGTAAGCGAATAAAAATCCTGACCAAAAAGCATCTCCTGCGCCTGTAGTATCTACCACTTTTTCAATTTTTATGGCTGGTAACTGAATAATTTCTTTTCCAATTTGAGACAATTTAACCCCATTACTACCTAGCGTTAAGCATACCGTTTCTACGCCTTGCTTATGGAAGTATTGAAAAATTTCTTCATGAGGAAGTTCTTTTTCAAAAAGCCTCAACATATCATCTTCACTAATTTTAATTAATGGATTAAACTTGCAATAGGTTTTAATTACATGTAGTGCTTGTTCTTGACTCGCCCACAACTTCTTAGCATAATTTAAATCTATACTAAGTTTACAGCCTAAATTATATGCTTCTTCAGCCTTTTTTAAGATAGTAGTTTGTGCAGGTTCTTTACTTAAAGCAAAACAAGTTGTATGAAATATATTGATTTTTTTAAGTATTTCAGTAGGTATTTGATCTTCAGTAATGTGATAATCTGCTGCTCTAAAAGGAATAAATTCTGGGGTGCTTTCAGACCTAGAAACAAAAATTACGCTTGTAGGTATATGCTCTAATCTTTTAATATTATTTGTACTAATATTAGCTTCTGTAAGTCTTTTTAAAATGTATTCACCAAAACCATCATCTCCAATAGAAGAAATCATTACTGGCTTTAAACCTAGTCTAGCAAAATTCATTGCAACATTAGTGGGTGAGCCACCTAAATATCTATGATAATCTCTAGTGTTGTTTATAAGTACTCCAGATTGATGACCTATAAAATCAATAAGGACTTCTCCAACACATAATATGTCTATATTATTCAAAATTTCTAACTTTTTTAGTTACTTATTTTTATATTTAGTATAAACGTACAATTATGTTTTTATAAGGGTCTTTTTTTTTAAAATAAAGCGCTTATTATCTAGCGAAAACGTTTTAGTAAATCGATATTTATCAAGAATATCTAACTATTTTTTTCTTTTCTGAAGTTTAAACCTGCGATTAACAAAGCAAAAAAGGTTAATAGTAACAATGTTAAAAAGCTTATTTTTAAATTATAGGTGTTTGATATATAGCCTAGAACAACGGGGCCTAATAGAAAGCCAGAAAAACCAATTCCTGAAACAATTGAAATACCTACAGAGGCTTTTACGCCTTTAACTTTACCTGCAATTCTAAATAATTCTGGAATAATAACAGAAAGCCCTAAACCTACGATACTGAACCCTAAAAGTGTGATTGTTAACTGCCCAGCAAGAATACATAAATAACCAATACTTGCTAAAATACAGCCTAAAACAATTATTTTTATTGAGCCTATTTTAGCACTAATTCCATCTCCAAAAAAACGACCAATAGTCATCATCACAGAAAAAATAATAAACCCTGAACCTGCAAGGTTTTGTTGGGTGATTTTTACTACTTCAATTAGATAAAGACTGCTCCAGTGTTCTATTGCACCTTCACTGCTCATAATTACAAAAGCTATAAATGCAATCGCTATTAATGGTTTAATTATAGTAAAAGAATACTTATTTTTCTGTTTTAAATGCTGCTCTTCTGATACAGAAAAATAATTTTTGACTAACAGAATATTTAAAAATATAATAAGAACAGCTACTGTAATCATATGATATACAGGTAAATTGAATATTGGCATTAAAAGACTACCCAAAGCTGCACCTAAAACGCCTCCTAAACTAAAAAAGCCATGTGCTGCAGACATGATATTAACTTTCTCCTTTTTTTCAATTTCAGAAACTAAAGCATTCATTGCAATATCTGTTATTCCAGTAAAAACACCAACTATAAATAATGATATACATAATGAAACGTAATCTGGCATTAATACAGGGAATATAAATGCAAGTGCAAAAAGCACAATTGCAAAAAAGGTTAAACGACCCAATCCTATTTTTTTACTTAAATAAGGAACCAATGGGAGGAAAGTTAAAATTCCTAAAGCTAAACAGAATAATGCAAACCCTATCTGAGAATCGTTTAAACTCAACTTTGTTTTTACATAAGGGATGTATAATATCCAAGTACCAACGATAAAATTTAAAGAACTAAAGACCCATACTACTGAAAAGTATTTAATATTAGTTAAAATGAGCTTTAGTGAATTCATTTTTAAAAAATTATTTTTGGATGAATTAGGTTATTTAAACTGGTAACGTATTCTTTTTTTAATAAAGATAACCCATATTGATACGAAGCGTTCATCCAACCAAAACCTTCTTGCGTAATATATTCAAAGTCAGTACCCACATTTCCATATTCAGCAAAAACTTTATGAGTAGCTTCTAAAACATCGTATTTCTCTGGAATTGTGCCATTATAATCTACAGCATTTTTTGTAATCATATATAACCATCTATAGATTAACTCTTGTGTTGCATCTATAAATCCATAGTTTATTAAACCTTTCCAAATTAACATTTGATGTGGAGCCCAACCATTAGGATAATCCCATTGTCGTTGTGGTCTTTCATTTGAAATTAAACCAATACTCTCTTTTGTACTTCCAGCAATTCCTCCTTGTTCTATAAGTAGTGGTAATATATTTTTAACAAGACTTTCTGCTTGTTCTTGTGACGCCATTTTACTCCAAAGAGGTGTAAATGTTGTAGCAGCTATAAAATTTGATTGTTTGGTTGTTTTAAAATTATAATCTAAATAAAGCCCCTTCGTTTCATTCCACAAGTAATGATTTGCTTTTTCTTGTCGGTTTTTTGCTTTTTCTAGCCAATAAGAACTCGTATATGTTTTTGAATTAACTACTAATTTATCATTAAATTCATCTTTAATTAATGCGGCAAAATCAGTTTCATATTTAAAAAGCAACGCATTTAGTTCTACCAAATTTAAATCTGCACAATTACCATCAATACGATAGGAGGTATCATGACCAGATTCACGAACACTTCTATCATTTATAAAATAAGTGTCTAGTGTTTTGTTTTTTATTTCACCTAGTTGATACTTTTCTAAATAAAGACCGATTGAAAGTTTAATTTCATCAGCAAAAGGTTTTACTATAGCGTCAAAATGACCTTCTTCACATTCAGGTGGCATACCAATACCTTCAGCTAAATAACGATTTAATCCGTTTTTTGTAAGACGGTTTCCTGCTGTCATCCAAACGGTTTCATATTCAAAAATAGCGGTTATTAAATTACTCTTTAGCCATTTTTTATCATCAGTTACTTCAAAAACTTCTGTTATTAAACTTGAATAAAATGGAGGTTGTGTTCTTGTTAGGTAATAAGATCTATTTGCATTTAATATTTTTCCATAATGCTCAATTTCATATTGAAAGTGTTCTGCAGCAGCTTTTGCGAGCGTAACTTTACCATCTATAATTAAACCTATAGATTGAAAATAACTATCCCAACCATACATTTCATTAAAACGTCCTCCGGGAACAACAAAAGGTATTCCGCTAATTTTTTCGTTTTCTTCTTCTAATTTTAACGATAAAATACCGGGTTTTGTGTTTATATTTTTTACAAATTTTGGCGTTATTTTTTCAGGAAGTTTAATTGCTTCTATAGGAAAAGTGCTTTCTAATTTTTTATAATATTTAAATGCAATTTCATCCTTAAAAGGAATATATACTCTTAAATTATTAGAGATAAGAGCTTCATTTTTAGAATCGTTTATTAGATTTTTAATCCCTTTTTCATCAAGAGTTCTTGTTAATCCGTTCCAAAAATAATCTTTTATCATTCTAGAAACCCTATCTACTGGTAACTCTTCTATATGATTTAAAGGAATTTGTGCAGTTATTAAACCTTCATTTTTTGAAATCACTAACTCCTGTAATAGATTAGATAAATGATATGTATTATTTACAATATACTTTTTACCATTCTTAGAAACTAACTCAAATGATTTAGGTCCTTTATCTTCAATAGTAATTTTTTTATCACCATCTGTATCTTCTTGCTGTAATAATTTACTTAAAGTATCTTCTATATTTAATTGAAAAATCATGCCTTTAAAAGGGTTTGTTTTTTAGACATTCTATCAATTAGTAGTACAAAAATTATTAGTAAGGTCATTGGGATTAACAGGAAGTAAAAAGCACTTGCACCACCTATAGTTTCAAATAATTCGCCAACAACTCTAGAGCCAATTGTTCCGCCTAATGCAGAAAATATAATAATTAAACCAGACATTGGTGAGTGTAAACTTTTTGGCAAAGAACTTAGTACAGTAGAATTTAATAATGGATAAATAGGAGCAATAAATAGCCCTATTAATGGTAAAATAAATCCTAATAATGGCACTTCAGATAAGCTTGTAATTTCTCCTATAGATTCTATATCTCCTCGTAATTGAGGTAAAATATAAAGAAGAATCCCTCCAGAAATAACAACACATACAATGACCAAAACCACCCAATTAATATGTTTGGTTAAAAAACCTGCAATAAATCTACCAAGCGCTAGAGAAAGTGCCAATATACTAGCCATTTGAACGCTTAACACAGAACTAAAGTTAAATATTTTCTTATTAAAAGTTGGTAACCACGTCATAATTCCTTGCTCTATCATTACAAACAAAAAAGCAGAAATGATAAAAACTAAAACTAGTGGAACAATAATTAATTTAACAGATTCCATTAAGTCTTCTTTTAAACTAGACCCTATGACTTCTACTTTATATTCTATTTTAGAAAAGAGAAGAAATATAAATGAGATTAATATAAGTCCGCATAAAAGATAATATACATTTAACCATGAGTTTTCATCATCAGAATAAAAAACAGGGAATAAAAAATAAGCGAAAGCAATACCTACCATAAAAAAACCTTCAATAGAACTCATCATTGAAGCATGCTCTTTTTTTGAATCTGTTAGAACCCCTATAAGCGAGTAAACAGATAATTTTATTAAAGCAAAACTAACACCTATGGATAAAAATAAAACTTTTGTATGATAAAAAGTATTTCCAAATATCATGTATAGGCAACCAAAAAACACAATTGCTAAGGCTGTTAGCATCGCTTTTTTATAACCAAATCGAGGTAGAAAAGAGGCAATTAAAAAAGAAACTAAAGCAATGGGTAAGTCTTTAAAAGCTTCTAAAACGGAAGCTTGAGATTCACTTACTCTATAAACATCAATAGATTTTTCTATAACGATACCAACACTATTTAATAAAATAGCAAAAACAAAATAGTTAAGATAAATAGAGATTTTAATGCCTAGATTTTTCATGGTTAAATTGTATTAAATTATTCTTCGATAATTGATTTCGATTCATTTAAACGGAATGCTAAAAAAGCTGCAATAGCAAAAAATACACCTGCAAAAAGCATTGCATTTATTGCATTTCCTCCAAGTAAATATTTATAGATCGGACCAAAAGTTAACGTCTGAATAAACATAGGTATTACGATCATCATATTTAAAATACCCATATAAACACCTCTTTTGTCTTGAGGTACAATTTTTGAAACCATCGTGTAAGGAATTCCCATCATTGCTGCCCAACCAATACCAAATAATACCATTGGTGCCAATACCAGCATTGGGTCTGAAATATAGGGTATGGAAAATAAAGCAATTGCAGTACCAATTAAACTTATAGCATATATTTTTTTACCGCCAAAACGAAGTGTTAAAGGCACTAAAGCTAAAGCAACCACCATAGTAACAATATTGTAAGTTAAACTCATTTTAGCCGCTTGTGAAGCAGCTTCGGATGTAGAGAACCCAAGTGTTAATTTAAATAATGGTGTTGTAAACTGCCAGTAAATAAAAAGAGCATACCATTGAAATAGATAAACGGCTCCAATTTTCCACATGAATTTTGGCATCTTTTTTATAGCTTCTGCAATCTCTGAAAATGGTTGTGATATACGTTGGCTAATAGGTAAAGCTTTAATAGCATTAATGTCTGCTAGTTCCTTGTCACTAGGTGGAATTTCTGGAGTTTTAAAAACGGACCATAAAATAGTAGTTAAAGACAAGAAAGCACCTATGTAAAAAGAATAATATAACCATTGTGGTATGACTCCTGCAGACTCAACAGACTCACCCCCAAACCAATATTGAAATAAAACAATAGACCCATTTGCTAATAAAATACCTGCACCAACAAATAAACTTTGCATTTGATACCCCATACTTAATTGCTTTTCTGGTAATTTATCTCCTACAAATGCTCTATAAGGTTCCATAGCCATATTGTTACCTACATCTAAAAGCCATAATAAACCAACAGCAAACCAAAGAATAGGACTATGAGGAAAGACAAATAAACATAAACTACCCATTAAAGCACCAATTAAAAAATAAGGTTTTCGTCTACCCCAGCGATTAGACCATGTTTTATCTGACATGGCTCCAATAATAGGCTGAATAATTAACCCAGTAACTGGGCCAGCAATATTTAAAATAGGCAGCATATCTTCTGGAGCTCCTAAATATAAAAAAATTGGATTTATAGCGGTTTGCTGTAAACCAAAACTATATTGAATTCCTAAAAAACCAACATTCATATTAAAAATTTGCCAAAAGGATAAACTTGGTTTTTTTAGTTTCATCTATTATTTAGTTTTAGTTGTTAAGTATGTTTTTTTTATTCTTTTAAAAGGCTAATTGCAAAACCACCACCTGATGCTAATTTTATATCTAAAGTAGCTGCTTTCGTTATTTCTATTTCTTCAATTTTATAAGCCTCTGGATTGGTATTCCAGTCTGAATCTTCAGAGTCTTTATATACAATCGCTTTATATTTTTTTCCTTCTTCTAAAAAATCAAAAGTTAAAGATTCAATTCTTTCATTTTCATCTGTAATTCCTCCAATAAACCAATTTCCAGTTTCCTTTTCTTTTCGAGCAATGGTAACATATTCTCCAATTTCGCCACTTAAGACCTTAGTCTGTTGCCAATCTACTCCAACATCGGTAATAAATTGAAATGCAGGATGTACTTTTCCATTAGCCATGTAATGTTCTGGTAAGTCGCAAGCCATTTGAATTGGACTATATATAACTACATACAAAGCCAATTGATGTGCTAGAGTAGTATTTACTTGGTTTTCTTTTTTGAACTCATTAAATTTTATATTAAAAACTCCTGGTGTAAAATCTATTGGACCTGATAGCATTCTTGTAAATGCAACGGTTGGTATATGATTTGGAGGGTTACCCCCATCTGTTGCCCAGGCATTAAATTCTTGCCCTCTTAATCCTTCTCTTGCAATCGCATTAGGATAAGTTCTTCTTTTACCTGTTGCTTTAATTGGTTCGTGCGCATTAACTGCAATTTTCTTTTTAGCAGCCTCAACCAATACCTTATGATAGTGATTTACCATCCATTGACCATGATGATATTCTCCTTTTGGAATTATTTTACCTACATAACCAGTTTTAACTGAATTGATGTTATTAGCTTTCATAAAATCGTAAGCAACATCCATTTGTTTTTCATAGGTTAGTGGTGCAGCAGAAGTTTCATGGTGCATAATTACTTCAACACCTTTTTCTTTGGCATATGCCATTACTTCCTCAAAATTATAGTCTGCATAAGGTGTCATAAAATCAAAAACACCTTCTCTATCATTGCTTATCCATTTATCCCATCCCGTATTCCATCCTTCAACTAAAAGTCCTTTAATGCCATTTTGTGAAGCAAAATCTATATATTTTTTCGCATTTTTTGTGTTAGCTCCGTGTCTTGAAGTTCCTACTTTACCCGTTGTAAAAGTATTCATGTCTTGACTTCCTTCTAAGTCCCAAGTAGATTTTCCAATATGCATTTCCCACCAAATTCCTACATATTTCATTGGGGTAAAATAACTAACGTCTCCTATCTCATTAGGGTCATTAAGATTTAATGTCATTTTAGACTCAATTAAATCGCCAGCTTTTTCGGCAATTTGAATTGTTCGCCAAGGAGTCGTAAAAGGTAATGTTACTTTTGCTTTTCCTCCCAATCGTTCTGAACCAACTAATTCACTTGTCATACTCAAGTTCTCTGTATCAACTTTTAAAGTCATACCTGAATAATTAGTTAAATCTGCTTCATGAAAACTTAGATATAAACCATCATCAGTTTTCATTGTTACCGGCGTATTTACTGCATTTTCAGGAATATAAGTTGCAGATAAGTTTTCGTGATTTCTTTTTGAAAGCGCATCAATTTTAGAAATTTTTGTTTTGTTATATAAATGCTCATAAATATCCCAATCTCCAGGAATCCACCATACTTTATGATCTCCAGTTAAATTGAATTCTGTGTTTTCATCTGTAATTAAAACTTCTTTTAAGTTCGCTTGTTCAGGAAATTCATATCGAAACCCTAACCCATCATTATACACTTTAAAGTGAATATTTAATTGTCTTTTATCTTTGGTTTGTTCTTCTAAAAAAACAACTAATTCATTGTAATTATTTCTAACATTTATTTGTTCACCCCAAGGCATTTGCCATGTTTCATCTATGCTTCCTGTTGTTGTTTTTACTATTTTAAAATTCTTTTTTAAAGAAGGTAAATTTTTAAAATCAAAACTGATTGAAGAGGTGTCAATTACTGTCTTGTTTTTATGTATTACAAAATAGATTGGCTCTCCAGTTTTTGATAAAGCAAATTCAACAGTAATGTTTTTATCTGGTGAAGTAACAGAAGTGCTTTTTTCTGAAGTGCTGCATGCAGATAGAATAAATGTAGCTAATATTAATAATAATAATAAATGAGAATTAATTTTTTTCATAATACAGTTCTTAATTTATTTTACAAGTAATTGCTTGGTAAGGTTTTAATATAATTTCACCATTTTTAAGTCGAAAATGTTTCGATTTTTAGAAAATTAAATCAACTATTTAATGCTTAGTTTATGAACAACAAATTCTCCTAAATCTCTACCTTGCTTAACACCAACTTCAACAGCAGCTCTAAAATGAATACCTCCATACATTCTACTAATTGCTGCTTCATCTGCTGCGGCATTAAAAGATTTAAAACTTCTTATAGGTAAACCAAATTGAACTTCAGTATCATCATCAAAAGCAAAATCATTACCAAAAATAGCTGTTAATACTGTTGATGCTGCTCCTGAAACTACAGAATGCCCACTTGTATATTCTGGAAAAGGAGGTGTTTGTAAAATTGGAAGCCAATCTGGATCTATATTTTGATTTATTAGCGTTTCTGGACGCACTAAATTACTTCTGTATTTTTCATCCCAACAACTAATAAACCCATCTGCAATTGCCAAAGATGTTTTGGTATATGCATTTACCGTTTCCATTAAATTTAAATTGGTTTTTTTTGAGGCTATTTTAACGATTCCTATCCAATGTGCACCTGGAGAAATCTTTTTTGTGGCAAACATAAAATGTCCTCTAGTTACAGAAACAAACGGATTACAATCCCAAAATTGAGCGATTGCAATCGCTTCAGATTTATCTCCTTCTTTTGTTATTTCCTGGCTTATATTATAGACTTCTATTAGTTCTTTATAAAAATCAGAATTTTTATCCATTGAAAATTTTGGTGGAGGTATCGGCTTAAATTGTGAAGCAGTTTCTAAAATAAAAGGCCTAATTTTATCCCAATGAGGTTCTATTCCATCCATATAAGCTGGTGGGGTAGGTTGCCACCTAGAGGCATCATCTGTGTCTACCGTAAATTTTGGCATTGTTCTGGTCTGATTGTAATTATCTGCATCCATCCACTTTTTAATATGTTTTACAACTTTTAAAGCATATTCTTTAGAATTTACAAACTCTTGTTCATTTGTGTTATTCCATTTTTGATACAAACTATCTTTTAAAACGTTTAGCTTATCTTCAGAAAAAACTAACATTTTACTTATTTCCATGTGTGCAATTAATGCTGCCACATTTAAATTTACTTGATCTGCTTTTGCTGGTTTAGGAATAGATGTTAATCCATTTAATGTGTTTTCTAAAGAGGTATGAATAGAATCATTTTGCACTAAAATTTCATATGCAGCTACATTAGGATATGCATAAATTCTACTTGCTACTGGTGGCGAAAAAATATCATGAATCATAATATTTGTTACTTTATCTACAGATGCATGATATGTGTTTGTACTAATTTCTATAGGTTCTGATGGTTTTTGACAACCAATAAAAGTTCCTATTATGGATATAAAAAGTAAAGGTTTTAATAAATTATTCATATTAGTTTAGGCTATTTTTTAGTATTTAAAATATATGATTTTCCGTTATTAGAGAGAATTAAATAGTCCTCATCATTTAGTCTTACAATTTTTCTTCCCATAAATTTTGTAGGTAATTGCAAGGCACTTTTTTGATATATATCATTATCAGTAAAAGATAAAACGCCTCCTGAATTTGACTTGTTTTGTCCTAGCTCCGTTACAAATCCATCAAAATTTCCAGTATAAATAATTTCACCATTATTTATATAAATATCTTCTATGGTACTTAATTGAGCTTCTTTTGCTAACGCTTTTTGAGTGAATTTACTTCCATCATTTAGATATAACATAGAACGTAATTCATAAATAAATTTAGTTTCCAGAATAGATTTTTTATCTTTTAAATTTAGATCTTCAATAGATGTTACTTTCGAAAATGCTGAATATTTTAAAAACTGTTTTTTTAATTTAGGTATTTGTTGTACCAATTTATCTTTTGATGCAAAAGGAACATCTATACCAAAATAATTATAAAAAATAATTTGGTCTAATTTATTGTTTCCATCAAAATCATCTAAATACATTTTTACAGGATTATCTTGAGAAGCTGTCCATTTAAAGTTGGTTCCTGTATTTCCTCCTAATATATCTAAAAACCCATCTTTATTAATATCTGTTATTTTAATAACATTCCACATTCCATTGGTTTTATCCAATCCCATTATTTTGGTTTTGTTTTCAAACTTTCCTTCTTTTGTATAAGAGAAAACAGTTATTGGCATCCAATCTCCAGCAACTATTAATTCAATTTCTCCATCATTTTCTAAATCTGCCCATTGGCTATCGGTTACCATTCCAAAACGAGTCTTTACTTCAATTTCAAAATTGTTATTTCCTGTATTTTTCAAAATAAAACTAAATGGTGATAAACCATAAGCTCCAGGAATAGACCTATTTCCAATAAACAAATCTTCAAATCCATCTTTATTAAAATCAAAAGATGAAACCGATCCTCCATTTGTAGCTAATAATTTTGCATCTAATTTTGTAAAATTACCTTTTCCATCATTTATATACACACGATCTTCTAACATTGGGTTGCCTTCTTTATAGTCATTTCCGCCACTTAAAGCATAAATGTCTAAATCATTATCGGCATCAATATCAAAAGCAATTGCGTCTACATCTTCATATATTTTGTCTTTTTCAAAAACAGCATTGTTTTGAACTCTATATTTTCCCTCTTTAGTTTGAAAATATAAAACAGGTTTTTGATTTCTTGCCCCACCAATAAACAGGTCTTTTAAACCATCTGCATTAAAATCTGCTTGAACAACAGAAGGACCTTCTGTAGATAGTTTTTCTGGCATTAATGCTTCTCTTTCATAATCTAAAAAACCATTTTCTATATGTTTATAAGAAAATTCAGTATGTGTGTCTGTTGCTGATTTTTCAAAAATATGTTTAGAAGTTTTTCCTTTTTTAATGGTTATTTCTTTACTAGAAGAAATTTCTTTTTGAAGCGTTTCTGAACCATCATTCCAAACAATTTTTATAGAATCTACAGATGTTAAATTACCTAATCCAAAATGCACTTTTCTAGTAGAACTAGATAAAAATCCTCTAACTGTAGTTTGTTCTTTATAAAAACATTTGTGACCAGCATAGAGAAATACTTTTGTACCGTTTGTATTTAGGTTGTTCTCTTTTTCTAATAAATTTATAGTAACATAATTAGTTGCTGTTGTTTTATTTTCTAGTAAAGTTGCTTTTTCATTCAAATTATTTACTACAATATCTAAATCGCCATCTAAATCTAAATCAGAATAAGCAGCACCATTAGAATACGTCGTTTTTTTCTTAGAATTGATCTCTTTTTTTGTAAAATCTAGATTGTCATTATTCTGAAATAACACATTAGCCAACGCTAAAGTAGGCATGGTTTCAATCAATTTTTTTTCTAAAGTATCTTGCTCATTAGTAGTGTATTTTGCAAAATCTACATTGCTTATGTAGTTTACATAATCTAAATCATTTGGTCTTTTGTAAATTCCGTTTGTAATATAAATATCTTGTAACCCATCATTATTATAATCTAATAATAGAGGAGACCAACTCCAATCTGTTGCGTGAACGCCAGAATATAAAGCCACATCAGAAAAATGAGCTCCTTTATTTATTTGTAAATGATTTCTAGCATATTGCTGTTGAAAGCCAAAAGTTTTTTTGATTTCATTAATCTTATCAGAATCTTCTCCACCAGATTTCAGAAATACTTCTGATTTATAAGGCATCATATCTAAAGTAATTAAATCTAATTTTTTATCATTATTAACGTCTGCAACATCAACTCCCATAGTAAATCTAGAAGTACTTGTAAAGTAATCTGCAGTAGATTCTGTAAAAGTTTTGTTTCCATTATTAATGTATAAATAATCGTTTTCATGAAAATCATTACCCACATAAATATCCATTAATCCATCATTATTAAAATCTGAAGTTGCAATTGCCAATCCGTATCCTAATGCACTATTATAAATTCCTGCTTTTTTAGTAACATCTATAAATTTAATAGCACCTTTTTCAGTAGTGTTTTCAAATAATAGATCACCAGCCAATACATCTGATTTTTCTCTTAATTTAGCATTTCCATAAGAGTAGGTAGAGTGTACAGAATGGTTTAATAGATACATATCCATATCTCCATCTTGGTCATAATCAAAAAAAGAAGCCTGTGTAGAAAAACCAGAAAAGTCCAATCCATACTTTTTTGCTTCTTCTGTAAAAGTGGTATCTCCGTTATTTATATACAACTCATTTGTTGCTTTTAAAGTCTTGTAATTACCTACTTTACAAACATAAATATCTAAAAAACCATCATTATTAATATCTACCATGGTAACACCTGTAGACCAAGTGCTGTCTTGACTTATGTTACCTGTTAATGAAATATCTTTAAACTTTAAATTTCCTTGATTAAGATATAATTTATCTGGTTTTTGATTTGCAGTCAAATAAATATCGTCTAATCCGTCATTATTAATATCACCTAAAGCAACACCACCACCATTATAATAATACAAGTATTCAATAATATTTAAGTCTCCTTTTTCTATTAAATCATTTGAAAAATGAATGCCAGAAACTTCAGAAGCTACTTCAGTAAATAGTTCTTTTTCGATGCTTTCTTTTCCTGTTTTATCTTTGGTACAACCAATTATAATAAGAGAAAATAAAATTATTCTTTTTATCATATTAATATTTGTAAACTTCTAATGAATCGTTATTTTTTGTGATAAAAACTTTGTTGTTCAATACCTTAATATCTCGTATTTGCCCTTTAATTTTTAATCCTTTTCCAGTTTGATGAAACTTGAATTGATGATTACCTAAGTTTTCTAAGTAGTTTCCAAAAGAAGCATCATATTTTCCAAACTCAGGTTTTACGCCATTTAAATTTCCGCCTAAAAGAAGGTCTTGATCACCATCTTTGTCAAAATCTGCTGTAGCAATTGCATATACTGGTGAAAACTGTGTTTCTGTAGGTAGTTCTTGAATTTTAAATTTAAAACCTCCTTGATTGATAAGTAATATCGAGCTTAATGTATTTACTTCTAAAACGGTACTTTCTTTAAGTTGTTCTTCTGTAAAAATATCTTCAATTGTTGCTGATTTAAAAGATTCATAATCAGGGAATTTTTTACTTAAATATTTTAATTGATCTGACAAATCATGACGTAAGGCATATGGATACTCTTTTCCATTTTCTGCCGTAAAAGAAAGAATTGGATCTAAAAATCTATTGTTGTCAAAATCGTTTAGGATTAATTTTATAGGATGTTTCACACTGGCTTTAAATCTACTATTTAAGCCATGGTTACCTAGAATTAAGTCTAAATCTCCATCATTATCCAAGTCGCTTTTTTCAATCGTTTTAAACCAACCTTTTACTTGGGATAATGGACTGTCTTTTAATTTTTGGAAACTTCCTTTTTTATTTTCAAAAACTTCAATTCCCATAAACTCTCCAACAATCACCAAATCTTCATATCCATTTTTATTAATGTCTATAAAAATAGCATCCGTAATCATACCTAAGTTTTTAAATTGAGGTGCTAAACTTTCAGTTTTTTCTGTAAAATTTCCTTTTCCATCATTGATTAATAAAAACCCTGAACCTGGAAGGCCATAAGAGTTAGGAATAGCTCTTTCTCCTACAAATAGATCTAAATCGTTATCATTATCAATGTCAGCAGCAATCACTGTACTTGTGCTATGAAATTTAGTAGCACTTGGTAATTTTTGATTGGATATTGAGAAATTTCCTTTCCCATCATTTAGGTATAATTTATCTAAATAATTGGCACTGTATTTAGAGGTTTCTATACTACCACTGCATACATATAAATCTAAATCTCCATCGCCATCTGCGTCAAAAAAGAGACTTTCTGTATCTTCTGCAGATTTTTGTTTATCAAAAATTGATGTTTTACTTTGTGTAAAAGAATCATTATTCTGCAGAAATAATGAAGCTATATTGTTTTTAGATCCACCAATAAAAATAGCTTGTTTTCCATCATTATTAATATCTGCTATTGCCATTTTTGGTCCTTCTGTACTTCTCATAAATGGCAACAAACGATCTACATTAAAATCACTATAATTATTTTCTTTATGTACAAATTGAAGTGTAGTTTTGTCTTTAATAAAGAGTTCTTTGTTCTTTTTTTTGTCTTTATTTAAAACAGCTACAGCATCTTTTTCAAATAATGTTAAGGTTTTATTTACTTCAATATTTTCTAATTGAGTTCTTTTACCAGAAGGCCATGTTACTGTTAAATTAACATTTTCTTTATTTTTAAAGCCAAAGTTTGGTCTATTATCCATAGAAGATTGAAAACCTCTAACGGGTTGTTGTTCTAAATAATAGTTACCAGATTTTGTTGCTAATTTTATTTTTGCTCCAATAGCATTTTTATTAGCTCCATCACCATTTAAAATAAGCTTTACATAATTAGTTTTCTTTGTGTCTAAATTGTTTTTATAAACAAATAATGGCATGTTTACATTGTTTACCACCAAGTCCATATCCCCATCATTATCTAAATCTCCGTAAGCAGCACCGTTAGAAAATCCCTCTGTATTTAGTCCATTATTTTCACGTTCAAATGCGAGATTTCCTTTATTAATATAGGCATGGTTTTTTACTTTATTAGAAGGAATAATGTCAATCAATTTTTTGTAGTCTACTTTATTATCTTTTACTAAAGACTGTAATACTTCTTCATTAGAAACATAGCGTAAATAATCTTGATTTGTTAAATCTTTATAAATACCATTGGCTATAAATAAATCTTTAGATCCATCATTATTCATATCAAAAAACAATGCTCCCCAACTCCAATCTGAAGCTTCTACACCACTAAATCTTCCCACTTCACTAAAGGTTTCGTCACTGTTATTTAACTGTAACATATTTCGAGTAAACTGGTGGTAGTAATCATTTTTAAGATTGTATTGGTATTTATTCCAATCTTCAAAAGTGGTTACCGTTTTTAACCTTTCATACTCACTAGGTAACATTTCAGTTACAAAAATATCAGTAAAACCATCGTTATTAATATCTGCTGCATCGGCTCCCATAGAAGCTCCACTAATAGAACTAATAGCGCTAGTTAATTGCTCTTTAAAGGTGCCGTTTTGTTGATTAATATAAAGGTAATCTCTTTCAAAAAAATCATTAGATACATAAATATCTTCCCAACCATCATTATTTAAATCACTTACAGTAACTCCTAAACCAAACCCAATAATACTTCCATAAATGCCTGCTTTCTCGCTAACATCTACAAAATGATTATTGACATTTTCAAACAATTTATCGCCACCTAAAACATCTCGATTTGGTCGTTCGTTTTTGGTAAGGTTAAAGCTACCAATAGCTTGATAAGAATTATTTAATAAATACACGTCTAAATCTCCATCTTTATCATAATCAAAAAAAGAAGCATGTGTAGAAAACCCTAAATCTGCTAACCCATATTCAGCTGCTTTTTCTAAAAAAGTTCCATCTCCATTATTAATAAACAATTCATTTTGTTTGTTATCACCTGCTACATCACCAGAATTACAAACATAAATATCTATAAAGCCATCTGCATTAATATCTACCATAGAAACTCCTGTAGACCATGCTTTTGTTCCACCAACGTTTGCTTTTTTAGTAATATCTTCAAACTTAAAATTACCTTTATTTAAAAATAATTTATTTTCTTTTAAGTTCGCTGTGAGATAAATGTCTTGTAATCCGTCATTATTTACATCACCAATTGCAACACCACCACCGTTATAAAAATTACGATAACGATAGACATTAAAAATATCTGTAGAGGTTAAATCGTTACTAAAATTAATGTTTGTTGTTTCTGAAGATAAAAGCTCAAACTGCGTTTTATTTTCTTCTGTTTTGCCACAAGACAATACAAAAACTATCAAAAAAACACTGTAAAATTGTTTCATTTTCTCTCTATTTTTTAATCAACTAAGGTGTTGTATTTGTATTCTAAATTTTCTATTAAGACAGAAACATTTCTGTTTGACTCTTTTTTGATTTGGATTTGCCTATTTCCATCTATTTTTACGTCAATTCCATCTTTCATTTTCATAAATGAATTTCCAGGGTACCATTTCAATAAGCTATCTTTTAGTACCGGAAGTAAAGCATCTGCCAATAAATCCTTGTTCCAAGGCGCCCAAGCTGAGTATGAAAATTTCATGTCCATCGCTGTTATTTTATCACTAGAATCAAACCTAGCATAAAACAACATTTTTATTGTTTTTAATTTGTCAACACTGTCTTTAGGTACCAAGTATTTCTTGACATAATTATTGTTTTCTCCATGAGTTGCGATTCCTTTTTTATTCAAATCCCAGCAAATTTCATAAAACTCTTTTCTTGTATTCCCAAATCTGAGGGTGTTAAAAAGGGTGTCATTTTTTACATTACTGGCTAATTCTTTTTTCACTAATTTTGAATAGTCTGATTGACAGGAGTATATAAATAGAATTCCAATAAGGAAACTTCCTTTCATTAATTTATTGTATTTCATAAAACTGTAAGCTTTCATTATTTATCGTTGCTAATACGTGTTTTTTATGGTTGATTTCACCTTTCCAAAAATCTCTAATTTGTCCCTGTATTTCTAAAGTACGTATTTTATTAAAAATATTTTTATCTCCAGAACCGTATAATAACCATCCCTTTGAAGCATCTTGCCTCCCGAATTGGGGTTTTACAAGGTATTGATTTCCTCCAAATAAAATATCTAAGTTTCCATCATTATTAACGTCTATGGTTTCAATGGCTGCAACGTTTGAATACTGAATTTTGTTTGGAAATCTTAAGGGTGAAAATAGCGTTTCATTATTTACAAAAAGTGTTGTTGCAACTGTTTTTATTTCTAGTATTGTTGCATTTTGAAGTTGTTCTTTTGAAAAAATAGACTCCATCGTTGCATTTTCATATTCTTTATAATAGAGTAGTTGGTGTTTTAAACTGGCAATTTGTCCAATCAATTCATCCCTATCTACAATTGGGTAATAGGCATCTCCTTTTTTATAACAAATAATAGCTTCTACCGTCCCATTTTTATCAAAATCTGAAACATACATTCTCATTCCTTTTTCAAAAAGGGTGTTTTCTCCTTTGTTCCCTGCAATGATATCCAAATCACCATCGGCATCAATGTCTACAATTTTTATCGTTTTCCAAAAGCCATTCGAATTTTCCAACCCAAACTCTTTGGTTGCGTTTATTAATTTTCCGTCAGTTATCTTAAAAACACTAATCGGCATCCATTCACCTGCAACCACCAATTCTTTTACTCCGTCATTGTTAAGGTCTTCCCATGTGGCATCTGTAATTAAGCCAATATTTTTGAGTGCCTTTTGTGATGAGAACTTATACTTGTTATTTCCTTTATTTTCTAATAAATATCCGTGTACAGGAATTCCGTAGGTAGCTAGTTTAAAACGTTCACCTATAAAAATATCCTGATCTCCATCATGGTCAAAATCATAGACTGCTACTGCAGATGAGCTCATAGGAGTTTTAAAAGGCAATGGAGTTTTACTCACTGTAAAATTTCCAGTACCATCATTTAAATACAATCTATCGTGTAAAGAAAAGTCATATTTAGAAAATGATTTTCCACCACTGGTAATATACAAGTCTAAATCACCATCATTGTCACTATCAAAAAAAACAGCATCGGTGTCTTCGGAAGAAGAATGTATCGCAAAAGGTTTTTTAACAGCCTCGTACGTTTCATTCGATTTTGAAAGAAATAAAGTTCCCGTTTGTCCTTTAGCCCCACCAATATAAAAATCTGAAGCTCCATCATTATTAACATCTGCACTTGCAATATGTGGGCCTTCATTATTGTACATTTCGGGTAACAATTGCTCTCGATTAAAATCTATCGCTTTGTTTTCCTTGTGCTTATATACAAAAAGGTTTTCAACAAGTTTTAAATCTTCTTTCTTCGTTAAGACTTCTTGAGGTTTGTTTTTAAGACCTTTTCCTGAAGGTTTAAAGGTGTAGCTCGTATTTGTTTTTAGTTCTTTATAAACATCCGTAATGCCATCGTTCCATGTAATTTTTAAACTATCAATACGATCACAATTACCCAAACCAAAGGTAAGGTTGGTAGACACAGAGCTTTGAAATCCTCTAGAAGGGTAGTTTTCTAGAACGCTATATTTATTTTTCTGATAAAACACTTCTGCTTTTGCACCAATTGCATGTGTATTTTTAAAATTTTCTTTTAATTGAAGTGTAATGCTTTTATGTGATGCACTATCTATGGTATTTTCATACATAAAGGCGGGCATGTTTACATTGTTAATCACCAAATCTAAATCGCCGTCATTGTCTAAATCGCCATAAGCACTTCCATTGCTAAAACTCGGTTGTTGAAGTCCCCAGTTTTGTGTTTGATCTTTAAATTGAAAATTCCCTTCGTTCTTATAGATCGCATTTGCAACTGGATTGGAAGGCATTTTATCAATTAATTTCTTCATGACTTGTTTGTCATTTTGAATCATTTCTTTTATTTGCTCCCTGTTTGCCATATAGGTCAAATAGTCTCTGTCTAGTAAGTCTTTATAAATACCATTGCTAATAAAAATGTCTTTAAGGCCATCGTTATCGGCATCAAATAATAAGGTAGACCAACTCCATTCGGAAGCGTGTACATTAGAGAAACGACTTATTTCCATAAAGGTGTCATTGCCCATATTTTGGTGCAATGCATTTCTTGAAAATTGGTAATGATAGCCATTTTTGACGCTCATATCATGTTTTGTCCAAGATTCAAAGAGTGTTTTTGTACGTTGTCTTTGGATTGTTTTTGGTAACATTTCGGTTACCATAATATCGGTTTTAGAATCGTTATTTAAATCTGCGGCATCTACGCCCATAGAGCCCATAGAAATCGATTCAAATTGTGCTGTTAATTTTTCTTTAAAAGTTCCGTCTTGTTGATTGATGTATAAGTAGTCTCTTTCAAAAAAATCATTGGAAACAAAAATATCGGGCCATGTATCGTTATTATAATCGCTTACGGTAATCCCTAAGCCAAACCCGATTGCACTGGAGTATATATTCGCTTCTTTGGTAATGTCTACAAAAAAGTTATTATCATTTCGTAAAAACTTATTTCCTTTATCGGTCGCTTTATCTCGTTGATCTTTGATCAAATCATAGTTTCCAACGGAACGAATGGAATTGCTTAAGAGGTAGCAATCTAAATCTCCATCTTTATCATAATCAAAAAAAGTAGCATGAACGCCTAAACCGGTAATGTCTAAGCCATATTTTTTTGATTGTTCTGTAAAGGTTAAATCACCGTTATTAATAAAGAGTTGATTGTGTCTATTTTCTGTTTTTGGAGGACCCGCTTGACACACATAAATATCTAAAAAACCATCGTGGTTAATGTCTACAAAAGTGACTCCCGAAGACCAGATGTCTTTACAAGCAACCTGTGCTTTTTTTGTAATATTTTCAAATTCCCAATTTCCTTTATTAAGGTACAATTGATTATCTACTAAGTTGCCACTGAAGTAGAGGTCTAATAAACCATCGTTGTTAATATCACCTATGGCAACTCCACCACCATTATAAAAGT
The DNA here is from genome assembly GCF_002163835.1 of Polaribacter sp. SA4-10. Lineage (NCBI taxonomy): Bacteria > Pseudomonadati > Bacteroidota > Flavobacteriia > Flavobacteriales > Flavobacteriaceae > Polaribacter > Polaribacter sp. SA4-10. The sequence continues at coordinate 2,195,476 of NZ_CP019331.1, read as the reverse complement.
TTTTATAGGTATATGGATTTAGTTGTTCTGTTTCTTTTAATGTGTTTGAAAAAGTAATTCCAATATTATTTTTTAAAACAAAAAGAGGTTTTGAGTTTTCTTCATTTTTACAAGAAAAACAAAGTAGTAATAGAAAGACACAATATGTTGTTTTTAAGTCCATAAGAAAGGTTTACAAAACCATTTTGTTCATTAAAAATTTTGTTGATTTTTTGTCTTCAAATCTTGTTTATGAGAAAAAATTAACTTTCAGTTTACTTAGCAAATTACACCAACTATTCTTAGGGGTAATGTTTCAAATATATAAAAAAAAGCCTTTATATTAAAGATAAAATAGCTGCTTTTGATTATAGAATATTTTTTGATTTAAAATTAAAAAGCGGATTACCAAGTGGTAATCCGCTTTAAAATCAAATAATTATTTTTTATAAGTACTAGTACCCAGGATTCTGAGTTAAAGTACCACCACTTCCGTCAATTTGTGCTTGTGGAATAGGGAACATAGTTTTGTGTGCATCACTATTTGTTTTTTCCCACCATGAGCTACCCCATTTACCAAAACGAATTAAATCTTGTCTACGCGTTACTTCCATAAACATTTCTCTACCTCTTTCAGCTAAAAAGCTATCTGCAGTTACACTTCCCATTGCTGGTAAACCTGCTCTTGCTCTAATCGTGTTTACATCAGTAGCAGCTAAACTCCAGTCTCCTGCAGCTCTTGCTTTTGCTTCAGCACGTATTAAATACAAATCTCCTAAACGGATGATTGGATAATCATTATCCATTTCAGCACGTTGTCCTTGTCTAGAGCTAAATTTCCCTAAACGTGCACCACCTTCTCTAGATGCATTTGGCTCTAATTCGTCGATGAATGGAGTTAAAATTAATTCCAATTCAGAAGACTCCGCATAATCTACAATAGCAGATCCTGAATAATCAAATTGTTGTCCAACAATAAAATTGGCAGCTTTACGCTTATCTGCAGATTCATAAGAATTGTAAAATTCTTCTAAAGCAGAATATCCATTCCAAGGTTGGTCAGCTAAATTCCAAGTAAATTGACTTGCATAGTGCAAAGACATTTGAGCAAAATTCATTCCTCCACCTTCAACATTATCATAAGCAATCGACCAAATAATTTCAGGATTGTTTTGATTGTTTGGTGCAAAAACTGCTGCATACCCTTCTAAAGTTTCTGGATCAGAGTCTACAGCGGGTCTTTTACCTTCATTAGGTACAGAACAACCTACACCACATAATGTATATCCACCATTATCAATTACATATCCAGCAGCAATTTCAGCTTCTACATTCATAGCAATACCTGTATACACTTCTGCATTCAAATATAATTTAGATAACAAACCTAAAGCAGCAAATTGATTAATTCTGTATGCAGCATTTGCAGTTCCTAAAGGGCTCGTTGTTAAATCCATCCCTACAGATACATTTGCAACACCTAAAGAAGCTAATAATTCACTTTCAACAAAGTTAAAAAGCTCAGCTCTTGTAGATTGTGCTGGGTTTCCACCTGCTTCCGTTAAAATCTTCACTCTACCATACATGTCTAACAAACGGTAATAGAAAAATGCTCTTAAGGCCTTTACTTGTGCCATTTGATTTGCATCTAAACCTCCATTAGCGATTGTAGTATTACAAGCACCAATAGCATCGTATTGTTGTCCCCATGCTCCATTTAAAGGATCATTTGTAGAAGTGTATGTATGTCTGTGCATATCTAACCAGATACCACCATCATACCAGTCACCACCTTTTTGTGTAATTGCCATTTCATCAGAAGAAACTGATTGAACTGACCAATATCCACCATGACTTGCAGAACCAGAACTTCTTAATGCATTAAAAGCAGAACTAAGAGGATCTGAAGGACCTGCGCCTCCACCATCAAAATTTCCAAAACTTGGCTCTTCTCCGTTAAACTGAGAAGTAGTATCACCTACCAAGATTTCATCTAAGTTTGTACATGCACTTATTGTTAATAGTGCAAAACAAATTGTAAATAATTTATAAGTATATTTCATTTCTATTTATTTTTTAAAAGTTAACATTAACACCTAATGTAAAGGTTCTTGCAGCAAAATAATTATATCTTCTGTCAATACCTGGTACTAAAGGATCAGCACCTCCAACAAATTCTCCGTTAGCTGCAGCACCTCCATCTTGTAAAGAAGGTTCTGGATCAGCTCCTGAGTAACCAGTAATTGTAAACAAGTTTTGACCTGTTAAAGAAAAACGCACACTTTTAAAGTATTTGTTATCTTCTGAAATTTTTGGGCTATACCCAACAGATAAGTTATCTAATTTAATAAAATCTGCTTTTTCAACATACAATGAACTGAATTTTGCAGTTGTAATTTCTGCATTTGCAAGATCTGTATTGATGTAGTTATAAGAACCTTGAGAACCAACTCTTGGCTCATAAAATACTCTAAAGTTATTTACTAAACTGTGTCCAAATGCACCTCTAAAGAACGCATTTACATCCCAGTTCTTGTATTGAATAGAGTGTGACCATCCTAATTCGAAATCTGGAATACCTTTTCCTAATTTCTTTAAATCTCCGTCAACAACACCATCTCCGTCTGCATCAATTGCATTTCCAACCTCTTGGTTTACATCAATAGAACCATCTCCATTCACATCTACAAAGTTTTGATTACCATCTGTTACAGTACCATCCCATAGTGCACCATAAATTTGACCAATCTCTTCTCCTTCACCAACTAATACTACTGGAGTACCATTTTGTCCTGGAGCACCTAAGTTACCTCTTAAAGAAGTACTTCCGTTAAATTTATCTAATACAGATTTGTACGTAGAGAAATTGATTCCAGAATTATACGTAAAACCTTGTTTCTTAATAATATCATAGTCTAAACTTAATTCAAGTCCGTTTGTTGTTAATTCACCAACATTGTTAAACCAGTTATCAGCTATTTTTACAACACCATCTGCTAATTCTCCATCTTGTATTTTTGAAAACAAGATAAAATCTGAAACTTTTCTAGAGTAGATATCTAAAGTCGCAGACAAACGTCCTGAACTAAAGTCAATACCAAAGTTTGTTTCTGCTTTTTCTTCCCATTTCAAATCTGGATTTGCTTGTCTAAAAGCTACAGAAGATAATAAGTTTCCATTTGGACTATATCCATCTTGAGATAAACCATTTTCACTAGGTAATGCACCTGTTACACCATAACCAATTCTAGCTTTTAATAAATCAACATTGTTTAGTTTAAGATACTTGTTTACATCAACACCTAAACCAAGTGAAGGAAAAAGACCCCATTTGTTGTTTTCTCCAAATTTAGTAGAACCTTCTCTACGTAATGAGGCATTAAAGTGAATAGCATCATCAAAACTAAGATTTACTCTTCCGAAGAAAGCGATAATTCTATCTTCTGGAGATCTATTACTATCAATTGAAATTTGACCTGCATTGATTAAATCTTGAGACCATTCTAATGCATCAATATATTCTAAATCATTGTTTGGAAAATCTCCAGCGGTTAATGAATAATCGAAATAATTAGTTTCTTGCCAAGAATATCCTCCTGTAAATTTGAATTTGATTTTATCAGTTATATCTTTATTATAATCTGCAAACATTTCAAATAATTTGAAATCATTTTCTTGTGTAAACAAGGTAGCAGAACCTTTTCTTAAAGGACTAGAAGCATTACCTCTATATAGAGATGTTGGTCTGTAGTATGCTTTATTGGTAAGTTTTGTTGATTGCTCAGAATAAACACCACTTACAGATAAATCATCTGAAATGTCATATTTCATATTCAAGCTATACGTAAACTCACTACGAGCACCAGTATTTGAATTTTGATTCACAATAGAAACCGGGTTGAAACTATCAAACAATCCTAATGTTTCAAAGTAGCCACCATAATTGTCTCCATTATAAGGATATGGAGAATCTGTTCCATATACTGGAGCAGTTGGATTGTACAATACCGCATAACGCAATGCATCATTAAATCCGTATTCAATATCTTTTTTAGTATAAGAAGCATTGAAACCGATCTTTAACTTGTCGTTTAAGATTCTAGTTTCAGCTTGAAATCTTGTATTGAATTGATTAAATCCAGATTTCCTTAATACACCTTCAGCATCTCTAAAGTTAGCAGAAGCTCTAAATGTTGTATTCCCTTGTCCACCAGACATAGAAACGTTATGTACTTTAGATACTGCAGAACGAGTAACTAAGTCTAACCAATCTGTTCTACTTCCTAAATCCGTACCTCCTGCAGCAGCAAATTCATCTCCAGTCATGTTTTGAACTTGGTTTTGAATAGACTCCATAGCAACAGAACCGCTATAAGAAACTTGTGTCATACCCGCTTTACCTCTTTTGGTAGTTACAATAATAACCCCACTAGAACCACGTGTACCGTAAATTGCAGCAGCAGAACCATCTTTAAGAACAGTCATACTAGCAATATCATTTGGATCTACATTGTTTAAAGAAGCTCCAATTACTCCGTCAACAACAATTAAAGGAGAAGAATTTGCTCCTACTGTAGAAATACCTCTTAATCTGATTACTGCATCATCATTAGGATTTCCCCCTTTGTTATAGATACTTAAACCAGCAACTTTACCTTGCAATAATTGTGCAGGTGCAGCAATTGTTCCTCTGTTAAATTCCTCTGCAGAAACTTGTGTAACAGATGAGGTAATTTCTTTTTTAGCTGAACTACCGTAACCAACAACTACAATCTCATCTAAAGATGTAGCATCTTCTGTTAAGGTTATGTTAATGGTATTTGAATCAACTGTTTTTTCTGCTGTCTTAAATCCTAAAGACCTAAAGACTAAAACATCTCCATTTTTTGCTGTAATTGTATATTTACCGTCAAAGTCTGTTTCTGTACCTACAGAAGTACCTTTAACATTTACACTTACACCTGGTAGCGCACCAGAACCGTCAGACACAACACCGGTTACGGTTTGTCCATACATAATACCACCAATCAATACTAATACTGGCAGTATTATTTTTTTAAGTAATTTGTTTTTCATTTAAATTTGAGTTTAAAAAAGTTAATTGAATTTTTTACTAATTTTTGTTTAATTAGTAAAAACAGTTATAAAAGATTGTAATATTAACAATTATTTATGATTTTAAAAGTAATTTAACTAAAATAGTATTAAAAAATTAACGAAAACGTTTTCGATTTTTTTTTCTATTTCAATTCTCTTACCCATATATTTTTATAGCTAACCCCGCTTTTATCTTGGTGGTCTTGTAGTTTTATAGGTTGCTTGCCATGAGCATTGTTTTTTGGCCAACCTATATATTCTGTTGTTCCTTTTATTTTAAAATGATCTTGTACTAATATACCATTATGTAGCAGTGTAATTGTTGCTTTTTTTGAAACCTTTCCTTTAGTGTCAAATATTGGTTGATGATATATAATGTCATAACGATTCCATTCTCCCGTTTTAGAAGCTGCTTTTACTAATGGAATTGATTGTTTATATATAGCTCCTACTTGTCCATTTACATAAGTATCATTGTTATTATTGTCTAAAATTTGTACTTCATATCTGTTTTGAAGAAAAACGCCACTATTACTTCTGTTCTGACCATTTGCCCTAACTTCTGAATTAGATTTCCATTCTATATGTAGTTGTACTGATCCAAAATTTCTTTTTGTTTGAATATCTCCTTCTTTATCTTTTACAGTCATGCTATTGTCTTTATTTAAAAGCCATTTTACAGCTGTAGAATCTTTTGATGAAATCCACTCATTAAAATCTGTTCCATCAAAAAGCACAATTGCATCTGAAGGAATTCCAGTTTTATAATCAACATGAATTACTTTAGGTTTCGGTTCCCAAATTTCTGTTTCTTCTGGTTTTGTAGGTTCTTTTACAACTTTATTTGTTGTAGTTTCCTCTGTTATTGATTTTTTATTTGTAGTTTGATTACAGCCTACGAAAACGAAGCTCAAACAAAATAATAGTATTATTTTTTTCATATTATAGTCCTAAAATATTTTTTAAATATGTTTCATCTGTTGTTTCTGTTCCTGCAAAATCATCAAAGCGTTTGTTTGTTGCCTCAATAATATGGTCCTTTATAAATCCAGCGCCTTCACGAGCGCCTTGTTCTGGACTTTTAATAACGCATTCCCATTCTAAAACTGCCCAAACATCACAATTGTATTCAGTTAATTTAGAAAACACTTTTTTGAAGTCTATTTGTCCATCACCTGGAGAACGATAACGTCCTGCTCTATTTTTCCAATCGTTATAACCGCCAAAAGTTCCTTTTTTTCCAGAGGAATTAAATTCGGAATCTTTTACATGAAACGCCTTTATAAACTCATGATAATGATCTATGTATTTTATATAATCTAATTGTTGTAATACAAAATGTGATGGATCATAAAGAAGGTTAACCGCTTTATGATTTCCAGTAGCTTCCAAAAAACGTTCGAAGGTGTCACCGTCATGAATATCTTCTACAGGATGAGCTTCGTAACAAACTGCTACTCCATTCTCTTCAAAAGTATTTAAAATAGGTTTCCATCTGTCAGCAAGTTCTTTAAAACCTGTTTCTACTAATCCTTTTGGTTGCTGTGGCCAAGGGTGCATCATAGGCCAAAGTAATGAACCAGAAAATGTAGCATGGGCTTTTAAACCTAAGCGTCTACTTGTTTTTCCTGCTTTGTGCATTTGATCTATAGCCCAAGCTGTTCTTTCTTTGTACTTTCCTTTTAATTCTTTTGGTACAAAAACATCAAACATTATATCGTGTGCTGGATGTACAGCAACTAACTGGCCTTGTATATGTGTTGATAGTTCTGTTATTTCTAATCCGTAGCTATTTATTCTTCCTTTAAATTCATCGCAATACGTCTGGCTCTCTGCAGCAATATCTAAATCGATAATTGATTTATCTAACGTAGGAATTTGCACACCTATATAGCCTAAGTCTGACGCCCATTTACACAATCCATCTAATGAATTAAATGGCGCTTTATCGTCCATAAATTGAGCTAAAAATATACCTGGTCCTTTAATTGTCTTCATTAATCTATCTTATCTATATTAACCCAAACGTTTCCATTTTGATGAGATTCTACTGCTTTTTCTATAAAACTCATACCACGAACTCCATCAATCATTGTTGGAAACTCGCCTGAATTGTACGATTCTTTGTTTATTGCTTTTGCAACACCTTTGTAGATATTACCCATAGAATCGAAAATACCTTCTGGGTGTCCAGGTGGTAATTTTGTTCCATCTAAAGATAAATCACTATTATATGTATGACCTGGTTTTAGTACTTGAAGAGGTTTCCCATCTTCCATTAAGTACAAGTAGTTGGGGTTTTCTTGTTCCCATTTTAATCCCGCTTTATCACCATATACTTTAACAATAAAGCTATTTTCTTCACCTGTAGCAATCTGACTGGTACAAATAACACCTTTTACATTATTACTACAACGAAGTAAAACGGTTCCGTCAATATCCATTTTATTATCAGAATACAAGTAATTTAAATCTGCTAAAACAGATTCTATTTTTACGCCAGAAACAAATTCTAACATATCAAAAGCGTGTGTTCCGATATCTCCAATACAACAACTAATTCCAGATTTCTCTGGGTTTAAACGCCAAGTTGAAGAACGCTTTTCTTTATCATGAATAAGAGGGTTTATCCATCCTTGATAATACTGTGCATCTACTTTTTGAATGTTTCCTAGCTCCCCGTTTTTTATCATTTCGCGCATTTGACGAATCATAGGGTAACCAGTGTATGTATATGTTACGGCAAAAACAGTTTTTGCTTTTTTAAGTGTTTCATTTAATATTTCTGCTTCAGCAAAAGTAGTTGTCATTGGTTTTTCACAAATAACATTAAACCCATTTTCTAAAAGCTTCTTTGCCATAGAAAAGTGCAAAAAATTTGGAGTTAATATAGATACCACTTGCATTCTTTCACTTTCTGGAAGTTTTATTTCTTCTTCAATAAGTGTATCAAAATCTTTATATATTCTATTTGTTGGCAATCCTATTTTGTTAGCAAAACCAATATTGTCTTCCCAATTTGGATTGAAAACACCACCAACTATTTGATATTTATCATGCATAGCAGATGCTATACGATGTAAAACACCAATTAATGAATCGCCACCTCCGCCTAATATTCCTAATCTAATTTTAGAGCTCATTTATTTTTTTAAGATTTGTATTCGATTTTTTCATTTTTAAACAGTACAGCGAATAGTATTAATACCCCTACTGCAAATAATGCTGGAAAAATCCATATTGATTCCCAGTTATGCAATCCACCTTCAATTAAATTAGCATCTACAATTTTACCGGCTACCCAAAACCCAACGAGCATACCAACTCCATAAGTTGCTAATGTAATTAGACCTTGTGCTGCACTTTTTACTTTTTCACCAGCTTTAGAGTCTGTATAGATTTGTCCAGAAACAAAGAAGAAATCATAACAAATACCATGTAAAGCAATACCTGTTATTAACATAAAGAATAAATCGCCATTATTTCCATATGCAAATAATACATAACGAATTATCCACGCTAACATTCCAAATAATACGGTGTTTTTAAATCCATATTTTTTGAAGAAAAATGGCAATAATAACATAAATGCCACTTCAGATATTTGTCCTAAAGAGGCCCATGCGGTAGAATTATCAACTTTATATTCTGTTAAAAACAAACTTATATTTTGATAATAAAACGCTAATGGAATACAGATTAAAAATGAAGACAGAAAGAAGACTAAAAAGTTTCTGTCTTTTAATAATTTCAAAGCATCAAGCCCTAATATATCAGAAATTGAAGCTTTTTCATTTCTATTTGCTGTGGGTGGTGTTTTTGGTAAAAAGAAACTAAAGATACCTAATACAACAGAAGCAATTGCCACCATTATAAAAGTATTAGACAACATTCCGTTTGCAATATTTGCTTCAGAATCCCATTTAAAAAGGAAGCTAATTGCTAAACCAGCCAATATCCAACCTATTGTTCCCCAAACTCTAACGATAGGAAACTGTTTAGCGGGATCACTCATTTGATTAAAAGAAACAGAATTAACTAATGCCAATGTTGGCATATAAGTAATCATATATCCTAAAACATATGGGTAGAAAGCGCTAAATTCTGTTGCTTGAGACATCATATACATTAATAGTGCTCCAATAAGATGTAAAACACCAAGAATTTTTTCTGCATTAAAATAACGGTCTGCGATCATTCCAATAATAAAAGGAGCAATAATAGCTCCCCAAGATTGAGTTGAATATGCCATTCCGGTTTCAGCACCAGAAGCACCTAAATTACTTCCTAAAAAACTTCCCATTGTTACAAACCATCCGCCCCAAATAAAGAACTCAAGAAACATCATGAATGACAATTGGTATTTTGTAGAATTTTTCATCTTTTTATTTTCTTAATTATATTTATTTAACTGTTTTGGCAGATTTTAATAATAAATCTCTAATTGCTATAATACCTTCTTTTTCACTTAAACGATCTCCTTCATATTCTACTCCTACATATCCTGTATAGCCAGAATTTTTTACCATTTGAATGATTCTAGGAAAATCTAATGTTGTTTCATTTCCGTTTTCATCAAAATCATAAGCTTTTGCACTTACTGCTTTTGCCTTGGTAAGCAGTACTTCAATACCTGCGTATTTATCAGGGTATTCTTCTAAACATTCTCCCCACATAGCGCCATCTTTTCGCTTTACACACCAGTTACCAAAATCTGGTAGTGTTCCACAATTATCCATATTAACTTTTGAAATGGCATCCATAAGAACAGGAACGTCAGATGATAACCATCCGTGGTTTTCGCATAATACATTTATATTTTTTGTAGCTGCATATGTTGATAATTTTTTAAGCCCATCAACTACAGAAGGTACCCAAAGTGCTGGGTCATTTGTACCAAAGGTGTTTACTCTAATTGAATGACATCCTAATTTTTGTGCTGCATCTATCCATTTTTTGTGATTTTCAACAGCTTTATTTCTAACGGCAACATCTGGGTCTGCTAAATCGCCTTGACCATCTATCATAATTAGCACATTTTGCATACCATACTTTTCACTTAACGTTTTAAGGGAGTCAATTACTTTATCAAATCCTAAAGTTTCAATTTCTTTTGTGTATAAATGATTTACATATTCTAACCCTTCAAAACCCATTGATTTTGCTTGAGAAGCAAAATTAAAAGGCGAACCATTTTCTTCATTTACATATTTATGTAATGACCATTGTGCTAAAGAAAGTTTAAAAAAAGGTGTCGTTTCTTGCGTTTCTTTTGCTGTACTTACATCCGTCTTTTTTACTTCGTTTTTACAACTTTGTAATGCTAAAAATAAGGTTATTAAAACAAGGTAAGGTTTTAGTTTTGATATGATATTTGAGTCCATTTAGTTTGGTTATTTTATGTTTAAGAAATTAAAATTATAAAAATAGCTATAAATTAGTGTGTATAATTTTTCAGTGAAAAATTTTAAACAAATTTAAATGAGTGAAAGCGCTTTTTTTCGATAGGCTTTTGGAGTACATTTCTCTTGTTTTTTAAACATTGTTGCAAAATATTGACTGGTTGAAAAGCCGCATAAATAAGCAACATCATAAACACTCATATCTAAATTTTCTATTAGAATTTTTTTCGCCATTTCTATACGTTTTAACATCAGGTATTTCATGGGTGTTAAGTTGGTTAATTGTCTACAGTGAAATGTAAAACGGGTGAGTCCAACCCCAGATGATTTTGCCATCTCTTCTACCGTCCAGTTTTCAGATAAATTGTTCTCTAATTCTTTTAAAAACAGATTAACACTTCTAGATCGATCCATTAATTTTTCATCTAATGTTACTTCATCAATTAGTAATAGGTCTAAAAGAAATAGTAATAAATTATTTACTAATAACCTTATTTTTGAAGTATTACTTCCCTTATTGTCAGAGTCAACGGCTTTTCCAATCCTTTGAAAACAATCTAAAATTCGTTTATCTGCTTTCCATGAAATTCTTTCATTTTGCCTTAAAATAGTTGTCAATTTTTCAAGATCTTTTGGGGCTAAAACAATCCAATCTGGCCAGGTCCAGTTTTGATGTGGACGACGAACGTCTAAGTCTAAAATAACCCAATAAAATCGACCCATTCCAATATTTGGGTTCCCAACTTTATGCGCTTCCCAGGGTCTTGTTATGGTTAAATTATTTGGTAAAAGAGTCATTTCTTTGCCTTCTTGAGAATAAGGCATTATACCAGATTCTAAAAAATGAATCTCAATTCCTTCGTTTCTGTGCCAGTCTAAACCCCAATCTTGAGGCTCGTTAGCATCCCAGTAGCCAATACTGTTAATCCCTACTGTATCATCGGTTAAACGCTTTCCTGGGTAGGTGTATCTAGCCAAAGCGTTGAACTTTAATTTATTTCTAGACACAGCGTCAATTAATGGTAAACAAGTATCTGCGTGATACTCTATTCCGTCTATTTCAAACGGTGTTATATTTTGTATATTTAATTTCACTGAAAAATATTGAACATTATAAAAATGCAAATTAATTAATTTGGCTGAGAAATATGTATTTTTACCTAGTTTTAATTTAGAATATCCAAAAAAAAGGTACATAAAAATATATATAATAAACAATAACTTATATAAATATGGAAAATCACCAATACGATGCCATTGTAGTAGGCACAGGAATTTCAGGCGGATGGGCTGCAAAAGAACTTTGTGAAAAAGGGCTTAAAACACTTGTTCTAGAGAGAGGAAGAATGATAAAACATGTTGAAGATTACCCTACAGCACATTTAGACCCTTGGGATTTACCTAATGGAGGAGAAGCGAGTAATGAAACGAAAGAGCGCAAACCAAAACAACATAGGACGGGTTACGTTACAAAGGAGGCACATCAACATTTTTTTGTAGACGATTTAAAACATCCTTATAATGAAGTCAGACGTTTTGATTGGATTAGAGGGTATCACGTAGGTGGTCGTTCTTTAATGTGGGGAAGACAAACTTATAGATTAAGTGATATTGATTTTGAAGCAAATAAAAAAGAAAACATTGCAGTTGACTGGCCAGTGAGATATAAAGATATCTCTCCTTGGTATGATAAAGTAGAAGAATATATTGGTGTAAGTGGTGAAAATCTTGGACTAAAACAATTACCGGATCAAAAGTTGTTAAAACCAATGAACCTTAATTGTGTTGAAAAAGAATTAAAAAGTAAAATTTCTGCAAACTTTGACGACGGTAGGTTACTAACTATTGGTAGAACTGCACATATTACTGAAGGTACAAAACCAGGACAAGGAAGAAGTACTTGTCAATATCGTGATAGATGTATGAGAGGATGTCCTTTTGGTGCTTACTTTAGTAGTAACTCATCAACACTTCCTGCTGCAGAAGCTACAGGGAATATGACATTAAGACCAAATTCTATTGTACATGAAGTTATGTATGATGATGTTACTAAAAAAGCAACTGGAGTTAAAGTTATAGACGCAGAAACTAAAGAGGTTATTGAGTATAAAGCAAAAGTTATTTTCTTGTGCGCTTCTGCAATAGCATCTGCATCGATTTTATTACAATCTAAATCTGAGCGTTTTCCAAATGGATTAGGTAATGACAGTGGAGAATTAGGTCACAACCTTATGGATCATCACTTTCATGTAGGCGCAGTTGCAAAAGCAGATGGTTATGAAGATAAAATTGAAAAAGGAAGACGTGCAAACGGTATCTATATTCCTAGGTTTAGAAATTTAGGAGGTAACACAGATTCTAAAACCTTTAAAAGAGGTTATGGATATCAAGGTGGAGCTAGTAGATCTAGTATGTCTGAAATGGTAGCAGAATTAAAATATGGGCCAGAATTAAAAGAAGCAATCTTAAAACCTGGAGAATGGAATGTTAATTTATTAGCTTTTGGCGAAACACTTCCTGACCATAGTAATCGTATGTATATGGATTACGAAAAACTTGATGAATGGGGTTTACCAACCGTTACTTTTGATGCTGCTTTTGGAGAAAACGAAATGGCAATGAGAGAAGATATGAGAGTTCAAGCAGAAAACATGTTAAAAACTGCTGGCTTTAAAGAAGTACAAGGCTATGACAGGGGTGAAAATACTGCTATGGGATTAGGGATTCATGAAATGGGAACTGCAAGAATGGGTCGTGACCCTAAAACATCTGTTTTAAATGAATACAATCAAGTTCATACATGTTCAAACGTATATGTTACAGATGGTTCTTTTATGACATCTGCTGGTTGTCAAAATCCTTCGTTAACGTATATGGCTTTTACGGCTAGAGCAGCAAATCATGCAGCAGAACAATTGAAAAAAAATAACAGTTAAAATTTTTAAAATGGAAAGAAGACAAGCTTTAAAAAACATAGGTCTTGCTGCAGGTTTTTTTGTAGTAACACCATCAATACTTACTTTAATGCAAAGCTGTAAAAGCGATGTTGCAAAATGGGTTCCAGAATTTTTAACGATAGATCAAAGTGTTGCATTATTAAATATTGTAGATGTGATTTTACCAAAAACAGAAGGTTTACCTTCTGCTACAGAAGTTAATGTTCCAGAATTTATAGATAAATATTTAAACGAAGTGTTAGACGATGAGGATCAAGGCAATGTTAAAGTTGCTTTTGATACTATTATTTCAATACTTAAACCAGACAATGAAGCATCTTGGGATACTGTTACAATAGAAGATTATAAAGGTCTTTTAGATAAGCACATGTTATTAAAAGGAGAAACTGATGAAGAACGATTAGCAAACCCAGCATCTTTAATACCTACTAAGTCAGAGTTTTTAAACAATTTAAAATGGATGACTATTAATGCTTATACAACTACAGAGCAAATTGGAGAAAATGTATTAATATATGATCCAATTCCTTCTCAATATTTTTGTGGAGATCTACAAGAATTAACAGGGGGGAAATCATTTTCTCTTTAGTCTTAAAGTTATTAAATAAATAAAGCAACAGAACATGAAGCATTTTTTAAAAATAATAGTATTCATCGTTTTTGTTGCTTTTTTTAGCTGTAAAAAAGAAACAAAAAATACGTCACTTAAAGCGGGGTCTAGTAAACAGTGGAAACCATTATTTAATGGAAAAAATTTAGAGGGATGGATTCCTAAAATTAATGGTTACGAACTTAATAACAACTATAAGAATACTTTTCAAGTAGAAAATGGTGTTATAAAAGTATCTTATGATAATTATGATAATTTTACAGACCAATTTGGGCACTTGTTTTATAAAACTCCTTTTTCTAATTACAAATTAAGATTAAAATATCGATTTGTAGGTGAGCAAGCTACTGGAGGAAAATCTTGGGCAGCAAAAAATAGTGGGATTATGATACATTGTCAATCTCCTGAAACAATGTTATTAAAACAAGCGTTTCCAATTTCTTTAGAAGTACAACTTTTAGGTGGTGTAAAAAAGGATGAATTACGTCCTTCAGGAAGTTTATGCACACCAGGAACCCATGTTGTAATGGAGGGTAATCAAATTACTGAACATTGTGTTACGGCAAACTGTAAAACTTATTACGGTGAAGAATGGATTACTGCAGAAGTTATTGTAAACAAAGATTCTATAAAACATTACATAGATGGTAAGCTTGTAATGTCTTATTCTAAACCTACTATTGGAGGTGAGTTTTTAGATGCTACCTCTAAAGAAGTTCAGGTTAAAGATGGTCAACTACTAACAAGTGGTTATATTTCTTTACAAAGCGAGAGTCATCCTATAGAATTTAAAAACATAGAAATAATTGAGTTTTAGCGCTTATTTGTAAAACTTACTATTAACAAAAAGTAGTACGGTTGCTAATTATTTGGATCTTTAATAAGCAAGATTATCATTCATATTTTAATGTAAAAAAGCTAAATTTCTATAGATAGAAATTTAGCTTTTTTATTTAATTCTTAGTACTGTAAATTTTTATAAAAATCTTTAAAAGTAATGAGGTTTTAAAAAACCAACAGTACACAAAGTATATAAAATAGCACTTGTTTCTAAAGTTATTCTACGATAAACTTTCCTTTCATCATTGCAAAATGTGCTGGAAAACTACATATAAAATCATAGATACCTTTTTCTGGTGCAGTAAATTCAATAGTTGTTATTTCTCCACCACCAATTATTTTAGTATGAGCAATTACATCTGTTGTTCCTTCAGGAATATAATCATTCTCTTTAGAAGTTGCTGCTTTTTGAGCAAATGTAGAAAGTTTTACACCCTTTTGTAAAATCACCACATTATGGCCCATAATTCTTTTATCTAATTTTCCTGTATGTTTTAAAGTCAATTTTATTTTCTGACCTACTTTTATAGTTATTTTTTTGACATTAAATTTCATAACATCATTTGTTGTTATCAAAATATTTGCTACACCATTTTCATCTACTGTTACCGCAGAAGGTTTAGCCATTTTTTCTACTTTTTTAGTAGCTTTTATTTCTTCTTTAACAGCATCCTCTTTTTTGCTTTTTCCACAGCTTACTAATACAAATAGACTAATAACTGCAATTAAAATTTGTTTCATTTTTTATGTTTTAAATAGTATATAAAGATACAAAATTTATCAATAAATACAAGGTTTAAAGTGTTTTACAATGAAATTTCATTCACTAATTTAGTGTCATAATTGTGATTTATATTTGAAAAGGCATGAGGCTATTTTATTCATATAATTTGAAACAATTAATGTATAATGAACTGTTTTTTTAAAGAAAAATTGTAGATTACATTTCTATAATATAGAATAATAAATAATGCAAAAAGTAACATTAAAAATAATTGCAGAAAAGCTAAAAATTTCTGTTGCTACAGTATCAAAAGCATTAAAGAATTACCCGGATGTTAATAATGAAACAAGATTAAAAGTACTTAACCTTGCAGAGGCCTTAAATTATAAGCCGAACTCTTTTGCTCAAAATCTTAGAAATCAAGAGTCTAGAACTATAGGGCTTATTATACCAGAAATTGTACATCATTTTTTTTCAAACATTATTAATGGTGTTATTAATACTGCAGAAAAGGAAGGGTATCTAGTAATTGTTCTTAAATCCGATGAATCTAATATTCATGAAGAAGAATTACTAGAAGTTCTAGTAAGAAAAAATGTTGACGGTATTTTATTATCATTATCAGGGGATACAATACGTTTTAATCATATAAAAGAAATAATTAATCAAGGTACCCCCATTGTTTTATATGATAGGGTATCCAGAAGTATTAATTGTTCAAAAGTAATAATTGATGATGTTAAAGCAGCTTTTAACGCTACTGAATACCTTATTAAAACTGGATGTAAAAAAATAGCACATTTAAGCGGTGTGCTTAAACCTCAAACAACAATTGATAGATTAAAAGGATATAGAAGAGCTCTAGAAAAACATGATATAATCTACGATAAATCTTTGGTTTATGTTAGTGAAAATTTATCATATGAAGATGGTTATACGCTAGCTAGTAAAATGACTTCTGATCATCCAGACTTAGATGGTGTTTTTGCTCTTACAGATCTTTTAGCAACAGGTGTTTTGGCTAGATTTAAAGAAATGAAAATTGATGTACCAAATAAAATTTCTATTATGGGTTTTAGTAATTGGTTTCTTACGCAGATTACATCGCCCAAATTATCTACTATTAATCAACCAGGATATGAAATGGGGGAAAAAGCTTTTAAATTATTACTTGAAAATATCAAACAATTAAAAGAAGGAGGCAAGAGTGAACCGCAAATCATTGAGTTGCCTACGCACGTAATTGCAAGAGGTTCTACCAAAAGTATTTAACTTTATCTCTTAATGAACTCAATTATATTTTTATTTGATATTTTTGGGTTTGCACCCACACTTGATGCTACTAAAGCACCAACGGCACATGCAAAATCAATTGCATTTTGTGGTGTTTCTTTTTTCAGTAATTTATGTATAAGTGTAGCTAAAAATGAATCTCCAGCTCCTACAGTATCTCTTACATTCACTTTATAACCATCATTAAAATAATAAGTTTTATTTATAAAAAGAACGGCTCCTTTTCCTCCTAGAGTTACACAAATAGTATTTGTAATTGTTTTTTTAGAAATAAATTCAATGTTCTTTTTTAAATCACCTGAGTTAAAATCTAGCTTTTTACATATTTCAAATAACTCATCATCATTAAATTTAATGAAATCTGCTTTTTGCATTAACGCTATTAATACATTTATTTTATAATGTGGAGGTCTTAAGTTTACATCAAATACTTTAAAAGGTGCAACATTTATAAGTTGTAACAAAGTGTTATAAGATAACTCATTTCTTGCAATTAAACTACCAAAAATAAAAGCATCAGATTTTTTTACAGTACTTAAAATAGTGTCGTTTATAGTTATATAATCCCATGCGCATGGGAATTCTATACTATAACTTGCAGCTCCTGCTTTATCTAAACTTACAATTACTTCACTGGTATTAAATTCTTCATTAATTTGAATGGCTGAATTGTTTAGCCCCTCTTTTTTGATATAGTTTAATAAATCAGTTCCATTTACATCTTTACCTACACTGCTTATTATAGTTACTTTATTTTTGAATGAATTAAGTCTTAAAGCAACATTTAGTGGAGCGCCTCCAATTTTTTTATACGACGGAAATACATCCCATAGAACCTCTCCAAAACAAACAATATTTGACATTTTATTACTAATTAATTAGATTTTAATTCTTCAATTTTTAGGTGTTCTATAATTAACTTTTCATCTGAAGTAATTACAGATAAAGTTTCAAATGGCTGATTTGGAAAGAATATTTCAGTCATTACTGTCTCGCCATCATTATAAAAAACTTCTATTGAGGTTTTATCCATAAGTACTTGAACATTTAAAGTACTAGAAGAGTTCATTCTATTTGCTTTAGAAATTGTATTCGAAAATTTATCAGAAAAAGCAACTTTTCCAGATTTTTGTCTATTCACAAAATATTTCTTTTCAATATTGTCTAGACCAAATGAAAGGCTGTCTCCAAATTTATTATGAAATAGAAAAGTATATTTACTTTCATTTAAATTTTTTATTTCTAATTGCAGGCTTATACGTGATAAATCTACTTCATTTTTAGAAATGATTGTTTTCTGTCTGTTAACATGCAGTGTATCTTTAATAATGATTTTAGAAACATATTTAGATAGTTCTGAAACTGGATTAGAAACTAATAAATAATTATTTTCAGATTTTTTAAGCTTCAATTCCCTTGGAATTGTCATTGCACTTCGCCACGTTTCTGTAGGTACATCTCTTGCGTATTCCCAATTAGACATCCAACCAATAAATAATTTTCGTCCATCTTGCTCTGGGATATTTGACCATGTTACGCCAGCATAATTATCTCTTCCATAATCTAACCAGACTGCTTTTTGTTTCTCTAATTGTGTTTTAAAATTAGTGTCAAGTGTAAACTTAGTACCATCAAAATCACCAATAAAATATTGTGTTCCACTACCTCCATTTGGCGCTGCAGGGTTTATACTTACTATTAATACCCATTTGGTTTTATCAGTTCCTTCAATTTTTATAGGAAATAAATCTGGGCATTCCCACATACCATTATGTTGTCCAAATTCTTGTCCAAATTCTGATTCTAAATTCCAGTCTTTTAAATTTGTAGAGCTATAAAACATAATCTTATCAGCCGCCGCCAATGCCATAATCCATTTACTACTATTAGCGTCCCAAATTACCTTAGGATCTCTAAAATCTTTAATTCCTGGGTTAGAAATTACTGGGTTTTTATCATATTTAGTCCATGTCATCCCCTCGTCTAATGAATACGCAATGGCTTGGGTTTGAAAATTTAATTCTCCTGCTTTTTCACCATCCATATTATGGTAGGTATAAATGGCAACTATTGGTGTAATACCGTCTTTTCCAAATCCTGAAGTATTATTTTTATCAACGACAGCACTTCCTGAAAAAATAAGTCCTAATTCATCTGGATAAAGAGCTATTTGTTGTTCTTGCCAGGTAATCATGTCTTCGCTAATTGCATGTCCCCAGTGCATTGGTCCCCAAACATTACCCTCTGGATAATATTGAAAATACAAATGATATTTACCGTTTAGATAAAACATTCCATTAGGATCATTCATCCAATTTGCCTTTGGTGTAAAATGAAAATTAGGCCTGTATAAAACTTCTTCAGTACTTCTTTCTATTGATGCTATTGATTTTGAGGCACTCTTTTTTGTGTCTTTTTTACAACTTATAAAAGCAACAAAAATTAAGGCGATTAAAAAAACAGATAATAGGTTGAAACTATTTTTATTTTTCATCTTTTATTAATTTTTTACTTAATTCTTCTAGTGAAATTCCTTTGGTTTCTGGCATCATAAATAGTACAAATAGCAATTGAAACACCATCATAATTGCAAATACCATAAAGACAACTCCCGCTCCAATTGTAGAGAAAAGTACTGGAACTAATGATGGAATTATGGCAGCTAAAACCCAATGTGTAGATGTACCAAAAGATTGGCCACTTGCTCTTAAATGATTTGGGAAAATTTCAGAAATAAACACCCAGATTATTGCACCTTGACCAATAGCGTGTGAAGCTATAAACATAAATAGAAAAATGGGTACAGCTAAACCACCCCAATCTAGAAAAAACGCCATCGAAACTAAACTTAATGAAATAATATAACCTATAGAACCAATGTACATCAATGTTTTTCTTCCTAAACGATCTATTAAAAAGACACCTAATAATGTAAATATTAAATTAGTTACCCCAATTCCGATACTACTTAATAAGGCAGTACTTTCGCCTAAACCAGCTTCTTCAAAAATTCTTGGAGCATAATATAAAAAGGCATTAATTCCTGATAATTGATTAAAAAAAGCAATTAAAAATGCCAAGATTAAAGGGAACCTATATTTTTTCATAAAAATATTTTCTCCTTCGGCATGACTTTCATTTTCTTTTTTTATTGCTGACATTAATTTTTCTGAATCTTCATCTGGATTAATAAGTTTCAGTACTTGCTTTGCTTCTGCATTTCTGTTTTTTGAAACTAACCATCGTGGGCTTGCTGGCACAGTAAAAATAAGTAGTGTATAAATAAAAGCAGGAAACGCTTCAATACCTATCATCCAACGCCATGCATTTTCTCCTACATTTCTTAGTAAATAATTGGATAAAAAGGCTATCAGAATCCCTAAAACAATATTAAATTGATACAATGCTACTAATCTCCCTCTGTCTTTCGCTGGAGAAATTTCAGAAACATAAGCTGGAGCAGCAATGGTTGAAGCACCAACACCAACACCTCCTAAAAATCTAAAAAAAGCAAAAGTATAAGGGTCATTAACTAAAGAAGATCCTACTGCTGAGACAAAATAAAAGACGCCAATCCAAATTAACGTTTTCTTTCTTCCTAATCTATTTGTGGGAATTCCTCCAAATAATGCGCCAATTACAGTTCCCCAAAGTGCCATTGCCATAACAACAGATCCATGAAAAGCATCAGAAGAGCCCCAAAGTGCTTGTAGCTTTTTATCAGCTCCAGAAATTACTACTGTATCAAAACCAAATAGAAACCCTGCTAAAGCGGCTGTTACAGACCAAATTAATATTTTTTTGTTCATGTTTTAGTTGTTAATTTTTTCTAAAACTAATAAAACAGAAGATTAATGATGGTGTATTTAATTGTTAATTAGCAATTAAGTAACCGAAATCGTTTTCGGGATACAAATCTGTATCTTTTCATTTCATCACTTCTCTATTTAATAAAAAACAGACATCTTTGGGTAAACTTTATAGTGTCAAGGCCATGAAAAATATACTACTTATTACTTTTCTTTTACTATCTACTATTTTAATAGCTCAAAATGAAGGATGGGAGATTTCTACATCAAATAATACTAATTATACGGGCATTGCAACAGCAAATGGAAGAATAGGTATTTTACCTTCAAATAAAGTGTTTAAAACAGAACAAATAATATTAAATAATGTCTACGATAAAGAATCTCCTTTAGGTGTGAGTAAAATTTTGAAAGGTATTAATTTTCAAGATATTGAATTAGAAATTGATGATGAAGTAGTTAATGACGAAAATATATCTAATTGGAAGCAAACATTAAATATGAAAGAAGCTTCCTTTACAACGAGCTTTACTTTTAAAGATAAAGCGGCTATTTCTTATACCATGTATGCTTTAAGGAATGTGCAGTATAGTGGTTATTTAGATATTTCTATAGCAGCTATAAAAGACATTAAGGTAAAGGCAATAGCAAGTATAAAAACCCCAAAAGAATATCATAATCCAATAAGTACGTTTAGAATTTTAAAAGATTTAGAGACTACAATGCCTATTTTACAAACGGTTGCAAGAAGTAGAGAGAAAAAACATCTTGTAGCGGCATCTGGTACTTTTATATGGCATGCTATTAATAGCACTAGAGAGCATCAAAGACCAGTGTTACATCATAAAAAAGTTGATGATTATAATAATCGTTTATCATTTTCAAAAAAGATAAAAAAAGGTGCTTCTTTAGATTTTGCTTGGACTGGTGCAATATGTACTACTCAAGATTTTGAAGACCCTCAAAATGAATCTGAACGATTTGTTATTTTTAATCTACTGACCCCAAAAAAAGACTTATTAGAGCAACATAAAAAGCTTTGGAATAAATTATGGGAAGGAGATATTGTTATTGAAGGAAATGTACAAGATCAACGAGATGTAAGGTTGGCATTATATCACCTGTATTCTTTTTCTAGAGGTGATTCCGATTTAAGTATTGCTCCAATGGGTTTGTCTTCACAAAACTATAATGGACATATTTTTTGGGATACAGAATTATGGATGTTTCCTCCTTTATTATTGTTGAATCAAGATATTGCGCGTTCACTGGTTAATTATAGATCAGACCGTATAGAAAAGGCAAAAGAGAAAGCAATAAATTTTGGATACAAAGGTGCTATGTTTCCTTGGGAAAGTGATGATACTGGTGAAGAAGCAACTCCAGCTTGGGCTTTAACAGGAACTTTTGAACATCATATTACCGCAGATGTAGCTATTGCTTTTTGGAATTATTACCGGGTTTCAAAAAACAAAACTTGGCTTAAAACAAGAGGTTTTCCAATGTTAGAAGAAATAGCAGATTATTGGGTAAGTAGGGTTACTAAAAATAAAGATGGTTCGTATTCAATAAAAAATGTAGTAGGCGCTAATGAGTTTGTTGCAAATGTTACAGATAATGCTTTTACAAATGGGTCTGCAATTACTGCTTTAGAGTTTGCTGTTTTAGCGGGTAAAGAGCTTGAACAAGAAATCCCAGAA
Organism: Polaribacter sp. SA4-10; assembly: GCF_002163835.1. Classification (NCBI taxonomy): domain Bacteria; kingdom Pseudomonadati; phylum Bacteroidota; class Flavobacteriia; order Flavobacteriales; family Flavobacteriaceae; genus Polaribacter; species Polaribacter sp. SA4-10. The sequence goes on along the minus strand of NZ_CP019331.1, from coordinate 2,173,065 downwards.
ATATGGCAACAAGTTGCTGCTAATATTAGAATCTTAAAGTTTAAGGATGGTACAACTAAAGAGCATGAAAAATATGATGGAGAAATTATTAAACAAGCAGATGTAAATTTGTTAACCTATCCTTTAAATATTATAAATGATAAAAAAACCATTTTAAAAGATTTGAAATATTACGAACCTAAACTATCAAAAGAAGGACCGGCAATGGGGAAATCTGTTTTTGCAGTAATATATGCGCGTTTAGGAGATTCTGAAAATGCATATAGGTTATTTAAAGATAGTTACGCGCCTAATAAAAGACCTCCTTTTGGTGCTTTAGCAGAATCAGCAACTAGTAATAACCCTTATTTTGCTACTGGAGCTGGAGGAATGTTACAGACTGTTTTATTTGGTTTTGGTGGTTTACAACTAACCAATGAAGGAGTTGTGCAAATAAACCCAAATCTACCTAAAGAATGGAAGTCACTTACTATTAAAGGAGTTGGTCTTACCAAGAAAAATTATGTAATTAAACATTAGTTTTAACAATAGTTGAAGTGGTATAAGTACCTAAAAGTAGTTTTATACAACCTTTGGTGTTTTTTTAGCATCTTAGAGTTAAGGTTTTATTATACCTTGCTTAGCAAGTTTTAAAGATTTGAGTGTAACATAAACTTTGTGTTTGCGTCTACTAACTAAAACCAGCTATGAAAAAAATTACAATTCTATTCTTTCTTTTTGTTTCAGTAACTTTTGTTGCGCAGGTAAAAGGTAAAATTGTAGATTCAAAAAATAATCCATTATCTTTTGTAAGTGTTTATTTAGATAAAACGGTTACAGGAACTACTTCTAATGACAATGGAGACTATGTTTTAAACCTTACTAAGAAAGGAAATTACTCGATTGTTTTTCAAATTTTAGGTTATAAAACAATAAAAAAGAAAGTGTCTATTACTTCTTTTCCTTTTCAATTAAATGTAAAATTAGCAGAAGAAGATATTGTTTTAGATGAGATTTCTATATCTACAAAAGACAATCCTGCAAATGCGATTATTAGAAATGTAATTGCGAATAAAGAGAAGAACACAGACAAGTTTGCAAATTATACAGCCAAGTTTTATTCACGTGGTTTGTATCGAATTAAAGATGCACCAAAGAAATTTTTAGGTCAAACTTTAGGCGATTTTGGCGGAGGTTTAGATTCTACAAGGAGCGGGATTATTTACCTCTCTGAAACTATTTCTGATATTAAATTTCAGAAAAAACCTAAAAACTTCAAAGAGAATATTATTGCATCTAAAGTTAGTGGACAAGATAATGGTATCAGTTTTAATAGGGCAGAAGACGCAAACATTAACTTTTATGAAAACAGTGTCGAGTTTGGTAATGATTTAATTTCACCACTTTCTGTAAATGCTTTTAGCTACTATACGTTTAAATTAGAGGGAACTTTTTATGACAAAAATGGAAAGCTAATCAATAAAATAAACATCATACCAAAGCGTAAAAATGATCGTGTTTTTAGTGGATCATTATATATTGTAGAAGATGATTGGGCTTTGTATGGGGCAGATGTTTCTGTAACTGGAGCGCAAGTAAATATTCCTGTAGTCGATGTTTTAAAGCTAAAACAAAATTATAACTATTCTGATAAGAATGCTGCTTGGGTTTTAATTAGTCAAAGTATAGACTTTAGAGTAAATGCCTTTGGTTTTAAGTTCGATGGGCGTTTTTCTGCTGCTTTTTCTAATTATAATTTTACACCCAATTTTACTGAAAAAACATTTACAAATGAGGTTTTAACTTTTGAGAAAGAAGCTACTGAGAAAGATTCTTCTTATTGGAATACTTTAAGACCTGTTCCTTTAACCACAGAAGAGGTAAAAGATTATACAATTAAAGACAGTTTAAAAGTAGTACGTAAGTCAAAAAAGTATTTAGATTCATTAAATAAAGAGCAAAATAAAGTTAGTGTCCTTTCTCCAATTACAGGTTATACCTACAGAAACTCATACCAAAAATGGTCTTTGTCTTATGATGGTTTAATTGACGATTTAGGATTTAATACCGTGCAAGGGTTTAATACTTCGGTGGGTGTTAGTTATTCTAAAAGGATAAACGATAAAGGAAATTGGTGGAATGCAGGTTTTAATGTTGCCTATGGTTTTTCTGATAAAAGAGCAAGACCAACTTTCTTTTTTAATAAAAAATGGAATAATATTTCTAGACGAAGAATGTCTCTTTCTGGAGGTGTAAAAACAGCGCAATTTAATGAAAGGCAACCAATTTCTAAATTAGATAATATGATTCGTTCTTTATTGAGGAGAGAAAATTATATGAAAATTTATGAAAAGGAATTTGCGGAAATTAGTTATTCTGAAGAAATTAAAAACGGCGTATATTTTACATCTTCTCTAGAATATGCGAATAGAAAACCACTTTTTAATACCAATAATTATTCTTTCGCACGTCAAAGTAAAACAGCTCCTTATACGTCTAATAATCCTTTAGAGCTATCAAATTATACCAATGCAGCTTTTTTAGAGCATAAAATTGCTTCTTTAAAAGTGGGCGCAACTTTTATCTTCAATCAAAAGTATTTATCGTATCCTGATAGAAAATTTAATATTGGCAACACCAAATATCCAACTTTGGGTTTAATGTATAGGAAAAATTTTGGAGCTTCAAATTCTGAATTAAATTCAGATGTGTTTGTTGCTAATATTAGACAGAGTATAGATGCAGGAAACTACGGAAATCTATCTTATAATATGAGAGGAGGACTATTTTTGAAAAAGAAAAACATTGCTTTTATGGACAATTTGCAAGCGAACGGAAATCAGTTGCTTTTTATTACAGACAATAAATTAAGTAGTTTTGGCTTGTTAGAATATTATAAGTTTTATACAAATGATAAATATGCAGAAGCACATATAGAACATAACTTTAAAGGAGCTTTTTTAAGTAAAATTCCTTTAATTAATAAGCTTAATTTTTATTTAGTTGGAGGCGCAAAAAGTTTGTTTATGGCAGACAAAAAAGCATACACAGAATATTCTGTGGGATTAGATAATGTTGGTCTTGGTAAATGGCGTTTTTTAAGAATTGATTATGTAAAATCTTTTCATGCAGGAATTAAGAATGACGGACTCTTATTAAGGTTGAATATATTAAACTAATACTTTTATCTTTGTTTATGATGAAATTAAAAATACTTTTTTTTGGGATTACAACAGATTTGGTTGGGGTTTCAAATTTAGACCTAGTGCTGCCTGATGCTTCAACGGTTCTTGATTTTAAAAGCTTGTTGAAGAAAAAGTATCCTCAGTTAGAAAATTTAGACTCTTATGCAATTGCAGTAAATGAGAGTTATGCAACTGGTGATTTGATTCTAAATGAAAAGGATACAGTTGCTGTAATTCCGCCTGTGAGTGGAGGTTAAAACGATCTCAAATATTTCTTATCAATATAAAAAGTTCCAAAAGGTACAATTGAAGCTAATAAAACAACTCCTAAAGTTTTAGTATTCCATTTCATTTCTTTTTTAATCATAATTGCCAAAATTATATAGAGCATAAAAAGAATTCCATGCGGCATTCCAAACATTTTTACAAAACTTGGGTCGTTTAAAGCATATTTATAATACAAGCCTAAACTCATTAATAATAGGTAAGAAATACCTTCTAAAAAACTTACGACTCTAAAAATGCTTTTCATTTTATGATACTTTAAAAATTTGATGGCAAAGATACGTTTTAGAATTCCTATTTTTGTCTCAGTGCTAAACTTGTTTTTTCAGTAACTCATAAAATGAAAAGAACTTCTATTAAAATAACATCAGAAAAACTAGACTTAAATGAGTGTTACAATTTTGTAACTGATGCTTCTTGTGGCGGAATTTCTGCATTTATTGGTACTGTTAGAAATGATACGCAAGGAAAAGAAGTAACTCAGTTAGATTTTTCTACCTACAAACCAATGGCTATTAAAGAAATGCAAAAAATTGCAGATTTGGCTTTAGACAAGTTTGATATCAAAAAAATAGCGATTCATCATGCAGAAGGAATGTTACAGATTGGCGAAGTTCCTGTAATTATAACTGCGTCTTCAAAACACAGAAAAGCTGCTTTTGAAGCTTGTGAATTTGCAATAGATACTTTAAAAGAAACGGTTCCTATTTGGAAAAAAGAATATTTTTCTGATGGAGAAGTTTGGGTAAATGCGCACCCGTAGTTTCGGTTTTTAGTCTTCAGTAGACAGTCTCAGTTCTCAGTTGCAGTATGCATAACAGTGAGAAACTGAAAACTGCGACTACCTACTGCCACTGAATTACTGTTTACTTAGCCTTTCTACTTTGCAACCATAAATAAAATTGCAATCCAAATAAAATTGCTCCAGCTAACAAATGTGTTGCTTGTGTTCCTATAGGAAATTCTGCATAATACATTAAAATTCCTGTAATGGTTTCTACAAAGAGTAAGAAGACAATCCAATTTACGAGTTTGTAACCTAAATTTTTAATTTGATTCAGATAGAACATTCCAAAATTAACCAATACAATGGCAATTGTAAAAGACCTATGAAAGTAGAATTTAAAACTAGGGTTCATTAAACTATAATCTTTGTTTTCAAAACCAAAAAGTTTTACTTGTTCATCTATAAATTGTCTTACTTGGGTTCCCATTGCAATTTGAACCAAAGAAAAAATAACAGAAACAATTAGTAATTTATTAAAAAGTGAGTTGTAATTGTATTTCGTTTTATTCTCAGAAACAATAAATTTTAATTGTAGTAACAGCGCAATTATTACCAATCCAATAACCATATGTATTGTTATAATTGTTGGTTTTAAATTGGTGTCTACAACTGTTTTTCCTATCCAAGCTTCAACTAACATTAAAAAGAAAGCAGTAAAAGCTACTATTGGAATTGTCTTGTTTTTTTTCCAAAACTTTGTAGCTGCGTAAATTAAGAATAAGAAAACAAACCCAGATAAAACAGATGCTAACCTATTAATATATTCTGTCCAAGTATGGTATTTATTAAATTTAACATAATTGTGTTTGGTGTATTTTTTCCAATTATTAACGCTAAATTTTGTAGAAGTTTTAATGTTTTTTTCTGCAACAAATAAGGTTTTGTCTTTAACAATAATGATTCCTTCTTTGTAGTCAGAATTTGGTTGCCAAGTAATTTGTTCTTCAGAAGTTGGTGGAATCAGATAACCAAAACATTTTGGCCAATCTGGGCATCCCATTCCAGAACCTGTCATTCTAACAACGGATCCTGCTAAAAAAATTAGGTAAACAGAAATAATGGAAATTTGTACAATTTTTGGAAACTTTTTTTGCATCAAAAATAAATTTACACAAATATACTGCAAAAAAAAGGTCGCCTAAAATAATTTAGACAACCTTTTTTATTGTAAGAAAATAATAAATATTAGATTACTCTAACGTCTACAGCGTTTAAGCCTTTTCTACCTTCTTTTAAATCAAATTCTACAGAATCACCTTCTCTTACTTCGTCGATTAATCCTGAAACATGAAGAAAATATTCATCGTTTGAACCATCCTCTATAACAAATCCAAATCCTTTAGATTCGTTAAAAAATTTTACTTTACCGTTTTTCACTTTAATATATAATAAATGTTAATAATACGCAAATATACGGATATATCTCTGATTTCTAACATGTTTTCGTTTTTAACTGTTAAAATTTTTTTTTATTGATTTTTGAGAATTTTATTCCCTTTTATTTAGGCTAAAAAAGCTGCAAAAATTTTTTATAAAAAGGTGTTTTTAAGAATGTCAGTAGAATAGGGATGTCTCACTGCTTTTTGTTTTTAAACACCTATTAGTTAGTCTGTTCTATAATCTGTTTTTTTAGATGAAAAAGTGTTTTTTTTTAATTTTGTTAAAAACTTCAAGGGATTTGTGAATAAGTATAACTTTCATTTTTAAGTAAAAAAGCCAATCTTTGTAAGAGTCGTTATTAACGATTAATTAACCTTCAAACAACAACAATTTACTGTGGAAATTACGCATATCATAAAAAGAGACTCTGAAACTACCAATTTTGAGTTAGAGAAAATTACTAATGCTATTGAAAAAGCAATGGTTACTGTAAATCACGGTACTAGACAAGATGCTATTGCAATTTGTAATATAGTAAACGGTACTTTATTAGAAAGAAAATTAAATGAACCTGATTACACCCCCACAGTAGAACAGGTTCAGGATATTGTAGAATATAAATTAATGGATAGTCCTTTTCATGATGTTGCAAAGGCCTATATATTATATAGAGACGAGCAGACAAGAAGTAGAAAAAGCAATATTTTTGAGAAGAGAATAAATTTAAAGCCTTATGATTATCCTGCTTTGGGAGAATATGTAGACGCTATTAGACATTCTTACTGGATTCATACAGAGTTTAATTACACGAGTGATATACAGGATTTTAAGACCTCTCTTACAGAATTAGAGAAAAATGCGATAAAGAATACCATGTTAGCAATTTCTCAAATAGAAGTTGCTGTTAAAACTTTTTGGGGAGACATTTATAAGAAGATGCCAAAACCAGAAATTGGTTCAGTTGGTGCTACGTTTGCAGAAAGTGAAGTACGTCATCATGATGCATATTCACATTTATTAGAAATTTTAGGATTAAATAATGAGTTTAAAAACTTAAAGAAAAATCCTGTAATTATGAAGCGTGTTAATTACTTAGAAGGCGCATTAAAAAACGTAAATAGTGAAAACAACCAAGAGTTTTCTGAATCTATAATTTTATTTTCTCTATTTATAGAGCATGTATCTTTATTTTCTCAGTTCCTTATTATTATGGCTTTTAATAAGCATAAAAATGTATTAAAAGGAATTTCTAATGTTGTAGAAGCTACTTCTAAAGAAGAACAAATTCATGGAGATTTTGGTATAGATCTTATTAAAATTATAAAAGAAGAGAACCCAGAATGGTTTGATGAAGAGCATAAGTTATTAGTGCAAGAAACTTGTAAAGAAGCTTTTCTATCAGAAAGTAAATTAATTGATTGGATTTTTGAAAAAGGAGAATTAGATTTTCTACCTAAAAATGTAATTAAAGAATTTATTAAAAATAGATTTAATGACTCTTTAGAAAGTATTGGTATCTCAAAAGTATTTGAGATAGACCAAGCATTATTATCTGAAACAGAATGGTTTGATGATGAAATCATAGGAACTAAACACGGAGATTTCTTTGTAAAAAGATCTATCAACTACAGCAAAAGAACTAAAAGTATAACCAGCGACGACTTATTTTAAACTATGAACCTAAACGACCAAAAAACAACGACAGAGCCTACCGAGCACGAAAGATTAATTCAAGCAAGAAACGCTGCTCGAAAAGAAATGCTTAAAAACAAAAACGAACCTGAAATTGAATGGTTAACAGAAAATAGCCGTAAATTTTTAGAGTCGGGGTATTTAACAGGGAAAACAACACCAGAAGAAAGAATACGTGAAATTGCTGATAATGCAGAAGGTATTTTAAAAATTGATGGTTTTTCTGATAAGTTTTACAAATACATGGCAGCAGGGTATTATTCTTTAGCATCGCCAGTTTGGTCTAATTTTGGGAAAAAGAGAGGTTTACCTATTAGCTGTTTTGGTTCGCATGTTGCAGATGATATGGGAGATATTTTATTCTCACAATCAGAAGTTGGTATGATGTCTAAATTAGGTGGAGGTACCTCTGGTTATTTTGGTAAGTTACGTCAAAGAGGAGCGGATGTTAAAAATAATGGTTCATCATCTGGTTCCGTACATATTATGCAATTGTTTGAAAAAATGGTTGATGTTGTAAGTCAGGGTTCAGTAAGACGTGGTCGTTTTTCTCCATATTTACCAATAGATCATCAAGATATTAAAGAATTTTTAGAAATAGGTACAGAAGGAAACCCAATACAAGAATTGACGCACGGTGTTACTGTAAGTGATAAGTGGATGCAAGAAATGATTGATGGTGATGTAGAAAAAAGAAGTCTTTGGGCAAAAGTATTACAAAGAAGAGGAGAAATTGGGTATCCATATATTCTTTTTAGAGACAATGCAAATAACGGAACGGTAGATGTTTATAAAGACAAAGGCCACGAAATTTATGCAAGTAATTTGTGTACGGAAATAATGTTGCCTTCTAATGAAGATTGGTCTTTTGTTTGTTGTCTATCATCAATAAATTTAGTGCATTATGATAAATGGAAAGATACAGATGCTGTAGAAACATTGGCTTTCTTTTTAGATGCAGTTATGCAAGAATTTATCAATAAATTAGAGGTATATAAAGATTCAGAAGATAGAGACGATCAGTTTACGTTTCGTTTTATGGAGAAAGCGTATAATTTTGCAAAAGAGAACAGAGCTTTAGGTTTAGGAGCTTTAGGATGGCATTCTTTATTACAATCTAAAATGCTTGGATTTGATAGTGCAGAAGCATATTCTTTAAACAGTGAAATCTTTAAAGTAATTAAAGAAAAATCATACAAAGCATCTGAAGAGATGGCAAAAATGTATGGTGAACCAGCGGTTTTAAAAGGATATGGAAGACGTAATGCAACGCTAAATGCAATTGCACCAACTACATCGTCTGCTTTTATTTTAGGACAAGTATCTCAAGGTATTGAGCCAATTTGGTCTAATATTTATGTAAAAGATATCGCTAAAATTAAAACGACGATTAAGAACCCAGTATTAGAAAAATTATTGGAAGACAAAGGACAAAATACTTCTGATGTTTGGAAAAGTATTAGAGATAATGATGGGTCTGTTCAGCATTTAAGTATTTTATCTGAACACGAAAAAGACGTTTTTAAAACCTATTCAGAAATAGATCAAAATGTAATTGTTTACCAAGCAGCAAATAGACAAAATCATATAGATCAAGGGCAATCTATAAACATTATGGTGCACCCAGATATGCCAATTAAAGAAGTAAATGCAGTGTATGTTAATGCTTGGAAATTAGGTGTAAAATCTATGTATTACCAACACAGTATGAATGCTGCACAAAAATTTAAACAAAAGAAAGATTGTGCTTCTTGTGAAGGATAATCACTTTATAAATTAAAGTTAATAGAAAGAGAAGTCGAAAGGCTTCTCTTTTTGTATTTATATGATTACTAAGTAGTGAAGAATCTCTTTTTTTTTGAAGCTATTTCCAGCTTTCACTACTCGCTTTTTTTATTCCGAAAAAAGAATAAAAAAGAGCTCAAACAAACCGTTCAATCTGGGCTAACCTTGTTTAAATACACATAACTTGTTATTTAATATAATTTATTAATAAAGGTAGTTTATGAAGCAAACAAAGTGAAGAATTTTTTTGTATTTTCGTCCAACTTGTCATTCTTGCATAGACAGGAGTCTAATAATAAAAGATACTGAACTAAATTCAGCATAAAATGAACTGGGAACAATTACTTTCTTTAAAACGATTTGGAGATACACAAAAACGACCAAGAATTGAGCAAGACGAAACACGTTTAGGCTTTGAGGTAGATTTTGATAGAATCATATTTTCATCAGCATTTAGAAGCTTACAAGACAAAACACAAGTAATTCCGTTATCAGAAACAGACTTTGTGCACACACGTTTAACACACAGTTTAGAAGTGTCTGTTGTTGGTAGAACTTTAGGTAGAAGAGTAGGTAAAATTTTACTAGAACGTCATCCAAATTTAAAAGAACTTGGGTATACGTTTAATGATTTTGGTGCCATTGTTGCCGCAGCTTCGGTAACACACGATATTGGGAATCCACCTTTTGGGCATTCTGGAGAGAAAGCAATTGGAGAGTATTTTAAAACCGGAAAAGGAGCACAATACAAAGAAGAGTTAACAGCAAAAGAATATCAAGATGTAATCGATTTTGAAGGAAATGCAAACGGATTCAAGATTTTAACAGAAAGCAGAGAAGGAATTTCTGGCGGATTAAGATTGTCTTACGCAACTTTGGGCGCGTTTATGAAATATCCAAAAGAAAGTTTACCAAAGAAACCTACACATCATATTGTAGATAAAAAATACGGCTTTTTTCAATCAGAAAAAATAGAGTTTTTAGATGTTGTTCAAGAGTTGGGGTTACTAAAAAAATCTAAAACGGATGATATTTCTTTTCATCGTCATCCTTTAGCGTATTTAGTAGAAGCAGCAGATGATATTTGTTATACAATTATTGATTTTGAAGACGGAATTAACTTGGGCTTAATTGATGAGAGTTATACGCTTGAATACATGTCTAAATTAATAAGAAATGTAAACAAAGAAAAGTATTATGCTTTAGAACATAAAAAAGACAGAACAGCTTATTTACGTGCTTTAGCAATAGGGTCTTTAATTGATGAAGCAGTAGCAATTTTTTTAGAAAATGAAGAAGCTTTTTTAAAGGGAACTTTTGATAGAGGTTTATTAGATAGATGCCAATATGAAGCACAAATTAATGATATTATAAAAATTAGTATCGATAAAATTTATAAGAGCAAAGAAGTTGTAGAAAAAGAAGTTGCAGGCTATAGAATTATTGCAGATTTATTAGATGTTTTTGTAACGGCTTTAAATAATAAGTTTGAAGGAAATCAATCTAATTATGACGAACTAGTACTAAATTTATTGCCAGAAGAATATCAAACAGAAACCAATAAATTATACAACAGAATTATGCTAATCTGTAGCTATGTTTCTAGTATGTCAGACAGTTATGCAATACGAATGCATAAAAAAATAACAGGAAACATTTTATAATACTTAAATTAAGAATAGGATATAAATCTAGAATTATAAATAAGTACGTAAAAAGGCTTCCTATTATAAATAGATATCTAGCATCAATTAAATAGTAAACATTTAATTAAAATTAGATTTAGTTTTTTAGAATAAAAGAGAATTATTCAATATTAAACCATTACGTTTGTAAATCCTCCAATAAAAGTTAATCTTAAGTAAATTAAATTACGAGATTAACTATTTTTATATTTCCAATAAAAAATATCAAATACATAACGCTTTCGTGTTTTGTCTAAAAGTATCTAAATATTGGTTTATAGAAGTCATTCAATTTTTAATATTATTTGCAAAAGTCTTAAGACTTTTTACTTAAAATAAAAGTCAAGAACTTTGCATTAAGGGTATCATTATAAAATAGGGTACAGATACTAATAGTGTAAAATATTTAGTGATGTTACTGTCTTAAGGAAGGCTTAAAAATTAATACTATTAAAATGATTAAAAAAACGCTACAATTATTCTTTCTAATCTTAGTTTCAGGGCTATTTTTTTTCTGTAAATCAAACGATATACATGAAAAAAAAAAGGATAATCAACTTACTTTTATAGAAAGTGAAATTACAAAAGAAGTATACAACCAAGATAAATCTAAAATTTTGATTTTGAATTATGTGATACATAGATCTCCAGTTATTACGTATAACTTTAAAGTGGTGGATTCTAAATCTAAAAAAGTATTAAAAAAAGGAGTATTTGTAGGCAGTAAAATAGAATGGAAAGACAATTCAACTTTAAAGTGTTTTCTTCACAAAGGAATCGTACAAAAAGAAAATGAAGCCTTTTCAGATCGAAAAAATAGTAAACCCAATATAGATTATATAATAATACAGATTAGATAAATTAATAGATGAAGAAAACTTACAAAGTATTAGTATTTGCAATAATATCGATTTTCCTAATCAGTTCTTGTGAGCAAAAGAATAGTGATAAACAATTTTTACTGCAAGAGTCAAAAGTGAAAATTGAAAAAAAAGATAAAAATATTCCTCATAAAAAAGGAATAGAACATCTTGCTGATTATCAAAATGAAATAAGAAAAGCTGTTGACGAAGAAAAACCGAACTATAAGGAAGGATATTTAATAGAAGAATTTAATAAAGCAAAAAAACAAATTTTGTTTAGAAAAAAAGCGAGTGCTATAACACCCGTTTTTGAAGAGAGAGGTCCAGCAAATGTTCCGGGTAGATCTAGAGGCATGGCTGTAGACCCTACCAACCCTAATAGATGGTATGTAGGGACAGTTGGTGGTGGTGTTTGGTTAACTCAAGACGCAGGCACAACATGGGTAAATTTAACAGACTTGCAAATTCCTAACCTTGCAACCTCTACGATAGTAATTAGCCCTCAAGATGCAAATACTTTATATGTTGGTACAGGTGAACCATTTAGAAACTTAGGAGCAATTGGTGGTTCTGGAGTTTTTAAAACTACAGATGGAGGTACAACTTGGCAACATTTAACAGCATCTCAAAATTTTGGAGATGTAGGTAGAATTATTATTAACCCTAATGATAAAAATAATGTTTTAATAGCTACAGAGTCTGGTATTTATAGAACGATTAATGGAGGAGGTAGTTGGACAGTAACATACAACTCTTCAGGAATAGTTCAAGATTTAGATGCAGATCCTACAGATTTTAATATTCAATATGGATCTGTAAGAAACTTAGGAATTGTAAGGTCTACAGATGGAGGTTTAACTTGGTCAATAGTTCTTGATAGGGCTTCATTTAATAGCAACCACAGTAGGTTTGAAACATCAGTATCGCCAGCAGACCCAAATACAGTTTTTGTAAGTGTATATAGCGCTTCTGGAGCAACAGTTGGGGTAAATACAGATTTTTATGTTTCTAGAAACAAAGGAGCTTCTTTTACGAACTTAAAAACTAACGGCACTGCTGATAGCGCAAATTTACTTACAGGTCAAGGATGGTATGACAATGTAATTATGGCGCATCCTTATGATGCTAATGTTTTTTATGTTGGTGGCGTAGCTGTTTTTAAAGTTACTGTTTCGGGTAGTCTTTTTAGTTCTCAACCTATAGCTTCTGGTTATGATAATACTCAAATTAATAGAGATGTTCACGTAGATCAACATGGTTTGTTTACAGTTTTAGGTAACAATCAGGAATTTAGAATACTTTTAGCCAACGATGGTGGTGTATTTAGTACATCATTTAAGGAAGACCCAGGGGTATCGCAAGGAGATTGGTCTAATTCAGTATTAGGAAAAAATAGTACACAGTTTTATGGTGCTGCTAAAGAAAATGGTAAAGATAATTATTTAGCAGGTGCTCAAGATAATGGTTCTTGGCTTTCTCAGGGAGATGACTCTTCGAAGTCTAAATCTTTTTTGAGTGTTACAGGAGGAGACGGTTTTGAAGCTATTTGGCATTATAATAATCCAGGAGATATTATTACTACAAGTCAGACGAATGTAATATACAGGTTCATTAATTTTTCTGGAGCGGCTGCAAATATACCAGATTCTAGAGATAGTGGTAAATCACCTTTTTACACAAAAGTTGCAAATGCAGATAATAATCCGGATGTTGTTTTTACGGTTTCAACAAGTGGTGTTTGGAGATCTACAGATTTTGCAGCCAATTGGACCTTAGTGCCAATTACCAGTAATTTTACGTCTAGTGCTACAAGTTCTTTAAATATAAAAGTATCTCCTGCAAACCCTAATATTGTATGGACAGGTGCGGTAATGGAAGCAAGCGGCAGTTACACAATGCATGTTTCTCAAGATAATGGTCAAAATTTTACCAAAACAAATGTTTTTGATGATCCTAGAGGGGCTTACTTTTATAATATTTCTGGTATGAGTACATCTTATATAGAAAAAAATAGAGCGTATCTTGCATTTAGTCAAGAAGGGGCAGCTAAAATTTTAAAAACTGAAGATTTAGGAAATACTTGGGTAGATATTTCTGGTTATTCTACTAGGACTAATACAGGTTTTCCTAATGTAGCAGTGCACAGTGTTTTAGAAATGCCTTTTGATAAAAATATCATTTGGGCTGGTACAGATATTGGTTTATTTCAAACAGAAGATGGTGGTGCTAATTGGAGTTTAGTTTCAGAATTTATACCAGTAGCCATTTATGATATGAAAATAGTAAACGATCAAGTAGTTATTGCTACTTATGGCAGAGGGATTTGGTCTGCTACTATAGCTGAATTAAATAATTATGAGCCAGCAGCTTTTTTATCTCTACCAGATGTTACATCTAAACAAAAAGGGTTTGATAGTTCACAAACTTTAGTGAGTTATAATGTAACAGGAGACAATGTAAATAGAGTTAAAATATTTATTAATGATGTAGAGCAACCAGAGGTAGTTCAAGATTTTAATAAAGGAGTAACTTATGAGTATGAAACTGCTAATCTTTCTGAAGGAATTCATAAATTTTCAATTCAATTATTTGATGATAGGTCTGGTGATAGTTCTTCCTTAAAAGATTATGAATTTAGTGTAATAGATTTTGAGAATGCATCACAAACTATGGGTATAGATCAGTTTGCAGCATCGGACGTATATTCACCGAATGGAGATTTTTTAATAAATAATATGAGTGGAGCTGTTTCTGAGTTAGTAATGAATAATTCGGATCACCCATACCAAAATAACAAGACTTATACCTCTATATTAAGAAGACCATTAATCATAACTGAAGCAAATAAAAACTTCACTTATGAAGATATGGCTATTACAGAGCCTTATTCCGATGATTTAAATGATTTAAATAGTTTTTATGATTTTGTTATTATTGAGGCTTCTTCAGATTTAGAAACATGGAAAACATTAGATAAATACGATTCAAGAAGATTTACAGATTGGTTAGACGAATATAATAAAGGAACCATTGCTTCAGCTAATGATAATTTATTTAAATCTCAAACAATTGTTTTAACAGACAATGGTTTCTCTATAGGTGAGACAATTGTTTTTAGATTTTCACTGGTAGCAGATCCTTTTGAAAATTCTTTTGGATGGGCTATAAAATCTATTGAAGGCTCTGTCGCTTCTATAGATAAAGTAATAAATGGTATGAAATTATTTTCAGTGTATCCTACAATTTCAAAAGGTAATTTTACTATTTTTGGAAAAAATACTTTAGGTAAATCTAAAATACAAATTGTAGATGTAAATGGTAAAAAGGTATATCAAAATACTATTAATTTTAACAAAGAGGAAAAACAAGAAATTTCTGTTAATTTAAATACAGGAATTTATATGGTTAATTTAATTGATGAGAACAATAAAAAATCTTCAAGTAAGATTATTATTGAATAGTTTTTTGATAAAATAAAAAAGACGCTAATTTTAGCGTCTTTTTTTATCATAATTCAGTAAAAATTTAATTGAATTTAGGGACCCTAAACTTTTTTCCAATTCTAGTTTTTCTTAGGAATCATGCTTAATAAATGCATCAATAATTTGTAAAAAAGCAACTTTATATTTACCTCTTATGAGGTGATTATATTTACTTCACAATTATTGACTTTAAAGATGGAGTTAATTTGGGCTTAATTGAAGAAAAATTCACTTTAGAGTACATGATTAAGTTGGTAAAAGAGGCTGTTGGTAGTAAAAAAGAGTATTCTTTACCTTATAAAAAAGATAGCGTAAGTAACTTAAGAGCTCTATTAATTGGTACCTAATTAATGAAGCAGTAGCAATTTTTTTAGCAAATGAAGAAACAATTTTAAATGAATCTTTTGATAAACTTTTATTAGATAAAGGTAAGTATAAAGCACAAATTAACTACATAATTAAAATTAGTATGGATGAAGTTTACAAAAACAAAGAAGTTATCAAAAAAGAAGTTGCTGGTTATAGAATTATTGCAGACTTATTAAGTATTTTCGTAAATTCGTTTAATAATAAGTTAGTCTTCAGTTTTTTACCAGAATAATATCAAATAGAGAATGTTAATCTATATAACAGAACCATGTTAATTTGAAGCTGTGTTGCCTGAATGACCGATATTTATGCCGTTAGAATGCATGAAAGATTAACAGAAAATAGTATTTAATAATAAACAAAAAAAATATGAAAAAAATTTACAATCTTTTTAATTTACTTTTGATTTCAAGTTTAATCATATCTTGTAATTCAACTTCAGAAAAACAAGAAACTAAATCTTTAAAAACGCAAAAAAAATCTAAAAAAACAATTCAAGAGAAAGCAGATGCAACTAGAGAAAGATTGTTATATGATTTTAATATGCAAAAAAACCCTGTAACAGGAGTTATACCAAAAAAAGAAAAAGAAAAAGAATTTGAAAATGCTTTAATAGAAAAACAACGTAATCTTGCTTTTAAAACGGCTACAAATGTATATGTAAGTAGAGGTCCATCCAATTTAGGAGGAAGAACACGTTCTCTAAAAGTTGATCTTTCTGATGCTACAGGTCAAACTATGTTAGCTGGTGGTGTTAGTAGTGGTGTTTTTAGAACCACAAATGGAGGTGATTCATGGACTAAAGTTTCCCCTTTTGATGAAATTCATAATGTAACAACTATTGCACAAGATCCTAGATCAGGTTTTCAAAATATTTGGTATTATGGTACAGGAGAATATAGTGGCAATAGTGCTTCAATACAAGAGAGCTACTTAGGATATGGAGTTTGGAAGTCAACAGATAGTGGTTTAACATGGCAACAAATTACTGAAACAGCAAGTGGTTCGTTTGAATCTTTCGATAATTTTTTTGATTTTATAATTGATATAGAAGTGCATCCAATTACAGGAGAATTATTTGTAGGAACTGCAGGTAAAATATATAGACTAACAGTAAGTGGAGCTGTAGTTGAATTGGAAATGGAATCAAATAGAATAGGTTGGACTGATTTAGAAATTACAAGTACAGGAAGAGTTTTTGCTACTATAGATGGTAGTGCTGCGTTTGATAAAGGAGTGTGGACATCTATTTCAGGATCAGGATCTTGGGTTAAAATAAATCCGCCTTTATCTGATTGGGACCCTAGTAGTAGAATTACATTGGCTGTTGCACCTTCAAATGAAGATATTTTATATGTTCTTTATAATAATGGTGAAAGTAATAACAGTACTAACAGAGTGCCAGAAGCAGATTTATGGCAGTTAGATTTTTCTTCTAATACTTGGACAAATTACAGTAGTAAGTTACCAGATGAACCGGGTGCAGATAGTGATGGTAATGACCCATTCTCAATTCAAGGAGGTTATGATTTAGTAATATCTGTAAAACCAGATAATTCTAATTTTGTGGTAATAGGAGGTACAAATGTGTATAAGATTGCTGATATAACTCAAGATGCAATGTTTTCTAGAATTGGGGGGTATAGAGGTCCAGGAACGTATGCACTTTATAACGAAGGCGGTGTAAATCATCATCCAGACATTCACGGTTTAGAATGGGGTACTGTTGATATGAATGTTTTATATACAGGTACAGACGGTGGTGTGCACAAGACCAATGATATTAATTCTACTTTTACGATTTGGCAAAATTTAAACAATAATTATTTAACCTACCAATACTATCATGTAAATATGGTAAATGAAGCAGGTAATGATTTTATAATTGGAGGAGCCCAAGATAACGGAACGACCACAGGTGGTATTAATTCTGGAAACTTAAATAATTCTTCTATGAGTGATTATTTTGGCGGAGATGGTGCTGCTGTGGCTGTTGCTAAAATGATAGTAGGTTTTAGTCTTGATGGTTATGTGGTATATGCTTCTACTCAAAATGGTAGAATCTTAAGAGGAAATAAAGACCAATTAACAGCAGATATAAGACCCGTTGAAAGTTATGATGTAGCGGATAATCCAGAATATTATCCAAGTCAATTTGTTACCTATTTCCATATGGATCAAGATAACCCGTTAACCTTGTATTATGCAAGTAACCATCGAATTTTAAGAACAAATAATGGGGAAACAGTGGATAATGACTCATGGGAACTTGTTGGAGGATTACCATTTTCTGAAAGGGTTACTACCTTTGAAACATCTAGGGGAACCTATAATGCTTCTTCAAGTTATCTACTTATAGGAGGAAGAGGAGGAAATGTATATCGTTTAGATGATCCTCAAAATGTTACAGATTTAAGTTCAATCAAAAAAATAACTCCATCAGTTGTTCCTACAAGTACTGTGGATGCTAATGAAGGTCAATATACATCAGATATAGCGGTTCATCCAACAAACCCAGATATTGTTATGGTAACGTATGCGAGTTACGGAAGTGATATAAAAAATATTTTTATAACTAGTAATGCAACCTCAAACACTCCAACTTGGAAAGAAGTTGAACGTAACTTAAGTGCTCATTCAGTTAGGGCCGCTGCAATAACTGTTGTAAATAACAAAACTATATATTTTGTTGGTACTGCTAGAGGTTTGTATCAATCAGATGATCCAGTAACTAAAGATTGGTCTGTTGAAGGAGGAACTATTATGGGGATTCCTGTTATAAGCGGTTTGGTTTACAGGTCTTCTGATAATATACTTTTAGTGGGTACTCATGGTAATGGAATGTTTGAAACTAATTTAAATAGTTCTTTATCAATTGATGATAATAATATTAGCAGAATTAGTTTGGCCATGTATCCAAACCCTGTTCAACTTAAGCTTCGTTTTGCGACAAATGATTTTAAAATAAACGATACGACCAAATTTTCTGTTTATGATATTAAGGGAAAAGAGGTAATTAATGGGAAGTTAAAGAATAAATCAATAGATGTGTCTAGCTTAAGTAGAGGTGTTTATATTGTTAAATTGAATCATGAAAATATTTTTATTTCAAGAAAATTTGTTAAAAATTAGAATATGAAATATTTGATAATATTTTTTTCTATTACAATGTTTTTTGGATGTAAATCACAGGAGTATCAGCTAGTAGATAAGCCAATATTAATTTTAAAAGAAGGCTTTTATGTTGAAATTCCGCCCGCAATAGTAGAAGGATTTAGTTCTGTAAAGGCAACATTAAAATTTCAGGTATTCGATAAAGAAAAAATTGAATTGCTTGGCTTCTATTTTAGAAATAATTACATTTTAATGAAAGAAGTCTTAGATCCCTATGCTATTGAAGGAAGTGTTCAGAAGAAGAGTAAAGAAGATGTAGATCAAAAAAACACAATACCTTTTAATTTAGAGAGTTATGAGGTTGTTTTAAGTTATAAATATTTAGGGAATCTCAAGTATGCTAAATTTAAAGTTAAAAGAAAGGTCTCGTTTGATGATGTTCCGAGATAAGCATAGATAATTCAAATTTAAAAGGCGTCTAACAAGGCGTCTTTTTTTTATGATAAAATGTCAAAATAATCAGCTAATTTCTGTGCGTCTAAACCAATTTCATGTTGCAGATTTTTAAGGCTACCATGCTCAATAAACCTATCAGGAATACCAAGGATTTTTATATTATTTGTATAGCTGTGTTCAGAAGCAAATTCTAAGATAGAAGACCCGAAACCACCTTTAACAACTCCATCCTCTATTGTAATTATAGTTTTATATTTCTCAAAAATTGGATGCAATAATTTTTCATCCAAAGGTTTTAGAAAACGCATATCATAATGTGCAATTTTGCTTTTATTTTCTGATAAAAGAATTGCTTCTTCAATATTTTTAGCAATAGTTCCTAAAGATAAAACGGCAATCTTTCCCCCTTCTTTCAAACAAATTCCTTCGCCAATTTCTATCACAGAAAATTGTTGTTGCCAATCAATGATACTTCCAGTTCCTCTTGGATACCGTATTGCAATCGGTTTTTTCAATCCTAACTGTGCCGTATATAAAATATTTCTTAATTCAATTTCGTTTCTTGGTGCAAAAATAATGATGTTTGGGATACATCTTAAATATGCTAAATCAAAAACTCCATGATGTGTAGCTCCGTCCTCACCAACCAACCCAGCTCTATCTAGACAAAAAATAACGGGTAATTTTTGCAAAGCAACATCATGAATTACTTGATCATAAGCACGCTGTAAAAAAGTAGAATAGATGTTACAAAACGGAATTAAACCTTGGGTTGCCATTCCTGCAGCTAAAGTTACTGCATGCTGCTCTGCAATACCAACATCAAAAGTTCTTTTAGGAAATTTTTCCATCATCAATTTTAGAGAACTTCCTGTTAACATTGCGGGTGTTATTCCAACAATTTTATCATTTTTTTCTGCTAATTCTAAAATTGTTTTTCCAAAAACATCTTGGTACTTGGTATATAAACTTTCTTCCTTTTTTATTCTTTCACCAGAAATTTTATCAAATTTACCTGGTGCATGATAGGTTACTTGGTCTTCTTCAGCTTTCTGTAAACCTTTACCTTTTGTAGTAATTACATGTAAAAATTTAGGTCCTTTTACAGATTTTAGTCTTTCTAATTCTGATAAAATTTTTGGTAAATCATGTCCATCAATAGGACCAGAATAATCAAAATTCAACGCTTTTATAATATTGTTTTGTACAGCTAATCTTTTATCGGTTTTTACCTTTGTTAAATACTCTTTTAAAGCACCAACAGAAGGGTCGATTCCAATAGCATTATCATTTAAAATGATGAGTAAATTTGCGTTAGAAACCCCTGCATGATTTAACGCTTCAAATGCCATTCCGCTTGCAATAGAAGCATCACCAATAACAGCAATATGTTGTTTTTCTGTTTCCCCTTTCAGGTTAGATGCAATTGCCATTCCCAAAGCGGCAGAAATAGAAGTTGATGAATGCCCAACGCCAAAAGTATCAAACTTACTTTCGCTTCTTTTTGGGAAACCAGAAATTCCTTCTAACTGACGATTGGTATGAAAAACGTCTTTTCTTTCTGTTAAAATTTTATGTCCATATGCTTGATGCCCAACATCCCAAACCAATAAATCAGTTGGAGTGTCAAACAAATAATGTAAAGCAATTGTAAGTTCTACAACACCTAAACTGGCTCCTAAATGACCTTCTTTTGTAGCAACAATATCAATAATAAATTCACGCAATTCTTTTGCCAATTGTGGCAATTGGGTAGGACTTAATTTACGTAAATCTGTTGGGTTTGAAATGTTATCTAACAATTTTTTTGTCATAATACAAAAATACAATTTAACTTTTTGTATCCGTAAAACGGACTGTAAATAAATACAAATTTATCGTAAATTAATTACTTAAATTTACTCGATTAATAATATAATATATGATACAGCCTTTTGATGACGAATATTTTATGAGAAAAGCTTTGCAAGAAGCAGAAACGGCTTTTGATAAAGGCGAAGTTCCTGTTGGTGCAGTTATTGTTTTGAAAGATCAAATAATAGCGAGAGCACATAATTTAACAGAAACTTTAAATGATGTAACCGCGCATGCAGAAATGCAAGCATTTACTTCTGCAGCAGATTTTTTAGGTGGAAAATATTTAAAAGAATGTGTCTTATATGTTACTTTAGAGCCTTGCCAAATGTGTGCAGGTGCAAGTTATTGGGCCCAAATTGGTAAAATTGTCTACGGGGCTTCTGAACCAGAAAGAGGTTTTAAAAACTTAAACACTACGCTACATCCAAAGACAAAAGTAATTGGTGGCATTTTAGAAAATGAATGTTCTCAAATTTTAAAACGTTTTTTTGTTGAAAAACGAAATTTGAATTAGTGTTAAATACTGTTAATCTTTTAATAAAAATTAAATTAATATTTGTAGTCTAATTTGTTTTCGAGAACTTGAGCACATAATTCAAATAAAACAACTACTACAAATGAAAAATATTGCCTTAATTTTTTTGTTTTTATTTACTGTATCAGTAATTTCTGCACAAGAAACTCCAAGACCAAATTATAGAGCTGCTGCTAAATACGCTCCAAAAAACTTAGCAAAAATGGTGCATTCAACAAGTGTAAGACCACATTGGTTAAAAAAGGGAAACCGTTTTTGGTATGCTTACAAAACCTCAGAAGGGTCTAATCATTATTTGGTAGATTTAGATAAAAAATCTAAAAAATCATTATTCGATAATGTGAAAATGGCAAAATGGTTAACAGAAATAACCAAAGATCCTTATGATGCAAAACATTTACCAAAATTTACTTTTAAATTTAATAAAGCAGAAAATGCAATTCGTTTTCGAGTAACATCAACAGAAGAAGTACTAGCTGTTGATGATAAAAAGGAGGAGACAGATGATGATGAAAAAGAAGGAAGCGAGCAAGATTCTATTTCATCAAAAAAATCGGGAAAGAAAAAGCCCAAAATGGATAAAAAAGTCTACCATTTAGAATACAGACTTGGTAGAAATGGTTTGACAATTATTGATAACAAAAAGAAAGAAAAAGAAACGTGGAAGAAATGGGCAAATATTGCTCCAGACAGTTCTATTGTTTTGTATTCTAAAAATTACAATTTATATTGGATGGATAAAATGAACTTTAAAAAGTTTATTAAAGATGAAAAAGATAGTACAGTTGTAGAAAACCAATGGACCAAAGATGGTGAGGAAAACTATGGTTACGGTTCAGGAAATAGAGGGCAAGATAATGTGGATGTAGAAAAAAATAAAGACAAAAGAAAAGGGGCTTGGGGTACTTGGTCTCACGATTCTAAAAAGTTTGTTTTTCAAAAATCTGACGCGAGACATATTAAAGATTTATGGGTAATTAATTCTACTGAGAAAGAAAGACCGACTTTAGAAACGTATAAATACCATATGCCAGGGGAACAAGAATATTATAAATCAGAACTATTAATTTTTGATATTCCTACAAAATCACATGTAAAAGTTGCTTTAGATACTGTTCGTCAGCAAAGTATTTCTGTCTATAGAGCACCAAGAAAACAGTCTAATAAAGACGATGAATTTAAACCTTCTTTATTGCTTTCTAAAAAAGGGAAAATATATTTTAGTGTGATTTCTAGAGATAGAAAAAAACTAGATATTAATGTTGCGGATATCAATACAGGAGCATACAAAACTTTAATTGAAGAACGATTTAATACGTATATAGAGTCTCGTCCTTTAATTCTATTCAACAATGAAAAAGAAATATTGCATTGGGCAGAAAGAGATGGTTGGGCGCATTTTTATTTATATGATTCAGAAGGAAATTTAAAAAATCAAGTTACAAATGGTGATTATCATGTAGATAATTTTGAAGGTTTAGATGAAAAAACAAGAACCCTTTATTTTACAGCAAATGGTGTAAATAAAGAGCAAGACCCTTATTATGCACATTCTTATAAAATCAATTTATCAGGAACAGCAATGAAAGGTCTAAATCCTGGAGATTTTACATCAAGCACAAGTATGTCTGATTCTAATCAATATTTTGTAAACAATTTTTCTAGAGTAAATACAATTCCAAAATCAGAAGTTAGAGATACAAATGGACGAAAAGTGATGGATTTAGAAGCGGCAGATTTATCACAATTATTTGCATCAGGATATAAATTTCCAGAACCTTTTAAAGTGAAAGCAGATGATGGAATTACCGATATTTATGGTGTAATGTATAAGCCTTTTGATTTGGATTCAACAAAAGTGTACCCGTTGTTAGAATATGTGTATCCTGGTCCACAAACAGAAGCCGTAAACAAATCTTTTTCTTATAGAATGGATCGTTTAGATAGAATGGCACAAGTTGGTTTTGTGGTAATTACTTTAGGAAATAGAGGAGGACATCCAGATAGATCTAAATGGTATCATAATTATGGTTATGGTAATTTACGTGATTATGGTTTGGCAGATAAAAAATATGTTGCTCAACAACTAGCTAATAAATACCAATTTATAGATATTGAAAAAGTAGGAATCTATGGGCATTCTGGTGGTGGATTTATGTCTACTGCAGCAATGTTAGTATATCCAGATTTCTTTAAAGCTGCTGTTTCATCTGCAGGAAATCATGATAATAATGTGTATAATTCTTGGTGGAGTGAAACGCATCATGGTGTAAAAGAAGAAATTGATGCGAAAGGAAAAATATCTCATACCTATAAAATTGATGACAATCAATCTTTAGTTAAAAACTTAAAAGGACATTTAATGTTAATTCATGGAGATATGGATAATAATGTAAATCCTGCGGGAACAATTAGAATGGCAAATGCTTTAATTAAAGCGCACAAACGTTTTAAATTTATGGTGATGCCAGGACAAAGACATGGTTTTGGAAACATGACAGAATACTCTTTTTGGCTAAGAGCAGATCATTTTAGTAAGTATTTATTAGGTAAAGAAAATACAGAAGTAGATTTTATGTTTATGAATATGGATAAACCAATGAATAAATAAATTATTAAATTCTATGTCAGTCCTAGCATAGTGTGGAATTAATTAAAATAAAAGCAAAAAACTCTGAATGAAAATTCGGAGTTTTTTTGTGCTTTTTAATCTTGCTGATATTCTAAAATATCTGCAGGTTGGCAATCCAAAGCATCACAAATAGCGGCCAAAGTTGAAAACCGAATTGCTTTTGCTTTTCCTGATTTTAAAACAGATAAATTTGCGGTAGTAATTCCGATTATTTCTGCCAATTCTTTACTCCGCATTTTACGAGTGGCAAGCATTATATCTAAATTTACGATGATTGCCATATTATATAGTTAAGTCATTTTCTTGTTTTTGATTCTTGGCTATTTTAAATATTTCACTCAAAACTAAAAAAAACAATCCCAAACAAATAATTACTAAATGTTGATTTAATCCAAATTCTAAGGTTACTTTTTGTTCAAAATAGATTTTACTAAGTATCGAAATTAAAAACGAAATAAAACCAGAGATGATTAATAGGTTTCCTATCTTTTGAAATGATTTTATAACCGTTTCTTTAAATATTTTCACTCTTATAAAGTAGTTTAATACTTTTCTGAAAAAATATAAGGCAGCAATAATTAATAAATAATTGATTAAAGAGACAAAAAATAATACTTTTGACAACACATCGTTGTTGTTAAAATTTACTGAATTCATTTCTATATTTAACGCACCAAGGTCAATAAAGAAAATTGCAATAGAAAAGCCAATAATTAATAATACTACTGGCATAGAAAAGATCCAAAGTAAATCTACAATCGCTTTTAAAATATTTATTTTTCGCATAACTTTATATAATGTAGTAACACAAATATGGTAAAATTATTGATAAACAATAATAAAATGTTAAAAAAAGATAATTTTACACCTTTTTAATTACACTCGTTACAATTCCCCAAATCATAAAATCGTTCTCTTCAGTGATATTTATAATTGGATAATTAGGATTTTCTGGTTGTAACCAAACCTCATTTTTTTCTACACGCAAACGTTTTACTGTAAATTCTCCGTCTAAAAAACAAACCGCAATTTTATTGTTTGCAGGTTCTAAACTTCTGTCAATCACTAATAAATCGTTATCATCTAAACCGGCATCAATCATAGATTGACCTTTTACTTTTGCAAAAAAAGTAGCTTGTTTATTTCTGATTAATTCATCATCCAAAGAAATTCTTGTTTCCATAAAATCATCTGCGGGTGTTGGAAATCCAGCAGAAATTCCTGTATCAACAAAGATTGCTCCATTCCCAGTTGAAGCTTTGGGAGTAAAAAAAGTAAGTGTTTTAGAAGTTTCCATTTGAATGCAAATTATAACTTTTATATACATTTTAGACATTAAATTTAAAAATACTACCAAAGTAATTGTGGCGTATGTTTTATTTCGAAAACCAATCAACTTAAAACTTAAAATTTGACTTTATGGAAATTAGCATGTAAAGAACTAGCCTTTTAAAGTTTCTTTAAACTTCGATAAATAATCTATTATAGGCGCTTCTTAGTTTTTTAAGCACCGTTGTTATTTCTGCAGTATTTAAGTGCCCAAAACCAAAACGAATAGCGCAGGTATTTTTATCTTGATAAAGAATTGTTTTGGGTAGAAATAAATCGTTTTTTTCTGATTCTTCGGCTAGTTTTACTAACGATATTTTTGGTTGAAATTCTAACCAAATTGCTAATCCGCCAGAAGGAATTTTCCATTGAGCCATTTCTGAAAAATATTGAGTTAGGAGCTTGCATAAACAATCGCGTCTTTGTTTATAGATGACAATATTTTTTTTCATGAGGCGATAAATTTCACCTTCATGAATTAATTCAGACAGCATTTGTTCTTGAATTAAATCGCCTTGTTTGTCTAGTAATTCTAAATAATTATTTGCTTCAGATATCAGGTTTTCTGGCGCAACCACAAATCCTGTTTGAAAACTTGGAAATAATGATTGTCCCAATTTTCCTAAATAAATAACCATACCATTAGCATCTGCACTTGCCATGGGCAACATTGCAGAACCTTCATATTGAAAATCATAATCATAATCATCTTCAATAATAGCAAATCCGTATGCGGCAGCAAGTTGTAACAATTGTACACGACGTTCTGCACTTAATGTTACTGCGGTTGGGTAATCTCTATGTGTACAAACATAAACGCACCTTATACTTTTTTTTATAAAATGTTTTCTAATATAATCAACATTTAAACCCTCATCATCTATAGGAATTGTTTTAATGGTTGCACCTGCTTGTTGAAAAATCATATTAGAAGCATAATTACTTAAATGACCGACTAAGACAATATCGTTTTGTTTTATTAATAATTGAGATACGATGTACAAACTCATTTCTGTACTACGCGTATTTATTAAATTACTTGGACTTATATGAAAACCTCTAGTTGCATTTAAATAATTACATAGTTGCGTTTGAAATAGAGAATAAGAAGACTCAATTGGTCTGTTCCATTTATTTATCAATGTTTTTCTTTTCATGGCAGCGCTGTACCATCTGGTAAATTCATGTACAGGATGTAACCGTAAATCTGGTTTTCCATCGTTAATAGTATACTTAGCATCTGTTAACTGAGTAGTTGATGCTAAATGAAATGATTTTTGAAAAGGAAACCCTGTTGCCTTAGCGTAGCTATATGCTTGATGTAACTTTTTTGAAGGCGCTTTTATTTTTGCTTTTTTTAGTGCTGGTTCTAAAATAAATGTGCCTTTATTTGGTATTATTTCTACCCAACCTTGAGAGGCCAACTCTTCATAAACTGCAACTGCTGTATTTCTATGAACTTTTAATAGTTGACCTAACACACGGGTTCCTGGTAAAACTGTTCCCTTGGCTAAATAGCCACGTTGTATCGCATTTATAATTTGCTGTGAAACTTGTATATATACAGGTTGAGACAACGATTTATCAAAATTAATTAATTGTTTAAAAAGAGTATTAACCGGACTATCTATCATTTTAAAACTGGACTAGTTTAATCGTCCGGAAAGTTACGACTTTTGCAGCGTTTTAAAATTAAAATAAAATGACACGAAATAAATTATTAATTATTGCTTTTTTAGTATTGTATATGACTTCTTTTTCTCAGGAAAAAAAGGAAGTTCAAGAATTAGATACTGTTTTAATAAAATCTTCTAGAATAGATTTGCCATTTAAAGAAAATTCTAGAACAATAACTGTTATCACTTCTAAAGAGATAGAAAATAGCGCTGCAATAAATGTAGCAGATTTATTACAACAGGTTGCTGGTGTAGATGTTAGAAGAAGAGGAACTGCTGGTAGTCAAGCAGATTTATATATTAGAGGAGGAGGTTTTGATCAAACATTATTATTAATTGATGGTATTAAAATGGATGACGCTCAAACAGGTCATCATACTTTAAATGCTGCTTTACCGATAGAGGTTATAGAAAGAATAGAAATTATTAAAGGTCCTGCAGCACGAGTTTTTGGTCAGAATGCATTTACAGGAGCAATAAATATTGTTACTAAAAAGAAATTATCAAATACGGTTTCTGCCAATATTGAAGCAGGTTCTTTTGGGCAATTAAATGGTTCTGTAACTGTTGGTAAGGAGTTTAAAAACGCATCAATTATTGCACATGTTGGCGCGTTAACTTCAGGTGGTTATCGTGATAATTCTGATTATAATAATTACAATTATTTAGTAAAAGGTGTTTTTAACAAGAAAAAGCAACCTATTGAAGTACTTGCAACTTTTTTCGATAAGAAATTTGGCGCACAAAACTTTTATACTCCAGAATCATGGGGTTTTAATGAATATGAAGAAACTCAGAGTAGTTTGCTAGGTGTTTCATCAACATTTAAAAAAGAAAATTTTAAAATTACACCAAGAATTTATTGGAAAAGAGGTCAAGATATATTTCAATTAAAAAGAGATGATCCTAGTTTTTATAGAAACTTACATATAACGAATAAAGTAGGTGTAGAAACAAATGCTTCTTATACATCTAACGCAGGTATTACAGGTTTTGGTGCAGATATTTCTAAAGTTTTTATAAGAAGTAATAATTTAGGAGATAGAAATAGAACAATGGTAAACTTGTTTTTAGAACACCGTTTTAAATTGGCAAATGATAAATTAGATATAACGCCTGGTGTTGCTGTTACTTATTTTTCTGATTTTAAATTTCATGCATTTCCAGGATTGGATATTGGGTATCAATTATCAGATAATTTAAAAGCGTATGGAAACCTAGGTTTAACTTACAGAATACCAACATATACAGATTTGTTTTACAATGATAGCAGTACTAGTGGAAACCCTAATTTAAAACCAGAAGAAGCTTTTGCACAAGAAATAGGATTGAAATATAACTCAGGAAAATTTACAGCTTCTTTGGCAATTTTTAATAGAAATGCTACTAATTTAATTGATTTTGTTAAGCCAAATACTACAGCAACAAAATATGAAGCAACAAATATTGCAGAAGTAAATACCAAAGGTTTTGAGTTAAATGCAGATTATCGTTTTAAAATAAGCGATTATAATCAAACTTTATCTTTTGGATATAATTTTTTAGATGATGATATTTTAGATCAGAATAAAGAGTTGTCTCGGTATTCATTAAACACATTAAAACATCAATTTATAACACGTTTTACAAGTAAATTATTTAAAAATGTAAGACAAAATATTATTTACAAACATGCAGAACGTACTATTGGTGGAAGTTATAATGTTTGGGATGCTTCTGTAATTGTAGATTTCACTAAATTTAGTGTTACAGTTACTGCTAATAATATTTTTGATGCAGCATATATAGAATCTGGTTTTGTGCCGATGCCACCAAGCAATGTTTTATTTGGATTGCGTTATAATTTCTAAATTAGAGCTTTATAGAATTTTTTAATAAATAGTCTTGATATATTTTTATCAAGGCTATTTTTGGTTTTAAATTATTTACGATTTATGTGACAAAATTGTTTTTTATTCTAAACTCTAATTTTTATAACATGAACTTAACGCTACTTAATAGAGAGTAAATAGGTAAAAACACGTAAAATAGAAGACCAATAAGGTATTAAATGGGTATTAATACTGAGGTGATAGTCTGTTACTTTAAGTACATTTACGCCTCCCCTTAACTTAAATATTACTTAATTATGAAAGTTTGCCCTCAGTGCAAATCTGTGTCTAGGCACAGAATGAGGAGACAGGCAATGGTAAAATTAATTCCAGGTGCTAGAGCATACGCTTGTGATAACTGTAACACACAGTATACCTGGATTTCTTGGCTTAACCTATCTCTTAAAAACTAAAAAAGCACTCACATTTTTGTGAGTGCTTTTTTAGTTTAGAGTTTTAAGTTTTATTTAAATAATCTAAAAATATCATTTCCGTTAGCAAAAAGTAATAATGCAATTAGTAGAACAAACCCAACTACTTGCGCATATTCTAAAAATTTGTCACCAGGTTTTTTACCAGTAATCATTTCCCAAAGGGTAAATACTACGTGTCCACCATCTAAAGCAGGAATTGGTAAAAGATTCATAAACCCTAACATAATAGATAAGAATGCTGTAATGTTCCAAAAAGATTCTGCACTCCATTCAGCAGGAAAAATACTACCAATAGAAATAAACCCTCCTAAACCTTTATAAGCACCTGTACTTGGGTTAAAAATCTTTTTTAATTGTTTTACGTAATCTGTTAGTGTTTTCCAAGATTTATTCCAACCAGCAGGAATTGCTTCTGCAAAAGAATACTCAAAACGAGCTAAATCATAATATCCTAGTTTTTCTAAATCATTAGCAGATAGCTGCCCAATACCAACACCTAACTTACCTTCACTTGTTACTTTTACAGGAATTTCTTTAGTTTCATTTCCTCTTTTTACTGTAATAGTAATGTCTTGATTCTTAAATTTATCAAGTTCAGTTTGAGCTTCATCAAAATATTTAATAGCATTACCATTTATAGTAGTTACTATGTCTTTTGATTTTAAATCAGAATTTAGATTAGGAGAACCTTCTGAAATACCAGCAATTACAAATGGGTAACGTGGTAATATAAATGGTCCAGCATCTTTGCCTCTGTCCATTAACTGAGAAATAAAATCGGTAGGAATTTCTTTATCTAAAACTTCTCCATTTCTTTCTATCTGGTAATTATTTCCGTTGATAAACTCTAAAGACAACCCATAGAATTTCTTTATTTTTTCTCCATCAACAGTTAAAACTTTATCACCCGTCTGTAAACCTAAATCTGTTGCTAGTTTGTCTTGTACCCAAACACCATCTTTTACATTGTCATTTGGTAAAAATTTCTCTCCATAAGCATACATTAACATAATGTAAATGAAGATTCCTAAAACAAAATTCACAAAAACACCACCTAACATTATAATAAGACGCTGCCATGCAGGTTTAGATCTAAACTCCCAAGGTTGCACGGGTTGCGCTAGCTGCTCAGTATCCATGCTTTCATCTATCATTCCAGCAATTTTTACATAACCTCCTAAAGGAATCCAACCAATACCATAAACGGTATCACCAATTTTTTTCTTAAAAATTGAGAATTTATAATCGAAAAATAAGTAGAATTTTTCTACTTTAATTTTAAATAATTTTGCAGGGATAAAGTGCCCTAATTCGTGCAAAACAATTAGTAAAGATAAACTTAGTATAAATTGCGATGCTTTTATTAATATTTCCATTCAGCGTTAAATCAGGATTAAAAAAGCAACAAATGTACGTTTTTAAACAGAGCTGTAAAAGAACTATTAAAGGTTGCTTTTTATTTTAACAAAGATTTTGGATAGCATTTATTTTTGTTTACTTTTTTAAGGTGTTTTTAAGTCGTAAATTTGTGTAATTAAACCTGTTTTATGGATTTTAAATTCTTTAAAAAATCAATACCTACACTTATTTTTTTAGTAGTATTTTCTGTGGTTGGAATTACCGTTTTTTATCATTTATTAAAACAAGATGATCGATTAAAAATTTACAATCCGGTTGATGTAAATCCACGTTTGGTAGATGAAAGTATGTTGCATGTTCAAAAAAACCATACAATTGCTGATTTTGAATTGTTAAATCAGAATGGAGAAACAATTACCAATAAAAATTACAAAGACAAAATTTACATAGCAGATTTCTTTTTTACACGTTGCCAGACCATTTGTATTGCAATGGCATATAATATGAGTGAATTGCAAGAATTTTATAAAAATGATGATGATATTCTATTTTTGTCTCATTCTGTTACTCCAGTAATCGACAGTGTTTCTGTTCTTAAAGAATACGCAGATAGAAAAGGAGTAATTGATGGAAAATGGAATGTAACTACGGGAAGTAAAAAACACATTTATGAGCTTGCAAGAAAGAGTTATTTTGCTGTTTTAGATGAAGGAAATGGAGATGAAAATGATTTTATTCATACAGAACAATTTGTTTTGATTGATAAAGAAAGACGAATACGTGGTTTTTATGATGGTACAGAAAAAAAAGACATGGAAAAACTAAAAAAAGACCTCATTTTTTTAAAAGAAGAATATGCTAAGTAATAACTTGTTTAGAATCATTCTAATTTAGTATATTTGCTTCCCAAATATAATTCTTTGAGCACAATAGCATCTTTACATATTGGAGAAATAGGTTATATATCTGAAGAAGCTTTAGATTTTATACCCTTAAAACTGCTAGAAATGGGCTGTATACCCGGTGCAGAAGTGGAGCTGGTTCAGATTTCTCCGCTTAAAGACCTGTTATATATTTGTGTAAATGGAAGTCATTTAGCAATTAGAAAAGAGACAGCGTCTAAAATTCAAATCCTAAAAGTTAATTTGTAATGTCTAAAAATGATATAAAAGTAGCTTTAATAGGAAATCCTAATACAGGTAAAACCTCACTTTTTAATCAACTTACCGGTTTAAATCAAAAAGTAGGAAATTACCCAGGAGTTACGGTAGATAAAAAACAAGGAATTTGTAAGTTATCTGCTACACAAAATGCAATTATTACAGATTTACCAGGAACTTATAGCATAAATCCAACATCAATAGACGAAAGTATTGTTTTAAAAACCTTATTAAAAAAGGATATTAAAGAATCTCCAGATGTTATTTTAGTAGTTGCAGATGTAGAAAATTTAAAACGAAATCTTTTACTTTTTTCGCAAATTAAAGACTTAGAAATACCCACGGTTTTGGCAATCAATATGGTTGACCAAATGAGTAGAAAAGGAATTACTGTAGATTTATCTGAGTTAAAAAAGGAGCTAAACACAGAAGTTCTTTTAATTAGTGCCAGAAAAAATCAAGGAATTGATGAGGTAAAAGCAGCTATTATTAGGTGTCATGTTACCGCAAAAGCATCGCCTTTATGTGGAGTAAATCACAAAATTGATCCAGATTATTTTAAAAAATTAAAAGAAATTAGTCCTAATTATTCTTTGTATGAATTATGGTTGATGGTTACACAAGGTAATTATCCAGATACTATCACAAAAGAAGAAAAAGAGAAGTTATTAGCCTTTAAACAAGATGTTTCTAAGTTAAAAAAATACCAACACAAAGAAACTATTTATCGATATCAAGAAATAAATAAAATTCTTAAGAAAACTTATATTGTTGATAAAAGTAAAGCAAAAGATTTAAGAAGTAAATTAGATAAAGTTTTTACACATAAAATCTTTGGATATTTAATTTTTGTCTTTTTATTACTAATTATCTTTCAATCAATTTTTGATTTGGCTTCTGTGCCAATGGATTTTATAGACAGAGTTTTTGCACAAATTGCTGACTTCACAAAAAATAATTTAGAACCTGGAATTTTAACAGATTTACTAGCAGAAGGAATAATACCAGGAATTGGTGGTATTATTATTTTTATCCCACAAATTGCTATTTTATTTTTATTTATAGCTGTTTTAGAAGAAACGGGATATATGAGTCGTGTTGTTTTTTTAATGGACAAAATTATGCGACGTTTTGGAATGAACGGAAAAAGTATAATTCCGTTAATTTCTGGAACAGCCTGTGCAATTCCTGCAATTATGGCAACAAGAACTATTGCTAATTGGAAAGAAAGATTAATTACTATTTTAGTAACACCTTTTACAACTTGTTCTGCACGTTTGCCTGTATATGCAATTTTAATATCTCTAATTATTCCTGATAAAAAAATATTTGGGTTTTTAAATTTACAAGGTTTTGTATTGCTATTATTGTACGCTTTAGGTTTTGCAACAGCAATTTTAGCAGCCTATATTTTACACAAAACACTAAAGATAAAATCAAAATCATTTTTTGTAGTTGAGATGCCAAACTACAAATTACCTTCAATAAAAAATGTAGCTTTTGATGTATTAGAAAAAACAAAATCATTTGTTTTTGAAGCAGGTAAAATAATTTTGGCCTTGTCTGTTATTTTATGGTTTATGGCTTCAAACGGACCAGAATCTTTTAAAAATGCTGAGAAAAATGTTATAGAAAACCCTATTCATCAGCAATTAAATGATGCCGAATTACAACAAAAAATTGCTTCTGTAAAACTAGAAAATTCCTATATAGGTATTATGGGAAAAACCATAGAACCCGCAATTAGACCTTTAGGTTATGATTGGAAAATAGGAATTGCATTAATAACTTCTTTTGCAGCTCGTGAAGTATTTGTAGGAACTTTAGCAACCATTTATAGTGTAGAGGCAGATGATGAAAACACAACAACTATAAAAGAGAAAATGGCTTCTGAAGTTAACGAAACAGGAGGAAAACGTTTTAACTTTCCTGTAGGAATGTCTTTATTAGTCTTTTATGCATTTGCAATGCAGTGTATGGCAACTTTAGCCATTGTAAAACGCGAAACTAAAACATGGAAATGGCCGTTAATTCAGTTGTTTGGAATGACAGGGTTAGCGTATGTAGCATCATTTATTGTATATCAAATTTTAAGTTAATGCAAGAAATTATTACTTATATCATTCTTTTTGTAGCAGTTGCTTTTTTAGTGAAGAAATATTTTTTTTCATCAAAAAAGAAGAAAAATTGTAGTACAGATTGTGGTTGCCACTAAAAACTTAACAGAATATTAATACATTTTTTCTGTAAGGAGTCTTATTTTTGATGACCAATAAATAACACGAATTAATCAAAATATAAACTATGAAAAAATCAATTTTATGTATCGCTATTTTTGCAATTTCTTTCCTTTCTTCTAATGAAGTTGTTGCTCAAGAATTCTCAAAAATGGATGTAAGTCCAATGGATGCAGCCTATTTTCCTAAAAGTTACAAAATATCAGATAAAGTAGTAAAAGTAACTTATGGAAGACCACAATTAAAAGGAAGAAGTTTAGATAAACTAGCTCCAAAAGATAACGTTTGGAGAACAGGAGCAAACGAAGCAGCAGAAATTACTTTCTACAAAGATGTAACTTTTGGTGGAGAAAAAGTAAAAGAAGGAAGGTATACATTATTTACAATTCCGGGAGAAAAAGAATGGACAGTAATTTTAAGTACAGCAAAAAATGTTTGGGGTTCTTATTTTTATAAACAAGAAGAAGACGTTGTTAGAGTTTCTGGTACAGTTTCTAATTCTGATGAAAACATTGAAGCTTTTTCTATGATGTTTGATGATGAAATGAATTTAAATATGGGCTGGGGAAATACCATAGTTTCTGTTACTATTGAATAATTAAAAAACATAAAATTTAGATAAAAGTCGCAATTATTTTGCGACTTTTTTTGTGCTTTTAATTTACTGAAACATACACTTTAATCTTTTAAAGAATAAACGTAAATTTGCGGACTTTAATAAAAGAATCAAAATGCAATATAATCATCAAGAAATAGAAGAGAAATGGCAAAAATTTTGGGCTGAAAACCAAACTTTTAAAGCCAGTAATGAATCGGAGAAACCAAAGTATTATGTGCTAGATATGTTTCCTTATCCTTCAGGAGCAGGTTTACATGTTGGGCATCCTTTAGGTTATATTGCAAGTGATATTTATGCACGTTACAAACGTCATAAAGGGTTTAATGTTTTGCATCCTCAAGGATATGATTCTTTTGGTTTACCAGCAGAACAATATGCAATTCAAACTGGGCAACACCCTGCAAAAACTACAGAAGCAAATATTGCAACCTATAGAAAACAGTTAGATAAAATTGGTTTTTCTTTTGATTGGTCTCGCGAAGTAAGAACTTCTAATCCAGCATATTATAAATGGACACAATGGATTTTTATTCAGCTGTTTAATTCTTGGTACAATAAAGATTCAGACAAAGCAGAAGATGTTTCTACGTTGATTAAAATCTTTAAAAAAGAAGGAAATGCCACTGTAAATGCAGTTGCAGATGAAGATATCAAAATATTTTCTGCGGAGCAATGGAAAGCGTTTTCAAAAACAGCACAAGAAGAAATTTTATTACAATATCGTTTAACATTTTTGTCGGATACAGAAGTAAACTGGTGTCCTGCTTTAGGAACCGTTTTAGCAAACGATGAAATTGTAAATGGCGTTTCAGAACGTGGAGGTCATCCTGTTGTTCGTAAAAAAATGACACAATGGTCTATGCGAATTTCTGCATATTCACAACGTTTAATAGACGGTTTAGAAACGATTGATTGGCCACAACCATTAAAAGATTCTCAAACAAATTGGATTGGTAGAAGCCAAGGAGCAAGTGTTACTTTTAAAGTTGAAGGAAGTACTTCTAAAGAAAATTCTGAAGTAAAACTATCTTATAAAGAACTAGAAGCATTAAAAGAATTACGTTTAAACCTTTCTAAAGCAGAAGGAACTCTTTGGGATGAATTAAAAAATAAAAAAGGCGCGGCAAAATTTAGAAAAAAGTACAGAATTGGTGCTTTTATGGTTGATTATGTGTGTTTGGCTAAAAATATTATTGTAGAATTTTCTGGTAAAGAAGACGAAGCAGCAAGAGCTATTTATTTCGCTAGCGAAGGATTTAATCTTATTCGTTTTACAAATGAAGAAGTTCTAGAAAACGTTTTAAATGTTGTTTCTAAAATTAATAATACAATTCAGTTTTCTAAACCCGTTGAAAAAACGGTTAGTAAAACCGATGTTACGTCTATCGCAGTTGAGAAATCTTTTAAAATAGACGTTTTTACAACAAGACCAGACACTATTTTTGGAGTAAGTTTTATGACGTTAGCTCCAGAACACGAGTTGGTTTCTAAAATTACTACAGACGCTCAAAAATCTGCAGTTGAAACCTATATAAAAGTAACAGCAAAACGTTCTGAGCGTGATAGAATGGCAGATGTAAAAACCATTTCTGGTGCATTTACAGGTGCGTTTGCAATACATCCTTTTACAGGAAAAAAAGTACCAATTTGGATTGGAGATTACGTGTTAGCAAACTATGGCACAGGAGCAGTTATGTCTGTTCCTTGTGGAGATCAACGTGATTATGATTTTGCAAAACATTTTAATATTGAGATTCCTAATATTTTTGAAAATGTAGATATTTCTGAAGCTGCGCATGCAGGTAAAGAAGGAACAAAAATTGCAAATTCAGATTTCTTATCCGGATTAAAGTACAAGAAAGCCATGAAATTAGCCATTTTTGAAATGGAAAAACGTGGTTTTGGTGAAGGAAAAATAAACTACAGATTACGTGATGCTGTTTTTAGCAGACAACGTTATTGGGGAGAACCTTTTCCTGTTTATTATAAAGACGGAATGCCACAAATGATTGACGCAAAATACTTGCCAATTGTGTTGCCAGAAGTAGAAAAATATTTACCAACTGAAGATGGAAAACCACCTTTAGGAAACGCAACAGAATGGGCTTGGGATTCTCGTGCAAATAAAGTGGTGCCTAATGAAAAGTTAAAAAACAAAACGGTGTATCCGTTAGAACTAAACACAATGCCAGGTTGGGCAGGAAGTTCTTGGTATTTTAATAGATATATGGATTCTAATAATGAAGGCGAATTTGCAAGCAAAGAAGCCTTAGATTATTGGAAAGAAGTAGATTTATATATTGGAGGTTCAGAACATGCAACAGGACATTTATTGTACGCTCGTTTTTGGCAAAAATTCTTGTTTGATAAAGGAATTGTTCCTGTAGATGAGTTTGCAAAAAAACTAATTAACCAAGGAATGATTTTGGGAACTTCTGCTTTTGTATATAAAGCAAGTCCTTTTGTGAAAAATGGTTGTAGTATAGATACATCTAATGACGATGTTTTAGAAAAGATACCAACTGTAATTGTTTCTAAGAATTTATTTAATTCTGATGATGAATTTGAAGCCGTTGTTAAAAATTATCTACTAGATAAAGGATTTTTGAATCCGAATTTTGCAGATTTAGTACTGATTGTAAAAACACCTTTACACGCAGATGTTTCTTTAGTAAATGCTTCTGATGAATTAGATGTTGAAGCTTTTAAAAATCATCCTTTAAATGCAGAGTATAAAAATGCAGCATTTATTTTAGAAGATGGAGTTTATAAAGTTGGTAGAGAAGTTGAGAAAATGTCAAAATCTAAATACAATGTGGTAAACCCAGATGCTATTTGTGAGGAGTATGGCGCGGACAGCCTTAGGCTGTTTGAAATGTTTTTAGGCCCTTTAGAACAAGCAAAACCTTGGAGTACCTCAGGTATTTCTGGAGTATCC
Organism: Polaribacter sp. SA4-10; assembly: GCF_002163835.1. Taxonomy (NCBI): domain Bacteria; kingdom Pseudomonadati; phylum Bacteroidota; class Flavobacteriia; order Flavobacteriales; family Flavobacteriaceae; genus Polaribacter; species Polaribacter sp. SA4-10. Next base: position 2,135,356 of record NZ_CP019331.1, on the reverse strand, counting down.
TCTTTCTTAAAGAAATTATGGAAATTGTATTTTACAGAAGAAGTTCTTACAATTTCTGATGCAGCACCTACAAAAGACGAATTAAAAGTTTTACATAAAACCATTAAAAAAGTAGAAGAAGATATAGAGAATTTCTCTTTTAACACCTCTGTTTCTACGTTTATGATTGCAGTAAATGAGTTTACTGCTTTAAAATGTAACAAACGTGCAATTTTAGAACCATTAGCAGTTTTAGTTTCGCCTTATGCGCCACATATTGCAGAAGAATTATGGAATCAGTTAGGAAATAAAGAAAGTGTTTCTACTGTAGATTTTCCTGTTTTTGATGCAAAACATTTGGTAGAAAGTGCGAAAAATTATCCTATTTCTTTTAACGGAAAAATGCGTTTTACATTAGAGCTTCCACTAGATTTATCTAAAGAAGAAATTGAAGCAGCAGTAATGGCTAATGAAAAAACAATTGCGCAATTAGAAGGTAGAACTCCTAAAAAAGTGATTATTGTTCCTGGTAAAATTGTAAATATAGTTGGCTAGCACACGCAATGTACTTTTGGTATTCACTTGTTTGTGAAGAGATAATTACAATGAAATAGTTACAAGCATATTGTCATTCCGAACGAATAATGAGTAGGAATCTCATAATATACTTGTAGCTATTTTAATAAGATTTCTCAATCGCTGAAATGGGCATTTCTAAATGACAGATTAAGCAATTCATTTATCAGAAAAAGTAAAAAAAATGATTGACTTTTACGAGGTGATTGGCTTAATTGCTGCATTTATTACAACAGCATCCTTTTTGCCACAAGTTTATAAAACCTGGAAAACAAAACAAACAGAAGGTTTATCTTTAACCATGTACGTTACTTTTTTTATTGGGATCGTTTTATGGTTAATTTACGGAATTCACTTAAATAGTTTACCAATGATTTTAGCCAATTCAATCACAGCAGTTTCCTCTTTATTTTTAGTGATTATGAAATTAAGACATAAATAAAAAAAGATATTTTATACCTACTAAAAGTCATTACATAGTTTGTAATGACTTTTTTATTTTGTTACCTTGTGACTATATTCATAAACAAAAATAAAAAGTAAAATTTTCCTTTTAATTGGTTTTGTTGGAACACCTTTTGCATGGTCAAAACAATACCTTTTTTATTATAGGTTTTGAGAATATATTATTACTAAAAACATAAAGAATAAATTAGAACAATTTGAGTATTTTTAAAAACATATCACTTAAAATTCGCATTTTTTTATCAATGATTTTATTGGTGTTATTAGCTTCAATATTAATATTGGTTGTAACCCTTTATCAATATGATGAGCAAACAAAAGACTATAATATTCAGCGTTTTGAACGAAAAGAATCTGCAACAAAACAAAGCATAGAATTAGAGCTTAAAAATAAAACCACGTATCCTGTAAGTACAGAAAATTTATCTAAAATTTTTAAGGAACGTATTTATGAAATATCAGCAATACATAAGCTAAATATTTCTATGTATGATATGAATGGTAAGCTGCTAAAATCTTCTATAGCCAATGCTTTTGAGAAGTTAGATATACAACCTATTTCTGAAAGTATTCTTGATGAATTAGCGCAAAATTCTAATCATAAAATATTAAAAGCAAGAGAAGAAAACGGTATTGGTTACCAATCTTCATATTCTTATGTAAACGATCCTAAATTTAAAAGAATAGGTATTTTAGAATTGCAATTTACACAAGACAATTCTGAGATTGAGAAAGAACTAAGAGAGTTTATGTATAGACTTAGTTTGGTCTATCTTTTAATGTTTTTAATTGCAATTGCTTTTGCCTATTTTTTATCAAGTTATATTACACGTTCTATAAAAACAATTTCAGATAAAATGCAACAAACGCGTTTGAATGAGAGGAATGAAAAAATTATTTTAAATGCTGCAAGCTCAGAAATTGAAATTTTAGTTGAAGCGTATAATAATATGATAGATCAGCTAGAGGAAAGTGCTGTAAAATTGGCTAGAAGTGAGCGTGAACAAGCTTGGAGGGAAATGGCAAAACAAGTTGCTCATGAGATTAAAAACCCATTAACACCAATGCGATTAACAGTGCAGAGTTTTGAGCGTAAGTTTGATCCTGAAGACAAAGATGCTAGAGAAAAGTTGGCAGAATATAGCCAAACCTTAATTCAACAAATAGATGTAATGAGTGCTATTGCATCTGCATTTTCAGATTTTGCTAAAATGCCAACTCAAAAAAGAGAAAAGATTGAAGTAATTGGTGTTGTAAAGTTGGCTTTAGATATTTTTAATGAAGATTACGTAAAATATTTACCAAAGGAAAAAGAATTATATGCCAATTTAGATAAAACACAATTAATAAGAATTGTAACTAATCTAGTTAACAATGCTTCACAATCAGTAGAAAATAAAGAAAACCCGTTAATAGAAGTAAAAGTCTTATCCGAAGGAAATGATATAAAAATTATAGTTTCTGATAACGGAAAAGGAATAAGCGAAGAAGTAGAAGATTTAATATTTGAACCTAAATTCACTACAAAAACAAGTGGAATGGGATTAGGCTTACCCATGATAAAAAATATTATTGAAGCTTATGATGGCACTATTTATTTTACATCAAAAGAAGGAATTGGAACTGTTTTTACAGTGATTTTACCAAAAACATAATAACCATGTCATTCCTGCTAAAACAGGAATCTAAAACAATAAATAGATGAACTTTGAAAATATTTTAGTTGAAAAAAACAACGGAACTGCAAGAATAACAATTAATAGACCCAATAAATTAAACGCTTTAAATAAAGCAACTATTAAGGAGTTAAATGTAGCTTTTGGTGCTTTAGAAGATAACAAATCTGTAAAAAGTATAATTATTACTGGAAGTGGAGACAAAGCATTTGTTGCAGGTGCAGACATTTCTGAATTTGCTCATTTTTCTGTTGATGAAGGCGGTGAATTATCTAGGTTAGGACAGACAATATTATTCGATTATATAGAAAATTTATCTACACCAGTAATTGCAGCTATAAATGGTTTTGCTTTAGGTGGAGGTTTAGAATTAGCAATGGCTTGTCATTTTAGAATTGCATCTGATAATGCAAAAATGGGGTTACCAGAAGTTTCTTTAGGTGTAATTCCTGGTTATGGAGGCACACAAAGGTTACCACAATTAGTTGGTAAAGGAAAAGCGATGGAATTAATTATGACCGCGGGAATGATTGCTGCAGAAGAAGCAAAAGATTGGGGTTTAGTTAACCACGTAACAACCCAAGAAGAATTATTACCATTAGCAGAAAAACTAGCGAGTAAAATTAATAGAAATTCTTCTTTAGCAATAGGTGCAGCTATAAGAGCTGTAAATGCAAATTTTGAAGATGGTGTAAATGGTTTTGATACAGAAATAGAAGAGTTTGGAGAATGTTTTGGAACCAAAGATTTTAAAGAAGGAACTACTGCATTTTTAGAAAAAAGAAAACCTAATTTTCCAGGAAATTAAATAGAAAAAGAAAAGCGAGCCTCTCCAGGCTCGCTTTTTTTATCAAAACAATCAGTAGTTTTGATGGGTAATTAACAATTAACTAAACTGTTTTTTATATTCTAAAACTCTTAGAATAGTTGCTGTTATTCGTATTAATAATTATTATATAATTTCCTCTTGGGCTTTTAGATAAACTATAAATTCTATTTAACGTATTTTCTCCCTCTACTTTTTCCGAAAGAAGGATTTCATTTTCGTGATAAATAGTTACTTTTAAAGGCTTGTTATCAAATTCAATTTTAGAAATTAAGATTAATTCTTTTTCTATTCTAATTAATGGTTTAAAAACTTTTCCTTCTTTTTCTTCTAAAAAAGTAACCGATCCATTCTCTACAATAAAGGGTTTAACGATAACTTCAAAATCTTTATCTAACTCTGCTGTATAATTTCCGTTTTCTAAAGCAGTTAAATTAAATGTTCTTGAATAATTTCCAGAAGTTTTAATTTCTTGGTTATAAACTGTAGTTCCTAAATTATTTTTAATGGTTAAGGTTTGGCCTTTTTTTACAGCGTTAAATTCTACTTTAACCCTTTTTGCATCTAAAATATTGTCAGATGTAACGTTCTCATTTGCGTAGTTAATTAATGTTCCTAACATAAATACTACTACTACTAAACTTTTCTTAATTGTTGTTTTCATAATTTTTTTCATTTAATGATTATTAACACTGCAAATCTATGTTAGATTTAAATATCTGAAAACATCAGAATTGGTGTATTTATGTGTTATATTATCAGTAAAAAGTGTGTTAATTTAATGGGCGGTTAAAATAGTATATAAAAATGATAATTTTATATAACTTTATAAGGTTAAGTATTGTAATTTTGATTAAAATTGGTAATAATGATAAACGTTAAACCTAAATTAGAAAAAATAAGTCCAGATTTTGGGAGCTCTATTTTGGCAAAAAAGCATACAGAGTTTTTAAAACAAATAAAAGCTTTTTGGCATTTTCACCCAGAAATTGAATTAGTATATGTTAATAAAGGAAAAGGAAAAAGACATATTGGTAATCATTTGTCTTACTTTAATAATAGTCAATTATTATTAATAGGTTCTAATTTACCACATAATGGGTTTACAGATAGGTTAACAACAAATGGATCTGAAACCTTAATTCAGTTTAAACCAGATTTTTTGGGAGAAACTTTTTTTGATGCTCCAGAAATGTTTCCTATAAAAAGGTTATTTGAGAAAGCAAAAAAAGGTATTTTATTTGGCGTTAAAACAAAACAAAAATTAGGTCCTAAAATTGAAAAACTTGCAGAAAAAGGGGGGTTCAAACAAATTCTAATATTATTAGAAATTTTGCATACACTTTCTAAATCTGAAGATTATACAATTTTAAATGCAGATGGTTTTGCTTTTGAAACTCAGCCACAAGACAGCAGTAAAATAGATATAATTTTTAAGCATATTAATGAAAATTTTAACCAACATATTAGTTTAGATGAAATTGCTGGTTTGGTAAGTATGACGGTTCCTGCTTTTTGTAGGTTTTTTAAAAAAACTACAGGAAAAACGTTTACAAAATTAGTAAACGAGTATCGGGTTGTTCATGCTACAAAGCTATTATCAGAAAGTCAAACAAGTATTACAGATATTAGTTTTGAATGTGGTTTTAATAATTTTTCACACTTTAATAAACTCTTCAAAGAGTTTACAGGAAAATCAGCGTCAAAGTACAGAAGTGAAATGTTAAGTTTAATTCAATAATTAATTATATGAAAAATAAAATTGAAACTGCAATAGAGTATTATACGTTTAAAAGTAAAGAGTTATTAGATTTTATAAATTCTAATAAAAAATTAACTGTAGATCAAATAATTGAAAGCGGAGAAGAATTAGCTGTTTTAGAACATAAAATAACAGCATTAGAAGTTGCAAAAGAGAACTAATTATTTAATTCCATTCCACTCATCATCAAATTGGTTTAAAAATCCTTCCATATAAAGAGGTCTCCTTGTAGCTATTTTTTTTCCAGCAACAGTATTCATCTTCTCTTTTAGCAATAATAATTTTTCATAAAAATGATTAATTGTTGGGTGCATCAGAATTTTTGTATTGCTCTTTTGTCATATTTAAATTTGGAATAATTTCTGGATCGTACAACGCTCTGTTTTTAAAGCCACCGTAATTAAAGCAACGTGTAGGAAACAATGCCGTTCGCGCTACGAAAACAATAAAGCGGTTATTAGGTGTATTTGTTGTTTATAAAACCTTTTTTATAGCACTTATTTCCTTATTCATGCACTTATTTCCTTATTCATGCACTTATTTCCTTATTCATGCACTTATTGTTTGATCTCCAATATATCTATTAATAAGCAAGACCTTTGTTCTACATATTTAAAAACAAATTATGAAGAGAATTAGCTATTTAATGTGCTGCATTTTACTAACCAATGTTGCATGGTCTCAAGACCTTACTTTATTATCTGGGGGTCAAATAGTAACCTTATCTGGCGGTATGTTGCATGTAGGAGGCAACGTTTTTGTAGATGCATCAGCAAGCTTAACCACTACCTCAGATGCTACTCTAAGTGGCTCTTTTATTGTGAGTGGCAACACAACAGGAGACATTACGTATAAGCGTTATATAACTAACACTGATTGGCATTTGGTTTCTGCACCTGTTACAGATCAAGATATTCCTACTTTTGTAGGGGTTGCTGGCAATGCAGTAGCTCAAAGTGGTACAACAAGTAATTACGGGGTGTCTTATTACAACAACAGCAATGCTGCGAATAATCGTTGGACGTATCATAACAACGGTTCGCCATTATTAGAAAATCAAGAAACATTAACAAATTTTGTTTCGGGGCAAGGGTATAGTATGAAGAAGGCCGCTACTGGCGCTTACACCTTTACTGGTGCCATGGCAAACACAGATGTTGCTGTGTCAATACCAACTGTAAATGCTGGTACGCATCGTTGGAGTTGTATTGGAAACCCGTTTCCATCATTTTTAGCTGTAAATAATGCTGCAAATGCAGTGGCAAATGTGTTAACAGGTAACCTTGGTAATTTAGACCCAAGTTTTGCTTTTTTATATGTTTGGAATGGAACTTCTTATGATCCTATAGGGCTTTCGGATACTGCTTTACAGTTAGCTCCAGGGCAAGCTTTTATGGTGAAAGCAATTAATTTGAATGAAACATTTACCTTTAGCAAAGGTTTACAAAACCATAACAGTGGTCCAACCACTTTTTATAAAGGGAGTTCTTCAATACCTACTATTTTAGTAAATCTTACAAGTGGTGCTGTAAACAAAGCTACAAAATTAACGTTTTTAGACAGCTCAACTACAGGTTTAGATGTAGGGTATGATGCGGGTGCTTATCAAGATGGTACGCCTTCTTTTTCTTTAAACACACATTTAGTGTTAGAAAGCCAAGGGGTAGATTTTACCATACAATCTTTACCAACAAGTGTTTTAGATAGTGAGTTAGCAATACCTTTATCTGTGTACGCTGCTGTAAATAAAAAATTAACATTTAGTGTAGCTGCTAATAATGTGCCAGACGGCGTAGCAGTCTATTTAGAAGATAGCTTTAACAATACTTTTACAAACCTAACCGATGCATCTGTAGAAATAACAACTACTACCGCTTTAAATGGTATTGGGCGGTTTTACCTACGTACCTCTAGTAGTGTCTTAAGTTTAGAGAATAACGTTGTAGATAATAGTGTAAACTTATATAAAACTTCTAATAGTACGCTAAAAATTACAGGTTTAAAAGCACAAGGTAATGCTACGCTTCAAATGTATAACATTGGTGGTAAAGAAGTATTGGCTACACAATTTGTTGCACAGCGTGTAAAAGAAATTTCATTACCAATGTTACCAACAGGCGTTTACATTGTAAGTGTTGTTTCTAAATTGGGTACGTTTCATAAAAAATTAATTATCGAATAAAAACTTCAATTAAATGAAAGTAAATAACAAGAAATTTGTGGAGCAAGAAAAAGAAGAAATCTCTAGAAAAGAAGCCATTTCTAAAATAGGAAATTATGGAAAGTATGCTGCTTTAACAGCATTAGGTACCTATCTAATTTTAAGTCCACAAAAAGCGCAAGCTGCTAGTGCTGAGTCACCAGGAACTGGTTTCTAAAAATAAACACACAAATAGCATTTAAATAAAAATTAAATTATGAAAAAACTATTATTATGTGCTGCATTTATAGCGGCAAGTTTTACAAGTATTGCACAGGTTGGTATCGGTACCACCGCGCCGCAAGCAGCTTTAGATGTAGTGTCTTCAACTAGTGGTGTTCTTTTGCCGCGTGTTGCTAATATTGCCGCAGTTACCACTCCCGTAAATGGAATGCTTATTTACGATGAATCAAGTAACTGTTTTAAAGGGTTCGAAAATGAGGCCTGGACCTCTTGTTTTAGTAATAATGCAGGTGTAAAAGATGTCGTATCTACTACCGGTCGCATATGGATGGACCGTAATTTAGGAGCAACACAAGTAGCCGCTAATAGTACAGATTTTGCATCTTATGGAAATTTATATCAATGGGGTAGAGCTGCAGATGGCCACCAAGTAATAATGCGAGATGCAGCCACATTACCAAATGGTACTAATCCACCAAGCGGTTCTTCTTCATCTGCAGCAGGGCCAGTGGCTAGTGGTAGTGAAGGTGCAAACTTTATTACTGGTAATTCTGATTGGTTAAGTACACAAGATGATGTGCGTTGGAGCACTGGTACAGAAATAGCTCCTGTAAAAACTGCTAACGACCCTTGTCCATCTGGGTATAGAGTGCCAACCGAGACAGAATTAACCCAAGAACATCTTTCTTGGTCTTCTAATGATAGTGATGGAGCCATAGATAGCCCATTAAAATTACCTCTTGCGGGCTACCGCAGCAGCAATTATGGTACGCTTGACCTTGTTGGCTCAGGTGGCTACTATTGGTCAAGTACCGTAACTAGTGCGTATGCGCGTAACCTGTCCTTCAATAGCAGTAATGCTGGCATGTTCGATAGCAATCGTGCCTACGGCTTCTCGGTACGTTGCATTAAGGATTAATTACTTTGGGTTTTTGTACCCTTTATACTTAAACTGGTTGTCCCGTAGGGCAGCCAGTTTTTTAATACCGCCTTGGCGGTCAATTTTTTTTTAAAAAAAGCAGTTAACAGTCTACAGTAATAAGTAAGCCACCCAGTTTGTCTTCCTTTAAGGAACCCACACAAGAGTAGGTAAACAAAAAAAGCAATGACCTTAAAAGAAAAAGTAACTTTAGCAGCACAACCTAATAGGTTGTACCTTTTTAAAGAAGGCATGTTTTATAAAGCGTATAACCAAAATGCTATATGGTTTTTACAATAAATTTAATATTGCTGTGTTTACGACCAGACACTATTTAGATAGCGTGCACTTAAAACAATTTTTACCATGCTATTAAAATATTAATTATAAGAGAAATATTAAGATGAGAAACACATTATTACTAACACTATTACTAACAAACATACTACTAGCACAAACTCAAACCTTAACAGGCACCTTAACAGAACATAAAGGGCAAGAGATAACCTTAATAGGCTTTAACTATTACAAAGCAATAGATGTAGACAAAACAGTTGCAGATAGCCTTGGTAATTTTAGCTTAAACTACCCAAAAAATTACAAAGGTATGGGCATCTTAAAAACCCAAGACAATAGTAATTTAGTTATTGTACTTAAAAAATCTAAAACACAAATTACAGGCACACATTTAAAAGAGGTAGCTAGTTTAGAGTTTATAAATAGTAAAGAGAACAACCAATTTGTAACGTATGCAAAGACATATACCCAAGGTAAACAAGCGTACAGCGCATGGCGTTATCTAAAACCGAAGTATACAAATCAGCAAACTTTAAAAACAGAAAAAAAAGTACTACAAACAATAGACAAAGAGTTAGAACGTTTAGAGCAAGTAGCTACCAATGCTATAAAATTAATACCAGAAAACAGTTATTTACATTGGTTTTTACCCATGCAAACGTTGGTAAAAGACATGCCAGAAACCATCCATAAGTATACAGAGAACTTACCTAAAAACATACAGCAGTTTAGAAGCATAGCCTTTAACCACCCAAATTTTAAAACCAGTGGTTTATTTAAAGAATTGATAGAAGGGCATTATTTTTTACTAGAAAATATGGGGCAAAATTTAGACAGTGTCTATACCCAAATGAATACAAGTACAGATTATTTAATTAAAAGCCTAAAGAAGAATGACAGCTTGTTAAACACCGTTTCAGAAACACTGTTTAAATACTTTGAAAAACGAAGTTTATACCCTGCAGCAGCACATTTAGCTACCCAAATGCTAAGCCAAGACCAATGTGTGTTAAGCACCAGTTTAGCCAATACGATGCAAAAATATAAAGATTTAAAAGTGGGTGCTATTGCACCAGATATACAACTAGATGCAAGCACCACATTAAGTAGTATTAAAAAACCGGTATTACTTGTGTTTGGTGCAAGTGGGTGTACACACTGCAAAAAAGAAGCTTTAGAATTATTAGGCTATTATGACACTTGGAAAGCCAGAAAAAATATAGAAGTAGTGTATATAAGCTTAGACACAGACAAAACGCTATATGCTAAAGCCTACGGAAACACACCTTGGCAAACCTATTGCGATTATAAAGGTTGGGAAACCCAAGCCGCAAAAGACTATTATATAAACGCTACACCAACCTATTTTTTATTAGATAAAGACATGAAAATACTGGTGCACCCTAGATCTTTAGGGCAAGTAGATGCTTGGGTACACTATAAATTATAAGATTTTTTATAAACAAAGGCAATGCAACCCATCATAGGTCTTAAATTTTTAACACCTATGATGGGTTCTTTTTAGCAGAATTATTTGGATAGCAAATCTTTACTTAAGAGGTAATTGTTCTGAAAAACTAAACTAAACCATCCCATTCATTATAAAACTGTTGCAGATATGTTTCCATAAAAGCATGTCTTTGTGCGGCTATTTTCTTTCCAGTAACAGTATTCATCTTCTCTTTTAGCAATAATAATTTTTCATAAAAATGATTAATTGTTGGTGCATCAGAATTTTTGTATTGCTCTTTTGTCATATTTAAATCTGGAATAATTTCTGGATCGTACAACCCCCTGTTTTTAAAGCCACCGTAATTAAAGCAACGTGCAATACCAATAGCACCTATTGCATCTAGTCTATCGGCGTCTTGCACAACTTCTAGTTCTTTAGACGTAAATTTTTTAGCTTCTTTATCAAAAGAATTTTTAAAAGAGATGTGTTTAATAATGTTTATTACATGTGTTATAATAACAGTATCAACTTTTTGTTCTTTTAAAAAGGTAGTGGCTACTTTCGGTCCAATAGTTTCATCACCATTATAAAACTTTGGATCTGCAATATCATGTAAAAGTGCTGCTAAAGAAACTACAAAAACAGCTACTTTTTCTTCTTTAGAGATTAACAATGTGTTTTTATAAACACGTTCTATATGAAACCAATCGTGCCCGCCTTCGGCATTTTTAAGTTCTTCTTTTACAAAAGTGATGGTATTAGAAATAATTTTTTCTTGATGCATCTTATTTTTTTGAAGCAAGTTCTTTTTTAATCTTTTTTATTTCAAAATACATGACAATATCCATTGGAATAAAAAAGAAAGGCAAAAAAGTTTGAAAAGAAATCCCTTTTTCGAGGGTAGAGAATACAGCAAAAACAATCATTAAAACAATAACAATACTTTGTATTAGAAACAACGTTTTTTGAGTTTTTAATTTCTTTTCTAGTTCTGGTTTCGTATAAGTAGATAAAAGTGATGCCATTTTTTTTGGTTTTTGATAAAAATAAAAAAATCCATTCTAAAAAGAATGGATTTTTGTATAAATTTAGAATTGTTTCTTAACAAAACTCATCATAAGCTTGCGCTAAATTTTGTGCAATCATTTGTGCAGATCTTCCTTCAATATGATGACGCTCTAGCATATGAACTAAATTACCATCTTTAAACAAGGCAATTGCTGGAGAAGATGCAGGAAAAGGAATCATATATTCTCTTGCTTTTTGAGTAGATTCTTTTTCTACACCTGCAAAAACAGTAGTTAAGTTTGTTGGTGTTTTCTCTGCTCCTAAAGAAGCAATAGCACCAGGTCTTGCTGTACCTGCAGCACAACCACAAACAGAATTTACCATTACTAGGGTAGTTCCTTCTTTAGACATTGCATTTTCTACATCTTCTGCTGTTAATAATGCTTCAAAACCTGCATTAATAAGCTCGTTACGCATTGGTTTTACTAATTCTTCTGGATACATATTTAAAATAATTTTAAGAAGCAAATATACGAATAAATGTATCAGGATTCATCATTTGAATAAATGGTTCTTCTAATAGGTTTATCAATAAAATTGATATTCATTTCTAAGAATAAAACCAGCATCGATTCCTTATATTTGACCCTAATTTTAAAAAATAGTATGGGAAATTTCACCAAATGGTTAGGTGCTGGTTTAGGTTTTACTTTAGGAGGTCCAATAGGAGCGGCAATAGGTTTTGCTGTAGGTAGTTTTGTAGATGGTTTTACTGAAGAAGATTTAACGAAAGAACAACAAGAATACCAAAGAAAATTTCAGGGAAATAGAGATGAAAACGGTAACTTAAATACGCAATCTGGAGATTTTGAAATGAGTTTATTGGTGCTTGCATCAATTGTTATAAAATCTGATGGAAAAGTAGATCAAAGAGAGCTAGATTATGTACGTGCTCAATTTGTTGGAATGTATGGTAAAGAACGTGCTAATAGTGCTTTTAAACTTTTTAACGCAATTATAAAAAAGGAAATTTCTTCGCGTCAAGTGTGTATACAAATTAGAGAACATATGCCTCATGCTTCTCGTTTACAGTTACTTCATTTTTTGTTTGGTATTGCTAAAGCGGATGAGTCTGTGGTAGAGGCAGAAGTAGAAGATATTAGAAAAATTGCGGGCTATTTATATGTGAATCAAAAAGATTTTGATTCTATAAAAGCCATGTTTTATGATGCGTCAGATACGGCGTATAAGATTTTAGAAATAGAAAAAATTGCTTCTGATATTGAGGTGAAAAGAGGATACAGAAAGATGGTTAAAAAATACCATCCAGATAAATTACAAGGCTTAGGTGAAGAGCATTTAAAAGGAGCAAATGAAAAATTTCAAAGCATACAAGCTGCTTATGAAAAAATTAAAACAGAAAGAGGTTTATAAAAGAGTTTTAAAGTAATTGCGTTGCAAAGTTTCTAAGTTAAAAAAAGCGAATAGTTTAAGAATTTAAAACCCTTTAATTTTTAGAATTATCACGCCAATTTCTTTGTCACTTTGTAACGATGTAACTTTTTTTTACCCTTTGCAACTTTGCGACTTTCAACTAAGAAAAATTGCAAGAAAATCCTTAATTTCGCAATCTTATTAGAAAAGATAGAAAATGAGCACGAAATTCACTGAATATAAAGGACTTGACTTACCAAAAGTAGCAGAAGAAATTCTAAATTATTGGGAAGAAAATAACATTTTTGAAAAAAGTGTAACCACTAGAGAAGGAAATAAACCTTTTGTGTTTTTTGAAGGACCTCCCTCTGCTAACGGTTTACCTGGTGTACACCATGTTTTAGCAAGAGCAATTAAAGATATTTTTCCGCGATATAAAACCATGAAAGGGTACCAAGTAAAGCGTAAAGCTGGTTGGGATACACATGGTTTACCTATAGAATTAGGGGTTGAAAAAGAATTAGGAATTACCAAAGAAGATATTGGAAAGAAAATTTCTGTAGAAGATTATAACGCAGCTTGTAGAACAGCAGTAATGCGTTACACAGGTATTTGGAACGATTTAACTCAGAAAATGGGGTACTGGGTAGATATGGAAGATCCATATATTACCTATGAACCAAAATACATGGAGTCTGTTTGGTGGTTGTTAAAAGAGATTTACAATAAAAAATTAATTTACAAAGGCTATACGATTCAGCCATATTCACCAAAAGCAGGAACCGGTTTAAGTTCTCATGAATTAAATCAACCAGGTACGTACCAAGATGTAACAGATACAACTGTTGTTGCGCAATTTAAAGCAATAGAAAATACGCTTCCAGATTTTTTACAAAACGAAGGAACTATTTACTTTATAGCTTGGACAACTACACCTTGGACATTGCCAAGTAATACTGCATTAACTGTTGGGCCAAAAATTGAATATGTTTTAGTAGACACTTTTAATCAATATACATTTGAACCTACAAAAGTAATTTTAGCTAAAAAATTAGTTGGTAAACAATTTGGAGGAAAAAATAATTTTGAAGTTGAAACTTCAGAAGGCTTATCTGTTTATAATTCTGGTGATAAGAAAATTCCTTATTACATAATTAAAGAGTTTGTTGGTAAAGATTTAGTAGATATTAAATACGAACAAATTTTAGATTACGGTTGTGAATTTGAAAATAAACAAGATGCTTTTAGAGTAATTTTAGGAGACTTTGTGACTACAGAAGATGGAACAGGAATTGTACATACAGCACCAACTTTTGGGCAAGATGATGCATTAGTTGCAAAACAAGCAACACCAGAAATACCACCAATGTTGGTAAAAGATAGTGATGGTAATTTAGTTCCGTTAGTAGATTTACAGGGTAGATTTAGACCAGAAATGGGAGAATTTGCTGGTAAATATGTTAAGAACGAATATTATAATGATGGTGAAGCGCCAGAAAAATCTATAGATGTTGAGTTGGCTATTAAATTAAAAACAGAAAACAAAGCCTTTAAGGTTGAAAAATATAAGCACAGTTACCCTAATTGTTGGAGAACAGATAAGCCTATTTTATATTATCCATTAGATTCTTGGTTTATTAAAGTAACGGATGTAAAAGACAGAATGCATGAGTTAAACAAAACCATTAACTGGAAACCTGAATCTACAGGAACTGGGCGTTTTGGAAACTGGTTAGCAAATGCAAACGATTGGAATTTATCTCGATCTCGTTATTGGGGAATTCCATTACCAATCTGGAGAACAGAAGATGGTAAAGAAGAAATTTGTATTGGTTCTGTTGAAGAATTAAAAGGCGAAATGGCAAAAGCCGTTGAAGCTGGAGTTTTAGCAAAAGATATTTTTGAAGATTTTGAAGTTGGAAACAACACAGAAGAAAACTATGCAAAAATTGATTTACATAAAAATATTGTTGATGAAATAGTATTAGTTTCATCTACAGGAGAACCAATGAAACGTGAAAACGATTTAATAGACGTTTGGTTCGATTCTGGTTCTATGCCTTATGCACAATGGCATTATCCGTTTGAAAATAAAGAAAAAATTGATAACAACGAATCTTTTCCAGCAGATTTTATTGCAGAAGGAGTAGACCAAACACGTGGTTGGTTTTATACTTTACATGCAATTTCTACCATGGTTTTTGATTCTGTAGCGTATAAAAACGTTGTTTCTAACGGTTTAGTTTTAGATAAAAACGGACATAAAATGTCTAAACGTTTAGGAAATGCAACAGATCCTTTTACAACATTATCAACATATGGAGCAGATGCTACACGTTGGTATATGATTGCAAATGCAAACCCTTGGGACAATTTAAAATTTGATTTAGAAGGAATTGAAGAAGTAAAGCGTAAGTTTTTTGGAACGCTGTATAACACCTACTCGTTCTTCTCTTTATATACAAATATTGATGGCTTTTCTTATGCTGAAGCAGATGTAGCTTTAGAAGAAAGACCAGAAATAGACAGGTGGATTTTATCAGAATTACATACGTTAATAGCTAAAGTAGATAAATTCTATGAAGCATATGAACCAACAAGAGCTGCAAGAGCAATATCAGATTTTACACAAGAATATTTAAGTAACTGGTATGTACGTTTAAGTAGAAGACGTTTTTGGAAAGGAGACTATCAAACAGATAAAATTTCTGCTTACCAAACATTATACACGTGTATGGTAACCGTTGCAAAGTTAAGCGCGCCAATTGCGCCGTTTTTTATGGATAAATTGTATTTAGACTTAAATGCGGTTACAAATAAAGAAAGTTTTGAAAGTATTCACTTAGCAGAATTT
Source organism: Polaribacter sp. SA4-10 (assembly GCF_002163835.1). NCBI lineage: Bacteria > Pseudomonadati > Bacteroidota > Flavobacteriia > Flavobacteriales > Flavobacteriaceae > Polaribacter > Polaribacter sp. SA4-10. The sequence continues at coordinate 2,119,724 of NZ_CP019331.1, read as the reverse complement.
CCAATATCTGAAGACCGTTTTGTTGATAAATCGTTAGAACGTAAAATGGAAAATGCACAGATTATATCTTCTTTAGTTTTATCACTTAGAGCAAAAGAAAAGATAAAAGTGCGTCAACCATTACAAAAAATTATGATTCCTGTTGATAATGAACAGCAAAAGGAAGAAATTTTAGCGGTTGCAGATTTAATAAAGCACGAAGTAAATATTAAAGAAATTCAGATTTTAGATGACGCTTCGGGTATTTTAATCAAACAAATAAAACCTAACTTTAAAACATTAGGCCCAAAGTTTGGTAAGGATATGCGTTTTATAGCTGCAGAAGTTCAGAAGTTTAACCAAGAAGATATTAACAAAATAGAAAAAGATAAAAACATTCTTCTTGAAATTAACGGAAAAAATATTACTTTAGAACTCTCAGATGTAGAAATATCATCTAAAGATATAGAAGGTTGGTTAGTTGCAAATGAAGGAGCGTTAACAGTTGCTTTAGATGTTACTTTAACAGAAGATTTACGTAAAGAAGGTGTTGCCAGAGAATTGGTAAACAGAATTCAGAATGCACGTAAAGACACAGGTTTAGAAGTAACAGATAGAATAAAGTTAACGGTTTTAAATTTCGAAAACTTACAGAAATCTATCACAGATAATAAAGACTATATTATGAGTGAAACATTAACCAAAGAATTGGTTTTTGTTGATGAATTAAAAATGGGTACAGAAATTGAATTCGACACCATAAAAAGCAAAATATTAATCGAAAAAATTTAAGGGTATATCGGCTATGAAAATGAAATATTCAGAAGAAGACTTAAAAGAATTTAAAGAAATTATTGACAAAAAAAAGACGAGAGCTCAAGCCGATTTGGTTTTATTAAACGCAGCATATAAAAATGATGCTGATAATGGTACAGATGACACTTCACCATCATTTAAATCTTTTGACGAAGGTTCTGAAGTGATGAATAAAGAAGCAAATGTGCAGTTAGCTATAAGACAAGAAAAGTTTATTAGAGACCTTAGTAATGCTTTGTTAAGAATAGAAAACGGTACGTATGGTGTGTGTAGAGTTACTGGTAAACTAATTCAGAAAGAACGTTTAAGATTAGTGCCTCATGCAACTTTAAGTATAGAAGCTAAGCGGAAACAATAATTTAAAATACAGTTATTATTAATTAATAAACAAAAAGCTTCTTTTTATAGAAGCTTTTTTTATGAAAAAAACAATATTAATATCGGTTTTATTATTTTCTATTGCTATTTTTTCGCAAAAGAAAGCTTCAAAAAAGTTTGAAACTATGGTAAGTGTAATAGAAATATCTGCGGTTTAGTTTGTAGACAAATTCGTTTAGATATAATTGCAAGTATTTTCTCTTAATTTTATGATAATTACCTGTGAAATTTCGTTTTGGCATTACTAATTGCCATATGTACCTAAAATTAGAGCATCTAATTTTTATCTAAAGACTTGATAATCATTTTTATATTAGATTAGGTTCTTTTACTTGTACTTTGGCGATTACTACTTGTAGCAATCTCTTTTTTAAAAACGCTCGCTCCTTAATTTAAAGTTGAATTGACCTCATTTTAGCTATATACCTCAAAGATAAAAATTGCCTTATTTCTTTTAATTGGCAAATACTCTTTATTTTTTGGTATTCAGTTTTCATGTACTTACTGCGCAAACACTCAGGTTAATAGCGATCTTAGAATACAAAATAAAAATGATTTTCTTTAGTCTCTCAAATTTAAATTGGTAGTCATTTTTTTAGGGTATTAATACGGTATAATAAGAAGTTATTTTGTTTTATTTTTACCGAGAAATTTTAAAAAAATTTCAAATACATTAACGAGTACTATTTCGAATTTAGAAATAGTAGTTTCCATATTAAAATAAAGTATTAATTTATTGATTTATAAATTTTTAATTAGCTTTCTATTACTTTAATAAAACCTCCATATTATGAAAAAAAATTATCTACTATTATTAATAACAACGCTGTTCTTTTTAAATTCTTACTCACAAACTTGTGGTTTTGATTATGAACGCTCTAAATTAAGACAAGATCCAAGTTATATTCAATTAGAAAAAGTCGCGGAACAAAGAATTCAAGAAGCAATTGAAAAAAGAAGTCTTTCAAAACGCAGTGGTGCTCCTATCGAAGTTTTAACAATCCCTGTAGTAATGCATGTTCTGCATTTAGGAGAAAATGTAGGAACAGGAATTAACATTTCTGATGCACAAATACAAAGTAGTATAAACAATTTAAATCAATTTTATAGAGGGCAAACCGCAAACAGTTCCTTAGATTTTGGAGTAGAATTTATACTTGCTAAAAGAGACCCAAGTAATAACGCTACAAACGGAATCAATAGAATTGATGCCTCTAATCTTGCAGGGTATTCAGACTATGGTGTAAATGTTCAGAACTCTAATGGTGCAAGTTATAGTGATATTGTTGCACTGAGCAATTGGCCACAGGGCGATTATTTTAATATTTGGATTGTATCTGAACTAGATGATAACAATGGCGGATTTGGTTATCAAGGCTATGCCTATTTTTATAATGAGACTAGTAGTAACCATGGGTCAGTAATGATGGCGAGTGTCTTTGGATATGATCCTGGAAACACCAATGGTTGGGGATTAAATTCTAATGGAGATAATGGCACTGTGGTTCATGAACTTGGGCATTATTTTCATTTACACCATACATTTAAAGGAGATGGAGATGGTAGTGTATGTCCAGCAGATGCCACTGTAGGGACAGATAGTGATGGTTGTGCAGATACGGTTCCACATAAAAGAGAAACAAGTACTTGTCCTACTGTAAATAGTTGTAATAACTCAGCAAATTGGGTTGATAATAACACCATTAATAATATTATGAGTTATTACAAGTGTACAGATAGAATGACAGCTGATCAAAAAACAAGAGTAAGAGCTGCCATGGAAGGAACATCCATTGTTAATTCTAAAGCAGGAATAGTACCAGACCCAACTTATGTTGCTCCAGTATCCGTTTGTACTACAAATACTAGTACTTATGATGGTGGTAGTGTTGCAGGTATTCTTAGTGTTGCATTAAATAATGTAACGTTTTCTTCATCTTCTACATATAATGACAATGGTAATATAGATAAAAGTGCAAATGCCAATAATTATTTTGAAATTAATACAGAAAATACAAATACTATAAATGTAGGTATGTTTAATGGTAATCACCATCAATTAGGTATTTGGATTGATTGGAATGATGACGGTGATTTTAATGATAACGCAGAACAACAATACTTAGAAGAGGATATAACAGGGGGTGCAACCATTCAACACCAGATTACCTACCCCACAAACATTCCTTATGGTGATTATGTAAGAATACGCTTAATTACTGATTTAGATGATAGATATATTAATAATTGTGCATGTATACTTATCGATTCTGCTTGCTATGATAGCCTTCAATATGGCCAATCTGAAGATTATGCTTTGTATATAGAACCTGCTGCTGTTTCTACATGGACCGGTGCAAATACAGATTGGGCAACAACTGCTAACTGGAGTTCAGGTGCTGTGCCAACAGTAACAGATAATGTTGTAATTCCAAATACAGCTACTAACCAACCTATAATAAGTTCTGGTACAGCAGCAGTGGCTAATAATGTTACAATAGATGCCAATGCTACTTTAATTGTAAATGGAGGTGGTTCTTTAACGATGGATGGAAATTTAACCAATAACGGTGCTTTTAATATAAAATCTGATGCAGCAACAAATGGTTCCTTAATTGTAAAAGGTACTGCTACTGGTAATGTTACATATTTGAGATTTGTAACTGCTAATGCTGATATTAGTAAAGCTTGGCACTTAATTTCATCTCCTGTAAACGGACACAACATTGCTGGTTTTTTACCTGGCATGGCTAAGAATGGAACAAAACGAGGTATTGCTCCTTATATAAACACGAATGGAGTAAATGCTAAATGGGCTTATTATTCAGAAGGTGATACACCTGGTGCTTTCACCAATGGAAAAGGGTATACTTTAAAACTCGACCATGCTCTTATACCTAATGGAATTGCGCTAGATTTTGTTGGAACACTAAACACGAACAATGCTGGTGTAGCTATTACTGTTAATGCAACTGGTGATCAATATAACGCCATTGGAAACCCGTATACATCATATATAGATGGAGGTACATTTTTAAGTAATAATTCATCAGGAATATTGGCTGAACCAACTATTTGGTTATGGGATTCAAAAGCGAATAGTAATGTTGGTGAATACATTACAAAGAATTTTGCAAATGCATATAAAATAGCTCCAGGACAAGGTTTTTTTGTAAAAGCTTTAGCTACAGGTACTGTAAATTTATTGGAAGCGATGCAAACTCATAGTGGTGGAGATACTTTTTTAAAGCAAGAAAACAGGCCAGAAATTAAGTTATCTATTAAAGAGGGTACAACTATAAAAAGCGCAGAAATTTTTTACATAGAAAATAAAACTACTGGTTTTGATGATGGTTATGATAGCTCTCTATTTACTGGAGTTTCTAATCCCTTTGCTATTTATACGCAACTAGTTTTAGATAACAAAGGTAAAAACCTTGCAATACAAACCTTACCAAATTCTAATTATGAAAACATGGTGGTACCTGTTGGTATTAATGCAGAAAGTGGTAAAGAAATTACATTCTCTTTAAATGCTTCAAACTTTACTTCTGATCTAAAAATATTTTTAGAAGATAGCGTAACAAATACATACACACGTTTAGATGAGGCAAATAGGACTTATAAAATTACAACAACTGAAGCCTTAAACGGAATTGGAAGATTTTATTTACATACTTCTAGAAGTTCTTTAGATGTTAAAGATATTTCTTTAGAAAATGTTAGTGTCTTTAAAACCGATGCGAGTACTTTAAGAATTACAGGCTTGCAAAACAATAGTAAAACCAATGTTACTTTATTTAATCTTATGGGAAAACAGGTATTTAACACCTCTTTTCAATCTAATGGAGTAAAAGACATTGCTTTACCAAAATTAGCAACAGGTGTTTATGTTGTAAAACTTAAGACGGATAAAGGGAACTTAAGTAAGAAAATAATATTAGAATAATAACGGTAATTTTAAGACAAAATAGTATGAAAAACACAAAGAACACGCAAGATATTGCTCAAGAAATTACGCGTAAACAAGCAATAAAAAAAATAGGAAACTACGGTAAATACGCTGCTTTAACAGCTTTAGGAACGTATCTAATTTTAAACCCGCAAAAAGCACAAGCTGCAAGCCCTGAAGCTCCAGGAACTGGGTTTTAAGAATATATATTATAATAATAATAATAATAGGTTGTCTAAAAAAGAATAGTTTTTAGACAACCTTTTTTTTATAAAAAAAATACATTTAATTTTTCTATTGATTTCTACTATGGTTTTTTTGTAAAAAAGGATTGTAAATGAAATAGAAATCTCTACAGAAGGTTTAGATGATTTTGTTTTAAAAAATTCTGAAACTGAATTTTTAGATTTTTTTGTGCGCAGAAAACTCTAACAGGCAACATCTCGTTTTTGAAGAAGAAAACAATATCGTAAGCCTCTATCATAATGAAAAATACCAGCTTCATTTTTGTAAGCTCTATTTTTTAATGCCATTTCTAAGGCAAGTAAAGACCCTTTTACATTTAAGCTATTAGAAACATTGTATCCCATAATTTTCTTATAATACACATCTGCTGTTAAGGCTAAAGAACTTGGCTTCTTGCTTTTTCTGATAGGAATATTAAACTCTTTTTCTGCAATATCAGTTATTATATCAAACAAAATTTCATTTTTATCAGTTCAGTCTGCTAAATATTCTGCTCTATTTTTCAAGTAATTTAAAACCATGTTTTCACATAATTAAACAGAGTTAAGTGTAACAGTATATTAAGACGAGACAAAGCATTCAAATAAAACACCCTATTGTTTGAACGCTTAATTTTTTCACTCATCTAAGTAAGAAAATTACCTTATTTTTGAGGGTATGAAAAAGAGTATTGTTATTTTAATTCTTCTTGTTTGTTGTGTTCTTATATATAAGGTTTCATCAAGAAATAATAGTAATAAAGACTTACAAGAAAAGTATGAACTGTATCTTAAAAATCATATTTTAAATACAACTTTAACGCTTTCTAGGGAAGAAAGATTGGTTAATGGAATTCCGCCTAATAAATATTTAGAACAAAAGTATTTATTAGAGATTAACCCTCATACCGGCAGAACTCATCCAGAAAATACTTATAAAATTCAAAAAGAATTAAAAACTCAAAGATTAATTCAACACAGAACACCGGGAGACGGTATTGACAATCAATGGGTAGAAAGGGGGCCAAATAACGTTGGAGGAAGAACAAGAGCCTTGCTTTTTGATCCAAATGATGTAACTCATAAACGTGTTTTTGCGGGTGGAGTTAGTGGCGGACTTTGGGTAAATGATGATATTACAGATGAAACTTCGTCGTGGATAAGCGTTGGTATCGATGAAAACCTATCAGTAACCTGTATAACTGTAGATCCTAATGATTCGCAAATAATGTATTTAGGTACTGGTGAAGTCCATTCTCCTGCTCAAGCTTTAGGAAATGGAATTTGGAAATCTACAGATGGAGGAGATACTTGGACAAATGTTTATAAAGTAAGAGGTGTTACAACATCTGGCTTAGTACCAGGAACCTATTATACTACAGATATTATTGTAAGAGATTCAGACGGAAGTTCTGCAACAAATAATGATTCTGAGGTTTTTGCAGCAATAGGAGCTGCAGGATATAGTAGAGATCCAATAGATACTTACTTAGGATTTAATGATTATGGCATTTTTAAATCTACGGATAATGGAGCTAATTGGAATAGAGTAAGCTTAACTATAGATGAAACTAATGTTGCACCTAATGATTTAGAGATAGGTTTGGATAATACATTGTGGTTAGGTACAAGAAGAAATGTACATGGTAAAGGTGGGGGTTTAGTTTACAGTAGTTCTGATGGAAGTACATTTACACTAAAGCATACAATTACTAATGCAAAAAGAACAGAAATAGCTGTATCTAGTCTAAAGGATAGTACGGTTTATGTATTGGCAGAAGTGGCAACATTAAATGGAGCAGAAACAGCACTTATAGCCCCATATCTATCAATCTTAAAAACAGAGGATGCATTTGCAACCTCGCCAACAGTTTTGACATTACCTAATGATGCAAGATATTCTGCAGATGACTTTACAAGAGGGCAAGCATTTTATGATTTAGTAATTGAAGTAGACCCAACTAATGATGCAATTGCATATGTAGGAGGAATTAATTTATTTAGAACTACCGATAGTGGAGGTGCTTGGTCTCAAATATCTAAATGGTCTGATAGTAATAATTTAACGATTCCAACAGTCCATGCAGATCAGCATGCGTTATTATTTCATCCAACAGATGCTAACGTGGCAATTATTGGTAATGACGGTGGTGTTTTCTATGCATCTTCTTTATCATCAGCCAATACAAATACTACAGCCATTAATGCAAGAAATAAAGATTATAATATCACTCAATTTTATCATGGTACAATAAGCCAAAGTTCAAGTCCAGAATATATTTTAGGAGGAGCTCAAGATAATGGAACTCAATTTTTTGATAATGCAGTAGCAGGTGTAAATGCAACAACTAGCGTTTTTGGTGGGGATGGAACTAAATGTTTTATTGATAAGGATGGTGGGTATATGATTGTAACCTATTTATATAACAGAATAATTAGATTCGATTTACCATATACAAGTGGTAGTGAATTTAGAATTTCGTCTGACAGAAGTACAGGGAGCTTTGTGAACGCAATGGATTTAGATGAGAACTTAGATGTTTTATATACAAACGGAACAACACACCTTGCTCGTTTTACTGATATAACTACAAGTTCCCCTATACGAACAAATATTTCTGATGCACTTTTAAATAATATTAGTGCCATAAAGGTGTCTCCTTTTACATTAACTTCTTCAAAAGTTTTTGTTGGAACTTCAGATGGAACTTTAGCTAAGGTTGAAAACGCAAATACAGAAAATCAAACGATTACAGATGTTTCTGGGAGCTCGTTTTTAGGAAGTATTTCTTCAATAGAATTTGGTGCTAATGAAGATGAAATTATGGTAACATTTCATAATTTTGGAGTTACAAATGTTTGGTATTCTGCTGACGGAGGAACAAATTGGGCTAATAAAGAAGGTGATTTACCAGATTTCCCGGTAAAATGTATTTTAATGAATCCTTTAAATAATGACGAAGTAATAATTGGAACAGAATTAGGTGTTTGGAATACAAATAACTTTAAAGAGGTTTCACCAAAATGGAATCATTCGTATAACGGCATGTCAAACGTAACTGTGACTACACTCGGTTTAAGAACTTCGGACAACACTATTTTGGCTGCCAGTTATGGTAGAGGTATGTTTACAGGTAAGTTTACAGGAAATACTTTAACAACATGGACAGGAACAGTAGATTCTGATTGGAATAATGTAGGTAATTGGTCTAATGGATTGCCAACAAGTGTAATGGATGTGAAAATTCTAGAAACTACAACGGGTCCTGCTATAAATACCACAATTACGGTTGCAAATCTTTCTATTGAAACAGGTGCTTCATTAATATTAAACGCTTTAGGTTCTTTAACTATAAAAGAAAATTTAACAAATGAAGGAACCTTTATTATATATTCTAGTTCATCAAATTCTGGAAGTTTAATTGTAGAAGGCAACTCTACCGGAAATATAACTTATAATAGGGTTGTTACTACAGATTGGCATTTAACAAGTTCACCAGTAATTGGTCAGAATTATAATAATGATTGGGTTTTAGCAAATTCCATTGCATCCGGAAGCATAAATACAAGTCAAAGAGGTATTGCTACCTACAACAATGATTCTGGGCATTGGCACTATATGCTAACAGGAGAATCATCTCAATTTACACAAGGTACAGGATATTCTACATTAAGAACTACAACAGGGAATCTTTCATATACAGGAACTTTATTAACAACAGTTACAACGAAAGACATCTCAAAAGGAACTACCAATTCTTTTAATCTTATAGGAAATGTATACGCTTCTTATATCCCTTTAAATTTTGAAGCAGATAACACAAATAATTTTTTAACTACAAATACAAGTTTATTAGAGGAGGCAACAATTTGGCTTTGGAACGGAACTATTTACAACCCTATCAATCAGGCAACATCTTCACAATTTATTCCTCCAGGGCAAGGGTTTTTCGTTAAATCAAAATCAGCAGGAGGAATGGTTTCTTTTACACCATTAATGCAAAGTCATCAAGTAAGTACTTTCTTTAAAACGCAGCAGTCAAGACCATCAATAAGATTATCTCTTACTAAAGGAAAAGATAAAAAATATGCAGAGATATTTTTTATAGACAACACAACAGCAGGTTTTGACAATGGTTACGACAGTTCTTTGTATACTGGAGTGTCTAGTAATTTTGAGGTTTTTACAAAATTGGTAAATCAAGAAAAAGATATGAATTTATCTATTCAATCAATTCCAAAAGATGATTCAATTGTTGTACCAATTGGTATAATTGCACCAGCAAATACCGAAATAAGTATACGTGCTTTAATGAAAAATAGAAATGATGGTGAGAAAATCTATATAGAGGATAAAGAACTTGGTATTTTTACACGAATGCATGATGATGAAACAACGTATCGTTTTAAAAGTGAAGAAGCTATAAATGGTTCTGGAAGATTTTATTTACACACTTCATCTAAAGTCCTTGCCTTATCAAATACAAACTTATCAAGTGCAGTTCTTTTTTATACGAATGAGAAAATTCATTTTTCAGGATTGCCATCAGGGAAAAAAGCGATTAGAATTTACAATACAATAGGTACGTTAATTTTAAAAGAAAATATAATTTCACATAATGCTATTTCTGTAGCTAATTTACCAAAAGGAGCTTATATTGTTCTTATAGATACAGAAAAGGGAACTATTCAAAAGAAAATAGTCTTTTAGTAGCATTGATAAATAACAATTAAATGTTTTAATTTTATGAAAAGGGGTTTTTTATTAATTTTCTTGCTTACTTCAATACTCGTTTTTTCGCAAAAGAAAGCCTCAAAAAAGTTTGAAACGACTGTTAGCGAAATAGAAATTTCTACAGAAGGTTTAGATGATTTTGTTTTAGAAAATTCTGAATCTGAATTTTTAGAGATTTTTTTGTACGCAGAAAACCCTAATAAGCAACATATTGTTTTTGATGAAGAAAACAATATTGCCACTATTAAATTTAATATCCCAGAATTTAAAACTGATGAAAAAGTTTTTAGAAAATTTATAACCAAAAGATTAAATAGAGCAAGTGCTGTTGTAAAAATACCTAAGCATATAATTGTAACTATTTTTGGAGATGATATAAATATAGCGTCTAAAAGCTGTCAAAATAATCTTAGCGTTTTTATTGAAAAGGGAAATGTGAAATTAAATACAGTAAAAGAAAATACTGATGTAAAATTATATAGTGGTAATGTTTTTGCTACCTCAAATAATACAGCTATAGATGTAATTTCTACTATTGGTAGTATTCATGTTAATGGTGCTTTAGTAGCAAAATCATATCAAAAAAACGAAGAGAAAGCCACTAAAAAACTTACTATAAATACAATAAAAGCTAATATTTTCTTAACAACCCAAAAAACACAATAATAGTGTTATTTTTGTGAACACAAATTTTAAAAAAATGTCAAAAAAGAATCTTGCAATTCTTACCATATTAGTAGCAATTATTTTAGATCAGGTAATAAAAATCTATGTAAAAACACATTTTGTTCTAGGAGAAGAAGTAAAAGTTTTTGACTGGTTTATTATCCATTTTACAGAAAACAACGGAATGGCAATGGGCTTTGAGTTTGGCGGTAAAGGAGGAAAACTTTTTTTAACTGTCTTTAGATTAGTTGCTGTTTCTGGTATTATTTATTGGCTAGCTCAGAATATAAAAAGAAAAGTACACAATGCTGTAATTATTGCAATTTCTCTTATTTTTTCTGGCGCAGTTGGTAATATTATAGATTCTGTTTTTTATGGTGTTATTTTTGATTCTTCAGATCACAAAGTAGCAAAGCTTTTTGCAGAAAAACCTTACGGAGAATTATTACACGGAAAAGTAGTTGATATGTTTTATTTTCCTTTTTGGAATGGAAATTTACCAGATTGGTTTCCTTTTGTAGGTGGAGAACCTTTTACTTTTTTTCAATATATTTTTAATCCTGCAGATGCTTTTATTAGTGTTGGTGTTGCGTTGCTTTTTATTTTTAGCAAACAAGCTTTTCCTAAAGAAGAAAAACCAACCGAAAAATAATCTTTTACTATCTTTAGAGAACCTTTAAAAGGTAGTTATGCGTTTTCTAAAATATATTTATTGTTTTCTTAGTCCGGTTTTATTACCAATTTTTGATATGAAAAGAATTTACAAGAAGAAATACAAGTAGTTTGTTTTAGAAGGCATTTTTTCTTAAGGTTATAATTATACAGATTCTAAAAAAGATTTTTACAATTATCTTTCTTTTGATAAAAAAGCCATAGTTACAGTATATGCAAAGGTTGAGGTTGGTTATAATTTGTCTGAACTAGAAATTTAAATAGATTCTGTTGGCAAGAAAATCATTACCAATAAAATGCCTACTCAAGAAGGTGCTTTTTCTTATGATGATATAAAATATTTCGATTTACAACAAAGTCTGTTTAATGTTTTTCTAAAGAAGAATTATCTAAAATATATCAATTATCTGCAGTTTACAATTGGCAAGTTTTAAATACTAGGAATTCTAATTTTCTTACTAATTTAAAGAAGTGTTTTTGTTAATAAAAAAAGACTATCAAAAATTAATTTGACAGTCTTTTAATAAGTATTCCTAATTCTCGTTTCTTAAAACCCAGTTCCTGGTGCCTCTGGAGAAGCCGCTTGTGCTTTTTGTGGACTCAGTATTAGATAGGTTCCTAATGCAGTTAAAGCTGCATATTTACCATAGTTTCCTATCTTTTTAATTGCTTGTTTACGCGTAATTTCTTGAGGAATATCTTGAGTATTTTTTGTGTTTTTCATACTATTTTGTCTTAAAATTATCGTTATTATTCTAATACTATTTTCTTACTTAATTTCCCTTTACCAGTCTTAATTTTGACAACATAAACACCTGTGGCTAATTTTGGTAAAGAAATATCTTTTACTCCATTAGATTGAAAAGAGGTGTTTAATACCTGTTTTCCTAAAAGGTTAAATAAAGTAACATTGGTTTTAGTATTATTTTGCAAGCCGGCAATTCTTAAAGTACTCGCATCGGTTTTAAAGACACTAACATTTTCTAAAGAAATATCTTTTACATCTAAAGAACTTTTAGAGGTATGTATATAAAATCTTCCAATTCCGTTTAAAGCTTCAGTTGTAGTAATTTTATAAGTACTATTTGCTTCATCTAAACGTATAAAGGTATTTGTTACGCTATCTTCTAAAAATATTTTTAGATCAGAAGTAAAGTTTAAAGCATTTAAAGAGAATGTAAGTTCTTCATTAGCATTTGCGTTCACTCCCACAGGAACAATCATTATTTCTAAATCTGTATTTGGTAATGCTTGTGTTTCAAAAGCAACTTCTTGATGTCCTTCAATTAATTGTGTAAAGACACTTAAGTCAGAAGCAACACCTTTAAACACTCCTATATCAAATCTTGGATCTAATCCAATAGTTTTTCCATCTAAATAATTAATTGTAGCTTCTTTAGAAGAAGCTCCATTAGAAAGTGTCAAATTAATTGTTGGGTTATTAGTTCTATAGAAAGAACCTGTATTATGACTCTGCATAGCTTCTGTAATAGAAGCAGTGCCAGAAGCTACATTAGAATTAATGAAAAATGCTTGCCCTGGATGAATATACCCTGTTGTTAAGTTGGTGTATGTAGCACCATTCCAAACATAGACTGCTTGATGAGTTGGAGTCATATTGGCAGTATTAGCAGTAATAAAAGCAGCAATATCTAAATAAGATGGATAAGGGTTTCCTAAAAGGTTATCATTTTTATCATTTTGAGAAATAGCAGGAGAAACAGCCGTCGTTGGGAAGGTTCCTGTAAAACTATAGTTACCAGTACTTGTTCTTTTATTAGAATATCCAATACCAGCATTAAAGTTAGCAGCGGCAGCACTAGCTTGGAAATATCTCCAATGTTGCGTTGTTGCATCTGGTGTTCCATTATCATAAGTAGAAATACCTCTATTTGTTCCTGTTACTGAACCTGAAGCAATAGCGTTGGCAGTAATCCAAGCATCATCATAAGTTTCTCCAACAACTGGCGAAGCTACTAAATGCCAGTTGGTATCAGGTATTGCTAAATTATAGGTAACATCACCAATCACTGTAGATTGAGCAATCATTGAAGCTCCAGAATTAATTGTTAAACTATTAAATGTTAAAGCAGAGCCAGCTGTAGGGTAGTTTGTTAACCCACTTGGTATTGTAATTATAGTGGAACTTACGGGAACTGAATTTGCAGACCAGTTTGATGAAGTATCCCAATTATTATCTGTAGATCCATGCCATGTATTGTTAATAACATATATTAGATCGTCTAGAAAAAAATTGATATCAACAGCATTTATTCTAATTTCATCTATGTTATTAAAATTAGGATTGCTAGATAGTGTTATTGTACCATTAAAAGTTATAAGTGCTGCACCGCCTACTGCAGCACCATCTTTATAAGCTGTAATAGTGCCATCTTCACTACCAAATCCAGCATCTTGTAAATAAATGCTTCTTAGTTGAAATTTAGAATTGTCTATTTTTTCAATCTTATATTCTGTAATATCCCCGACATCCGCATTATTATCATATAAAGCAGGAGAACCACCTGGATTCTGATTGGTATCATACTGAATTTAATCATTATTAGGACTATTTATTGTAAATCTAAATCCTGCAATGTCAACCGTTTTTCCAATTGTTTGATTGTCGAAATAAGGTAGATCATTAAAATCAATACTTACTTGTGAATGTGTTAATAAAGGGGAAAAAAGTGTTATAAATATTATTTTTTTAAAAAAGGAATTTTGTTTCATAATTATTGGCAGATTTTGGGTTAATTCGGTTGTAAATGTAGGCAATTGTTAACCTAAATTCTGTTTTTTTGAAAAGAAAAAAACAATGTTTTATGGTCAGATTTTACTGATGGAAATCATAAATTTTTTAATGCTTAGAGCATTAAAAAAAATGTTTTTTACAAGCGAAATTAGTTTCTTGCAGGGTAAGTTCCACTAAGACAAATAATATAATTCATTGCTAAATAAGGTTGACGATTTTCAACTGATTGACTACCACCAGTATTGCCTACTGTAACATCAATTGCGTTGGCATTCATCTCTACATCTGAAGTAGCACCATAAGAAAGTACATCTTCAAGGTTTCCTCTATTGATAGTGTATATACTAGAAGCAAAATAATTTCCAGCTGGTTCCTTTGTAGTAGCATTAGAATTAGATGCCTTAATTACACCAGCTGCGTCATGGCTATGAGCTGGTAACTGAGCAGTGCTTAATCTGTTTGTTTCCGTCCCTCCTTGTTGTCCTTCTCTATATTGAGATAACCCTGGCCCGGTTCCTTGGCCTACAGCAACTCTACCTTGCAGATCTGGCAATGCAAAAGTAGTTCTACCATCTCCACCATATGTGGTTCCTAGGATAGAGTACAGCGCCTGGTTGTTACTAATCGCTATTATCTGACCATTACAAATAGCCCATCCTCTTGGAGTAAAATTTCCTGCAAATAATCTAACTTCACCCAAAAACCCCTCCTGTGCTTGTCCATCAAAATTTGACATCGCACAAATAACAAAGAGCATTAAAATTTTCATTTTTTGTTTCATCATAATATTTTTTTTTGTTTATTTTTCATAACTACTAATGTTAGAATTCAAATCTAACGCTAATAAATATTTTAAAATCAAGTATAAATACTTGTTGTTATACGTATAAATACCTGTTTTTAATTAATGCTTTTTTAGATATTTAGTGTCATAAATATGCACTCTACCACCCCTAAATTTGTTTATCTTCTTTAGATTGGTTACTGTTTCTGGTATTATTTATTGGCTAGCTCAGCATATAAAAAGAATAGTACACAATGCTGTAATTATTGCAATTTCTCTTATTTTTTCTGGCGCAGTTGGTACTATTATAGATGCTATTTTTTATGGTGTTATTTTTGATTATTCAGATCACAAAGTAGCAACGCTTTTTGCAGAAAAACCTTACGGAGAATTATTACACAGAAAAGTAGTTGCTATGTTTTATTTTCCTTTTTGGCATGGAAATTTACCAGATTGATTTCCTTTTGTAGGTGGATAACCTTTTACTTTTTTTCAATATATTTTTAACCCTGCAGATGCTTTTATTAGTGTTGTTGTTGCGTTGCTTTTTATTTTTAGCAAACAAGCTTTTCCTAAAGAAGAAAAATAATTTTTTATTATCTTTAGAGAACATTTAAAAGAGTGTTCTGCGTTTTCTAAAATATATTGTTGTTTTCTTAGTTGGATTTTTAGCCAGTAACAGGGCATATAAATATTGCTATACCAATATACGCTCTAACACTTGGTATGTCTTCTTTTAAAACATGTACTAAAATAGATTTAGGAATATTAAATGCGCTATAGTCATTTATATTTGTTTTAAGTAGATTCAGTTTCTCTCCGTTCTTTAGCCCAATTTTTAGCTGTTTTGCTTTATTGAGTGTTTAAAAAAAAGTGTATTTTCGTTGTATGTCCACACCCTTAGAACTTCAAGTAAAAACGTTACCAAATGAACCTGGTGTTTACCAGTATTTTGATAAAAATGAGGTAATTATTTATATAGGTAAAGCAAAAAACTTAAAGAAAAGGGTTTCCTCTTATTTCTCAAAAACACATGACAATGGCAAAACCAAAGTTTTAGTAACAAAAATTGTAAGTATAAAACACATTGTTGTAGAAACAGAAACAGATGCTTTATTATTAGAAAACAACCTTATAAAAAAACACAGGCCTCGGTATAATATTTTATTAAAAGATGATAAAACGTATCCTTGGATTTGTATAAAAAAAGAACGTTTTCCTAGAATTTTTATGACACGTAGGGTTATAAAAGATGGCTCAGAGTATTTTGGGCCTTATACAAGTATAAAAACAGTAAGAGTTCTGTTAGATTTAATTAAAGAAGTTTACCCGTTAAGAACTTGTAATTATGATTTGAGTGCGCAAAATATTAGTGAAGGAAAATATAAAGTGTGTTTAGAATATCATTTAAAAAACTGTAAAGGAGCTTGTGAAGCCTTAGAAACCGAGGGTCATTATAACAATGCCATTGTAGAAATTAGGAATATTATTAAGGGAAATTTTAAAGAAAGTTTAGAGAGGTTTAATGAAATGATGCTAGATTTTGCAGCAAATATGGAGTTTGAAGAAGCGCAAAAAATTAAAGAAAAATTACAGCTTTTAAGTAATTACCAATCAAAATCTACTATTATAAACCCATCTATAAACAATGTGGATGTATTTTCTGTTATTTCTGATGAAACGCACGGTTATGTAAATTTTCTTAAAATTTCAAATGGTTCAATTATTCAATCCCATACAACTGAAGTCAAGAAAAAACTGGATGAAACAGACAAAGAAATTTTAGAATTATTTATTGTTGAAATCAGGCAACGATTTAATTCAATTTCACCAGAAATTTATGTTCCTTTTAAAGTGAATTTAGGAGAGAATGTTAAAGTTATTGTGCCTAAGTTGGGTGATAAAAAGCGGATTGTAGAGCTCTCTGAAAGAAATGCAAAGTATTACAGAATGGAGCAATTTAAGCAAGTACAAATTGTTGATCCAGACAGGCATGTAAAAAGAATTATGGCGCAAATGAAGAAGGATTTGCGTTTGCATGTAGAACCAAGACATATAGAATGTTTTGATAATTCTAATATTCAAGGAACACACCCTGTTGCTGCTTGTGTTGTTTTTAAAGACGGTAAACCAAGTAAAAAAGACTACAGACACTATAATATTAAAACTGTTGAAGGGCCAGATGATTTTGCATCTATGGAAGAGGTTGTTTATAGAAGATATAAAAGACTGTTAGAAGAAGATGAGCCTCTACCACAATTAATTATTGTTGATGGTGGAAAAGGACAGTTATCTTCTGGCTTAAAAGCCTTAGATGATCTAGGATTGCGAGGAAAAATTGCAATTATTGGAATAGCAAAAAGATTGGAAGAAATTTATTACCCAGGAGATCCAATACCAATGTATTTAGATAAAAAGTCTGAAACTTTAAAGATTACGCAATATTTAAGAAATGAAGCGCACAGATTTGGAATCACTTTTCATAGAAATAAACGTAGTAAAAGTGCAATACAATCTGAATTAGAACAAATTACGGATGTAGGTACCCAAACTATTACCACTTTATTACGTAAATTTAAGTCGGCTAAACGCGTAAAAGAAGCCTCTTTTGAAGATTTAAAATCAGAAATTGGTACCGCTAGAGCTTTAAAAGTGTTCAACTATTATCACCCAAAAAAACAATGAAAATAAAAATATTTTTTTTACTACTTTTTTTACCACTTTTTCTTTTTTCTCAAGAAAAACAACCAAAAATTGGTTTAGTTTTAAGTGGAGGAGGCGCAAAAGGGTTTGCTCATGTTGGTGTTTTAAAAGAAATTGACAAAGCCGGTATTCAATTAGATTATATTGGTGGTACAAGTATGGGCGCAATCATTGGGGGTTTGTATGCTGCGGGTTATTCTGGGGATCAGTTAGAGAAAATTATTATTGAAACAGATTTTATATCAATGATAAGAGATAAGCTACCAAGAAGTTCAGAGACCTTTTTTGAAAGAGAATTTGGTGAAAACACAGCAATTTCACTTCCCGTTAAAAATACCGCTATTGGTTTGCCAAGAGCAGTTTCTAAAGGACAAAATGTATTAAATTTTTTATTAGAATTATTAGAGCCTGTAGCAGAAATTGAAGATTTTGGTAAACTACCAACTCCCTTTTTCTGTATTGCAACAGATGTAGAAAACGGAGGCGTTGTTTTACTAGAAAAAGGTTCACTTCCATTAGCTTTAAGAGCAAGCGGTTCTTTTCCTACACTATTAAACCCTGTTATTTTAGATGATAAATTACTTGTAGATGGCGGAATTGCTAACAATTTTCCTGTAAGTATTATGAAATCTAAAGGAATTGATATTGTAATTGGTGTAGATGTAGAAGGAAAACTGTATCAGAAAGAAAAACTAAACTCTGTTGTTTCTATAATGAATCAGATTGTTAGTTATCAAATGTATGATGTAACCAAAAAAGAGAAAAAAAAGTTAGATGTTTATATTCATCCAGACATCACAGATTATAATGTTGTAGCCTTTGATAAAAAAAATAAAATTTTACAAATTGGAATAGAAGAGGCAGCAAAATTTAGTGCTATTTTTAAAGAAATTGCACTAAAGCAAAAATATAAAAAGAAGAGATCGCTTATAGGATTTATTAATAAAGAACACCTTATTTCTGAAATAGATATTAAGGGATTTAAAAATTATACGAGGGCTTTTGTTTTAGGTAAATTAAAAATTAGAGAAGGAGACAGTCTTTCTAGTAAAGAAATTACAAAAAAGATTTATTTATTATCTGCTACAAAAAATTATGATAGAATAGAATATTCTTTTATAAAGAAGAAAGATAATTCTTACAAATTAAGTTTTCTTTTAAAGGAATCTAATGAAAATGCAAATTTAAATTTAGGTGTTCATTATGATTTATTATACAAATCTGGTGTTTTGGCAAACTACAGTCAAAAGCATTTATTAGTAAATAATGATTTGTTTTCTTTAGATATGATCCTGGGAGACAATTTAAGATATAATCTAAATTATTTTGTAGATAATGGTTTTTATATAAGTTATGGTTTAAGGTCTAGGTATAATCATTTTAGAGCAAATTCAAAATTCAACCCCATAGTTTCTTCGTTTCCAAATATTAGTAATATCAATTTAAAATACACAGATATAACAAATCAATTTTTTATACAAACTACTTTTGATAGAAAGTTTGCCATAGGTTTGGGGCTAGAACATAAACATGTAAAAGCTACAACGGAAACAATTTTATCTAATAATGAAGAAACAATTTTTGATAATAGTAATTATTTTAATGCTTTTGGGTATTTAAAGTTAGATACTTATGATGATAGAAATTTTCCTACAAAAGGATATTTTGCAGATTTAAATGCAAAATGGTATATAGCATCTTCTGATCATAACAATGATTTTAAACCTTTTTTACAAGGAAAAGGAACCTTAGGGTTCGCAACAACATTTTGGGGTAAATTAACTTTTCAAAATACAAACGAAGCAGGGTTTGTATTCAATGATGCTAATTCAGATGTTTTTGATTTTTATTTAGGAGGTTATAATAAAAACTACATAAATACTTTTATTTCTTTTTATGGTTATGATTTTGCAGAATTGTCTGACAACTCTTTTTTTAAATCTGAATTTAATTTAAAGTATCATTTATCAGGAAATCATTACACTACTTTTATTGCCAATTATGGAAGATTAGATGATAATGTTTTTAGAGATATTGATGTATTTAAAAACATAAAATCTGGATATGCAATTGGGTATAGTTTTAATGGTTTTTTAGGACCTGTAGAATTAAAATATAGTTGGTCTCCAGACAATAATCAAAATTATTGGTTATTTAATTTAGGGTTTTGGTTTTAAATAAAATAGCATAGTAAAAACAAAAAACCATGAAAGCTAATTCATGGTTTTTTTAATAAAATTATTGTGTTTGTGTTATTTATTTTCTTTTGTAACACTAATCGTTGCAGGCTCAATTGAACTATCAAAAGAGTTATGATACTCTTCTAAAAGATTCATAGTTGCATCAACTAAATCTTTTGTTTCTAAAAGTAAACCAAAGTGCAAAGTTGTGTTTTTTGGACTTGATTCTTCTGAACGAGTGCGCTCAATTTGTTTTTCGATTTTTTCATTTAACAAATTATAAACCACTTTCTTTTCATTTAAGATAACGCCAATTTCTTCAAATGATTCCGATTTAAATGCTTTTTCAATATCAGTAAATAAAACTTCAAGCTTATCTACAATCTCTTTAAGCTCTTTAATTTGACCTGGTTTTAATTGCTTATGGTTGTTATTAATGTGTCTGTAACTTATTTTAGAGATATATTCTAAAGATTGAGACATGTCTTGTAAGGATCCTAAAATATTAATGTAAAAGCCACTTGCTTGTAAACTAGATGCATCAAGATTTTTAATAAAATAAGTGATATTATCTCTTAAATCATCAATTTCATCTGAAAGTTTTACAACTTGATTTTTACTCTTTTTAAGGATTGATATTTCTTGTTTTGCTAAACCTTCTATAGTATTAGAATAAATTTTATTAGTACGTTTAACTACTTTAGAAATGTTTTTTGCACTTTCATGAATAACACCTTGAACAGAGCTACCTTCCGCTTCACTTAAACTATCTTCATCTACAGTTTTTGTTGATTTTGTTTTATGAGATTTGTAGTTTCTATATAATAAAATTACAGTTAATAAAAGTAAAATTGGTATGATAACACTTGGGTTAAAGTTAATTAAGAAGACAACAATTCCTGCTGCAATAAAAGCTCCTATTGCAGTTCCAAACCAACCACCAATTACGTTTAAAACTCCAGCGACTCTATATACAGCACTTTCTCTTCCCCAAGCTCTATCAGCTAAAGAAGTTCCCATTGCCACCATAAAAGTAACGTAAGTAGTTGATAAAGGTAACTTCATAGAAGTTGCAATGGCAATTAAAACACCAGCCACCATTAAATTTACAGAAGCACGAATCATATCAAAAGCAGGAGCTTCAATACTTTGGTTCTTACTCATTGTAAAATTTGGTTTTTCAAAACTCTTCCCTAAGCGTTCGCTAATTGAAGAGGGTATAATAGCAGAAAAATAATTAGACAATTGTGAAGTAACTTTTACAACAGTTCTTGAAAGTTGATTAGGTTCAAATTTTTCATGCGTTTCACCTTGACGTGAAAGGCTTATTTCTGTTTCTGCAACTGTTTTTGCTTTTTTAGAAAACCATAGTGTAAGCACCATTATTGTTCCTGCAATAAATAGTAAAAAAGGTTCAGCAGGTACTTTTTTCTCTAAAACAGCCATAGACATCGTCGAATCCATTCCTCCAGCAATCCATGCTTCGTATGAATGATATGCTGCCATTGGTACACCAATAAAATTCACTAAATCATTTCCTGAAAATGCTAGCGCTAATCCAAAAGTTCCAACTGCAATAACTACAAGTAGCACCGTTTTTTTAGTTAGTTTCTCAAATATAAATGAAAACAAAGTCCAGAAGACAAAACTTCCTATAATAATATAGATTTCATTTCCATCTAATACACTTTTTAATTCTTTATAATATGGTGTTCCTTTTAAACCTTTAAGAAAGATGAAATAGGTAATTGCAGTTAATGCAACACCACCAAAAAGTACACCAAAATTATTTATTCTTTTTTCATAATTAAAAGTAAATATAAGTCTAGAAATCCATTGAACAAATGCACCAACAGAGAAAGCAATTACTACAGAAAGTAGAATTCCTGTTATAATTTCAATTGCTTTTGCCGTATTTATATAATTTCCTAAGTCTGCAAGAGTCTCCGTTTCTGAATGACTAATTTTTATTAAGGACATTACTACGGCAGCTCCTAATAAATTAAAAACAATTGAAACTGTCGTTGATGTTGGTAGACCTAGCGTATTAAAAAAATCTAGTAATAATATGTCTGTTATCATTACAGCCATAAAAATTAGCATGATTTCCCCAAACTCAAATTGAGCAGGAACAAAGATACCTTTTCTTGCAACTTCCATCATTCCACTTGAAAAAACAGCACCTATAAAGATACCTAAACTAGCAACGATCATAATAGTTCTAAGAGATAGCGCTTTAGATCCTATTGCAGAATTTAAAAAGTTAATTGCATCGTTACTTACACCTACAATTATATCAGCAACAGCTAATACAGTTATAGCAATTAAAATAAGTAAATAAATATTATCCATAATTTAAAATTTAGTTTTGCAAATTTACAACTAGAAAAAGTTGCGAATGTTACGTTTATGTTATGTTAATTTTTATTAAAAGTGAATGTCTACTTGTAATCTAAATAATAATTCATTTGTTTTAAAGCCGATATCAGTATAACTTAAATCGGTTTGTACTTTTAAACTATGACCAGCAATATATTTAGACAATCCTAGAGTGTATTGATTTTCTGCGCCTTTACCAGTAATGCTTTTATCTAAAGTTATGTTTGTGTAACGTGCAGAAACTTCTACAGTTTTAGACAATAAATACCCTGTTTGTAAATTTAAACCTGTACCAACTTGTACTTCATCTCCTGTTAAAGTTCCGTCAGAATTTTTAGCTAAAGGATCTTCGGCATCTCTATCTGCATATTCTGCCATAAAAGAAAATCCTTTATGTTTATACATTGCATCTAAAAAAAGTGTGGAGATATTAGTAGAATAAAAACCAGTATCATTTAACATATATGAACCTTGATTACTTCTTGTTTTAGAAGCATTATTATTAAAGTCATAAGCAACCCCAAGCGCTAACTTTGGTTTTTCTTCAAATTTTAAATCACTTCCTTTATAATCTCCTTTGCTTGCAAAATTACCAAAAGGCAATAATTCAACTCTTGTTGTATATTGATGTCCACCAACATTTCCCTTCGTTATATTTCTTCCTTCACCTTGAGCGATAGAAAAAATTTCTTTTACAATAAAAGTATCAGAAAGGTTAAAATGGTGTCTTAATTGCATTCCTATATCTCTATCAATATTAAACCTACTATTTAATAAAGAACGATCTACTTGTTGTAAGTTGGCAGAAGAAATTACACGTTCTCTGTTTCCTGGTAGTTTCGTTTGTCCAAACCATAAAACAAAATTACCTGAGAAATTCCATTTTAAAACAGCGTCTAAAATATATCTTGGAGCATTACTTGTATACTCAGAAGCACCAGATTGATCTCTATTAGATAAACCTAATTCTAATTTATATTTAAGTTTAGGAGAAAAAGCCCAACCATCAAACTTTAAACGAGATCTTCTAATCATCATTGAAGATTCTGGGTTAGAAAGCCCATTAATTACATCCCATTGAGATGTTGCAAGCGTTTGAAATCGTAGTCCAACTTTCATCGTAAAAGTACTGTCTTTACCTAGTAAGTTAAACAAACCTTTTCCAAATTTTGGTGCATTTGTTTCTTGCGCACTTATACTTAAAAAAGCAAGCATACAGGATAAAATAACTACATTTTGTAGTATAGGAAATTTCATAATTATTAGTTTTTGTCGGTGACAAAGTACTTGTAATTATGTTAATTAAATGTTAACACAGTATTAATAAAACAAAAAAACTGCCTTAGCTAAAGGCAGTTTGTCATATAAAATAAGTCGACAAAAACTAATATGTTTATGATGACAATTAATCTTTAAAGATTAACACAAATATCTAACTGATATATAAAGTTAATGTGCCCTATAAATTAAAAAATTGTTAACTATTTTTTCGATTTAACTTTTAGTTAATGTTTCTGTAATACAAGCATAATTTTAAACTAACATAGAATTTACAATTCCGCGAGACTTTTGCAATTGTAAATTATACATATAAAATGAAGAAATTTTTATTTATTACTTTTTTAGCTTTAAGCCAGTTTATTGCTGCCCAAGATAGAGGAACTTTAAAAGGATTGTTAACTGATAAAGAAACAAATAATGAGTCTTTGCCTTTTGCAAATGTTCAAATTAAAGGAACAACTATTGGTACAACTACAGATTTTGACGGTAACTACAGTTTAAAAGTAGCTGCTGGTAACCATGTTATTGTTTTTAGTTTTTTAGGATATAAATCAATAGAGAAACCTTTTACAATAAAAGAAGGTGGGGTTTTAACTATAAATCAGTTAATGTCTGCTGAAGAAGGTGTTTTTTTAGATGAGATTGTTGTAAAATCATCTTCAACTAAAGAGTCTGCATCTGCATTGTTACTAGATCAAAAGAAAGCTGTAGTTATAAAAGAAAGTATTGGCGCTCAAACATTAGCTAAAGTAGGTGTTTCTAATGCAGCAAATGCGACTACTAAAATCTCTGGAGTTACAAAAAGTGAAGGATCTGGAGATATTTACATTAGAGGTTTAGGAGATCGATATTTATCTACTACTATGAATGGTTTGCCAATTCCTTCTGACGATGTGGCTAATAAGAATATTAATTTGAACTTATTTTCTACTAATGTTATTAAAAATATTGGAATAAGTAAAACATATACTACTTCTAGTTATGCAGATCAAGGATCTGGTAATGTAGATGTAAATACTAAAGAGTTTAGTAAAAATGAATATTCTATAGCTGTTTCTGGAGGTTCAAATACAAACGTGTTAAACCTATCGGATGATTTTAGAACAACAGTTATTAATAATGATGTTTCTTTAGGTTTTCATAAAAAACAATATGCCCTTCAAAATTTAATTACATATCAAGGTTGGGACACAGAGACAATAACTAGTCCAATAGATTTTAATGGGTCTTTTTCTGCAGGAAGAAAATTTGAAGTTTTTGGAAAAGACGTAGCTGTTTTTGTAACAGGTTCGCACGCTAAATCTTTTACATATTATAAAGGAGATTTTAAAAGATTTAGAACTAATGAAATAAATAATAGTTTTACAGATACTGAACTTTATAGATCTAATTCTAATACAACAGGATATATAAATGTTAAATTAAGATTGAATGATAATAATAAAATTAAATACAATACTCTTTATGTTAATAAAGGAGTAGATGAATTATATGAGCAAGGTAGAAATGGCTTAGGTTTTGTTTTTGATCAAGATCCGCAAGAAACAGGTGCATTTGTAAGAGACCAGAACTTTAAACAAACTTCTCTTTTTATCAATCAATTGTTAGGGGAGCATAAATGGAATGAAAACAATACTTTAAATTGGGCTGGAGGTTACAACTTTGTTTTAGCAGAAGAACCTAATAGAATTAGAAATGAAGTAAATATTTTAGATATTACATCTTCTGATGAAATACAATACGCTCACGTTGGAGATTTTCAACAAAGAAAATCTAGTCAAAAAATTCAAGATTCAGAATACAATGCGTTTGTAGAAAACAAATGGGCTTTAGGAGCTAATAATAAAGATGAAAACAAACCTTATTCATTAAACTACGGATTAAATTTTAGACATAAAGAAAGAACTTTTAAATCTTTATTTATTGGTGTTGATGCCCAGGATTTCACAGCAACTTCTATAGATAATTTATCATCAACATTTACTTCTGAAGGTTTTAATAACGGGTTAAAATTAAATGTAGGAACTGCAGATAGGTATAATGCAGACTTAAATGTAATTGCTGGGTTTGTTAATTTTGATTTTAGCCTAGATAATAAATTATCAGGTAATTTAGGATTGCGTTTTGAAAGAGATGAAATAAGTGTTATTTGGGATGTTGGTAACTATGTTGGAAGAATTGGCACTGTAAATAAAACGTATGAGCGTCTTTACCCAAGTATTAATTTAAAATATGAATTAAGTGAAAACCAATATTTACGTTTTGCTTCAAGTAGTACACAAACATTACCAGAATTTAAAGAGCTAGCACCATTTGAATATGTTTCTCCTAGAGGTCGTGTTACAAAAGGGAATCCAGATTTAGAAAAATCAGAAATATATAATTTTGATTTAAAATGGGAAATTTTTCCACAAAGAGGTCAATTGTTTTCTGTAACGGGTTTTCATAAACTAATTAAAAACCCAATTAACTTTTCTCAAATTAGAGGGTCTTCTGGTTATTTTGCGTATTCCAATACAGGTAAAGAAGCAACTATTTACGGATTTGAAATAGAAGCTAGAACAGATTTAATTAAGAATAATGATGACGAAGGAATTCTAAACTTAACAGCAAACATTACTAAAATGTGGATGGAACAAGATTTATTAGAAGACTTCCAATATAATGGAATTACAGCATCTGGTTTACAAGGTGCTTCTGATTTTATTGCAAACGGCTCTTTAAGTTTTGGCGATAAAAAAGAAAAAGAATTTGTAGCAACTTTAACAGGTAACTACTCATCAGATAAAATATTTGCTTTAGGATCTCCAGAATCTAAAGCTAATAGCGATGTTTTTTATAATAGTGAAATTGTAGAAAAAGGATTTGTATCTCTAGATTTTGTAATGAGTAAAGAATTATCAAAAAATCTAAGTGTAAAACTAGTTGGTAGAAATTTATTGAACCCAGATATTAAGCAGACACAGTTTGTAAAAAGTATCGCTTCTGCTGTTGAAATAAATGAAACCGTGTTGTCTTATAAAAAAGGAAGCCAGTTAAGCTTAAGTTTTAAATACACTTTTTAATCAATTAACCATTCCTTAACAAAACAGTAAAATAGTTGTAAAACCTAACATACTATTAATGTTTAGGTAAAGAAAAGTAAAGAATAAGTCAATTTCTTTGTATAAAATTAATAACATACAAACTTAAAATGAAAAAATCAATTTTTAAAACTTTAAACATAGCAGTATTTTCTATCGCTGCTTTAATGCTAACAAATTGTGGTAGCGATGATCCTATTATTATACCAGCACCTTCTTCTCTAGTTGTTGAAAACTTAAATTCTGGAATAATGAGTGGTAACCTTGATGAGGATTTTACATTAAATTCGAATCAAATTTATAATTTAAATTCTTCATTTATTATTGAATCCGGAGCAACATTAACAATACCTGCAGGAACAAGAATTCAAGCAATAAATGGAGGAGTTGAAGTTTTTATTGCAGTATTAAAAGGAGGAAAAATAAATGTTCAAGGAACTTCTTCTAACCCAGTATTTATGTCTTCTGCTTCTGGTAATGCTGGAGATTGGGGAGGTTTAACAATCTGTGGAGATGCAACAACAACTGCTGGAGTGAATGCTGAAGCTGAAGTTGGTGGTTTTATTTACGGTGGTACTAATGATACAGATAATTCTGGATCTATTAGCTACTTAGTAATTAAAGGAACCGGAGCTCAAATTAATACAGAATCTCAATACAATGGAGTTTCTTTGTATGCCGTTGGTTCTGGAACAACAATTAATAATGTTGCCGTAATTAATGGTAAAGATGATGGTATTGAGTTTTTTGGAGGTACAGTTTCTGTAAGTAACTTATTCTTAGAAAACAATGCAGATGATTCTATAGATTGGACTGAAGGTTGGAATGGAACTGTAGATAATGCTTATATTTCTCATACTCTAAGTGGTTTCTCAACTGTTTTTGAAGGAGATAAAGTAAATGGAAATCCAAAATTTAATAATATTACTGCAATTTCTACTGTAGGTGGTACTGCTTTACAATTTAAATTAGAGTCTGGAGCAACAATAACAGGTTTATCTTTAACGGGTTATGATACATCAATAGATATGAAAAATGATGGACCTTTAGCAAATGTTATTATAGATGGTGCTGCTGCAGATCCTTCATTATCTTATACAAGTACAGCTACTGTAACTGCAGCAGATTTTAGCTGGGTAAATTCTAGTGTTTCTATAACAACCTTACCTTTACAAGGTACTATAGCTAGTAAAGTTACTCTAGATGCTTCTATAAAATATGTATTAAAATCTTCTTATATCGTAAAATCTGGAGGTGAATTAGTTATTCCTGCAGGAACAAAAATTGAAGTTGAAGCTGGTGGAACAGATGTATATATTGCTGTTTTAAAAGGAGGAAAAATAGATGTTCAAGGAACAGCAACAGAACCAGTAGTAATGTCTTCTGTTGATTCTAACCCTGGAGATTGGGGTGGTTTAACAATCTGTGGTGATGCTACAACAACTGCAGGTGTTGATGCTGAAGCTGAGGTAGGTGGTTTTATTTACGGTGGTACAAATGATGCAGACAGTTCTGGTGCTATTAAATATTTAGTAATAAAAGGAACAGGTGCTCAGATTAACACAGAATCTCAATATAATGGTGTTTCTTTTTACGCTGTTGGATCTGGTACAACTGTAGAAAATGTTTCTGTTATAAATGGTAAAGATGATGGTGTTGAATTCTTTGGAGGAACGGTTTCTGTTACAAATATTTATTTAGAAAATAATGCAGATGATTCTGTAGATTGGACTGAAGGATGGAATGGTAAAGTAACTAATACTTATATTTCTCACACACTTGATGGTTTTTCTACGGCTTTTGAAGGAGATAAAATAAATAACAATCCGCAATTTGAGAATTTAACAGCTATTTCTACTGTTGGTGGTACAGCTTTGCAATTTAAATTAGAATCTGGAGCTACTATTAATAATATTTGGTTAGAAGGTTATGATGATAACATTGACATGAAAAATGAGGGTCCTTTAGAGAATGTAATTATAGATGGAGTTGCTGCTTCAACTACTGCAGATTACAAAACAGGAACTAAAGTAGATATTTCTACTTGGACTTGGAAGAGTGCAGGCCTATAATACTTAAATACAATGAAAACAAAAAAAAAAGCAGGCTTAAAGCCTGCTTTTTTTGTTTTATAAGAAAAAGAGCTATTTTGTTACTTTATTAGCACAACACGCCATTTTACAATCTGCTTTACATTGTTTTTTCTCGCCTTTTTTAACTTGACATTCTTTTTTACAAGAATCTGAACAAGCATGTAATTTTTTAGAAGCTTCAGAAGCTTTGTACAAGTCACCACCAGCAATTCCATCAACAAAAGCTATTAGGTCTTTTTTAGAAGTTTTATTTGCATCAAATTCAATATTTGCAATACTGTCTGTAAAAACAACTTTAGCATCTAAAACACCTTCTTTTTTAGATAATTTAGATTGAATAGTTTTAGCACAACCAATTTCACAAGTCATTCCAGAAATAGCTAAAGAAGTACTTTGCTTATTAACAGGTAGGGTTTCTTTTTTCGCTTCATTTTTACATCCTACTAGTATAAAAAAAGCAATAGCAACAGAAAATAATATTTTTTTAGTCTTCATATAAATAGATTTAATCTTTAATTTTTCACAAAAACCCTCTATGAAAGTCATTTATTAAATAATAATACAAATTTATTAATAAAAGAGCTGACTTTTAAAGTTTTATCGGATTTTTGCAAAATATTTTTATAAAAATGAATAATCAACAACAAAAGTGGTTTTACCTTATTATTCTTTCGATCGTTTGGGGTAGTTCTTTTATCTTAATGAAGAAAGCACTTTTAGGTGTAACGCCAGTTCAATTGGGTGCTTTAAGAATGATTTTTACAGCTATTTTTTTACTCTCTGTAGCTTTTCCTTCAATTAAAAAAATTAAAAAAAGACATTGGAAATATATTGTTTATACTGCACTCGCAGGTACATTTATACCTGGTTTTCTATTTGCTTTTGCAATTACAACTATAGATAGTTCCATTGTATCTATTTTAAATTCATTTACACCTTTTAATACTTTAATTTTTGGTGCAATTGTTTTTGGTTTTTATTTTAAGAAAAGGCAATTATATGGTATTCTCATAGGTTTAGTAGGTACTTCCATTTTAATATTAAAAGGAGCCGATTTAAATCCGAATCAAAATTATTGGTATGCATTATTGATTATTATTGCCTCTGTAGGTTATGCTTTTAATGCGAATATGATAAAAAAATATTTGTATGATTTAGATGCTTTGGCAATTACAACAGGTAATTTTTTATTGTTGATTATACCAGCAACTATTGTTTTAGGGTGTACTGATTTTTTTAAAACGTTTGATTCTGAAAATGAAATTTTAATGCAATCTCTTGGTTATTTAGTTGTTTTATCTGTTGTAGGTACTGGGATTGCAAAAACTATTTATAATAAATTAGTGCATATTTCAGATCCAGTTTTTTCATCTTCTGTAACGTATTTAATTCCATTAGTGGCCATTTTTTGGGGAGTATTAGATGGAGAAAAATTGAGTATGCTTCAGGTTTTTGGTGGAATAATAATTCTTTTTGGAGTTTATTTGGTAAATAAATCGAAATAAAAAAATCCGCAACTTTAGTTACGGATTTTAATATTTTAAAAAAAAGGATAGATTATTTAAAATCTTCGTCAGAAACTCCTTCGTTAATTTTTATTTCTGTGATTGTAAAATTTATATCCATTGGACCCATTTTTTGACCGATTGAATGCGGAAATTTTACTCCGTTTACTTCTTTATAATCAGAAAAAATAGTTGGCACTTGTGTTTCTTTACCATCTGGAGTTTTAACAACGTTAATGGATTTTATTTTTAAACCAGATTCCATATCATAGAAAACCTCTGTACTTCCATGTTTTAAAACAATCATGTTTTTACCGTCTAAAGGTTCTATTCTTAGAAGTTTTCCTTCTTTATAACTTAAATCACTAAGAATTGAGTTTTCTATTTTAGATTTTTCTAAATCTTCCCCAGCTAAATCTTGTCGTTGTCCTCTAGATTCTGAGTATCCTTTTTCACCATCAAAAACAGTTTTTTGAAACGTTTGTCCCATAGCAGAAATTACAGAAGATTTTTTGTTAGGAGAAGACGCTTTAGTTGTAAGAATTAAAGGGGTTCCTTGCACAGTTGCATTTGCAACCATCATTGTAGTTTTTATAGCTGCTACTTTATCGATACCACCAATTGCATCAATATATTTATCAACAACATTTGCAGCAGTCATTCCTTCAGGAATTGGTAAAGTCATTGCTGGTTTTACAGTTGCATTTCCTTCTTTATCAAAATATTTAATTACATAATCTCCTTTTTCAAGGTTATTAAGAACATCTATTCCTTTCCCTGTAATTATAATTCTAGCTTTATCGGCTTTAAAATATTTTATTGCTGCGTTCTGTAAATCATCTAAAGTAACAGTATTAATATTCTCTATGTAGTTGGCATAAAAATCTTCAGGTAAATTATAACGTGCAATATTTAAAGCAAAACTAGCTGCAGTAGCTGGTTTTTGAACATCCATAACAAAACCACCAATATACTCTTCTTTAGAGTTTTTTAACTCTTCTGCTGAAACTGGTTGATAACGAATTCTGTTAATTTCTTTTTGAATTTCTACAACAGAACTATCTGTAACCACATTACGTACACTTGCTGAAGCTCTAAAAGTTGCTGCAGTTCTGCTTTGTCTTAAGCTAGAATAAGAACCATAAGTATACCCTTTATCTTCACGTAAATTCATGAATAAACGTGCGGTTCCACCACCACCAAGAATATTACTTGCCATTAATGCCGCGTAGTAATCCTTATCTCCTAATTTTAAATCGATATTGTTGATTACAGCAATTTCTGATTGAACAGCATTTGGCATATTTATAAAATTGATTTCTGTAGTAGAAACATTTTCTGGTTTCGCAATATCAAAAACAGGAATATTTCCTTTTTCCCAATCACTAAATAATTTCTTTACTAACTTTTTAGTCTCTTTAATATTAATATCTCCAACAATTACTAAGTAAGCATTGTTAGGTTTATAATAGGTATTGAAATTATTTTTTACATCATCTAAGTTGATTTTGTTAATGGTTTCTTTTGTTGTGAATTCTCCTGAAGGATGATTTTTACCAAAAGTCAATGCATTTTCAACTCTTCTAGCAATAGATTTTACATCTTTTTCACCAGATTTTAAATTATCTAAAGTAACCTTAACTTCCTTGTCAAACTCTTCTTGAGTAAATTGAGAATTTTTTACTCCATCTGCCATTAAACCTAAAATTTCTGGAAAATATCTTTTTAAAGAAGTAGCATATGCTCCTGAGCTTCTAAAACTTACATTTGCTCCTAAGAAATCTACTTGTTCGTTAAATTCGTCTTTAGTAATATTTTTAGTACCTCTTCCTAAAAGACTTCCCATCATTCCAGAAACTCCAGCAATATCTCCTTCAAAATAAGGCTTATTATCAATTGTTAAATTTGCTGATGCTCTAGGTAATTTATGGTTTTCTACCATAATTACTTTTAGTCCGTTTTTTAAAGTAAATGTTTTTGCTTTTCCTAATTTTACAACCGGATCTGGTCCTGGTTTAGGCATTTTACTTCTGTCTATTTGTGCACTTCCAGCAAAAGATAATGTTATAATTGCTATTAGCGATAAAATCTTTGTTTTCATCATTTTAAATGTCTTTATAAATTATTTTTTTTCTGGTAAATATTCTAAAATTAATCGCTGATTTGGATTTAGATATTTTTTTGCAACTTCTCTAATCTCTTCTTTAGTGATTGATCTGTAAATATCAATTTCTGTATTAATTAAATTTGTATCACCATACAAAACATTGTAACGCGCTAAAGAATTTGCAACTCCCTCTACACTTGAGTTTGAATTCACAAAATTATTCTCGAACTTATTTTGTAGTTTTTGATAGTTTTTTTCAGAAATTAAATCAGATTGTAATGTTACAATCTCTTCATCAATTTCTTTAACAAGGTCTTTTAATTTTGTTTCTCCTTGTGGCAAAGCATATAAAATATAGGTTCCGTAATCTTCTTGACTTAAATTAATTGCACCAGCTTGTAAAGCCATTTTTTTAGTATCCACTAATTTTTTATACATCACAGAACTTTTACCAGAACTTAAATAGGAAGAAATCATATCTAAAATTCTTGAATCTCTAGTTTTCATAGACGGAGTTCTATAAGCAGCCATAACTGCAGGAATTTGAATGTTTGGGTCATATCCCTTAGCATTCATTTGTTCCGTTATTGGATCTTCTTTTATGTTCGTTCTAATAATATTTTCACCCCTTGGAATAGGTCCAAAATAGTCTTGAATCATTTTTTTTGTAGCATTTACATCAATATCACCAGCAACAACTAAAGTAGCATTGTTTGGGACATAGAATTTTTTATTAAATGCTAAAAACTCTTTTAAAGTAGCATCATCTAAATGCTTCATTTTACCAATTGTAGTTCCTTTATAAGGGTGTTTCTTAAACATGTTAACTTTAACATATTCTAAAAATCGAGAGTAAGGTTGATTATCTACTCGTAATCTTTTTTCCTCTTTTACAACTTCATTTTGAGTATCTACACCTCCTTGTTTAATAATTGGATGTAATAACCTTTCAGATTCCATCCATAAACCAAGCTCTAATTTGTTTGAAGGAAAGATTTCATAATAGTAAGTTCTATCATCAGTTGTGTTTGCATTATTTCTGCCTCCGTTTGATGAAACAATTTTAAACCATTCTCCTTTTCCAATATTTTGAGTTCCTTCAAAAAGTAAGTGCTCAAAAAAGTGAGCCATTCCTGTTCTGTCTGGTTGTTCATCTTTTGCACCCACGTGATACATTACAGAAGTAGTAACAACTGGAGCAGAATTATCTTGATGTAAGATAACGTGCATACCGTTATCTAAATTGTACTCTTCAAATTCAACTTTTTGTGCGTTTGTAGAAAACACAAATAACACCGCTGAAGTAAGAGATAAAATACTTTTTTTCATTGACTTTGTTTTTAATTAATAATAGATAATATGTTGGACGCTGTCTTATTAAATTTGTTACAATAAAAAGGAAATAAGACTGCAGTAGTTCCAAAAATAAAAAGATTTTAATAAAAAATATGTTAAAAAAGTTTTATTCTGTTGACTGTGATGTAATTATTTTTTAAAATACATCTTGTAAAATAGTAAAAAAGATGTACATTTGCTCCCGCATTTTCATTAGAAAGATGTAAAATAATAAGTATAATAAGCAAAACAAATAGTATGTACGCAATCGTAGAGATAGCAGGGCAGCAGTTTAAAGTAGCAAAAGACCAAAAAGTATACGTTCATCGTTTACAAGGAGAAGAAGGATCAAAAGTAACTTTTGATAACGTTCTTTTACTTGACAACGCAGGAAGTGTAACAATTGGCGCCCCAGCTATAGAAGGAGCCGCAGTAACGGCAAAAATTCTAGGTCACCTAAAAGGTGATAAAGTAATCGTTTTCAAAAAGAAAAGAAGAAAAGGTTACCAAAAGAAAAATGGACATAGACAGTATTTAAGCGAGATTCAAATTGAATCTATTGCTGCTACTGGTGCTAAAAAATCAGCAAATAAAGAAGCTGCTCCTAAAAAGGAAGCTGCTACTAAAGCTGAAGTAAAAGAAGCTTCAACAGATTATAGTTCTATGACTGTTGCAGAATTAAAAGCAGCCGCTAAAGATAAAGGTATCTCTGGATATACTTCTTTAAAGAAAGCTGAATTAATTGATGCTTTAACTAAATAAAAAATTCAATTTTAAAACCATCGTATCATGGCACATAAAAAAGGAGTAGGTAGTTCGAAGAATGGTAGAGAATCAGAATCGAAACGTCTAGGTGTAAAAATATTTGGAGGACAAGCTGCAATAGCAGGTAATATTCTTGTTCGTCAAAGAGGAACAACTCACAATCCAGGAGAAAACGTTTACATGGGTAAAGATCATACTTTACATGCAAAAGTTGACGGAGTTGTTGAGTTTAGAAAGAAAAAGAATAATAGATCTTATGTATCTATTACACCTTTTGAAGCTTAAGAGATTAAGTTTTCTAAAATTATTTAAAACGCTCAAACATATGTTTGAGCGTTTTTTTTGTACATATAATTTAAATGCAACTTTTATTTCTATTTGATAGTTTGTACATTTACTGCTTATGAATTTTTTATATAATATATTAATTTTTATAGCTCGTATTTTAGTATCAGTTAACGCTTTATTCAATAAAAAAATAAAACTTTTTGTTGATGGAAGAAGAGAAACGTTCTCTAAAATAGCTAAATTAAAGAATGAGAAAATAATTTGGTTTCATGCTGCGTCATTAGGTGAGTTTGAGCAAGCTAGACCAATTATAGAAGAAATAAAAAGTAACTACGCTGATTATAAAATTCTAGTTACATTTTTTTCTCCTTCAGGATATGAAATTAGAAAGAACTACAATTTAGCAGACGTAGTTTGTTATTTGCCTTTAGATTCTAAACGAAATGCAAGGAAATTTATAAAAGAAGTAAATCCTACTTTGGCAATATTTATTAAATATGAATTTTGGCCTAATTTTTTAAATGAGTTAAAAAAGAAGAATGTACCAACAATCTTAGTTTCAGGAATTTTAAGAGAAAAACAACTTTTTTTTAAATGGTATGGAGGTTTTATGCGAAAATCTTTGGATGCTTTTCATCACTTTTTTGTACAAGATAAAAACTCTAAAGAGTTACTGAATTCTATTAATTTAAATACTGTTACTATTGCTGGTGACACGCGTTTTGACCGAGTTTCTAAAATTTTAGAGCAAGACAATTCAATTGATTTTATAAATGAATTTAAAAATAATCAATATACAATAGTAGCAGGAAGCACTTGGCAAGAAGATGAAGAATTATTGATTGATTACATCAATAATAAAGCATCGGAAAATGAAAAATTTATTATTGCGCCTCATAATATTAAGCAAGAAGCTATTTTTGGGATGAAGAAACTCATCAATAAAAAAACAATTTTGTTTTCTGAAAAAGAAGGGGAAAATTTATCAGAATCTCAGGTTTTTATAATTGATACAATTGGGATTCTAACCAAAATTTATGCAGCAGCAGATGTTGCTTATGTAGGTGGAGGTTTAAAAACAGGATTACATAATATTTTAGAACCTGCAACTTTTGGAATTCCTGTAGTTATTGGAAATAAATACGACAAATTTAAGGAAGCAGTAGATTTGGTTTCTTTAAAAGGATGTATTTCTATCAGTAATCATCAAGAGTTTTCTACTACATTTACGAGATTAAAATCGGATGAAGGTTTTAGAATATCCACAGGGAAAATCAATAAAAAATACATCCAAGATCATCTTGGTGCAACAAAGTTAATTATGAATTATTTAAAGAAGATATTATAAAATGGAGTTTATTACACAACCTTGGCCATGGTATGTTGGAGGGCCATTAATTGCTTTTGTACTATTTTTAACGTTCTATTTTGGACAAGCTTTTGGTGTTTCTAGAAGTTTAGAGACTTTCTGTACAATTGGTGGAGCAGGAAAAATTTCAGATTATTTTAAAGTAGATTTAAAAGAAAGTAAATGGAGTTTGTTTTTTGTAGCAGGAATTATAATTGGAGGTTTTATCTCTTCAGAATTTTTAATGCAATCTCAAACAATAGATTTAAACCCTGAAACAGTTAATGAATTAGCAGGTTTAGGTTTTTCTAATGCTGGAAGTTCTTATCTGCCAGAAGAAATTTTTAGCTTAGAAAGTTTACTAACTATAAAAGGGTTCTTAATTTTAATTGGTGCTGGAATTTTAATAGGTTTTGGTACACGTTATGCCGGTGGTTGTACTTCTGGGCATTCAATTACAGGATTAAGTAGTTTGCAATTACCTTCTTTATTAGCTACAATTGGTTTTTTTATTGGTGGTTTAATTATGACTTGGTTTTTAATTCCTTTAATATTTTAGCCAATAATTGGCATTAACAAAAAACAGAAAAACGTCTATTATGTTTCTTCGAGCGCAATCGAGAAGTAAATAGTAAGTTTGAAAATATATGTATATGAAAAATATCAAATTTTTAATAGTAGGAGTTTTATTCGGAATTATTTTAAGTAAAACAGAAGTTGTTTCTTGGTACAGAATTTACGAAATGTTTAAGTTTCAATCCTTTCATATGTATGGTGTTATTGGTAGCGCAGTTGTTATCGGAATTGTATTTATGCAACTCTTTAAAAGAGGGGTAATAAAAGATTATTTAGGAAACGAAATACTTATAAAAGACAAGGATAAAGGTTTTATAAGGACAATTTTGGGAGGAACAATTTTTGGTTTAGGTTGGGCGTTATCAGGTGCTTGTCCAGGACCAATGTTTGTTTTATTCGGTC
The DNA here is from genome assembly GCF_002163835.1 of Polaribacter sp. SA4-10. Classification (NCBI taxonomy): domain Bacteria; kingdom Pseudomonadati; phylum Bacteroidota; class Flavobacteriia; order Flavobacteriales; family Flavobacteriaceae; genus Polaribacter; species Polaribacter sp. SA4-10. The sequence goes on along the minus strand of NZ_CP019331.1, from coordinate 2,082,718 downwards.
ATGGAGTTCTACCAATTTTAATTGTGCTTTTAGGAGCCGTTTTAGGAGCTTTTATTTACGGATTATTAAGTAAAAAATTACCAAATTAAATAGTAGATGAGCAAATTAGTAGACAGTTTTGGAAGACAAATAAATTACCTTCGGTTAGCGGTTACAGATCGTTGTAATTTGCGTTGTCAGTATTGTATGCCAGCTCATGGAATTGATATTGTTCCAAGAAAAGAATTGCTAACGTACAAAGAGATGTACAGAGTAGTTAGGGTGTTAACAGAATTAGGCGTTAACAAAATTCGCTTAACAGGAGGAGAACCTTTTGTACGTAAAGATTTTGTTAAGTTTTTAGAAATGTTGTCTTTTAATGACTTGCTAGAAGATATTAATATTACCACAAACGGGGCGTTGATTTCTAATCATATTACAACCTTAGAAAATTTAAAAAAAGTAAAGAGTATCAATTTAAGTATTGATAGTTTAAAAGCTGAGAAATTTAACGAAATTACACGTAGAAACGCTTTTGATGAGGTTTTTAAAACCATGGAAACTTTAGAGAAAAGCACATTAAATTTAAAGCTAAATGTTGTTGTACAATCAGGAATAAATACTGATGAAATTAGAGACTTTGTTCGTTTAACAAAAGACAAAAATATTGCAGTTCGTTTTATAGAAGAAATGCCTTTTAATGGAAAAGGACAACGTGAAATGCAAGAGAATTGGACTTTTAAAAAAATTTTAAACGAAATAAAATCAGAATTTTTAGTTGAAGAAATTCAGTCTGAAAAATCATCAACATCAAGAAATTATTCTATAGAAAATCATGTAGGAACTGTTGGGATAATTCCTGCATTTACACGTACAATTTGTAACGATTGTAACCGAATTAGAATTACATCAACAGGAACATTTAAAAATTGTTTATTTGATGATGGTGTTTTTAATTTAAGAGATTTTATAAGAGACGGAGCATCTAATGACGATTTAAAAGAACTCTTTTTATCCTTAATAAAAGAGAAGCCAGAAAATGGTTTTATAGCAGAAGCAAATAGAAAAGATGGTGGTGCTTCTGAAAGTATGAGTACTATTGGAGGGTAGAAAAAGTGTAATCGTGTAAATGTTTAATTGTGTAAACCTTAGTTTGACGATTACACGATTACACGATTAAACAAATAAGCAATTACACATTTTAAAAAATGATTTCAGTAGAACAAGCTTTACAAACTATTTTAAATTCAACTCAATATTTTGGAGTTGAAGAAATTCCGTTTATAAAATCTGTAGGTAGAATTTTAAAAGAAGACATTAAAGCAGATAGAGATTTCCCGCCTTTTAACAGGGTTTCTATGGATGGAATTGCAATTGACTACGCTTCATTCAAAGTTGGACAAAGAAGCTTTAAAATTGAAGGAATTCAAGCGGCTGGAAGTAAGCAAATTTCTTTAAACAATTCAGTCAATTGTATAGAAGTAATGACAGGTGCGGTTTTGCCAAAAAACACAAATACTGTAATTAGATATGAAGATGTTGATATTGAAAACGGAATTGCAACCATTAGTATTGATGAAATCAAAAATGCCCAAAATATTCATAATAAAGGAAAAGATGGAAAAGTTGGCGATTTATTAATTAAGCAAAATACTAAAATTTCAGCAGCAGAAATAGGTGTTTTAGCAACGGTTGGAAAATCGTTAGTAAAAGTAGCAAAACAATCAAAAGTAATGATTGTTTCTACAGGTGATGAATTGGTTGGTGTTGATGAATTTCCGTTAGAACATCAAATTAGAAGAAGCAATGTTTTTACGTTGGTTTCTTTATTAGAACGCTTAAATATTCCTTCGGAAACGGCTCATATTACAGATGATAAACCTGTTTTAAAATCAAAAATAAAAAATTATTTACAAGAATATGATGTCTTGCTTTTTAGCGGTGCAGTAAGTAAAGGTAAATTTGATTTTTTACCAGAAGTTTTTGAAGAATTAGGGGTAGAAAAACTGTTTCACAAAGTGGCTCAAAGACCAGGGAAACCTTTCTTTTATGGTAAAACAAATGATTGCAATGTGTTCGGTTTTCCTGGAAATCCAATTTCGACATTTGTAAATTGTTTAGTGTATTTTTATCCTTGGTATTACAAATCAGTAGGATTAGAGGCTAAAGAGGAAACTGCAATTTTATCAGAAGATGTTACTTTTAAACCAAGTTTAACCTATTTTTTACAAGTAAAATTAAACTCTAAATTCGGACATTTAGTTGCGACTCCAATTACTGGAAACGGTTCCGGAGATTTAGCAAGTTTGGTAAATGCAGGTGCTTTTATTCAATTACCAAATGATAAAACTGAGTTTAAAAAAGGAGAGGTTTATAAAATAATTAGCTATCGCTAATTATAGTTTTTAATGATTAATTTTGAGTGTTAAGTCTAAAATATAGCTATGAAAGAAAGTATCGTTCAAAAAAAGAGTTTTGAGTTTTCATTGAAGATTATTTCTCTTTATAAAAAATTACAACTCGAAAAAGAATTTGTAATTTCAAATCAAATTTTGAGAAGTGGAACATCTATTGGAGCAAATATAGAAGAAGCTTTAGCTGGACAAAGTAAACGAGACTTTACTGCAAAAATGTCAATATCTTCAAAAGAAGCAAGAGAAACTAAATATTGGTTACGACTACTAAAAGAAAGCGAACTAACACATTTAGATGTAGGTTCTTTAATTTTGGATATTCATGAATTAATTAGAATTTTAACTTCAATTGTTAAGACTTCTCAAATTAATCTAACTAAAAACTAAACATTTAAAACTAAAAACTTTTTAAATGACTTTTACACACATAAACAAAAAAGGAAATCCTAAAATGGTCAATGTTTCTGATAAGAAAATTACCAAAAGAACGGCAATTGCAAAGGCAATTATGTTTTTAGGAAAAGAAGTGATTTCTCATTTTACAAATGAGGAGTTAATTACTAAAAAAGGCCCAGTTTTTCAAACTGCAATTATTGCCGGAATTCAAGGCGTAAAAAAGACCTCAGAATTGATTCCTATGTGTCACCCATTATTGATTAATGGCGTAGATATAGATATTGAAATTATTGATTCAGAAAATATAGAAATTTTTTGTAAAGTAACAATTGAAGGAAAAACAGGTGTAGAAATGGAAGCTTTAACGGGCGTAAATATTACCTGTCTAACGATTTATGATATGTGTAAAAGCATCAGTCAAGAAATGGTGATTAAAGAAGTAAAGTTGGTAGAAAAAACTGGCGGAAAATCGGATATTAAAAATGGCTAAACACAAAAAACATACAAACTTAGAAAGAAGAGATAACGATAATTTTGCTCCAAATGAAATAGCAATTCTAGGAACAAATTGTAATACTATCTCTGACTTGGTACATAAAGTTTCAGAAAGATTATCCAATTATAAATTGGCTTATTTTGATGCTTCTCATGCAAAAGAAATTCAAGAAAATAAGTTGTCTGAATTTACTTTTCATCATCAAGGAAATTTACAAATTACAACATCAGGTAACGTAAATAAGTTTGAACAACGATTACAATTTGCACAGTTTGACTATGTTTTTATTAATGGAAATCATTATCAAGGAGCAAAGCAAATTTTAATTCTAGATGAAGAAAAAGAAGCTTCAGTTTTAAAAAGATTAGAACAATTAGATTGTATTCAGTTTGTAATAAAATTGACAAAAGACACTGCGTATTTTTCTTTTTTAGAGGAGAAATATCCACATATAAAAAATAGCACTTGTTATACAATTGATGAGTTTGATAAAATTGCGAATCACATCAATAATTTAATTCAAGAAAAGATTGCTCCTGTAAAAGGGTTGGTTTTAGTTGGAGGAAAAAGTACTAGAATGGGAACTGATAAATCTGAATTGAATTATCATGGAAAATCTCAAAAAGAAGCTGCAAAAGAATTATTAGAAACTAGTAATTTAGAGACGTTTTACTCTGTTCAAAGTGTATCAGAAAAAGCAGATGAAATTCATGATAAATTTCTAAACTTAGGTCCTTTTGGCGGTATTTGTTCTGCGTTTCAAAAAGACCCAAATGCTGCTTGGTTAGTTTTGGCAACAGATGTTCCGTTTATTAATGAAGAAGTTATTCAGCTATTGTTAAAACATAGAAACCCTAGTAAAGTTGCAACTGCAATTAAAGGAAAAGGAAAGGAATTTGTAGAGCCATTAATTACAATTTATGAGCCAAAAGCATATCCTGTTTTATTGCAATATTTAGCACAAGGATATTCTTGTCCTAGAAAAGTATTGATAAATTCTGATGTAGAAATTGTAGAAATAGATGCTTCTTTTATCAGAAATATAAATACGCCAGAAGAATTTGATGCTGCTAAAAAAGAGATAAATAGACACTAAAACAAGTTCAGCTTAAAATGAAACCAACAAAAAATCAACTTTTTAAACGTCAAATTACTTTATCAGAAATTGGTAAAGTTGGGCAACAAAAATTACAAAACGCAGCTGTTTTGGTTGTTGGTTGTGGAGGTTTAGGGAGTCCGATTGCAGTTTTTTTGGCTTCAAGTGGGGTTGGAAAAATTCATTTAGTTGATTTTGATACCGTAGATATTACCAATTTACACAGACAAGTTTTTTATTCTTTAGAAGATGTTGATAAACCCAAAGCAGCAGTTTTATCTGAATTTATAAAAAAAAGAGCGCCTTTTACAACCGTAAGCTTTACAAACAATCCAATTACAAAAGACAATGTTTTCGATTTGATTTCTGATGTAGATATTGTAGTTGATGGAACAGATTCTTTGCCAACAAAATACTTATTAAATGACGCTTGTGTTATAAAAAACAAACCGTTGGTTTACGGTTCTTTGTATAAATTTGATGGCTATGTTTCTACTTTTAATGTGAAACAAAAAGACGGAAGTTATTCATCAAATTTAAGAGATGCATTTCCGAAAATGGCAACAGATATTCCTAATTGTTCAACAACTGGAACTCTAAATTCAATTGTTGGTATGATTGCTACACAACAAGTAAATGAAGTTTTAAAACTGATTACCGGAATTGGAAAACCATTAACAAATGAGTTGTTGATTTATAATTCCCTTCAAAATACGCAATTAAAAATGAAGCTAAAACCAATTGTTTTAAAAGAACAAATTACTGAACTTTTTAAGGCGCAAACCTATTTTGATATTGCTTGTGCTACTCAGAATCCTGATTGGCAAATATCACCTAAGGATTTAAAAGAAAAATTGGAAGATAAAAATATTGAAATTATTGCAGTTTTAGCCAATTTAGAGTTGCCTTTTAAGGTGAATAAAACAATTCCTATTCAAGAATTTAATGTTGATGAAATTAAAATTGATAAAAGTAAAACCTATGTTATGGTTTGTCAAAGAGGCTTTAATAGTTACAAAGCAACTACAAAACTGAAAGAAAAATATCCGGACTTAAAAGTGCTGAATTTAACAGGGGGAATTTCTAGTTATTAAAATGAAAAGCAACAAAGTTTTTAAAATAGTTTCCCAAAAAAGAGCCTGGTATGAGAGATTATTAGCTGCTGTTTTCTTTTCATTAGCTGCTTATGTTATTTTTGTATTTTATAAAAATAATGGAGTTTCATTTTCTGAAAATTACTATATAAGAAGCTTTAGAGTTCTTTCCGCTTTAATTATTTTGATAGGTTTTGGTATTCGGTTTTCTGCTACTTTAAATCATCATTTTAATTTAATGGAAATGAAATACAGAAAGTTTTATTCTGTAGGACCAATTGGTGTTGGAAAATGGCACAAGCTTAAAAAATTAGATAGAGTTTCTACATTTTTAAACTCTAGAAATGAATGTGAAGTTACTATTTGGGATATTAGAAATAACCGATATAAGATTGCTGTTTTTGACGAAATTAACGCTGCTGTAATTTATGGACGTAGTTTGGCTAAAAATTTAGAAATTAAATTTAAAGAAAGAAAATAATTAAATGAAAAACCCCTTTGCGTTTTACACTCAAGAAAAATCAGTTTTAGAAAATCAGGCTAAAGTATTAAAAAATAAATCTCGGAATTTGAGTGTTTTCAGGTTTGCTGTTTTTTTAACTACATGCTTTTTAATTTATCTTACGTTTGGTAAATACCCAGATGTTTTTATTATTGCCTTTTTAGGTTTTTCATTGTTTGGTGTTTTAGTAGTTAAATATTTAAATCTCAAAAGAGAACGAAAAATACTTAATGAGAAAATTAGAATTAATACTACTGAAATTACTGTTTTAGAACAGAATTCTTATGACTTAGAATCTGGTAAAGAATTTATAAACCCCACTCATTTTTATAGTAATGATATCGATTTGTTTGGTGTTGGTTCTTTCTTTCAATATATAAACAGAACTGTAACCAAAGATGGTAAAAACCTTTTAGCAAACACGCTTACAGAAAATAAAATTGATGCTATTTTAGAGAAACAAAACGTGATAAAAGAACTGTCACAAAAAACAAAATGGCGACAACATTTTAACGCGATTGCAAGTTTAGTAACTGTAAAAAATACTACTGGTTTTATAACAGATTGGATTGGGAATTACACTGCTGTTTTACCAAGCTTTTTACCAACACTAACAAAAATATACTCTGTTATTTCTATAGGTATAATTGGTTTTGTGTCTTTTGGTAATTTATCTTTCACCTATATTACAATTTGGTTTTTTATAGGACTTTTTATTACTGCAAAATATTTAAAAAAAACGAGTAACTTATATTCAGAAACAGACAAAGTAAGAGAAACTTTTAAGCAATATCATGAATTATTAGATGAGATTGAAAATGAGACTTTTCAATCAAAAACATTAAAAGAAAAACAAGAAATTATTAAATCTGAAGATAAAAAATCAGCTACTATATTTAAATCATTTTCTAAAATTTTAGACGCTTTTGATCAAAGAAATAATATACTAATTGCTGTTGTTGGAAATGGATTTTTTTTAACAGAGATAAACAATGCTTGCAAAGTTGAAAGATGGATACATAATTATAAACATACAGTTGAGAAATGGTTTGAAGTAGTCGCTTTTTTTGATGCTCAAAACTCTTTAGGAAATGTTGTTTTTAATCATCCAAACTATGTTTTTCCAGAAATAACTTCAGAAAAAAATGTTATTTCTGCTACCAATTTAGGGCACCCTTTATTGACGTCAGAAAAAAGAATTGACAATAATTTTTGTATCAATAAAGAAGAATTTTTTATTGTTACTGGAGCAAATATGGCGGGTAAGAGTACCTTTTTAAGAACGGTTTCCTTATCAATTGTTATGGCAAATTGTGGTTTACCTGTTTGTGCAGAAACTTTTAAATATGCTCCAATAAAGTTAATTACAAGTATGAGAACTTCAGATTCTTTAACGGAAGACGAATCTTATTTTTATTCTGAATTAAAACGTTTAAAGTTTATTGTTGATGAAATTGCAACCGAAGATTACTTTATTATTTTAGATGAAATTTTAAAAGGAACAAACAGTAAAGACAAAGCAATTGGATCTAAAAAGTTTGTAGAAAAGTTAACAAAATCTAAATCTACAGGAATTATTGCAACACACGATGTGAGTTTGTGTGAATTAGAAAATGAGTTTTCTGGTATTAAAAACTATTATTTTGATGCAGAAATTATTGAAGATGAACTTTACTTTGACTACACATTTAAGAAGGGAATTTGTAAAAATATGAATGCTTCATTTTTATTGAAAAAAATGGAAATTGTATAAATTACTTTTTCCACTCTAAAGTTTCCATCAAATGTAAAATATCTTCTTTTATATAATTTACTGCAGGTAAAATAGAGTCGTAGTTTGGTTTTGCGTAAAAATATAAAGAACCTTTTATAAAGTTATGAGTGCTGTCTGTTAGATGAAACTGAATGTGAGAAGCTGCATTTCCTGTAATTTCATAGATGCTTCCAAAAACTCTTTTTTTAGGATTCACAAAATCTTTTGGAATAATTTCTTCCGCTTTTACAGTATGCTTAAAAACTAATTTTTCTGCTTCAGTAAGTAGTTCTTTTAAATTATTATTTACAGGTCTGTAAGTAATATCTATGGATGCTTTTAAGTCTGGGTATTTAATTTTTAACCAATTATTAGCTTCGTTAATTACTATTGTATTTTTTAAAATCTCAAAAGAAAAGGGCCTTTCAATCCGCAATTTTTCATACTTTTTTTCTGGGTATGTTAAACTCAAATATGCTTTTGGTTTTGGTAAAACATCATCATTACAAGAAATAAAAATGATGGAAATAATTAAGAGAAAGAGGTTACGCATTTCTAGTTGCTTTTACTTGTTTTATGCGTTTGTTGTCTAACGCTTCAATAGTAAACGTATAATTCTTGAAACTTATTTTCTCACCCTTTTTCGGGAATTTTCTAGAAATCTCTAAAATAAAACCTGCAAGTGTTTCACTTTCTCCTTTTTCTTGCTCAAAGATTTCTTCATTTTCATCATCTAAAACTTTACAAAAATCTTTAATAGTGGTTTTTCCTTCAAAAATATAATTGTTTTTATCAATTTTTGAATAGGTTAAATCATCATCGTCAAACTCATCATTTATATCGCCAACAATTTCCTCTATTACGTCTTCAAGGGTTACTAATCCGCTAGTTCCTCCGTATTCATCTACAACGATTGCTAAATGATTTTTACGCGCTCTAAAATCGCCTAATAAGTCATCTAATTTTTTGTTTTCTGGCACAAAAAATGGTTCACGAATTAAATCTTGCCATTTAAAGGATTGTTTGTTTAAGTGTGCTAACAAATCTTTGGCGTATAACACGCCAATAATAACGTCTATATGTTCATGGTAAACCGGATTTCTTGAATACCCATTTTTAAGAATTTTTTCTAGTACAGTTTCGTAAGGTTCATCATCAGAAAGTGCAAAAATATCTATTCTTGGTTTCATTATTTGTACCGTTTCTGTATTCCCAAAATTTACAATTCCTTCTAATATTTTTTGCTCATCTTTAGTCGTTGCTCCGTAGGAGGTAAGTTCTAAAGCTTGTGATAAAATTTCAACCGAAAAATTAGTGTTTTTACTTCCTAATTTAGTTTCTATCCACTTTGTTAAGGAGATCAGTGGCATGCTAAATGGTGATAAAATAATGTTTATTACATGTATAAGTTTAGCCATTGCTTTAGAGAAACGAAGTGCGTTTCTAGAAGCATATACTTTTGGTAAAACCTCGCCAAACAAGAGAATTAAAAATGTTATAAGAATAATTTCTAGTAAAAAGCGAATAGGAACCGTAAAGAAATAGAAGTTTAATACGTAGTTAAAATCGCTAAAAAGAGTTTCTGCTAATGAAGCAAAGAGCAGTACGATTAAAATATTTATAAAATTATTTGTTATTAAAATTGTTGCAAGTAATTTTCTTGGTCTTTCTAATAAAGTTACAACAATATTTTTCTCTTTTCCTCCGTTAGAAAGCTCGTTTATATCGGTTTGTGATAATGAGAAAAAGGCAACTTCTGTGCCTGAAATCAATGCAGAACCAATTAATAAAGCAATTAAAACAATTCCGTTTATTGCTGTTAAGAAATCGATAGTTTCAAAAAGTAAAAATAAAAGCTTGGGGTCTGGGTCCAATTTTTCTAAATTTTAATTAAAAAGGTAAATCATCATTTTCTTCTGGTGCAACAGATTTTGGAGTTACCGGTGAAGAAGGTTGATTTTCTTCAGTTTTATTAGTGTTTTCTGTGCTTTTCTTAGTTGATAAAAACGTCATTTCGGTAACTTGTACTTCTGTAGAATAACGTTTTATACCATCTTGTTCCCATTGACGGTTTTTTAGTTTTCCTTCAACATAGACTTTATCGCCTTTGGTTAAGTACTTTTCGCAAATTTCTGCTAATTTATTTCGAACAACAATATTATGCCAATCTGTAGTAGTAACTTTTTCTCCAGTTTGTTTATTTGTATAGCTTTCACTAGTTGCAATAGGAAATCTTCCAATAGCGTTTCCTCCATCAAAATAATGCATTTTCACTTCATCGCCTAAATTACCTATTAAAATTACCTTGTTTATTGTCCCTGCCATAACATGTCTATTTTTAGATCAAATGTACTAAAAATATCAATCACTTTTTTGTAAGAAATTCGGTTAAAAAATTGGCAATTAAAACCGGAACAGGAAATTTATTGATTTCTTTCCAGCTAATAGTTGCTTCCGGTAAATTTTTGATATTCACAATCCAGAATTGTGTATATAAATGTTGATGTGATAATTTATGTACAATTTCTTTTTTATTGAAAAGTGAAATAGTGGTTTCTTCAGGAAATAAGTTCATAAATTCTTCGGATGAAACTAGCGTTTCTTTTTTAATATTTTTATCGCTTTCAATTAAAGGAAACTGATGTAAACCTTGCCAAATTCCTTTCCCTTTTCTTTCAGACAAAATGGTTTTTTCAGTATCAGTTACAATCACTAAAAAATTAAAAAACCGATTTCTAACTTTTGTTTTTTTTGTTTTTACGGGCAATTCTTTTGTCAGTTTTTTTTCTACGGCAACGCAACTATCAGCAAAAGGGCAACTTTCACACAAAGGATTTTGTGGTTTGCAATGCAGCGCGCCAAAATCCATAATTGCTTGATTAAAAGTTCCTGGTTGTGTTTCATCAATTAAGCTTTGTGCTAATGCTTTAAACTCTTTTATTCCTGCTGATGAGTTAATAGGGGTTTTAATCCCGAAATAGCGAGAAAGTACTCTGTAAACGTTTCCATCAACAACTGCTGCAGGTTCATTAAAACAAATTGATGAAATTGCAGAAGCTGTATAATCTCCAATTCCTTTCAATTTTATAATCTCTTTATAAGTTGAAGGAAATTCGCCATTTAATTCATCAGAAATCTGTTTTGCTGTAAAATGGAGGTTTCTTGCGCGAGAATAATACCCTAAACCTTGCCACATTTTTAAAACGGTACTTTCATCTGCTTTTGCAAGGTGAAAAACAGTAGGAAATGTCTCTGTAAATTTTAAATAATAAGACAATCCTTGAGCAACTCTTGTTTGCTGTAGCATGATTTCTGACAACCAAACAAAATATGGGTTTTTAGTTTTACGCCAAGGCAGTTCTCTGTTGTTTTGTAAGTACCAGTAAGTTAATGTGTTAGAAAATTTCATCTGTAAAAAATAGAATTGCAATATTACATTTTAAAATTCACATAAATTTAAGTATTAAATTTTTTGGAATTGATTAATTATCATATATTTGCATCCGAATTTTTGGAATAAAATTAATAAAAATATAGTAAAATAAGAGACATGACGAAAGCAGATATCGTATCAAAAATTTCAGATAAATCAGGTATTGAGAAAACAGATGTTTTAGCAACCGTTGAAGCATTTATGACTGAAGTTAAAGATGCATTGGAAAATGGAGACAACGTTTATTTAAGAGGTTTTGGTAGTTTTATTATCAAAACAAGAGCAGAAAAAACTGGTAGAAATATTTCTAAGAATACAACTATTAAGATTCCAGCTCACAATATTCCAGCTTTTAAACCAGCAAAAACTTTTACTGAAGGAGTAAAAAGTAAAGTAGCTGTAAAGTAATACAATTTTAATCTAAACCTAAAAGGTTTAAAAAACATTAAACATTATGCCAAGCGGTAAAAAAAGAAAGAGAGCAAAAATCTCTACACACAAAAGAAAGAAAAGAGCAAGAGCAAATAGACACAAGAAAAAGTAAGCTAACGCTTACTTTTTCGTTTATAGTTTAGCGAAAAAAACAACAAAAAGTTCATTGACATTAGAGGTTAAGCTAACCTCACACGGTATTACAAATACCTGACAGTATTCATCCATCTACACAAATATGTGTAGTATTAAAACCAAATTCAGCATGAAAACAGAATTAATAATTCGTTCAAATTCATCTGATATTGATTTTGCCTTATTAAGAGATGGAAAACTTATTGAATTAAATAATGAAACAACTGGTAACAAATTCTCGGTTGGCGATATTTTTTTAGCCAAAATAGGAAAAGTGTTAACTGGTTTAAATGCAGCCTTTGTAAATGTTGGTTACCCAAAAGATGGGTTCTTACATTATCATGATTTAGGTGCGCAAGTAAATTCATTAAATGCATTCATTAAGAAAGTAAGCACAGGTAAGTATAAAGAATTCACTTTAAAAAACTTCCAATTTCAGGAAGAGATTAACAAAGACGGTAGTATTAACAACGTACTAAAAACAGGGCAAAACCTATTAGTACAAATAGTAAAAGAACCAATTTCTACAAAAGGACCAAGATTAAGTTCTGAGTTGTCTATAGCAGGTAGGTTTTTGGTTTTAGTTCCTTTTTCTAACAGAGTTTCTGTTTCTCAAAAAATAGAAGACCCAAAAGAAAAAGAACGTTTAAAAAGATTAGCAAAAAGCATTAGGCCAAAAGGGTTTGGTGTTATTTTAAGAACTGTTGCAGAAGGTAAAAAAGTTGCAGAACTAGACAAAGATTTGCAAAACTCATTAGAACGTTGGAAAAAAATGTGCATGCGTATTGCTAACACAAATACACCAACAAAAATTTTGAGCGAATTGAACAGAGCATCTTCTATTTTACGAGATGTTATGAATGACTCTTTTACTAGCATAGTAACCAATGATGAAACTCTTCAATTAGAAATTAAAGAGTATTTACAAGAAATCAACCCTGAAAAGGTGGGAATTGTAAAATTACATAAATCTGAAACTCCAATTTTTGAAAAACATGGAATTGAAAGACAAATAAAAACATCGTTTGGTAAAACAGTTTCTATGAGCAGAGGTGCCTATTTAGTAATAGAGCACACAGAAGCTTTACACGTTATTGATGTAAATAGCGGAAACCGTTCTAATAAAGCAGGTTCTCAAGAAGACACTGCATTAGAAGTAAATCTAATTTCAGCTACAGAAGTAGCGCGTCAGTTACAACTGCGCGATATGGGAGGAATTATAGTAGTAGATTTTATTGATATGCATAAAGCTGAAAACAGAAATAAACTGTATCAGCATCTTAAAGAGCAAATGGCTTTAGATAGAACAAAGCACAAAATATTACCTCCAAGTAAATTTGGATTGGTACAAATTACAAGACAAAGGGTTAGACCAGAGTTAAGTATAAAAACTACCGAAGCCAACCCAAATAAAAATGGAGAAGTAGAAGCTCCAATCGTTTTGTTAGACAAGATTGAAGCAGATTTAGAAAAATTTATTTCTAATTCAAAAAATAAAAAGATACAGTTAAATGTACATCCTTTTATTGCTGCTTATTTAACAAAAGGAGTAAATTCTATTCGTTTTAAATGGTATTTAAAACACAAAAAGTGGATTACTATTATACCTCGTGATGCTTACACATACTTACATTATAGATTTAAATCTGTTAAAGAATAAATTTAGAATTGTAAAAGGCAATAATTTATTATCAAAAAAACCCAAAACTTTAAAGTTTTGGGTTTTTTCATTTTATATAATAGTTTTTACTTCTTTTCTTTTATTAAGTAAATATATACAGGATAATGATCTGAATAGCCACCAGTATAACCTCCGTTTGAAAAACTTCTAAAAGGATACCCCTTGTATTTTCCTTTTTTAGTAGTTAAAAAAGCCTTGTTAAAAATCATTGCTTTGTACATTTTATAGGTAGAAAAATCTTTTTCACCTTTATCTAATAAAGGTGAAGTAAAGAAAATCATGTCAAATAAATTTATCTTATCTCTATATTTTAAAGTATTAAATCCTCTACGAAACATATCTTCATAGGGGTTATATAAATCTCCTTCATTTACATTCTTCTTTCTGCTTTTTGTCTTTAATACTTTTTTTAAACTAGAATTTATTGGATCATCATTAAAATCTCCCAGAATTAAAATTTTAGCATGAGCATCTTGCTCTCTAATTTGTTTTATAATCTTTGTATTTTGATACGCAGCTTTTTCTCTATTTGGTCTACTTGCAGCCTCACCACCTCTTCTAGAGGGCCAGTGATTTACAATTAAGTGTATTAATTCTCCGTCTAAATAACCAGAAACTAATAGCTGATCTCTTGTATAAACTTTATAGTTTTTTTGATAGATTTTAGGGTCGAAAGCCTCATGATGTATAGGATTAAAATATTTTTTTTGATACAACAAAGCAACGTCTATTCCTCTTTTATCAGGAGAATCATAATGTATAATTCCGTAATCATTTTTTACCAAATGTTTAGATTTCACTAAATCTTCTAAAACATTTAAATTCTCTACTTCTGAAACTCCAATTATTGCAGGACTTGTATTCGATTTATCTAATCCAATTTGCGCAATGGTACTACTCAGTTTTTCAATTTTATCCCAATAAACTTTAGATTTGTTTGATTTCAACTCCATAATTGGGCTTGCCTCATCATTCTTAGTAACATCATTAATGGTGTCAAATAAGTTTTCTAGATTATAAAAAGCAATCGTTCTAATGTTATATTTCTTTCCGTTTTTCTGAGAATTACATGCCGTAATTATTGTTGAAAAAAGTAAAATAAAAAATATTTTCTTATTCATTTTTAGTGTTTTTTTATAGCGTAAAAGTAAGAAAATAAGGTGATTAGTAGTGTTGAATACACCCGTTTTTAGGAGTTACAAATATTTTTACACTAACTTGAAGTGCAATTGAGAAAAAGAAAATTTAGAGTACAACTTATTTATGAAAAAAATTGTTACGATAACTTTGTTTCTATTAACCTCATTTTTAGAGGTTAACGGTCAGAACGTGGTAAAAGGAATTGTTTTAGATACTGATTCTGAAAAACCACTTCACGGTGTTTTTGTGACAATAAAAAACACATCTAAAAGTCAAACTACAGACTTAAATGGTACTTTTCTGATTAAGAATATCCAAAATGGAACGTCTATTTTGGAAATAAAATTGGTTGGTTATGAAACCCAAAATATTCCAATAGAAGTAGCTGGTAAAAATGTAGATTTAGGAATCATCTTACTTTTTAAAGATATTACAGAAAACCAAGATCTAAGTTTCATTACACTTACGGATGATGAATTAAATGATGATGCAAGTTCTGCTGATAATATTTCTGGACTTTTACTATCATCAATGGATATTTTTCTTAGAACCGCTGCTTTTGAATTTAGTTCTTCCTTTTTTAAAGTGAAAGGCTTAGATTCTAGTAATGGAAAATTACTGATTAATGGCATAGAAATGAACAAAATTTATGATGGTAGAGCGCAATGGAGTAATTGGGGAGGTTTAAATGATGTGCTAAGAAATCAAGAATTTAGAAGTGGCTTAACACCATCTGATGTTACTTTTGGCGGTCTTTTAGGGGCAACAAATATAAATACTCGTGCATCAGAACAAAGAGCAGGAATTAGAATAACATATTCTTCCTCTAACAGAAGTTACCAACATAGAATGATGGCAACCTATTCTAGCGGAATGTTAAAAAACGATTGGGCTTTTACTTTTTCTGCGAGTAGAAGAGTAGGAAATGAAGGTTTTAATGATGCAACTTCTTACAATGCATATGCTATATTTACATCCATAGAGAAAAAAATAAACGATAAAAGTAGCATCAATTTTACAGGAATTTTTACACCAAATAGAAGAGGAAAGTCATCACCTAATACACAAGAAGTATATGACTTAAAAGGAATAAAATATAATGATTATTGGGGTTCTTTAAATGGAAGAAAGACAAACTCAAGAATTAAAGAAGTAAGTGAGCCAATTTTAATGTTAAATCATTATTGGAATTCTTCTGAAAACACCTCAATAAATACAAATATTGCCTATCAATTTGGTAAGATTGGTAATAGCAGAATAGATTATAATGGAGGGTCAAACCCGAGTGCAACCTATTATCAAAAAATGCCGAGTTATTTTTTAAGAAGTGGAGATTTTGAAGAAGCATATGAAGCAGAAAAGAATTTTTTAAAAGAGGGGCAAATAGATTGGGTATCCATTTTTGATGCAAATACTACCAATAAAAATGCAGACTTAGAGAATGCCTATATTTTGTATGAAGATAGAAATGATGACAAACAGTTTACGATTAACACAATTTTAAATACAGCACTTAATAGCAATGTTTCTTTAAATGGAAAAATAGAATACAAGCGTTTACGCTCTCAAAATTTTGCTGAAGTAATAGATTTATTAGGAGGTGTTGGTTATTTAGATATTGATCCTTTTGGAGCGACTGAAGATGAAAAACAAAACAACCTTTTAAATCCGAATAATGTAGTGGGCAAAGGAGATGTATTTAAATACAATTTCAACTTAAATTCTGATATTATTACTGCTTTTACACAAGCACAGTTTGTTTATAATAAAACAGATTTTTATACAGCGATAAAAATCACTAGTACAACACATGAGCGGGAAGGGGTGTATAAAAATGGTGGTTTTCCAGAGAGTTCATTAGGAACATCAGAAAAACAAAAATTTATTAATTATGGTTTTAAAACAGGAGCAACTTATAAATTTACTGGCCGTCATTTAGTAGATGTAAATGCAGCTTATTTAACTTCTGCACCCACCATTAGAAATACGTTTTCAAACTCCAGAGAAAACAATAATGTAGTTTTAGATTTGCAAAGTGAAAAAACACTTTCTACAGATATCAGCTATGTTTTTAGAAACCCAATAATTACATCAAAAGTAACAGCATATTACACTTCTATAAAAGAGGCAACAGAAATTTCCTTCTATTTTGCTGATGGAGTTGGAGGGGATAATACTGCTTTTGTACAAGAAATTCTTAGCGGAATTAACAAAAAACATATCGGTTTAGAGGTAGGTTTAGAAGCACAAATTACAGCAACATTTAAGTTGAAAGGAGTAGCTTCTATTGGTCAGTTTACGTATGATAATAATCCTAATTTATATTTAACAACGGAGGCGGATACAGAATCTTTAGCCGCAGGTTTTGTAAATGGTTTTAAAGATTTTGGAGTAACAAATTTGAAGAACTACAAATTTGCAGCAGGACCACAAAATGCATATTCTGTTGGTTTTGAATATAGAGATCCAGATTATTGGTGGGCAGGAGCAACTGTAAACTTTTTTAGCAACACATTTATAGATATTTCTCCTTTAAATAGATCTCGTAATTTTTATACAGATGATGATGGTTTGCCTTTCTTAGACTATGATGCAACCATTGCTAAAGAACTTTTATCACAAGAAAAATTTAGCAATTATTCTGTTGTAAACCTTGTTGGTGGAAAATCTTATAAAATAAAAAAGCATTACATAAGTATTTTTGCAACGGTAAATAATTTATTAAATAAAACCTATAAATCTGGTGGATTTGAACAAGGAAGAAATGCCAATTATAGGCAATTATTAGAGGATAAATCACTTGATAAACCTGTTTTTGGAAATAAATATTGGTATGGTAGAGGTGCAACCTATTTTATGAATGTGGGTATCTCTTTTTAGGGAAAAATAAAAACACAAAAATGGAAAAGAAAATAGTACGCAGATTAATATTCATTTTTATAATAAATATGTCTTTTATCACTTGTGTGGAAGACGGGGATTTTACAGTTCCAGAAAGTTTAGGAATTGAAGAAAATGAAATTGTAAAGAAAATTTTAGACAGTATTTCTGACCATATGCTTGAATTGAAAACGATAAAACAAGTAAAAGAATTATATATAATTGGCAATGATCCGTTAGAAATTGTGTCTGATATTGTTGTAAAAGGATATGTAGTCTCTTCGGATAAATCAGGAAATTTCTATAAAGAATTTTATATGCAAGACGCTCCAGAAAACCCAACAGTAGGAATGAAAATTGCTTTAAACTTAAGCAATAGTTATAACAAGTATAATGTTGGTAGAGAAATTTACATTCGTTTAAAAGGCTTGTTTATTGGCGAAACAAATTCTGGTAATGGAATAATTACTATAGGAGGAAAAATAAAAGTTACCGATAATACAGAAATTGAAAACGTAACAACTAATCAAATTCCGAATCATATTTATAGAACAGAAACTACCGAAGAAATTGTACCAAAAATCATTGATTTTGCAGGAATAAATGAATCTAACATCGGAACTTTTATTAGGTTAGAAAATGTGTTTTTCGAATCTAAATTAGCAGGAAAATCTTATGTAGACCCAAAAGAAGATTTTGATACGCAACGTAAAATTCAAACTTGTTTGGGTTTAGGCTATGATGAATTATTAGTTGAAACTAGCTCTTTTTCAAAATTTTCAAATGAGTCTTTACCAGAAAATGCAGGAACTATAAATGCTGTAGTTTCTAAAGATTTTGGAGGAAATTTTATTGTATTAAATTTAAATGACACTGGTGATGTAGATATGAATGAAGAGAGATGCTCTCCTTTACTAATAGAAGATTTTACAGCAATTTTATTAGAAGAAAACTTCGATGATCAATCTGGAGATATTGATGTTTTAAATTGGATTAATTATAGAGAAGAAGGTACAAAATCTTGGAGATCTTACACGGATTCTTATTCGCAAAGTAAAGCTGCTAGAATGGGTTCTAGTAGTTCTAATGATGAAAGTACAATTACTTGGTTAATTACTGATGGTTTTAATTTAGACACAACTTCACAAGAATTTTTATCTTTTGAAACCTCAAATAGTTTTGCAAATAGTAGCGAATTACAAGTGTTAATTTCTACAGATTTTAATGGTGATAAAAGCGATATAAGTTCTGCAACTTGGGCCGTTTTACCAGCAAAAATAGTTGCTGATGGAGAGAATTTTAAAAACTGGATTCATTCTACATTTATAGAATTATCAGCGTATTCTGGAACTGCTTTTATCGGTTTTAAATATTCGGGAAATGGGAATGTAAATTTTAATGGTACTTATGAATTGGATACTATTATTATAAATGCTAAATAGAAATTAGGTGTTTTTCCTCTTTTAAGAACTTGTTGTAATTTATAGTTTTGTGAAAAAAGTTAAACTTATCAAATTAAATTTTTTCCTGAGAACGAAGGGAATTCACACCCTTTTTAGAACGGTGAAAAACTAATTATACGAGTATATGAAGTTTATAAAATATCTTGGCGCTTTTTTCTTATTTTTACTTCATGGATAAAATTGAGCACATTGGTATTGCGGTTAAAGATTTAGAAAAATCTAATGAGTTATTTGCTTCACTTTTTGGAAAACAGCATTATAAAATGGAAGAAGTTGCTTCAGAAGGAGTGAAAACTTCATTCTTTAAATCAGGACCCAATAAAATTGAGCTATTACAAGCCACAAGCCTAGAAAGTCCAATTGCTAAGTTTATAGAGAAAAAAGGTGAAGGAATTCATCATATTGCTTTTGCAGTTTCAGATATAGCATCAGAAATTAAAAGGCTTAAAAAAGAAGGTTTTATCGTTTTAAATGAAACTCCTAAAAAAGGAGCAGACAATAAATTAGTCGCTTTTTTACACCCAAAATCTACAAATGGAGTTTTAATTGAATTGTGCCAAGAAATAGAATAGTTAAAATACTGTAAACAGTTACTGTCAAATGCCTACTAATTATTATCTTGCAGTCTTTAAAAAGTAAAAAATAAATGTCAGCAAAATTTGATTCTTATCAAAAAAGACGCCTTCAATCTTCTTACTTATCTGTAGTAATTAGTATTGCTTTGGTACTTTTTATTGTTGGTATTTTAGGATTGGTATTATTAAAATCTACTTCAGTAGCAAATCGTGTAAAAGAAAAAGTAGCGATAACTTTATTTATAAAAGATAAGGTAACTCAAAAACAAATTAAAACATTTAGAGAATCTCTTTTAAAGGAAGAATTCACTAAAAAAGCAATTTATACGAGTAAAGAAAGAGCCGCTAAAATTTACAGTAAAGAAATTGGTGAAGATTTTTTAGAATTTTTAGGAAAAAATCCATTAAAAAACGGAATTGACATTTATCTAAAAGCAGCTTTTGTTACGCCAGAAAAAATGCAAGAAATAGAAACAAGGTTTTTAAAAAATGCTTTTGTTGCAGATGTTTCTTATGATAAGCCTCTTATAAAATTATTAACTAAAAACATTCAAAGAATTAGTTTTTGGCTTTTTGTTTTAAGTGCATTTTGTGGTTTGGTTGCTATGATTTTAATTAATAGTTCTATAAGATTATCTGTTTATTCTAAACGATTTAATATAAAAACTATGCAAATGGTTGGTGCTACTAAAAGTTTTATTAGAAGGCCATTTATTTGGAGAAGTATAAAATTAGGAATGATTGGTGCAATTTTATCTCTTATAGGATTAGCAGTTGTTATTTATTATATAGATAAAAAGATACCAGCATTAGCGCTTTTAGAAGATTATGTTTCATTAAGTGTTTTAGTTGGAGGGGTGCTTTTATCAGCTTTTATTATTACTTGGATAAGTACATTTTTTGCAACACAGCGCTTTTTAAATCTTAAAACAGACGAACTTTATTATTAAATATATGGAAAACGAAAACATACAAAAATCAGAATTTTTATTTGGTAAAAGAAACTACATCATAATGGTAATTGGACTTATTGTTATTGCTTTAGGGTTTATTTTTATGTCTGGTGGGGGAAGTAATGATCCAGAAGTTTTTAATGAAGAAATCTACAATTGGCAACGTATTCGTTTAGCGCCAACATTAGTAATTATTGGGTTAGGAATAGAAATTTATGCTATTTTAGCAAACCCCAAAAAATAATAAATGAACATTATAGAAGCAATTATCTTAGGAGTTATTCAAGGGCTAACAGAATTTTTACCAGTATCTTCAAGCGGACATTTAGAGCTCGCAAAAGCAATTTTAGGAGATACTTCTGTGCCGGAAGAAAGTCTAACTTTTACGGTAGTCTTACACTTTGCAACAGCATTAAGTACTTTAGTGATTTTTAGAAAAGAAGTAGCAGAAATTTTTAAAGGATTATTTCAATTTAAATGGAATAATGAATTAAAATTCTCTCTAAAAATTATACTTTCTATGGTTCCAGCAGTAGTTGTTGGATTACTTTTTGAAGAAGAATTAGAGTCTTTTTTTGGAGGAAAAATTTTATTAGTAGGAGTAATGTTATTAGTAACTGCTGTTCTTTTATTATTAGCTGATAAGGCAAAAAGCACGAATAAAGAAGTTTCATTTTCTAACTCTTTATTAATTGGAATTTCTCAAGCAATTGCTATGCTGCCTGGTATTTCTAGGTCTGGAGCAACAATTTCTACATCAGTTTTATTAGGAATTGATAGAACTAGAGCTGCACGATTTTCTTTTTTAATGGTAGTTCCTCTAATTTTTGGAAAAATTGGAAAAGATTTATTAGGCGGTGATATTAGTTTTCAATCTTCAGAAATTGTTCCTATTTCAGCAGGTTTTATTGCTGCTTTTTTAGCGGGTTTATTAGCTTGTAAATGGATGATTTCTTTAGTTAAGAAAAGCAAATTATCTTACTTTTCTTTATACTGTGCAATCGTAGGTTTTATTGCTATTGGTTACGCTCTTTTAAATTAATATTGAAAATAAATTCAGTGCAAATAATGACTGCAGAAGAATATCAAAATGGTCAAGTTTTATTGATAGATAAACCTTTGGAATGGACTTCATTTCAGGCTGTAAATAAATTACGTTGGGAAATTAAACAACGTTTTAAAATTAAAAAAATTAAAGTGGGTCATGCAGGTACTTTAGATCCTTTAGCAACAGGTTTATTAATTATTTGTACAGGAAAGCAAACCAAACAAATAGATACGTACCAAGGTCAAATTAAAGAATATACAGGTACATTTACTATTGGTGCAACTACACCAAGTTATGATTTAGAGACAGCAATAGACAACGTTTTTCCTACAGAACATATTTCTGAAGAACTTTTAAAAGAAACTACAAAACAATTTACTGGAGAGATTCAGCAAAAACCACCTATTTTTTCAGCAATTAAAAAAGATGGAATACGTTTGTATGAATTGGCTAGAAAAGGTGAAACTACAGAAATAAAAGCGAGAACAGTAACTATTTCTGAGTTTGAAATTACGAAAGTTAATTTACCTGAAGTAGAATTTAAAGTGGTCTGTAGTAAAGGAACTTACATTCGTTCTTTAGCTTTCGATTTTGGCCAAGCTTTAAATTCTGGAGCACATTTATCTGCTTTACGTAGAACTAAGATTGGTGATTTTTCAGTTGATAACGCAGCTTCTATTGAAGGTTTTATTAAAAGTTTGGAAGTGGAATAGTTTTTGATTCTTTTGAAAAATGAAAACTACAATATGAAAAAATCATTACTTTTTATTGCCATTTTTTTTGTGATACAAACTTCATTTTCTCAAGAAAAAAAAGGGAAACCATTTTTTACAGGATCTTTAAATTTAACATTTGCATTAAATGAAAATTATGTTTTATTTGATTCTGATGATGGTGAAACATTGTTAATTCCTGCAGCATTATTTTTAAGAACAGGTTTTGGATATCAATTTAACAGAAGATTTGCTGTAAGTTTAAATGCAGGTTTTGATTATCATTGGAACTATGCTGTAAGTGCCTTTCCAACCTATGGAAGTTTACATTACAATATTACTGAAAAAGACGGTAATACTTTTTTTATTGAAACAAGTTACGGTAAAATGTGGCGACCTTCTTCTAAATACACAGATGGAAAATACTATGGAATAGGAATTGGGGTTCAGGTAATTGGAGAAAAAAGATGGAACACAATTCTTAGATTAGATTTTCACAGAAAAGCTATTTTAGGTTTTTATAACGACAGTTTAGATAGTGTTTCTTTAGGAATTGGTTTTTCTTTTTTTTAGAAAAAAAACACTTAATAATCTAAAGAAATCTACTATACCAACTATCTTCAATCGCAACTTCCCAGAAATTATCAAATTCTTGTTTGGTGGTAATTAAGTTATCAAAAATGATGGTTTTTGCAGTAACAGCTTTGTTTTTTACTAATTTTTTAAGGTCTTTAAGTTCTTTGTACTGTACAAATTCACCTTGTTTAAAACAAACATTCATTCTGTCTAAAAGTTCAACTTCGTATTCTTGTTGTAATTGTAAAATAAAAGAAACAGAAGCATCTATATCTACATTTGTAAGAGGAGAAGTAACATCATCTGCCATTAAGATGATAAATCTGTTGTATAGAAATTTGTACGAAGCAGTAAAATTTTCATCTGTAGATTTCCAGTTTTCTATAAAAGTTTTTATTTTCTCTTCTATTACTTCAATTTCATTTGGATAAAACTTTCTACTAGAAGGATAAATCCAAACTTTAGCATCTTCAGGAATTGAACTAGAATCTATAAACATGAGTTATTTTTATTCTGCAAATATAGTTAAAAGAAAAACCGTAAACTGAATTTCAATTTACGGTTTAAAAAATGTTTTTGATTTTTAATTATACCTCTCTTACAAAAGAGTTTTTAAAAAGAGCTAGAAAATCTTCTTGCAAACTTTCGCCTTTATTTTTGTTATACCAAACTTGTAAATCTTGTTTAAATTTGGCGTCTATAACACCATGTTCTGCTTTGTAATCTGCAACCATTTTAGTGGCAACAGTTGGTCTTGGTCCCCAAGTATTTAGTACATTATTGTCTTTGTCTAAAGCAATTAATTTAGGAATTGCTCTTCCTCCGTTTGTTAAAAATAAATCCATTAATTCAAGATTTTCATCACGTAGCGCAACTCTTAAATCAATTTTTTTATTAGTTTCTGCCATTTTATTAATAATAGGAGAATTCTGTGCAGCATCTCCACACCAACCTTCAGTTATTAATAACCAAGTTTGAGGATCATCTATTTTCTGTAAATTTTGTAATGTTTTTTCAGATAATTTAGTGGTTTTGTTTAAACGTTTCATTCTTTTGTCGTTTAACAAGCTATAATGGGTTAAGTCTTCAGATTGATTAGGTCCTGTAGCTTTTCCTTCCGCTAATAAATTGCTTACTAAATCTGTATATTCTTTATATGAAATGGTATTCTCTAAACTTTTTTCTATACTATTTTTCATCATCTAATATTTACCATCAAAGGTATTTTATTTTAAAAATTACACTTGTAACTTTTGTTACATTTCTATCTTCTTTTTCTAATAAGGAACAAGTATATAGACGATGATAAAATAAGAAACTTACAGTTTTTTTTAAGACGTTATTTTTTGGTGCTCAAATTTTCAAGAATGTCTTCTGTCATAGAGGTTAAATCATATTTATGTTGCCAACCCCAATCTTTTCTTGCTTCAGAATCATTAAGAGAAGAGGGCCAAGAATCTGCAATTTCTTGTCTAAAATCCGGTTTGTAAGTAATCTCAAAATTGGGAAAATGTTTTTTAATTTCAGAAGCAATTTCTTTGGGTGTAAAATCCATTGCAGATAAATTATATGAAGTTCTAATTTTAACTTCAGATGGTTTTGCCTGCATTATTTTAATAGTTGCAGCTACAGCGTCATTCATGTACATCATTGGTAAACGGGTGTTTTTAGATAAAAAACATTCTAATTTACCCTCTTCAATCGCTTTAAAATAAATATCTACAGCATAATCTGTTGTTCCTCCACCAGGTTGTGTTTTCCAAGAAATAATTCCAGGATAACGTAAGCTTCTTACATCTACACCAAATTTTTCATGATAATAATTACACCAGAATTCGCCAGAAATTTTACTAATTCCATAAACAGTACTAGGTTCCATTATCGTTTTTTGTGGTGTATTTAGTTTTGGAGAACTTGGTCCAAAAACAGCAATAGAACTTGGCCAATAAACCTGTTTTATGTGTTTTTCTTTTGCCAAATCTAAAACATTAAGCAAAGAATTCATGTTTAAATCCCATCCTTTTTGAGGAAACTTTTCTGCAGTTGCAGATAACATTGCAGCCAATAAATATATTTGTGAAACTTTATATTTTTTAACAACTTTTAAAATGGTTTCTTTATCAGTAGCATCAATAATCTCAAAAGGTCCAGAAACCATCATTTCTTTGCCTCCTTCTCTAATATCAGAAGCAATAACATTGTTGTTTCCATATAGAACACGCAAGCTTTGGGTTAATTCATTTCCAATTTGTCCACTAGCTCCTATTACTAAGATGATTTCTTTCATTCCTTGAAATTATGTATTTATCAAAAACAAAGGTAATTGATTTTAGTATTCGTAATATATATTCTTAAAAAGAATTATTCAATAATTTTAAAATTATAATATCTGTATTTGTTAGTATTTTCTTAAAATAAATTGTAGTGTTTTTAAATTATGTATTTTTACTTTTTTAAATTTACCTGTGAAAAATTCAATCTACTTATTACTTTTCGTATTATTAGTTTCTTGTACCAAGAAACAAGAGAAATCAGTTGAAAAAGAACAAACAAAACCCTTGTTAAGTGTTGTTAAAAAACATGTTTCTATAGAAAAAATAAACCCAGAATTTAAAAAAGATGTAGAGCGTTGGCAAGAATTAAATGCTATAAATTCTTTTCTTTCAAGGTTTGAAAAAACATCACCTAATGAAGCTTTAAGTAATGCGTTAGAATTAAGAGATTTGGTGAAGAGTTTAAAAGATAGTGTAACGCCAAAGCTTTTTGATATTCCTTCATTTAATGCCAGAATAAATATTTTAAATAATGAAGTATTAAGGTTGGCAGATTTAACTTTTATTCCTGCTATTACTGCAAATGAAGTTAATACGCATGTAGATAAAACAATAGTCGCTTTTTCTTCTGTTAACTCTAAGATAAATACCATTCTTTCTAAAAAAATGTTTGAGGATTCTATAAATGTTGATTTTGAGTTTATAGGAATAGATGCTACTAAAATTGATAGTATTTCTAAAAAATCTATAGATAAGAAATTAAAGGAAGAACGATTTGAGCCTAATAAGAAAATAAAATCAGCAAAACCTTCTAAATTAGAATTACCAATAAGAAGGAAAAAAACAATTGGAAAAAAATCATCTAGAATATTTAAAAAGAAAAATTAATGAAAAAGTATTCCTTATTTGTAATAGCAATATTATTGTTTATAAGTTGTAATCAACCTAAACAAACAGTTTCAAAAGAACAGGTTTCTTTCATTAAAACTGAAATAAATACAGTATTAACAGGTTGGCATAAAGCAGCTTCAGATGCAAATTATAATGAGTATTTTAATAAAATGGACAGCATTTCCGTTTTTATAGGAACAGACGCTTCAGAAAATTGGACTAAAAACAAATTTCAAGCATTTAGTAAACCTCATTTTGATAAAGGTAAAGCCTGGGATTTTAAAACTTTAGAACGAAACATTTATGTAAATAATACAGGAGATTTTGCTTGGTTTGATGAACTTTTAAATACTTGGATGGGAACTTGTAGAGGTTCTGGAGTTTTAGAAAAAAAGGATAAAATTTGGAAGATAAAACACTATGTTTTGTCGGTTGAAATTCCGAATGATGATGTACAAGCAGTAATTTCAGCAAAAAAGAAAAACGATTCAATCTTTTTAAGTACGTTTAAAAAATAATTTTAGAAGCTATTTCCTGCTTTCGCTACTCGCTTTTTTGTGCTGCTGAAATTAGTTCAGCATCTCAAAAAGAGGGTAAACAAACCGCTCAATCAGGGCTAATCCTTTTTACCAACTTATTGACTTTACGAAGGTTACTTTTTTTTTGTAAACTGATGCAATTTATGCTGAACAGAATTTAGTAAGGCAGAAAATCTAAAGAAACAGCAATTTAAGAAACTACTTCACCAACAACTTTGTAAATCAATTCATTTTCAAAGCCTTTTCTCATTAAGAAATCTATCAATTTTTTCTTTCTTTTATAGATATTTGGTTCAGATATTACAGCATTCCTATTTTCTGTTATTCTATAAATAGTTGCTATATATTCTGTTTCATCAATTTCTTTTAGAGCAGTTTTTAAATTGTATGCAGAAATATCTCTAAATTTTAATTCTCTAATAATTCGTTGTTTTCCCCAGCTTTTTATTCTGAATTTTCCTCTGGCATAACTCTTAGAAAAGCGTTCTTCATTTAAAAAATTATCTTTCATTAAGCTCAGAAGAATTAATTCTCTAGCTTCAGGAATTAATCTGTATTCATACATTTTTTGCTCCACTTCTTTATGACATCTGTCTTGATAAACACAATAGTTTTCTAACTTTCGTTTAATTTCATCTACAGTAAAAGAACCTTTTTTAATCATTTTGTCTAAAATACAAAAAGAGATGAAACTATAATCGTTTCATCTCTTTTTAATAAAAAAATTAAATTTTAGAAGTTATTTTTCTCCTCTATCCTGTTATCCATATTAAATACTTAATGTGTAATTATTTCTTTAGAAGATGTTTTACTTTTAATCCACATTTTAAATAGTGTAATTAAGTAGAATAAAATTGGTACCAATATTAAGGTTAAAAAGGTTGCTACTATAAGACCATAAATAACGGTCCAAGCTAAAGGACCCCAAAAAACAACATTGTCTCCTCCAAAATAGATATTAGCATCAAACTCGCTAAATAATGTAAAGAAGTTAATGTTTAAACCAATTGCTAAAGGAATTAATCCTAAAATAGTTGTTATTGCCGTTAATAATACAGGACGTAAACGTGCTCTACCAGCTCTTACAATCATTTCAAATAATGTTTCTTTATCTAAGTAATCATCCTCCTCTAAATCTAATTCTGCTTTCTTTCTATCTATCAATAATTGTGTATAATCTAACAATACTACTCCGTTGTTTACCACAATTCCTGCAAGAGAAATAATTCCCATCATTGTCATCATAATAACAAATGAACTACCAGAAATAACAATACCACCAAACACACCAATGAAGCTTAAGAAAATTGCGATCATTATAATTCCTGGTTTAGAAATCGAGTTAAATTGAAAAATTAAAATGAAGAAAATTAATGCCAAACCTGTAAAAAATGCTCCAACTAAGAATAACATTTGTTTATTTTGTTCTTCAATTTGACCTGTATAATCAATTTTGATTCCTTTAGGTAAATCTTTAAAACTTTTCATTTCGTTTTGAATTTTACTAACAACAGCACCTGCATCTGTTTCTCCTGGAGCTAAAGCAGAATAAACGGTAACAACTCTTCTTATGTCTTTGTGCTTAATAGCACTAAACCCAGAATTATTTTTTTGTGTTGCAACTGTAGAAACAGGAATCTCTTTCACTTTACCAGAAGCCATGTCTCTAAAAATAATATTTTGATTAAATAAGGCACTTTTATTGTATCTGTTTTCTTTATTAAAACGAACATAGATATCATAATCTTCACCATCTTCTTTATAAACACCTGCTTTGTTACCAAAAATTGAAGCTCTTAATTGTTGTCCAACTTGACCAGTTGATACTCCTAATTCCCCTGCTTTTTTTCTGTCAACCAAAACTTCCATTCCTGGCTTGTCTCTATTTACGTCAATCTTTAATTCATCAATTCCAGAAATACTTTTTGTATTGATAAAATCTCGCATTCTTTGAGCTGTAGCAATCAATTCAGCATAATCTTCACCTTCAATTTCAATATTAATTGGTGCTCCAACTGGTGGGCCATTAGCATCTTTTTCAACAGAAATTAAAACTCCAGGATAAATACCAACTAATGCTGTTTGTACTTTCTGACGCATTAATTCACTGTCTAAACCCTTTCTATATTTGTATTCTCTCATAGAGGCAGTAACCTTACCTTTATGAGGTATTTCTGCTGCAGAACCACCATCTGTTTGTGGGTTTCCTGCTCCTTCACCAACTTGAGAAACTAAACTTTCTACCATAAAGTTGCGGTCTCCATCCATATATTCATCACCATATAAAACGTCAGCTACTCTTTCTTCAATTAACTTTGTAATTGAATTTGTTTTCTGAATATCTGTTCCTTCTGGGTATTCTATATAAACAATTATCTGATTTGGTTTGTTATCTGGGAAGAATTCTACCTTAGTTCTTTGTGTTCCTAAAGACCAACCAAAAGCAATAAATGAAGCTATTAATAATACAAAAGTCAGTACAACTAATGCATAAGGTCTTTTACCTGTTAAAGCACTTCGTAAACGATTTTCGTACCAGCTTTCTAATTTTGGTAATACTTTGTTTTGAAAACTATTTGCCCAACCTCTTAAAAACAATCTATAAATCCACAACATAATTGCAGTAAAAATCATTAAAGTTCCAAGAGCGCTATATGCACCTCCTGTTAGTAAAACAATAATTCCTAAAGCAGTCATTACACTTGTGATAATAATAATTTTTTTGATTGGCATATCAACATCTTCTACACTCATAAATTGAGAAACCAATACGGAGTTAAAGAAAATTGCAACTAATAAAGAAGAACCTAAAACGGTAGATAAAGTAATAGGTAATAATACCATAAAATCGCCCATTACTCCAGGCCAAAGACCTAAAGGAATAAATGCAGCTACAGTGGTTGCAGTAGAGATGATAATCGGAAACGCAATTTCGCTAATTCCTTTTTTTGCAGCTTCAATTCTGCTCATTCCTTCTTCATCCATTAAACGATACACGTTTTCGACGACTACAATTCCATTATCTACCAGCATTCCTAACCCCATAATTAATCCAAAAAGAATCATGGTATTCATGGTGTAGCCTAATAAGTTTAAAATCATTAAAGACATAAACATAGACATCGGAATTGCAAACCCAACAAAGACTGCATTTTTAAATCCTAAGAAAAACATCAAAACAGTTACTACTAAGAAGACACCAAAAATAATGTTGTTTACTAAATCATCTACTTGACCAATGGTTTTAGAAGATTGATCATTTGTAATTGTAACTTTTAAATCTTTTGGAAAGTGATTCTTAATAGCCTCATCTACAATTAAATGTATTTGTTCTGATGCTGCAACCATATTTTCACCAGCTCTCTTTTTAACATCTAACATTACAACTGCTTTTCCTTTTTCTCTTGCAAAAGTTGTTTTGTCTTTATCTTTAAATGAAACTGTTGCTACGTCTTTTAAATAAATAGGATTATTAAATTCAGATTTAATTACAAAATCTTCTAAAGCAGAAGGTTTTTCAATTTCACCAATAATTCTTACCGTTCTTCTTTGTCCACTTGTAATAAAATTACCTGCAGACATGGTTACGTTTCCGTTACTAATTGCAGAAGTAATATCATTAAAACTCACTTTTGCAGCCATCATTTTGTAAATGTCTACCGCAACTTCAACTTCTTTTTCTTGAGCTCCACGGATATCTACTTTCTTAATTTCTGCTAAATCTTCAATTTCATCTTGTAAATATTCACCAAATTCTTTTAGTTTATAAACAGGGTAATCTCCAGAAATATTAATATTTAAGATTGCAATTTCTTCAGACATACTTAAATTAAAAACATTAGGCTCTATTTTAGCACCGTTAAATGTTGGCCAATCTTCGCTTGAAGTTTCTGTAGATAATTCGTCTTTAATTTTTTGTTTAGCAAGCTCTACAGAGATGTTTTCATCAAACTCAACAATTACCATAGAGTAATCTTCTTGAGACGTTGAGGTAACCTCTACTACATTACTTACCGTTTTTACTTTATCTTCTATAGGGTCTGTAATTAGTTTCTCTATATCTTCAGCAGTATTTCCAGGAAAAACAGTGCTAATGTATATTTTAGTTTCTTTTACTTCCGGAAAATTTTCTCTGGCCATGCTTAAATAAGCAGAAATACCATAGAAAAATAGCACACCCATTATTACATAAATGGTGGTTTTATTATGAATTGCCCAAGAGGATAATTTAAACTCTTTATCTACTTGTTTTTTTTGTTTTGTCATCCTTACTATTTTTATTTATTGATAACTTTTACAGTTTGCCCATTGTTTACACTTCTAGCTCCTTCTTTAATAATCTCATTTCCAACAGATAAATTCTCTAAAACTTCAATAAAGTTTCCTTGCGTTTTACCAGTTTTAATAATTACCCTTTCTGCAACAGCTTCATTTTTTGCATTTTTGTTTTTAATAACATAAACAAATTGTTCTCCGTTTGCATTTTCTGAAATAATGCTCTGAGGAATTAAAATAGCTTTGTTGTCTGTGTAATCATTAATTTGAAGTTTTGCAGTTAAATTTGGTTTTACATTTCCGCTTTTATTTGCAACAGGAACTTCAATTTTAAAAGACCTATTATTTGGATTTATAAAACTACCAACCTGTCTTATTGTACTATTTAAACTACTTCCAAGAACAGGGAATTCAACTTTAACTTCTTTGTTTTTAGTAATGCTTGCAATATATCTTTCTGGCACTTCCGCCTCTACATACATATTATTAAGATTCACAATTCTAAAAACCTCAGATCCTTGTCCAGGTGCAATAACAGTTCCAGCTTCTTTCATTACATCATCAATAACACCAGAAAATGGTGCTCTAATTGATGCTTTAGTTTGTTGGCTTTTTAGTTGATTTAAAGTGCTTTTTTGTGCTTCATAATTCGCTTTTGTTTGTAAAAACTGAATTTCAGATCCAATTTTTTGTTCCCATAAACGTTTTTGACGCTCAAATGTAGTTTTAGCTAATTGTGTGGTAGCTTCTAATTGAGCAACTTGATTGCTTAATCCGCCATCGTCAATAGTTGCTAATAATTGTCCTTTAGAAACACGTTCTCCTTCTT
The DNA here is from genome assembly GCF_002163835.1 of Polaribacter sp. SA4-10. Taxonomy (NCBI): domain Bacteria; kingdom Pseudomonadati; phylum Bacteroidota; class Flavobacteriia; order Flavobacteriales; family Flavobacteriaceae; genus Polaribacter; species Polaribacter sp. SA4-10. Next base: position 2,051,152 of record NZ_CP019331.1, on the reverse strand, counting down.
TAACAAGAACTCTTTTTAAGATTCCTGGCATTTCTGGGTACACTAAAATATTTTGTTTTGTTTTTACATTTCCTTGAATTTCTAAATAATGATTAAAAACGGCCTCTTTTGCAGTAATAGTTGTTATTAAAGGTAGTTTTTTTAGCGTGTCTTTTTTAGAAATGGCATTATTTATAGCTTCTAAATCAGTATTTATAGCTTCTAAATTGGTTGTTATTTCTTTCTTTTTAGCTGTTAATTGGTCTAAAGTTCCTGTAGATACTAAGTTTTCTATGGATACAGTTTCTTTCTTTCCGCAAGAAACTAAAAGAATAATACTTAAAATGGTGATATATGTTTTTGTCATTTCAGGTTGATTTTTATTATTTGATTGGTATGTTTAATGCGTTTTCTAGCGCTGCTTTATTCGCAATTACTTCCAACATAGATTGAATGTAATTTTGCTGCTGCGTGTACAATTGATTTTGTGCTTGTGATAAATCAAAACTTGAAGAAATTCCTTCGAAGAACTTAATTTGTTGCTTTTTTTCTATTCGTTTAGCTAAACCTAAATTCTTTTGTGCTGTTTGATAATTTTCTATACTTAATTGATAATTACTTTTTGTGCTAGCTACTTGTAAGTTTAAGCGCTCTTTGGTTTCTTCTAATCTAATATCTGCACTTTCTAAAGCTATTTTTGCTTGTGTTGTTTTAGATTCTCTTTTAAAGCTACTAAAAATAGGAACGTTTAAAGAAACTCCTAATAATGAGGAACCAAACCATTTCTGATCATTATCAAAAAAAGTAAATGAATCTGAGTTACCTGTATAGCCATAATTTACAAAAGCAGATAAACTTGGTAATGCTTTACTTTGTTCTAAACGCATTAATAAGCGCTTACTTTCTCTATCGTTTTGTGCAATCTTATAATCTATATGATTGTCTATACTAAAAGATTGACTTGCTAAGTTTAAATCAATATTTTTAATGATTAATGAATCTAAATTATCTAATAAAGTTAGTGGGGTGTTTATAGAATTACCTAACGTTAAGTTTAACATTTTGTAGGCAATTGCTTTCATTCTAATAACGTTATTTAACTGACTTTTAAGGTTTCCTAAGGTAATTTCTAGTTGCTCAACATCTTCTTCTTCATTAAACCCATTTTCATAGATTTTCTTTGCATCGTTTAAGTTTTTTTCTAAAACAGCTTTGTTTTGCTTTAAAATTTCGATACTTTTTTCTGCAACTAAAACATTTCCATACGCATTAATTACAGCTTCTCTAGTTCCTAATTCTGTCTTTTCTTTTGCTTGTTCATAAATTTGTAAATAGGTTTTAGCAGACTGTAATGCTACTAAATAAGAACCATCAAAAATTAATTGGTTTAAAGTTACGGTTGCATTTAGGTTTTGTTTTGTTCCAAAAGCAATTTCAGTAAAATCGCCTTCATTACCGCCAAAAATTTCTGCAGGCAATAAAGAAACTTGTTGTTTTAACCAGCTTTGGTAATCTACTTTTGCATCTATTTGCGGCAAACCAATAGTAGTTGTTTCCCACTTTTTTTTATGAGCAGATTTAATGTCGTTGTCTGCAACTTTATTGTTGTAGCTATTCTTTAGTGCGTAATTTACAGCTTCGTCTAATGATAACTTTAGCGCTGTTTCTTGAGCTTGTATTGAACTCACTATTAAGAAAACTAAAAATGTGTATATTATTTTTTTCATTTATTTATAATTTCTCTTCTAATTGTTTTTCTAATTTTGATACTCCTTTTTCTGTACAAATTCCTCTTAGATGATATTCTAAATAATAATTCATTAATGTGTTCATAGAATAATGATCTAAAGGAAATAAATCTTTGTTTTTTATTGAAACCATACCATTAAAATAGATTCTTGAAATAAATTCAACATCAATATTTTTTCGATATAAACCTTCTTCAACCCCATGATTCAGATTTTTTATGACGCAACCTCTCATAACATCAAATTGTTTTTTGCTTAATGATGCGTAAATTTTGGGGTAATATTTCTGTAATTGGTATTGAGGAGATGACTTTTCATCTTTCAAATGATACATTACAAACCTTTTTATATCAAAAATTTCTTCAATAGGATCTTTTTTTAGCTCGCAAATCATGTCAATTCCTGTACTAATGGAACTAAAGATAAAATCTGTTACCGCTGCAATAAGTTCTGTTTTGTTTTTAAAATATTTGTAAATTGTTTTTTTTGAAACACCTAAAGCGCTGGCTATTTCATCCATTGTAACACTTTTAAAACCTAAGTTTAAAAAGAGTTCTTTTGATTTTTCTAAAATTTTTTCCCTCATAATCAGGTGCAAATATAGTCAAGGAAACTTTAGAAACAATAAAAGTTTCCAAAGTTTTATTGATTTTTTATCATTTCCTTTTAAAAGAAGAATTTCTTTACGTTATTTTTACAAAAAATTTAGATTTGGACATTTTACATTATCAAAAAGAATTTCTATCTTATTTAGAATCAAAAGACTGGATTCACGAGCCTAAAAACTTGTATGAACCTATAGATTATATTTTAAAATTAGGAGGAAAAAGAATTCGACCGGTGCTAACTTTAATGGCAGCAGATATTTTTTCTAGTGATTTTAAAAAAGCGCTACCTGCAGCTTTAGCAGTTGAGGTTTTTCATAATTTTACATTGATTCACGATGATATTATGGATGCTGCTCCGTTAAGAAGAGGAAAAGCAACTGTTCATGAAAAATGGGATACAAATACAGGAATTCTCTCGGGAGATGCAATGTTGATTTTAGCCTACAAATATTTTGAGAATTATGACCCTATTATTTTTCAAAAATTAGCAAAACTTTTTAGTAAAACAGCTTTAGAGGTTTGTGACGGACAACAATTAGATGTAGATTTTGAAACTAGAAACGACGTTACAATAGATGAATATATTAATATGATTCGTTTAAAAACATCTGTTTTAGTTGCTGCGGCATTAAAAATGGGTGCTATTGTAGCAGAAACTAATGATGACAATGCGAATTTAATTTATGATTTTGGTTTAAATCTAGGGTTAGCGTTTCAATTACAAGACGATTATTTAGATACGTTTGGTAATCCAGAAACGTTTGGTAAACAGATAGGTGGTGATATCATAGAAAATAAAAAAACCTATTTATATCTTAAGGCTGTAGAAGTTGCTAATAAAAATGATAAAGGAAAATTAAAATATTTATACAGAAAAAAAAGAAAAGATAATGCTATTAAAATTGCAGATATTACAAGAATCTTTCAGTTAAACGATATTCCTTTATTAATAAAAGAAGAAATAAAAATTTATACAGAAAAAGCTTTTAATACTTTGGCTGAAATGGACATTAAAGATACAGATAAACAGCGTCTTAAGGATTTTGGTTTGTGGTTAATGAATAGATCTGTTTAAGATTCTTATTTTTTATTGTGTTTTTTTAAAATAAAGAGTACATTTGCACCCAATATTTTCGGTCCCATAGCTCAGCTGGTTAGAGCATCTGACTCATAATCAGAGGGTCCTTGGTTCGAGCCCAAGTGGGACCACTTTATTACACAAGCCTTACAGAGATGTAGGGCTTTTTTTATGGGTTTAGGTAAAACATAGGTCAAACATTTTTGGTTTATCTATATTTTTAATGATTACCCAAAACTTTTTTCATGCAGTCGTCAAATTCTACACTTTCTTTTTATTTTGATATGTTATTCATTAATAGTACACAATCCGTTAAAGATGGTTTTGTCTTGTCCTGAAATACGACTAAAGGTTAAAATTGATTTAGGCTGTTTTTAAATAGACCATATTTGGTGTTTTAACTCTAAAGATAAATGTAATCTTACCTCATTGTATAAATTAATTTCATTTTTTGAATCTCTCATTGCCTGTGTTACGTTTACAAAGGTTTAATCGAGATAAAACTCGGCTTTTAGTATTCCGTTTACACGTTCTGCCATCGTATTTTCGTAGCAATGATTTTCTTCCGTTATACTAATGTCTATCTTTTTTCTTTTGAGTATTTGCGTGTATACATTACTACAATATTTTATTTCTCTGTCTGAATGATGTATTAATCTTTTTAGCTTGGTAAATCCCTTTATTAATTGCTCCGTAGGGGTTATCGTTTTTAAAAACGTACCTTTTGCCGCATCAAATTCTGAATAAAGTTTTAGATTGCTAAAAAAAAACTGATAAAACATGGAGAATTGGTATGTATTATATACAAAACCTAGATATGAGAAAAAAGTTACGACTAAGTTAACGGAACTTGGCATAGCCGCATATTGTCCTATGTTAACCACAAAGCGCCAATGGTCCGACAGGAAAAAATTAGTTTCAACTCCCTTAATTTCTTCGTGCATATTTATTCACTCAAATGAAAATGACAGGGCAAATGTATTTCAAGTGCATGGAGCTGTTCGTTACCTATTTTGGTTGGGTTTGCCGGCAATTGTGAAAGATGCTGAAATTGAAGCCATGAAATTGTGGTTGCAAGGTGAAATTATTGATGCTAAAGTGAAAAAGTTACAACCAGGAGATCAATATGATGTTAAAGAAGGACTATTTAAAGGAAAGGAAGGCATTGTGCAAGAGGTTACTAAAAATAAGTTGCAATTAATATTGGTTGAGTTAGGTATGAAAATTACCATAACAAGAGGGGTGGTAAATTCTTAATTAGCCATAAAAAATTAAAAATATTGTTAAAATATTTAATATGCTATAACTGTTTATTAACTAATTGATTATGTGGTGTTTGACGTGTAATCCGAATCAAGTCCAAAAGTTGTGGGATTTAGTATTTATGCAAAAATATTTGACATTCTAAATAAGAAGAACGCTACATTTCTAACACCTCTAAACTGGGCTCTAAATGCTTTTATTTTCGCATTGAAAGATTCCGTAGAAGCATTTGTACTTCTATTATCAAAGTAGTTTAGAATATTTTGATAGTGTATAGATATTGTTCTGGCAATGGTGTTAAAGCTTTTAAATTTAGCTTGTTTTACTTTTTTATCCCATTTGGCTACTCTTATTAGTGCAGAAGTTTTATCTTTTGTTTGGTTATATATCCACGATAAGTTTTGACAAAGCTTATATGCTTTTTCTAAGTCAGGATATTTTTAAAAAAGTATTTTTGCTCTTTTTTGATTGATTATCAGACCACTTATAACTTTGTTTGTATAATAAAGACCTACTTCCAGCTAATAATTTTTTAATGTATCTCCATTTAGAAGTAGTTCAGGAATACTATTTAATTATGTAAAGTAGAAATGTAAATCTTCCCCTTCTATGGTATAAATTTTTAACTCAAAATGAGTAATTAAAACTTCAGGAAGTAACAATTTAACAATTGATACTAAAGAGGAAGATATCATAGGCTGTTTTAAGATTCAAAGTTCTTAATTTTTAATCTACTCCACAACTTTTTGTGTTGATCCATAAATATCACCATTTATTATCTATATTCGCCCATTCATTATAAATGTTGAGATTTACCCCAAACTAGTACTTCAATTTCAATAATTTAAATATAGATATTTATATTTTAACCTCAAACAGAAAACACGACTGAGTGTGACTGTTAATGCAATCAAATGTGACTGTTAGTGGCGAAGCCGTGAAAAAAAAGTAGTTTTGAGAGAATTGGTTGACGGGAAATTATAAGTTACGAAAAGGTTAAAACTTGGTTATTTCTTAAATTAAATATAAACTATGAAATACTTTGTACACGAAACAGCAGTAATTGATGACGGTTGCCAAATAGGAAACGGCTCCAAAATATGGCATTTTTCTCATATTATGCCCAATTCAAAATTAGGCGAGAATTGTAATATTGGACAAAACGTGGTGCTTTCACCAAATGTTGTTTTAGGAAATAATGTTAAAGTTCAAAATAATGTATCTATATACACAGGAGTTACTTGCGAAGATGATGTTTTTTTAGGGCCCTCTATGGTTTTTACCAATGTTATTAACCCACGATCTGCTATTGTCAGAAAAGAGGAATACTTAAAAACCTCGGTAAGAAAAGGAGCAAGTATTGGTGCAAACGCAACCATTGTTTGCGGTAATGAAATAGGTGAATTTGCTTTAATTGGTGCAGGTGCGGTGGTTACTAAAGAAATTAAACCATACGCTTTGGTAGTTGGGAACCCGGGCAAACAAATAGGCTGGGTAGGTGAATATGGACATCGCTTGGTTTTTAATAAGGAAGGCATAGCAGTATGTTTAGAAAGCAAACAAACCTATCAATTAGATAAAAATAATTTTGTGTTTAGAATAAATTAATAAGAGTATGAAAAATTTTGCAATGATTGGGCTATCGGGCTATATAGCACCCCGCCACTTGAAAGCCATTAAAGAAACCAATAATAACTTAGTAGCAGCTTTAGATAAGTTTGACAGCGTAGGTATTATAGATAGCTATTTTCCAAATGCTGATTTTTTTACAGAATTTGAACGATTTGATCGTCATATTGAAAAATTGAAACGGAATCAAGGTTTAACTATAGACTATATGAGTATTTGTACTCCCAACTATTTACATGATTCCCATATTCGTTTTGCTTTGCGCAGTGGTGCAAATGCCATTTGTGAAAAACCATTAGTGCTTAACCCATGGAATTTAGATACTTTAGAAGATATTGAAAAGGAAACTCAGAAAAAAGTAAATACCATTTTACAACTTCGTTTACACGAGAGCATTATAGCTTTAAAACAGCAAATTGAAAATGGCCCTAAGGATAAAATTTACGATGTTGATTTAACCTATTTAACCTCACGAGGTCATTGGTATTATACTTCCTGGAAAGGAGATAGTTCCAAATCTGGAGGTATCGCTACAAATATTGGTGTTCATTTTTATGATATGTTGGCCTGGGTATTTGGTCCACTACAAAATAGTTTGGTTCACCTTCATTCTCACGATAGAGCAGCAGGTTATTTGGAGTTTAAACAAGCCCGTGTACGTTGGTTCCTTTCTATTAATGAGGAATTACTTCCTTTGGAAGCAAAAGAAAAAGGACAAAGAACCTATCGCTCTATTACCGTAGATGGAAAGGAGATTGAGTTTAGCGATGGCTTTTTTGATTTACACACAAAAAGTTATAAAGATATTATTGATGGAAAAGGATTTGGGTTGGCCGATGCAAAACCTTCGGTACAATTGGTTCATGATATAAGAAATGCGGAGTTATCACCTCTAAAAGGAGCCTATCATCCCTTGGTTAAATATCCACAAATGAAACATCCTTTTACCAATGGACATTGATATGACTATTTTTAAAACAAAAATATTTAATGAGTAGTCTGAAAAACAAAACAGTATCAGGTTTATTATGGAGTTTTATTGATAATTTCTCCAAACTGGGACTAACCTTTGTTATTGGAATCATCCTTGCTCGTTTACTAGGTCCACGGGAGTTTGGTTTAATTGGGATGATTACCATTTTTATTGCGTTGTCACAATCTTTAGTAGATAGTGGTTTTACTCAGGCTTTGATACGGAAAAAGGATTGCTCCCAAGCCGACTATTCAACGGTTTTTTATTTCAATCTATTTATTGGCATCATTTTATATATAGTGCTGTTTTTCTCTGCGGGTGCTATCAGCAGTTTTTTTGATGAGCCTCAATTGCTTTTAATCGTACAAGTTGTTGGTTTAAGTATTATCGTAAATGCTTTTACTATCGTGCAAAGGGCCAGATTAACCAAAGCGATTAATTTTAAACTGCAAACAAAAATTTCAATTACTGCCTCCCTGGGTTCGGGTATCATTGGAATATTGATGGCCTATTCAGGTTACGGGGTTTGGAGCTTGGTTTTTAAAACGTTATTAGGAGTTGCGATTACCTCCTTATTGTTATGGATTTGGAATAAATGGAAACCTTCTTTCATATTTAGCAGGAATTCTTTTAAGGAAATGTTTTCTTTTGGTTATAAGCTTTTGATAAGTGGATTAATTGATACTGCTTACCGAAATATCTATCTCCTTATCATTGGTAAATATTTTTCAGCTGCGGAGTTGGGCTTTTATACGAGAGCCGATCAGTTTAGTAATTTACCATCTAAAAACATTACAAGTGTCATACAGCGTGTGTCTTATCCTGTACTCGCTGAAATACAAGATGATATTCCAAGGCTAAAAACCGCCTACCAAAAAATAATTAAAAGTACGATGCTGATTACTTTTGTATCCATGATAATTCTGGCAGCTGTTGCGAAACCACTTGTTTTGAGTTTGATTGGAGAAAAATGGTTGCCCTCTGTTATTTATTTGCAATTACTCAGTTTTGGCGGGACCTTTTACCCCTTGCATGCTATTAATTTAAATATGCTCAATGTGCAAGGAAGATCCGACCTTTTTTTAAGGCTCGAGATTATAAAGAAAATTCTAGCCATCCCTGTTATTGTAGTAGGTGTTTTATTAGGAATTAAAGCAATGATTGTAGGAATGATTATTATTTCGATGATAGCTTTTTTTCTAAATAGCTATTATTCGGGACAGCTGATTGCTTATTCCAGTATGCAACAATTAAAAGATATTTTGCCGTCTTTTATTTTAGCCATTTTCATTGGAAGTATTACATATCTAATAGGCTCATTCTTAATTCTGCCTAATTATTTAATTCTAATTATTCAATTGATGGCCGGTGGAGGGCTATTTATATTGTTGGCTGAATATTTTAAAATGCAAGACTATTTATATATAAAAGAAATATTTTTAGATAAAGTGTTAAAACGGAAAAATGACTGAAAAGAGTAAACCTATCCTGGTTACCCAACCGGCCATGCCGCCCTTGGATGAATTTGTAGAATTGCTTAAAGACATTTGGGATAGCAAATGGCTGACAAACAACGGCAAATTTCACCAACAATTGGAAGTTGCATTGGCAGAATATTTAGGTGTTAAATATATCTCCCTATTTTCAAACGGGACGCTGGCATTAACTTCAGCTTTGCAGGTTTTGCGGATTACGGGAGAAGTGATTACCACACCCTATACTTTTGTTGCAACTACGCATTCGTTGCATTGGAATGGTATCAAGCCCGTTTTTGTGGATGTTGATCCTGTTTATGGGAACCTTGATCCTGCAAAAATAGAAGCTGCCATTACACCCAAAACTACAGCAATAGTGCCTGTTCATGTTTATGGTAATCCGGCAGATGTAGAAAAAATACAGGAAATAGCAGATACTTATGGTTTAAAAGTGATTTACGATGCAGCCCATGCTTTTGGCGTTAATTCTAAGGGACAAAGTATTTTAAATTTCGGTGATTTATCCATTTTGAGTTTTCATGCCACGAAAGTTTACAATACCATAGAAGGAGGTGCTATTATATGTCACAACGAGAAAACGAAGAAGCGCATTGACTATTTAAAGAATTTTGGTTTTGCAGATGAAACCACCGTTATCGCCCCAGGAATCAACGCCAAAATGAACGAAGTGCAAGCCGCATATGGTTTATTGCAATTAAACTACGTGAAAGAAAATATCCAAAAACGAAAAGAGGTAGCTGAAATTTATGATAAAGAACTCAGCAAAATAAAAGGCATTCGCATTTTAAAGCATCAAACCAAAGCGGAACATAATTATCCTTATTACCCCATTTTTTTGGATGAAAAGGAATATGGAAAAACAAGGGATGAATTGTATGATTATTTAAAAACCAAAAACATTTATGGCCGTCGTTATTTTTACCCTTTGGTAAGTGAATTCCCTATGTACAGAAGTTTGGATTCGGCAAAACCTAGCAATTTACCAAATGCACACAATATAGCAGAGCAGGTGATTTGTTTGCCTATTTATCCGGAGTTAGCCACTGAACAAGTGAATGAAATTATTCAAAAAATAAAGGAATTTAAAGGATGAAGCTAGCCATAATGCAACCCTATTTATTTCCTTATATAGGATACTTTCAGATGATTAGCGCTGTTGATCATTTTGTGTTCTATGATGATGTTAATTTTATAAAAAGAGGATGGATAAATAGAAACAGAATTTTAGTTAACGGAAAAGATACTTTTATTACGGTACCATTAATTAAAGCAAGTCAAAACAAACAAATTAATGAAATTAATTTGTTTGTTGATGAAAAAATGAAAAAGAAAATGATCTTAACGATTGAATTGGCATACAAAAAAGCGCCATATTATAATCAGGTCATTGAAATCATTAAAAAAATAATAAATGCTGACATATCAAATATAGGTGAATATGCAGCGAATTCAATTATCACTTTGTGCAATTATTTGAAGATAGATACAAGTTTTTCTTATAGTTCAATTCAAAGCCCAGAGTCAAGAGGTATGAATAAGGCAGATAGGCTAATTTTTATTTGCAAGAAACTAGGAGCTGATGAGTATATTAATGCAAACGGTGGTCAAGAATTTTATACCAAAAAATATTTTGAGAATAATCAAATAAATTTGCAATTTATTAAAACTCAAGATTTCAAATATGAACAGTATAACCATCCATTTGTTCCTTGGTTATCAATTATTGATGTGATGATGTTTAATAATAAGGTAGAAATTAAAAAAATACTTCATTCTTATAAATTAAATTAATAGAGATATTGTGCATTTATTAAATTATAAAAAACCCTAAAGAGTATGAAAAACGAAGTCATTTATTTACGAGCATTTGAATTAGAGGATTACAAATTTTTAAATAAAATGAGGACAAATGAAGAAATGTTTAAACTTACTTGTGGAAACAAATATTATATTTCTTCTGAATATGACAGGAAATGGGTTGAAGATAAGATATTTAATAATGATAGAAATGTTTATTTGGCTATATGCTTGAAAGATAATAGCGAAATTATTGGATATACTAGCATTAATGATATTGATTATAGAAATCGGTGTGCAATGTGGGGTGCTATTATGATTGATTCGGAAAACAACGGAAAAGGTTATGCGACAGAGGTTGGTAGTATTTTAATTGACTATGTATTTAACGAATTAGGATTTAAAAGATTTCACAGTAGAATATTAGAAGGACACTTTGCTTCCTTGCGTTTTGTTGAAAAGTTAGGATTTGAAAAGGAAGGAATACTCAAATCTTCAGTATATAAAATGGGGAAGTTTCATAATGAGATTATTGTTGCATTGATTAACAATAAATGATAAAAAAGGAGGAAAAGCCCATCAGCTAGTGTCTATTTATGAGGCTTATGTTTCACAAGCAATAGAAGGGATTCTGATGCAAAAGACTTCATTTGATTTTGAATTTATAATTGGGGAAGACCATTCTAAAGACAACACACGACAAATGAAAAGAGTTTAGAAAACAAATTTGTGAATAATAGTATTCATTTACGAATTGATCAAAGATATATTACTAAGGATATTGTCAGTATGGTGTAAATAATAAAAGAAATTGAAAATAGAATTTATTTTAGGGCATTTGAATACTCAGATTTATCTTTAATTAATAAAATACGAAATGATAATTATGCGTATGAACATACAGGAGGAAATAAATATTACATTTCATCAGAATACGATAAAAAATGGATCGAAGATAAAATATTTAAAAATCAGAATCAAATATATCTTGCTATTTGTCTAATTGAAACAGATGAATTAATAGGTTATTTTGGGATAAATAAGATTGATTATAGAAATAGAAAAGCTCAATGGGCAGGAATAAATGTAGATAAGAAGTTTTCTAACAAAGGATACGCCACTCAAGCGGGGAAACTTATGCTTAAATATGTATTTGAAGAAATTGGTCTTTATCGATTTTACGGGTATTGGCTGGAGTCAAATTCACCTTCGGTTAGAATGGCTGAAAAACTCGGATTTATAAGCGAAGGTGTAATAAGAGGGTTTGTTTTTAAAGGAAATAAATTTAGAAATGCTATCCTAATGAGTATTCTGAAAGAAGAATTTGATTTGAAGCACAATAGAAAACAATAATTCTATGTGTCTTATAAGTATTTGTTGCATAACATATAATTAAGAACAATTTATAGCAAAGGCAATAGAAAGTTTCTTGATGCAAAAAATAAATTTTCCATGATGATGCTTCAACCGATAATACTTCAAAAATCATTAAAGAATATGCAGATAAATACCCTGTTTAATGGGAAATCATGATTGGTATATGGCAAGTGGAGGTTTCTGCCCAAGGTCTCAAAGTGTGAATGATTGCCTTAAATACCTTAGAACAGTTGTGACTAAATAAAATATTGATTGGCTTAGAACCTTTCCCGTGCAACTGTTTGTTGAAAATATACACATGGTTCATGCGGTATGGACCGATCGAATTGATGAATATATATTGGAGCCAAATGAAGAGTATTTCTCAAAAATACCCGGTGAATTATTTTTTTCTGGACACACTCATATTCAGTCTCTTTACCATTTTAGAAAAAAGACATATTGCATTCGGAATCAGTAGGAGTGCCTAGGGACAATGATCCAAGAGCGGCTTATGCGGTGTTTGAAGACAATAGAATAGAATTGCATCGAGTAGAGTACGATATGCAGAAAGTATTTGACTTAATGAAAAAAGCAGGATTCGATTATTATTACTATGGTAGTCTAAAAACAGGGGCTAGAAGACTTTGTAAACTTTCGTAATTTGGATATTTGAATTTTTATTAATGAACATTTTGAAATATGTATAAAATAGAGGCACCATTACTATCCGTTTGCTTAATCACTTATAATCATGTCAATTATATTCAACAGGCAATTGAAGGAGTTTTAATGCAGGAGGTTGATTTTGCGTGGGAGTTAGTTATTGCAGATGATTTTTCAACAGATGGAACAAGAGAAGTATTATTAGAATATCAGGATAAGTATCCAGATTTTATAAAATTAATATTACAAGAAAGAAATGTTGGTGTTACAATTAACGGGATTGATTTATTAACTTATCCTGAAGCGAAGTATATTGCATATTTTGATGGCGACGATTATTGGACAGACCCATTCAAATTGCAAAAGCAAGTTGATTTTTTGGAAAGGAATGCAGACTTTGTAATTTGTTTTCACCCAGTAAAAATATGGAATGAAAATGATCAAAAGTTAGAAGACGATTACATAACTCGTAACGTATCTGAAACTACTGATATTTATGAATTGGCAAAAGGAAATTATATACATACACCATCTGTTTTGTTCAGAAATGGATTAATTAAAGAATATCCCGATGAATTTTATAAATCACCTGTAGGTGATTATTTTTTGCATATGCTAAATGCACAATTTGGTAAAATAAAAAAGCTACCTGATGTTATGGCAGTTTACAGAGTGCATGTAAATAGCGTTTGGAGTAATAATAAACAACAGGGCGAAAAAATTATTGTTTATCTTGATTTAATGATTAATTATTTTAAAGACCCTGCGATTTCAGAAATATTGAATAACAGAAAGATTAATATGCTTCAACGTAGCAAAGTTAATTCAAGAGTAAAAAGAAAATTTAAAAAATTATTTTTAAAATTATGGTATTTTCTATCGTAGTAACATATAATGGTTCGCAATGGATTGAAAAGTGCTTTGGTAACTTGGTGAATTCCATTATACAAGACCATCATATTTTAGCCATTGATAATGGATCTACAGATAATACTCTAGAGTTAATTCGAGCTTTATATCCCGAAGTTGAAGTAATAGAGAATGACGCTAATTTGGGTTTTGGTAAAGCCAATAATATAGGAATTCTTAAAGCATTGGAAGCGAAAGCTGAATATGTTTTTCTTTTAAATCAGGATGCATGGATAGAATCAAATACAATAGAGGATTTAATCAAAATTTCCAAAACAAAGCCTGAATACGGCATATTAAGTCCCATACAAAATGATGCAAGGGGGAACATTGAAAAGCAGTTTTCAACTTATTTATCTAAAGCAAAATTAAATGTGCAAAAACAAATTCTTGAGGTTCCTTTTGTAAACGCTGCCTCATGGCTAATACCCGTTACTTGTATAAAAAAGATAGGTTTGTTTGATTCTTTGTTTTTCCATTATGGTGAAGATGAAAATTATTGCCACAGGGCGCATTATTATAAGTTTAAAATAGGGATAATCCCCAGTTCATGCATTGTACATGACAGAGGGGAGCGATTAAACAAGATGTCTTTTTTAAAAACACAAGTCCGTCATATTATATATATCAAATGTAATTTAGCGAATATCAATTATCCAATGAGTTATTTGATATTGCAATTTTATTTCAAAACGCCCATTTTTTTACTAAAAAAACTTTATTGGCGTCAGTTTAAAATATTCTTTGTAAGAATAATTATTATAATCAAATTGCCTTTTATGTTGAAAGGCATTCTGTTAGCCAGAAACAGGACAAAAAAACAATTTAATTTTTAACCATAATTGGTCGAAACTAAGGCTGTAAACCTAAAAAATGTTTGGAGATTATTTTTTTATAAACAGACGATATACTTATTGCGATTGCACGGAGTATTGTGGCCAAAGATCAGTTAGGCATGCAATGATTAATATAAAACAGTGGTTCAACCTATTTGCTCTACTTTTGAACAATCTTAACAGATTCACATATAGATAAATGAAAGACTTTGAATTTATATCAACCATTGATAATGTAAATCCATCTTCTATTTGGGCAATATATTTATTATCATTTTTGTATTTGCTTTTTACATTAAGAAAGCAAAAGCTATCCTATCTTTCTTATATCTTTATATACGTTGGCTTTGCAGGAGTGTTTGAATATACAGGGGAACTTTTTATGCGGCTTTTTGACTTATCCGTATTTTTGCTTGTTGGGTTTACTATTTTAAGAGGACATAAAGGTAGAATAAATGAAGCACCCGTGCGGTTGTTTATTGTTTTTACTAGTGTGTTTTTTCTTGCGGTATTTTACCATGGATTTTCCGAACCCTTAAGTGATGTAAGACAGTATGTGATTTATTCTGTTCCATTTCTTTTTTATATACTTTTCGATAAAGTAAAGTTTCATGTTAATTACACAAATGAGATCAACATCTTTGTTAAGATATTCAATGTGCAAATCATAGCATCCATTTTAAAATTAATATTCATAGGGTTTAATGAAAAATTTATTGGTACGCTGTCTATTTCCGGTGGAGGAATAGCAGCCGTTTTTCCCATTATTTATTTTATGCTAATCTGGTATAAAAATAGAGGCACATTATCTAGAAAAGATTGGTTTTGGGTGTTGGCGAGTTTGTTGGTTGCTATTGCTTCGAATAAACGATCAATATGGTTTTTCTTCCCACTCACACTTTTCATTTTCTTTTTTGCATACAAAAGAATTAAATTCAACTCTTTAACCATCGCAACCACAGTGTTGGTTGCTTTTGTTTTCTATTTTGGGGTGAGGTTTAATGCGACTTTAAACCCTGAGGGAGAAGTGGGAGGAAGCTTTAATATGAGTTTTGTATCAGATTACATTGTTCGTTACAATCTTGGAAAGGAGGAAGAAATTGACCCCACGGTGGGAGTGGGCAGGATGGGGACAAACATTTACTACACAAAAGAATTATTTGGAGATTTTTTTAAAGAAACAAATATTTTTGGATACGGAAATGCTGAGTTTAATAAATCTGGAGCCCGCGATGAAGAAAATGCTACAAAATTTGGATTTAGATCCAAATATATGTTAACTGGTTGGGCAACTGTATTTATAAAATTTGGTGGCATTGTACTAATTGTTTTATTAGGTGCTCTCTTTTATATGATACGTAGAATTAAGAAAAAACGTGATTTTTTACTGATGCTATTTGTTTTTAGCTCTTGGTTTCTTTTTTATTCAGGAGTTTTGTATACCACAACTTTATTGATTAGCAGCTTTCTTTTTGCAATCTTTTTTATACAATATCACAATAATAGACGTTTTATACAACCGCCAGTGAGTGTGAGGTTAAAAAGAAATAGATTTGCAATCCTCAACAAAAACAAAAACTTTAAAAAAATAAAATAGTGATCTCTTTTATTGTAATAGGAAGGAACGAAGGCTGGAAACTAACCAAATGCTTGGAGAATGTTTTTCAAACAATCAAAAGGTATTCCCTTGCCAAGTATAAAGTAATTTATGTTGATTCCGAATTCTCAGACCATAGTCTAAAACGAGTACAAAAATTCCCGCTTAACGCATCGATTATACCCTGTTCCAGCAAAATTTAATGAAAGACTAATTTTTGGCTGGGAAGTTTTCTAAAATTGAAATGGAAGCCTTTGATGAGCGTGTCAGGTTTTTATCACCTTTAATGATTGATGATGTTATTGGTGGATCAATAGTACTGTTATTTAATATTACAATTATTCATAAAGATGATGGCTTGTACAAATACCTGAACACCAAACACCCTGTTAAAAGAAGAATAATAGTATTAATCGGTGCTTTAAGAGTGGTAATTTATTTAGCCATCTTAAATGCAGTTTATCATTCAGCACTAAAAGAAAATACAAATCATATATGATTTCATTTATTATAATAGGCCAAAATGAGAGCTGGCGCCTTGACAAATGTTTAAAAGCAATTCATCTGCAAATAGAATTTAATAGACTTGTCGAGTATGAATTAATTTATATTGATTCTGATTCAAGCGATAACAGCATAGAAATAGCTAAAGATCATCAGGCCAATAAGATTTTTAAAATAAGCGGCAGTATGAATGCTGCAATTGCTAGAAATTTGGCCGCCAAGGCTGCATCCGGGGAAGTTTTATTCTTTATGGATGGAGACATTGAATTGAAACCTTTTGATTTGAAGATCATTTTAAATGCAGATTCCAGATTAAAATTTAGTTATGTTGTGGGTTTTCTTGATGATGTAAATTATACTCAAGATTGGAAATACGTTAGTCAAACGCCCAGAAGTTACAAAACGGTAATAAATGACCAAAAAGTAACAACTGTCGGTGGTGGTATTTTTATAATTGAAAAAGAAACTTGGAATCATTTTAAGGGGATGAATGTACGGTTGAAAAGAACCCAAGATAGGGATTTGTCTCTACGAATGGCAAAAAATGGGATAAAGGGAATTAGAAAGGCTGAAGTGTTTGGTCTGCACCATACCATACCGTACAAAGATAGTAAGCGAATGTGGGAAATGATTTTTAATGGATCATTTAATTATAAAGGACTAATGATACGAAGGCATCTTCTAAACCCTTCATTTTTTCCTAAACTTATTCGTGAAGAATGGACAATAATTATATTGATTCATAGTTTTGGTTTGATGTTTTTTAATCCACTATACATTTTGTTCTATTTTATGGCCGTTTTGATAAAAACAAGAAAACAATTATTAACTAAAAGTGCCCAAGTTGTATCTCATAGAATACTTCAGGATATTATTGTTTTTTTTTCAATATTATTTTTCTTTCCTGGAAGACCTAAATTCGAAACGGATCAAATAGTCTTTTTTCTTATGATTTATATAGTAATTTAAAAGCTAGGTAAACATGAAAGTCTTATTTGTAAGCAGTGGTAATTCGGCAAATGGTATATCACCAATCATATTAAATCAAGGTGCTTCTTTACAAAATCAGGGAGTTTCTGTTACCTATTTTACAATAAAGGGAAAAGGAATAAGAGGGTATCTAAAAGCAATACCTAAATTACAAAAATTTATAAAGGACAATAAATTTGATATTATTCATGCCCACTACTCCTTATCTGCTTTTGTTGCAACTTTGTCAGGCGCAAAACCATTAGTGGTTTCTTTAATGGGAAGCGATGTGAAATCTAAAAAATATTTCAAGCTTTTTATAAAATTATTCAATAAGTTTTCATGGGCAAAAATAATTGTAAAGAGTGAAGATATGAAACTTTCACTTGGAATAAAAGAGGTGGAGATAATTCCAAATGGCGTTGATTTTGATAGATTTCTGCCTATTGATGGAAAAATTTCTTTGATAGAAACAGGGTGGGACACCACTAAAAAGCACGTGTTATTTGCAGCAAATCCAGAGCGTTACGTAAAGAATTTTAAATTGGCAAAGGATGCTTTTGATTTATTAAATAGATCCGATATTGATTTACATTTTTTAAACGAAGTTCCCAATGTACAATTACCTTTTTATTTTAACGCTGCCGATGTAGTTTTATTAACAAGCTTATGGGAAGGTAGCCCCAACGTTATTAAAGAAGCAATGGCTTGCAACCGTCCAATTGTTTCCACTGATGTTGGTGATATTAATAATCTTATTGGAAAAACAGAAGGCTGCTATATTTCGAGTTTTGACCCTAAAGACATAATGATTAAAATAAAAAAAGCTGTAAATCATAAATTGGATACAAAGGGACGTGAAGATGTAAAACACCTAAAATCAAATGAAATTTCCCAAAAAATAATTAATTTATATCTTAATGTTATAGAAAAGAAAATTAGTTAAATGAAAATTATATTTTATTTTGGGCATCCCGCCCAATATTTGTTTTTACGTGAAACAATAAAGAGATTGCTTGTTGCCAAGCATCAAATCAAAATTTTAATTAAAACCAAAGACGTCTTAGAGAATTTATTGTCTCAGGATGGCTTTGAATACACAAATATTCTTCCACAAGAGCGGGGAAAAACAAAGTTTGCTATTGCCTATAGCTTACTAAAACGAAATTTATTATTATTACCAATTTTTTTGAGATTTAAACCCGATTTAGTTATCGGTACAGATGCTTCCATAGCTCAAATAGGAAAGTTATTGAATATCAATCGGATAACGATAACAGAAGATGATTACGCAGTCATTAAAACACTTGGAGATCTTTCCTATCCTTTTACTCAAACAATTTTATGCCCTGAAGTATGTACAGTTGGAAAATGGGATAATAAAAAAGTTGGCTATGCTGGCTATATGAAATTAGGTTATTTGCATCCCAATATTTTTAGACTAGATAATAAAATTGTAGGAGAATATAAGCTGAAGAAGGATTATGTAATTATCCGTTTAGCGAAATTAACGGCTCATCATGATTTTGGAATAAAAGGAATTAGTTACGATTTTTTAGAAAAGCTGATATCCATTATTGAGCGTAAATCAATGCAAGTTTATATTTCTTCGGAAGACACCCTTGATGATAAGTACAAGCAATATCTTTTAAAAATCAATCCGAAAGATATGCATCAGGTTTTGTCATTTGCTTCGCTTTTAATCTGCGACAGCCAAAGTATGAGCGTTGAAGCAGCTGTGTTGGGTGTACCTTCTTTAAGATACAGTAGTTTTTCTGGTCGGATTTCGGTTTTGGAAGAATTAGAACATCAATATGGCCTGACCTATGGAATCAATCCGGAACATCCTGAGCGTTTAATTTCCAAATTGGAAGAATTGCTTGCCATGGACAACTTATGGGAAGAGTTTAAATCCCGCAAGGTAAAAATGTTAGCGGATAAAATTGATGTCACAGCATTTCTAGTTTGGTTTATTGAGAATTATCCAAAGAGCGTACATACAATGAAAGAAAACCTAGGTTATCAGAATCGGTTTAAATAATATTAAATAAATCACACATTACCTTTTTATCTAAATGAAAATACTCACTATTATTGGCGCTCGTCCACAAATTATTAAAGCAGCAGCTTTATCGCGTGCCATAAAGAAACACTTTATTGCATCAATACAGGAAGTGATTGTGCATACAGGACAGCATTATGATACCAATATGTCGCAAGTTTTTTTTGATGAAATGGGCATCCCCGAACCGAATTATAATCTGGAAGTAGGCTCCGCTTCGCATGGACTGCAAACAGCGCAAATGATAAGTGGGATAGAAGAGATATTGGAAATAGAAAAGCCAGATTATATTATTTTATATGGCGATACAAATTCAACACTTGCTGGTGCCATTGCAGCCTCTAAAATACATATATCAATTGTGCACATTGAAGCAGGTTTACGTTCTTTTAATAAAAGGATGCCAGAAGAAGTAAACCGTATTTTATGTGATCATGTGAGTACGCTTTTATTTACACCAACAAAAACGGGATATCAAAATCTTTTAAACGAAGGTTTTAAAGAAAATGAAGGGCCTTTTACAGTAGATAAGCCAGGTATCTTTCATTGTGGAGATGTGATGTATGATAATTCTTTGTTTTTTGCAGATATGGCAGAAGAAAAAACAAGCATTCTTTCAGAATTGAATTTGACAAACAAGCACTTTATTCTCGCTACCATTCATCGGGATCACAATACGGATAATCCATTACGCCTGCAAGACATTTTTGAAGCCTTGCTAGAAATTGCATTGGAAAAGAAAATTAAGGTGGTTTTGCCGCTTCATCCGCGCACCAAAAAGAAAATGGAAACCCTTCCTTCAGAATTAAAGGAACGAGTAAATGCCAATACGAATATCCAAATTATTCAGCCAGTTTCCTTTTTAGAGATGATTGCCTTAGAAAAAAATGCACAATTAATTATAACGGATTCAGGTGGTGTTCAAAAAGAAGCCTATTATTTCCATAAACCTTGTATTATTCTTCGACCCGAAACGGAGTGGGTAGAAATTATAGAAGCAGGAACAGGTATATTGGTGGATGCAGAGAAAAAGAAAATAAAAGAAGCTGTAAATTTACTTTTGTATCAAACTTTTGAATTCCCATCCATATATGGTGATGGTCACGCCGCTGAATTTATTTGTCAAAAACTATTAGACAATCAAAAAAAAAATCAAAAAAGCATTAAAAAAAAATCAGATGTCTTTGCGGTTTAAAAACCATAAAAAATAGTAATTAATGCGATTGAATTGGATATACACAAGAATTTTATTATTCCTGTTGCTAAGCAACCCATTTTCCAATTAATAAGGCAGCATTTAAATCATTAACCTTTCTCTTTTTATTCAAATTTAACAAATCCCCCACAATATGTTAGTATTAGAAGAATCCACAGCGTTTTATGAATCATTCAATCAGAAGATCGTACGGCCTCAGCTCAATAGTTTTCCTAAGTATGAAAGCAGTCTAAAACAAAATATAATTGAAGAAGTAGGCTCAGCTGTTTACGAGTTTTTAGAAAAGCATGTTAATCTTTCTGAAACCAATAGCTTTACAACGGCAACAACGAATTCTTTTAATATTAGTAAATTAACTAACGATGATCATAAGCAAATTATTAATTTAAATAAGATTAATGATGCACGTTATATCAACAAATTTTTAGAGCTCATCAATAGTAAACTTAGTGATGGAGGTTTATACGTTAACTGTGTACAAACCTATGCTTTACGACGTAAAACTATTTTAAGTAAATACAAGAAACCTTTAAGTTGGATATATTACGTTGCTGACGTATTGTTTATGCGTATTTTTCCAAAGTTACCCATAACTAAAAAGATGTACTTTTTTATTACAAAAGGTCGAAATAGAGTACTTCATCGTTCAGAAGTCTTGGGTCGTTTATATTCATGTGGTTTTGAGATTTTAGCAGAGCAAGTAATAAATAACAAACTATATTTTGTAGCACGTAAGATTAAGACACCCGTATTTGACCATCATGCAAGTTATGGACCTTTAATCAGACTAAAACGTGTGGGTAAAAATGGTAAACTATTTAATGTATATAAATTAAGAACCATGTATCCTTATTCAGAATATTTACAGCAATACATTCACCAACATAACAGTTTAAAAGAAGGTGGTAAGTTTAATAATGATTTTAGAATTTCTACAGAGGGCAAAATATTTAGAAAGTTTTGGTTGGATGAATTACCCATGCTACTTAATTTTTTAAAAGGAGATATGAAATTGGTTGGGGTACGACCGTTGAGTCCCCACTATTTTAGTTTATACTCTTCAGAATTACAAAATAAACGCAAACAACATAAAGTAGGACTTGTACCACCCTATTATGTCGACATGCCTAAAAATTTAAATGAAATTATGACCTCGGAAATGCGCTATTTTGAAGCATATGAAAAGAATCCGGTTAGGACCAATGTTAACTATTTTTTTAAAGCTTTTTATAATATTTTTATAAAGAGGGCACGCAGCAGTTAGTTCATGAAAGATCTTTTTAAAAACAGTAAGCGATCTTCATAAAAACTTAAAATGGAATGTTATATTCATTAGAAATTACCATGGCACTATAAGTTTACATATCTTATAAAAAAAGAAGAATCATTCCTGGTAGATGGTAAAAAACTATCTTTACCGACCATTAAAAAATATGATTTTCAATGTCTTAAAGTTGAATCGCATAGTCATAAAATAAAAACCTTATACAATCTAAACGTTCAATAATATTTTAAACAATCAGTATTAAAAATTAAGAGAAATAATTCCTAATCTTATTTCGAATAATTTTACTTTGGAAAAATTAAATAATTAAAATCCTCAATATATAAAATGAAGACTCAAATATATAGTGCCTTTTTGTTAGTTATGTGGCTATTAACCTCTTGTGTATCATCAAAAAAAATGGTTTATTTTCAAGATAATGAAACTGTGCAAGTCAATGAAGCCATACTGAATTTTGAACCTATAATTCAGTCCGGGGATTTATTAAGCATCAATGTTTCCGCTCTAGAGGCAGAAGCAGCAGTCACTTTTAATTTATATGAAACACCAGGAACCAGAACCAACAATGCTAAACCATTAAATTATTTGGTGGATAGCGAAGGCGAAATCAATTTTCCTGTGGTAGGCCCTATAAAAGTAGCAGGATTTACCACCAAACAAGTCACTCAAAATTTAACAAGTACCTTAGGTGCTTATTTGGTAAACCCCATTGTAAATATTCGGTTAATTAATTTTAAAGTAACGGTCATGGGTGAAGTAAAATCCCCTGGAACGTATACAATACCTAACGAACGAATCACCATTGTAGAAGCGCTTGGCCTGGCAGGTGACTTAAACATACAGGGAAAAAGAAGTACAGTGCTGCTTATTAGAGAGCAAGAAGGTAAAAGAGCCTTTATTACGATGGACTTAACCAATAAAAAATTATTTAATTCACCCTATTACTATTTGGCTCAAAACGATGTGATTTATGTAGAACCCAATAAAACAAAGATCAACTCCTCGGCAGTAGGCACCAACACCAGCATTATTGTTTCATCAGTTTCCCTATTAATCACTTTATTAGCTTTACTTACCCGTTAAAAAACAACCAATTATGCAAAATGAGAACCCCTTAAATGATATGTTTCTTGAAGAAGAATCTGTTAATTATCGTGAGAAGATTGAAAAATATGTATACCACTGGAAATGGTTTTTGTTGTGTGTTTTACTGGCTTTAGCAGGTGCTTATACCTATTTGAAATATACACCAAACCAGTATGCCGTTGCAACTACTATTTTAATTGATGACGAAAATGCCGGAGGTATTTCATCAGAATTGTCAGCTTTTGAAGATTTAGGATTGATGGGTGGCAAAAAGAAATCAATTGAGAATGAGATCGGTTTGTTAAAGTCGCGCAGCTTGATGGAGCGCGTGGTAAAAGAATTGGGAATAAATATCCCTTACTATAAGAAAGGAAGGGTTCGCGAAATTGAATTGTATAAAAATGATATTCCATTTAAAATTAATTTTTTTTCAAAAGATTCCTTGTTTTACAACCGAGATACAGCATTTACCATTCAGGCCATTTCTTCAACTCATTTTACCCTAAAAGACATTGAAGGAAATAATAGTAAGGAACATGTTTTTGGTGAAAACATTGCTACAAACTTTGGGGATATTACCATAACACCTAAAGCTATTAATGCCATAAATACAGAAGACGAGATCATTGTTCAAATTTCTCCTTTAAAAAGTGTTGCCGGTGGTTTAAGAAATAATCTTCAGGTAGAATTGTTGTACCAAAAATCAAGCTTGATTGAATTAAGTTTAAAGTCACCAATTAAATTGAAAGCCCAGGAGATCTTAAATAATTTGGTTCGACAATACAATAAAGATGCGGTGGAAGATAAAAGTTTGATAGGTAATAACACCAATACCTTTATAAATGAACGATTGACGGTTATTGAGAAAGATTTATCAGGGGTAGACAAAGGCGTTGAGGAATTCAAGACCTCTAATAATTTAACGGATATTAGTTCTGAAGCTACGTTGGTTTTAGAAAGCAATGCACAACTGGAAAAGAAAATTGTTGATTTAAATACCCAGTTAAAACTGGCAGCTTATGTTTCAGAATATGTTGCCAATAATACAGAGGAGTTAATTCCTGCAAATTTAGGGCTAAGCGATGGCGCCGTTAATTCAAACAGCGCAAAATATAATGAATTGTTGCTGGAACGCAATCGAATTTTAAAAAGCTCTAGTGAAAAACACCCTGTAATCGTTACTTTAAATGATCAGTTAAATCAGCTGAGAGGAAGTATTTCTCAAGGTCTGGTAAATTTAAAATCGAGCTTGCGCATCGCTTTAAAAGATGCTGTGAATGATGAGTACAAAATGAATTCAAAAATTACCGCTGTTCCCAAACAGGAAAGGCAGTTTAGAGACATACAACGTCAGCAACAAATTATAGAAACCTTATACCTGTATTTATTGCAAAAGCGTGAAGAAAATGCCATTTCATTGGCAGTTACAGTGCCAAATGCTAAAGTAATTGATACTGCCAACGGAAGTGACACTCCTATAAGTCCTAAAAGAAAAATTGTCTATCTGGGAGCCTTACTTTTAGGATTGGTCATTCCATTTGCATTACTGTACCTTATGTTTTTATTGGATAATAAAATACATAGCAGCAAAGATGTGGAAGAAATTGTAAGAGCACCCGTTGTGGGGGAGATACCGCATTCGAAATCAGAAAATAAAATAGTGATCCATGAAAATGATAAAGACAATATTGCTGAATCATTCAGAATGCTGCGAACCAATATTTATTTTATGCTTTCTGGTGTAAAAGAAGGTGCTAAGACGATATTTATAACTTCTACAATAGGCGCAGAAGGAAAAACATTTATTTCATTGAATCTTGCCACCGTATTGGCATTATCAAATAAAAAAGTATTGTTAATTGGAGCTGATGTTCGAAAACCAAAATTTAATGAATATTTAGATGTTGACTTTGGTAAAGGACTGACACATTTTTTAATGGATGACACCTTAAAAATGAAGGATATCGTTAAACATTATCCAACCGGTAATTTTGATGTTTTAAGTTCAGGTGCAGTACCTCCAAACCCCTCTGAATTGTTTATGAATGGTCGTTTTGAGGAAGTGATGGCCTATGGAAAAGCCAACTATGATTTTGTGATTGTAGATACAGCTCCTATAAAAATGGTCACAGATACCTTGCTGCTAAGTGAGTATGCTGACTTATGTTTATATGTAATACGAGTTGATTTTTTAGACAAAAGGTTTTTGGAAATTCCAGAAAAAATGTACGAACAAAAACGTTTGCCAAATATGGCCGTATTGCTAAATGACGTTAATTTAGAAAAAGGTTATGGCTATGGATACGGCTACGGTTATGGTTATGATAAACATCACTAAAAAACCTTGGTGGAAACTTGTTTTTATGGCTTAGTTAAATGGGTGTCTTTTTTCTTTTTAAGCTTAAGGGGTATTATAATAGTCACTTGGAAAGCAGCCGATTTATAAAAATTCACCATCATATCCTGCTTATCGAAGTATTTATTTTGTTGATTAGAATCATAGACTTCTTTTAAAAGTCCAAAAACCATAGTAGTTGTAAATACTATGGTTTTTTTTTAAAAGGACTCAGATTTTATATGAAAAGTTTTTAGAAATATTAGAAATGTCTAGTAATATTGAGGTTGGTATTATAAAAGTATTAAACAAAACTCAAAACATAGGTAGTAATGGTTTTAGAAAGTGAGAAGTTGTAATTACTACAGAAGAGCAGTACCCACAACATATTTTAGTGGAGTTTATTCAAGATAAAGGTGATTTGCTTATTGACTACACAGTAGGACAAGAGGTGAAAATAAATCTCAATTTAAGGGTAGAGCGTGGGTAAATCCAGAAGGTATAGCAAAGTATTTTAATGCTATCCAAGGTTAGAGAATAGCGCTTTTAAATACTAAAGAACCTGCATCAGTAAAATTACCAGAAGTAACACCTGTTCGTTTCTTAGATGAAGAAGAAAATGATTTTCCTTTTTAGAAAAGAGGTATTTTCAAAGTGATAGTCAGTGACTTTAGAATTGATATTCGAAATATACTGAATAAAAAATAAAAAAAATTTAGACTAAAATTAAATAATTATTTAAATTTGCAAACTACTTTTGAAAATAATAGTAAAGCTTTTAGTTTAAATATTACAAGAGTAGAAGAGACATTAAAATTAAAGTGTTTAAATTTTTTGGTCAAACATAGGTTAAACATTTTAGTTGAAAATAACAAAGAAAGGAAACAAAGGAGTAAGTTTAATTTGTTTATTTTTAGTGTTTTGCAAACAAATGAAACAATCGGTAATTTAAAAGTTACTGACTCATAATTAGAGGGTCCTTGGTTCGAGTCCAAGTGGAATCCTTTTATTTTAAAAAAATAATAATTGTCTAAGTATAAAGATTTCAAAATTTTAATCTGGTGGGATATAAAATAAAGAAAACAAAGTTTTTCACGTTAGCAATAGCGTTGTTTTTAACATGTATTCTGAATGGTCAGATAGTACCACCACCTGTGCCACCGCCACCGCCACCGGGCTTGCCAATTGATGGAGGACTATTTTTTTTACTTGTTTCTGGATTAATTTATGGGGTAAGAAAAATAAAAAAGTAAGATTTAGTAATTATTTAATCTGCTAACATATTTTCCAATTACATCAAATTCTAAATTCACAGAATCTTCCAATTCCATATTTTTAAAAATAGTATTATCAAAGGTATAAGGTATTATAGCTACACTAAACTCATTCTTTTTAGAGTTTACAACGGTTAAACTTACGCCATTAACAGTAATAGAACCTTTTTCTATAGTAATATTATTTTTATCAGAATGATAA
Source organism: Polaribacter sp. SA4-10 (assembly GCF_002163835.1). Classification (NCBI taxonomy): domain Bacteria; kingdom Pseudomonadati; phylum Bacteroidota; class Flavobacteriia; order Flavobacteriales; family Flavobacteriaceae; genus Polaribacter; species Polaribacter sp. SA4-10. Next base: position 2,024,284 of record NZ_CP019331.1, on the reverse strand, counting down.
GAAAAAGTATAAACAGTACTTCCTTGTTCTCTTTTAATTTTCACACAAGTTCCTGTTTCATCTACATGGCCTTGCACCATATGGCCATCTAATCTGTCTCCAAGTTTCATTGCGCGTTCTAAATTTATTGCAGACGAAACTTTTAAAGAACCAATAGTAGTTTTACTTAATGTTTCTTTAATGGCAGTAACAGTATATTCATTTTCATTAATATTAATAACTGTTAGGCAAACGCCATTATGAGCAACGCTTTGGTCTATTTTTAATTCTTTTGTAATAGTACTTTTAACAGTTAAATGAATGTTTTCTTGTTCTTTAACAATATTAGTTACTGTTCCAAGTGTTTCAATGATTCCGGTAAACATATCAGTAAATTTTGGTTACTTTTGTAGAAACCAAAAATACTAATATTACAAGAATTACTATGGATAAATCTGATAAAATTATAGTTGGAATTTCAATTGGAGATTTAAATGGAATTGGGATAGAGGTAATTCTAAAAACTTTTCAAGATAAAAGAATGTTAGATTTTTGTACTCCTGTTCTTTTTGGAGCTACAAAAGTAGTTTCGTATCATAAAAAAGCATTAAACCTAGATGTTCCCATACATGGAATTACATCTATAAGTCAGGTAAATCATGCTAAAATAAATTTACTAAATATTTGGAAAGAAGAGGTTTCTGTTGAATTAGGGAAAGCAACAAAGGTTTCTGGAGAATATGCAGCAAAATCTTTGGCATTAGCAGTAAAACATTTAAAAGAAAAGACTGTTGATGTTTTATTAACTGCTCCTATAAATAAAGAGACAATTCAATCAGAAGATTTTAATTTTCCTGGTCATACAGAATATTTAGAAGCTAATTTAGAAGGAAAAAGTCTAATGATTCTAATGACAGATAAATTACGAATAGGTTTAATTACTGGACATATTCCTATTTCTAAAGTAGCAGAATCTATAACTCCAAAATTAATTAAAGAGAAAGTAAGTACAATGTATACTTCTTTAGTACAAGATTTTGGTATTAGTAAACCAAAAATAGCAGTTTTAGCACTAAATCCACATTGTGGAGATAAAGGAGTTATAGGTAAAGAAGATGATGAAATTATAAGACCAACTATTCAAGAAATAAAAGAAACAGGTAAATTGGTTTATGGACCTTATGCTGCAGATGGATTTTTTGGTTCTGAAACATATAAGCAATTTGATGGCGTTTTAGCAACCTATCATGATCAAGGTTTAGCGCCATTTAAAGCACTTTCTTTTGGGAGTGGTGTTAATTTTACTGCAGGATTAAGTGATATTAGAACTTCTCCAGACCATGGAACAGGTTTTGATATTGCTGGAAAAAATATGGCAAACGCTTCATCCTTTAATGAAGCTTTGTTTACTGCATTACAGATTTTTAAAACAAGAAAAGAATATAAAAGTTTAACTAAAAACCCACTTTTGATTAAGTAGTTTTCGGGTGTAAAATTTTTTTAATATAAAACATTGTATGAAAGCAATTTTTTATATCTTTGCCCGCTCAATTGATGTTTGATAATGAAAGACTTGAAACAATTCAACATACCATTTGTAGGATTAAAAGAAGGAAAACATTTATTTCAATATGAAATTGATAATACGTTCTTTAAGACATATAATTACGACGAATTTGAAAATTCATCATTAGATGTTACATTAGAATTTGTAAAAAAAAGTACTCATTTTGAACTTAATTTTACAGCTTCTGGAACCATTAACGTTCCTTGTGATGTAACTAGTGAATTCTATGATCAAGAAATAGCATCGGTTATGCCGCTAGTTATTAAGTTTGGTCCAGAATATAATGATGAAAATGAAGAGATTATAGTTTTACCACATGAAGCTTTTCAGCTAAATGTTGCACAGTTTATTTATGAAATGATTGTGTTGGGGCAACCGTCAAGAAGAGTGCATCCAAAAGTATTAGATGGAACAATGGAATCTGAAACTTTAGATAAATTAAAAGAATTAGAAATAAAAGAAGTAAAAACTGTTGAAGAAACAGACCCAAGGTGGGATAAATTAAAGAATTTAATAACAGAAAAAAAGACATAAAATGGCACATCCTAAAAGAAAAATATCCAAAACAAGAAGAGATAAAAGGAGAACACATTACAAAGCTTCGTATCAACAAATTGCAACTGATCCAACAACTGGAGAAGCGCATTTATATCACAGAGCTCACTGGCATGAAGGTAAATTATACTACAGAGGACAGATCGTATTAGAATCTGCTACAACTGAAGCATAAAACATTTTTAAAATACTTAAAAAACCCTCATTTCTGAGGGTTTTTTTGCGTTTTTAAAGTAAAAAAAATTGTTTTTGATAACTTTTAAGTCAAAAAGTGGAATAATTTTCATTACTTTGAATTTCCTTAATATTAGGATAATAAACAAGAATTATGACTAAAATAACTGCAGCAATTTCAGCAGTAGGGAAGTATGTTCCTGAATATGTTTTAACTAATAAAGAGTTAGAAGCCTATGTAGACACTAATGATGAGTGGATAACTACCAGAACAGGAATTAAAGAAAGAAGAATTCTTAAAGGAGAGGGTTTAGGTACTTCTTATATGGCTATAAAAGCGGCTCAAGACTTATTGCAAAAATCAAATACAAATCCAGAAGAAATAGATTTGGTAATTGTAGGAACGGCTACACCAGATTTACCAATAGCATCTACAGCTGCATACGTAGCTACAGAAATTGGGGCAGTAAATGCATTTGGGTATGATTTGCAAGCAGCATGTTCTAGTTTTTTATTCGGAATGTCTACTGCAGCAAGCTACATAGAGTCTGGTAGGTATAAAAAAGTGCTATTAATTGGAGCAGATAAAATGTCTTCGATTATAGATTATAAAGACAGAGCAACGTGTATTATTTTTGGTGATGGCGCGGGTGCTGCACTCTTTGAACCAAATAATGAAGGGTTAGGCTTACAAGATGAATACCTACGAAGTGATTCTATTGGAAGAGATTTCCTTAGAATAGAGGCAGGAGGATCTATAATGCCAACAACGGCAGAAACGGTGGCACAGAATAAGCATTTTGTTTATCAAGAAGGAAAAACAGTATTTAAATATGCTGTTTCTAACATGGCAGATGTAGCTGAAAAGATGCTTACTAGAAATGGGTTAGAAGAAAAAGATATTCAATGGCTAGTAGCGCATCAAGCAAATAAAAGAATTATTGAAGCAACTGCAAAAAGAGTTGGCGTTTCATCAGAAAAAGTAATGATGAATATTCATAAGTATGGAAATACTACTTCTGCAACATTGCCTCTTTTATTAGCAGATTACGAAGATCAATTAAAAAAAGGAGATAATTTAATTTTTGCTGCATTTGGTGGAGGCTTCACATGGGGAGCTATCTACTTAAAATGGGCGTACAACTCATAAATCATTAAACCAAACAACTAAATAATAAGAAAAATGGATATTAAAGAAATTCAAAATCTTATAAAATTTGTAGCTAAATCTGGTGCGAGCGAGGTAAAGTTAGAAATGGAAGATGTAAAAATCACTATTAAAACAGGTTCAGGAAAAACTGAAACTACTATTGTACAAGCTGCTCCTATGGCAAATATGCCACAAATGACAGCTCCAACTGCCGCAGAAGCTGTTACTCCAGTAAAAACAGAGAGTGAAGACTCTCATTTTATTACTATAAAGTCTCCAATTATTGGAACTTTTTATAGAAAACCATCTCCAGATAAGCCAAATTTTGCAGAAGTTGGTACAGAAGTAAGTGTTGGAGACACTGTTTGTGTAATTGAAGCAATGAAGCTTTTTAATGAAATTGAATCAGAAATTTCTGGTAAAATCGTAAAAGTTTTAGTAGAAGATTCTACTCCAGTAGAATTTGATCAGCCACTATTTTTAGTAGATCCATCTTAATATTAATCCAATTTTCAATTTCCAAATTTTATTCATTTTTATGACAAATTTGTTTTTTGAATTGTTGAAAAGTATACGATTATGTTTAAAAAAATATTAATTGCCAACAGAGGTGAAATTGCTCTAAGAGTTATTAGAACCTGTAAAGAAATGGGCATTAAAACCGTAGCTGTTTATTCTACTGCAGATGCAGAAAGTTTACACGTAAGGTTTGCTGATGAAGCAGTTTGTATTGGGCCTGCACCCAGTTCAGAGTCTTATTTAAAAATGTCTAATATTATTGCTAGTGCAGAAATTACCAATGCAGATGCAATTCATCCAGGATATGGATTTTTATCAGAAAACGCCAAATTTTCTAAATTATGTGAAGAGCATAATATTAAATTTATTGGCGCTACTGGAGAAATGATAGATAAGATGGGGGATAAGGCTTCAGCGAAATCTACTATGATTTCTGCAGGAGTTCCATGTATACCAGGTTCAGAAGGAATCATGAAAGATTTTGAAGAATGTGAGATATTAGCACAAGAATCAGGATATCCTGTAATGCTAAAAGCTACTGCCGGAGGTGGAGGTAAAGGTATGCGTGCTGTTTGGAAGAAAGAAGACCTAAGAGATGCTTGGGATTCTGCTCGTCAAGAAGCAAAAGCAGCTTTTGGTAATGATGGAATGTATTTGGAAAAATTAATTGAAGAACCTAGACATATAGAAATTCAAATTGTTGGAGATTCTTATGGAAAGGCTTGTCATTTATCAGAAAGAGATTGTTCTGTTCAGCGTCGTCATCAAAAGTTAACAGAAGAAACTCCTTCTCCTTTTATGACAGATCAATTAAGAAAAAAGATGGGTATTGCAGCAGTAAAAGCAGCAGAATTCATTAAATATGAAGGTGCAGGTACTGTAGAGTTTTTAGTTGATAAACATAGAAACTTCTATTTTATGGAAATGAATACTCGTATTCAAGTAGAGCATCCAATTACAGAAGAAGTAATAGATTACGATTTAATTAGAGAGCAAATTTTAGTTGCTGCAGGTGTGCCAATTTCGGGTAAAAATTATTTTCCAAAAATGCACGCCATAGAATGTAGAATTAATGCCGAAGATCCTTATAATAACTTTAGACCAGCTCCTGGAAAGATTACAACTTTTCATGCTCCTGGAGGCCATGGGGTAAGAATAGATACACATGTTTATGCAGGGTATACGATTCCTTCAAATTATGATTCTATGATTGCTAAATTAATTGTTACAGCGCAAACAAGAGAAGAAGCAATTAATAAAATGAAACGTGCTTTAGATGAATTTGTAATTGAAGGTGTTAAAACAACAATTCCTTTTCATAGAGAACTAATGGAGCACCCAGATTATGTTGCGGGAAACTATACAACTAAATTTATGGAAGATTTCAAAATGAAATAATATCTTAATATTTAGTTATTAATAATAAATGAAAATAGAGAATACAATTTGTATTCTCTATTTTTTTTATCTTTATAGTAAATATAGTTAAAATGAAAATAGACGGAATTGATAAAATAATTATAAAAAGGTTGGTAAAAGATGCAAGAACACCTGTGCTTAGTATTGCAAGGGAAGTTGGTATTTCTGGAGCTGCAATTCATCAAAGATTAAGAAAATTAGAAAAATCTGATTTAATAGATGGGTATAAAATGATTATCAACCCAAAATCTTTAGGATATACAACAACAGCTTTTGTAGGTGTTTTTTTAGATTCATCAAGTCAATATTCATCAGCAATAAAAAGGCTAAAAGATATTCCAGAAGTTGTAGAAAGCCATTATACTACAGGTAATTATGCTATTTTTATTAAAGTTATGTGTAAAAATAATGAAGATTTAATGAGCCTTTTAAATAAGGATATTCAAAATATTAAAGGGGTTTCTAGAACAGAAACCTTTATTTCTTTAGATCAACAAATAGATAGACAAATCAACATATAAAAACTATTCACCTATTTTTATCAATGACTTACCCTGCTTTATATGCAGGTAAGCTAGCAAGTGTATTTTTTAGATTTTCTTACTTCAGTTTTGTATGCTCCCTATAATTTAATTATTTATAAAATGAATTCAATTTCGCTGCTTTTAAGTGATGATGAAAAACCTTTCATTTTTTTTTAATTGAATCAAAAGGAGATAATAATAAAATTTAAAAAAAAGATTTACATAATTCATTCTACATTAAAAAATAGATAAAAAATTCCTCCATCACTATTTTTAAGAGTGCATGGTTGGCTTATAATTAATATTTCTGAGAATATAATAGTGTTCTTTTTAAGAAAAATGTTACTCCTGTTAGTAGATTTAATAAAAGTGAGTTTATGAAGTGATCAAACTTACTTTAAACTTAGTTAATTACCTTAAATAATCTAGTTAACGGGTAAAAGTAACCATTCACCGAAACTTACAGTTCACTAATCGAATTATTAAGCAAGAGAGTTATACCTTTTTGTTTATTTGTAATGTGATAATCATTATTACAAATTAAAGTTGAATTAATTTTATATTAAGACAATCATACGTTGGGGGATTTATGAATTGTATCAAAGAGAGCTAAATTAATTTTCAGCTCTCTTTTTTTGTGTGAAATAGTGTAAAACAAAAAAAAACCGTAACAAATAAATGTTACGGTTTTAGTACTGAAGGCGGGACTTGAACCCGCACGGCCATTACTGACCACTGGATTTTAAGTCCAGCGTGTCTACCAATTCCACCACTTCAGCATTGGTAATTTGTTTTACAATAGAGCGAAAGACGGGATTTGAACCCGCGACCCCCACCTTGGCAAGGTGATGCTCTACCCCTGAGCTACTTTCGCAGTCAATGTAAATGAACTTAGCTCCTCTTCAAGGACTCGAACCTTGGACCCTCTGATTAACAGTCAGATGCTCTAACCAACTGAGCTAAAGAGGAGTTTGCTACACGTTTTGTGTTTAGCGAGTGCAAATATAAATCTTTTTAAGACATGTCCAAGTGTTTTTGTAATTTTTTTTATTTTTTTATATAATAAAGATAAATTCTTCTTTAAATTTCAAATTATTGTATTTTTGCCTTTAGAATATGCTTAGATCTTAAGCGCAAACTATTATATGGACAAATTTTCGTTCTTAAACGCAGCACACACAGGCTTTATCGCCGATTTATACGACCAGTATTTAGTTAATCCAGATTCGGTTGAACCTAGTTGGAGAAGTTTTTTTCAAGGGTATGATTTAGCCAATGAAAACTATTCTTTTAAAGATGAGGATGTTTCTACAGAAATTCCTGAAGAAGTAAAAAAAGAATTTCTGGTTGTAGATCTTATAAACGGGTATAGAACCCGTGGGCACTTGTTTACTGAAACAAACCCAGTTAGAGATAGAAGACAATACAAGCCAACTTTAGACATAGAAAATTTTGGATTATCTAAAGAGGATTTAGGTAAAACATTTTCTGCTGGTGAAGTTTTAGGTTTAGGTAAAACAACACTTTCTGAAATAATTAAAAACTTACAACGTATTTTTTGTGATTCTATTGGTGTAGAATACATGTATATGCGTAATCCAGAAAAGTTAAAATGGTGGCAGAATCGTTTGAATACAAATGATAATCGCCCTAATTATTCTGTAGAAGCTAAGAAATATATTTTAGGTAAATTAAACCAAGCAGTTACTTTTGAAAGTTTTTTACAAACTAAATATGTTGGTCAAAAACGTTTTTCTTTAGAAGGAGGAGAAGCTTTAATTCCTGGAATTAGTGTTGCTTTGCGCGATGCTGCAGGAATTTATGGGGTAAAAGAATGTGTTATTGGAATGGCGCATCGAGGTAGATTAAATACATTGGTAAACATTTTTAAAAAACCTGTTAGAGACTTATTTAGTGAATTTGAAGGTAAAGATTTTGAAGATGAGGATATTGATGGAGATGTAAAATACCATTTAGGTTTAACTTTAAGTAAAACTTTTAGAGATGGAAACAAAATTAAAATGAATTTAGTTCCAAATCCATCTCACTTAGAAACCGTTGCAGCGGTAGTTGAAGGGATTACAAGAGCTAAGATTGATAGAAAATACAAGGGTGACGAAAGCAAGATATTACCTATTATAATTCATGGAGATGCTGCAATTGCAGGTCAAGGTATTGTTTATGAGGTAACTCAAATGGCAAAATTAAATGGTTATAAAACAGGAGGAACAATTCATATTGTTGTAAACAATCAAATTGGGTTTACTACCAACTATTTAGACGCACGTTCTAGTACGTATTGTACTGATGTTGCTAAAGTAACCTTGTCACCTGTTTTACACGTTAATGCAGACGATACAGAAGCTGTTTGCCATGCAATGGAAATGGCATTAGAATTTAGAATGAAGTTTAAATCGGATATTTTTATCGATTTATTAGGCTATAGAAAATATGGCCATAATGAAGGTGATGAACCTCGTTTTACACAACCAAAATTATACAAAGCAATTGCAAAGCATAAAAATCCAAAAGATATTTATGTAGAACAATTATTAACTGAGGGTTCTATAAATGACACTTATTTAAATGAAATTACTACTGAGTTTAAACAAATGCTTGAAAGAGAATTTGAAGAAGCTAAGAAAGTAAAAACCTCTAAGCTTAGAGAATTTATGAAATCTACTTGGAAAGGATATGAGCGTCAAGATTTAGACGCCATGTTGCTTACTGAGAATACACAATATTCTGAAGATGGATTAAAAAATATTGCAAAAGTAGTTTCTACAGTTCCAGAGAATGTAAAATTTGTTAAAAAAGCAGAACGTATTCTACAAGGTAGAGATAAAATGGTTTTTGAGACCAATAAATTAGATTGGGGAATGGCTGAAAACCTTGCCTATGGAAGTTTAATGGAAGAAGGATTTAATGTTCGTATTTCTGGACAAGATGTAGAAAGAGGAACTTTTTCTCATAGACACGCTGTTTTACGTGATGAAATTACAGAAGAGAGAATAAATTTATTAAACACAAATCCAAAAAGTAAAGGGAAAATGACGATTTATAACTCGTTATTGTCTGAATACGGTGTCTTAGGTTTTGATTATGGTTATGCCATGGCAAACCCTAATACATTAACTATTTGGGAAGCTCAGTTTGGAGATTTCTCTAACGGAGCTCAGATTATATTTGACCAATACATTTCTGCTGCAGAAGATAAGTGGAAATTACAAAACGGAATTGTAGTCTTATTACCTCATGGTTATGAAGGACAAGGTTCTGAGCATTCATCTGCAAGAATAGAGCGTTATTTACAATTATGTGCAATAGATAACATGACCGTTACAAACTGTACAACACCGGCTAATTTCTATCATTTATTACGTAGACAAATGAAACGTAATTATAGAAAACCATTAATTGTATTTACGCCAAAAAGTTTATTACGTCATCCAAAAGCGGTGAATACGATTCAAGATTTAGCAAACGGAGAATTCCAAGAAGTTATAGATGATACACTAAACCCTAAAAATGTAAAGAAACTAGTTTTCTGTATGGGTAAATTCTATTATGATTTACTTGAAGAAAGAGAAAAATTAGAAAGAGATGATGTTGCTTTAGTTAGAATTGAACAATTATTCCCTTTACATTTAGAGAAAATTCAAAAAGTAATTGATAGATATCCAAATATTGAAGAATATATTTGGGCACAAGAAGAGCCTAGAAACATGGGTGCTTGGAGTTTTATGTTAGAGCGTTTTGAGTTGGTAAAATTAACTGTTCGTTCTCGTAAATATTATGCAGTACCGGCAGCAGGTTCTAGCACAAGATTTAAAAAACGTCATAAAGCAGTTATTGATAGTGTTTTTGATAATGAGTAGGCGCGTTAAGGATTGAAACGACATCCTTTTCTTTGTCTATATAAATAGGCGTCATTGCGAGGTACGAAGCAATCTGTTATAATTAAGAGATTGCCACAGTTTACAAAAAAGTAAACTTCACAATGACAAAAAAAAAGAAAAGATATAGTGGAAAGCCTGTTAAAACGCCCAAATAGTAAAAAAGAATAAATTAATAAATTGAGGTGCTGAATCTAGTTCAGCATACATAAAATAAGAACTGATGATTTTAGAAATGAAAGTTCCTTCTCCGGGAGAATCAATTACAGAAGTAGAAATTGCAACGTGGTTAGTAGAAGATGGTGATTATGTTGAAAAAGATCAACCTATTGCTGAAGTAGATTCTGACAAAGCAACTTTAGAATTGCCTGCAGAAGAAAGCGGAATTATCACTTTAAAAGCTGAGGAAGGTGATGCTGTTAATGTTGGTGAAGTAGTTTGCCTAATTGATACAAGCGCTGCTAAACCAGCAGGTGCTGCTGCTAAAACTGAAGCTCCAAAAGAAGAAAAGAAAGTTGCCGTAAAAGAAGCTCCAAAAGCAGCAACATATGCTACTGGTACTGCTTCTCCTGCAGCTAAGAAAGTATTAGCTGAAAAAGGAATTTCTGCAACTACTATAAGTGGATCTGGAAAAGATGGTAGAATTACTAAAGAGGATGCAGTAAAAGCGGTGCCTTCTATGGGAACGCAACCAACAACTGGTTCTAGAGGTACTGAGCGTAAGAAAATGTCTATGTTGCGTAGAAAAGTTGCAGAGCGTTTGGTTGCTGTAAAAAGCGAAACGGCTATGTTAACTACTTTTAATGAAGTAAACATGCAGCCAATTTTTGATTTGCGTAAACAATTTAAAGAAGATTTTAAAGCAAAACATGGCGTTGGATTAGGATTTATGTCTTTCTTCACGTTAGCTGTTGTAAGAGCTTTAAAATTGTTTCCTGATGTGAATTCGATGATTGATGGAGATTTCCAAATCAAAAATGATTTTCAAGATATTTCTATTGCAGTTTCCGGACCAAAAGGTTTAATGGTTCCCGTAATTAGAAATGCAGAAAACTTGTCTTTTAGAGGTGTAGAATCTGAAGTAAAACGTTTAGCAATTAGAGCTAGAGATGGACAAATAACAATTGATGAAATGACGGGTGGAACTTTTACCATTACAAATGGTGGTGTTTTTGGTTCTATGTTATCTACGCCAATTTTAAATCCTCCACAAAGTGGAATCTTAGGAATGCACAATATTGTAAACAGACCAATGGCTGTAAATGGGCAAGTTGAAATACAACCTATTATGTATGTTGCTTTGTCTTATGATCATAGAATTGTAGATGGTAGAGAATCTGTTGGTTTCTTAGTTGCTGTTAAAGAAGCATTAGAAAATCCTATGGAATTATTGATGGATAACAACCCAACAAAAGCATTAGAAATGTAGTCTAATAAATAGACTTATAAATATTGAAATCCTGAGCTTCTAGCTTGGGATTTTTTTGTTTTGATAGTTTGATTTGTTTCTGAAGTTTCAAAAAGATAACTTCGCTTATACATCTCATAAAATAAAGCGACTGAATTAGCGCCCAATAAGAAAGGATGTTTGGTAAACTAGGATTCATAAAATGAGCGATCAATTCAAAAACATACAGCAAGTTATTTCTAGTTATATTGAAATTAGCGATGAAGAATGGTCTTACTATTCATCCATGTTACAAGTAAAAACACTTAAGAAAAAGATAACCATTCTTTCTGAAGGAACTATTTGTAAAGAGGTGTTTTTTGTAAATAGCGGCTTGTTAAGAATTTATTTTGTTGATAATAACGGAGAAGAAAAAACATTTCACTTTGCCTTAGAAAAAACATTTGCTACTGATTATAAGAGTTTTTTAAAAGAAATACCTTCAAATTATTCAATTCAGGCAATGGAAGATACAGAGGTTTTAGTCATGTCACTTGAAATGGTTCAAAATGGATATAAGAAGTTGAGGTTTGGTGAAAAGTTAGGCAGACGCATTGCAGAAGATTATTTTTTTATGTTTAATGACAAAATTCAAGCGATGTATACGCAAACTCCATTAGAGAGATATAATAATTTAACTGCTAGTTTTCCCAATATATTTCAGCGAGTTCCACAACATTTAATTGCTTCTTATTTAAATATTAGTTCCGTGCATCTTAGTCGCCTTAAAAATGCTATTTAAAAGTGGTTATTTAAAGTGATAACATTTGTTATTGCTAAAAAACTATAAAGTCATTATTTTTACATTCATAGTAATGATACTTAAAACTTTTAGCATGCAACGAATGACAAATAAAACAGTTCTAATTACAGGCGGAGCATCTGGGATTGGTAAAATTATGGCGCGCTTACTATTAGAGCGAGGAGCAAAAGTGATACTTTGGGACATCAATAAATTAAAGATTGATGAAACTATTTCAGAATTGGCTAGCAAAGGGACGGTTGTAGGATTTATTGTGGATGTTTCTGATAGCAATCAAATTGAACAAACAGCTAAAAAAGTAAAAAAAGAAATTGGCGTAGTAGACGTATTGATAAATAATGCAGGTATTGTTGCAGGAAAATATTTTCATGAACATACCACATTAGATATTTCAAAAACAATGGACATTAATGCGAGTGCTCCAATGCTCATAACCAAAGAATTTCTGAATGATATGCTCGACCAGAACTCTGGTCATATTTGTAATATTGCTTCTTCTGGAGGTTTAATCTCGAACCCTAAAATGTCGGTATATGCAGCAAGTAAATGGTCGGTAATTGGTTGGTCCGATAGTTTGCGTTTGGAGATGAAATTGCTAAAAAAGAACATCAATATCACAACGATAATGCCGTATTACATTAATACAGGAATGTTTGACGGCGTAAAATCAAAAATACCTATTCTAGCACCAGAAACTGCTGCACTTGCAATTATTAAGGCGATGGAGCAAAAGAAAAGAATGGTAACTATTCCAGGATATATGTATAGACTTACAAGAATAGGGCAAGGTTTTATGTCTATTAATGTGTTCGACTGGTTTGCGGGGAAGGTCTTAGGAATTTACAAAACGATGGAGCATTTTACAGGTCATAAAAAATAATTAATAGTGGCTAATGATAGCTACAGCAGCAGCAGTTTTAGTTAAAACTGCCTCTGGTGGCGCTTGTATTAATGATACACTGATGCACATAACCAACCACAATTTGCCTTTTGGTGGTTTAAGAAATAGCGGAATGGGAAATTACCATGGAAAAGAAAGTTTTTTAGCATTTAGTAATCAAAGAGCAGTTGTAACGATTCCTACATGGTTACAAAAAATTATTTAAGGCGCCAAAGTCATAAAGTATTTTAAAGATGAACACACAATTAAAATAAAATTAATGAACAAATCATTAGAAACAGAAGGAACTCCCGTTTTTTTCAGAACCCTAACATTACTTTTTTGTATTTTTTTAGTATCAAGTTGTGCATCCAAAAAAATAAGTGATATTTCTTATCTTAAAAAAACAGAAGCTCTAACAACCTCTTTTCCGGAGTTAAATGTATTTCAGACGCAAACCTCTGAAAAAAGTCCAGTTGTTATTTTTATTCACGGTGGTTATTGGACTTCAGGGAATAAAGATATTTATGGTTTTTTGGGACGAAATTTTGGAAAGAAAAAGATGGTAACGGTAATTCCTAATTATACTTTAAGTCCTAATGGTAATTATGATACGATGGCGAAAGAAGTTGCCGCTGCCATTCAATGGACTTACGATAATATTGAAAAATATAACGGGAATCCCGATCAGATATTTTTAATGGGGCATTCAGCAGGAGGTCACTTGATTGCTCTAGTGGGTACAAACCCTAAGTATTTAAAAAATACAGATATGATTAAAGGGATTATTTTAAATGATGCAGCAGGATTGGATATGAACTCTTATTTAAAAAAATATCCTCCAACGAAGAACCACAATTACGATGTAACTTGGACAAAAAATCAAGATAATTGGAAAGATGCGTCCCCTATTTATTGGCTGTCTAAAAAAGTGCCGCCATTTTTAATGTTCACTGGAACAAAAACGTATCCTTCGATTATTTCTCAAAATAAATCTTTTGTTCAGAAATTGAAAACTTTTCAACCAAATGCAAAGATCAATTTCTTGAATAAAAAACACGTACCAATGATGCGTCAGTTTCTTTTTCCATGGAACAAAAATTACAAAGAAATTATAAAATTTATAGAGGCAAATAAATAGGAGTAATCTCAGGTACTTACTTTTCAGAGCGTCGAAGAAATTTACAGATTGATAGAAACTTGATTGCAAACTAAAGCAGAGTTTTGTTGAAGAGGTATCTAAACGCTGAAATTTTCCCTGGTTTTTTTGTTATTCTTTTTTGAATTTCTTATTAATTAATTTTTGTTTCCACTCATCTCCAAGGAAATCAAAAACATTTAGAGAATAAATTCCTATGATTACGATCCAAGAAAGGAGTAGCCAGAAAAAGACACCCCAATTTGAGGCATCATTAATTGCAAGGATAACAGGAGCTATTAAACTTAAAATTGCGATGGCAAGAAGTTTATAAAATCCTTTTATATTTTGAATGTATGCTTCTTCGGTTCTAATTTGTGCTATTTCTTTCTTTTTATCGGAATCAATAATATCTATTTCAAAAACAGCTGCTAAAGATTTTAAAGATTCTAAACCTGCATTTTCACCATTTTCAATCCGTTGAATAGTTCTGATACTTAATCCGCTCATTTCTGCTAATTGCTCCTGTGACCAATGGCGTTGCAATCTCATTTTTTTAAGGTCTCTTAAATTTATAGTTGTCGGCGTCATACTTTTTCCATATTATTTACTAGACAAAGATAAGGATTCACTTTTCTATTGCGATGCTACCAATAGGTAGGGAATATGACACGCATACGACAGCAGTCTGACAGCTATAGATTCGGTAAAAACAGATAAATATTAAATAACTTTACTCATTTTTAGCACTATTTTTTATGAAGTTATTTATGATTGTTTACCTTGCATCGAAAAGCTATAATGCCTAAAAATCCTGAATTAGAACTTGCCTTACAATTTATTGATAAAACAGATAGAAATATCTTTGTCACAGGAAAAGCAGGTACAGGAAAAACTACTTTTTTACATCAAATTAAAAAAGAGTCTTTAAAAAGAATGGTTATTGTGGCACCTACAGGTGTTGCGGCAATTAATGCAAAAGGAGTTACAATTCATTCGTTTTTTCAAATGCCTTTTGGGCCAATTTTGCCAGATCAGATAGCCAATACCTCCAATGCACAACGTAAGTTTAGTAAGACAAAAATCGATATTATAAAATCTTTAGATTTAGTAATTATTGATGAAATTTCTATGGTGCGTGCAGATTTATTAGATGGTATAGATCAAGTAATGCGTCGTTATAAAAACAGAAATAAAGTATTTGGTGGCGCACAAGTTTTAATGATTGGAGATTTGCAACAATTAGCACCCGTTGTGAGACCAAATGAATGGAATTTACTACAACAACACTACAATACAGTGTACTTTTTTAGTTCTAAGGCGTATCAAGAAGCAAATGTAGTTTCTATAGAATTGAAACATATTTATCGTCAGAAAAATGCGAATTTCATTAAAATTTTAAATGAAATTAGAAACGATAATTTATCAGATGTCTCTGCTAAAATTTTAAATGAACGCTACAATCCTAACTTTTCTCCAAGTAAAGAAGAAGGGTATATTACGTTAACAACACATAATAAAAGAGCAACTTTAATCAACGATTCTGAGTTGAATAAATTAAAAAATAGAAGTAGTTTTTTTCAAGCTGAAGTTTCTGGGAAGTTCAATGAAAACGCTTTCCCAAATGATGAAAAGTTAGAATTAAAAGTGGGCGCTCAAGTAATGTTTATCAAGAATGATTCCTCACCAGAAAAAAGATATTTTAACGGAAAAATAGGAATTGTTACTGATATTTCTAGAGAAAGTGTAACCGTTCAATGTCCAAATGAAATTGACGAAATAGTCACTGAAAGAGAAATGTGGGATAATGTAAATTACTCCATCAATGAAGAAACTAAAGAGATTAAAGAAGATATTATTGGTTCTTTTAAGCAAATCCCTTTGCGATTGGCATGGGCAATTACCATTCATAAAAGTCAGGGTTTAACTTTTGAAAAAGCGGTGATTGATGCAGAAGCGTCTTTTGCACACGGGCAAACCTATGTTGCGTTAAGTAGATGTACATCTTTAGAAGGGTTGGTTTTAAAAACACCAATTACTAGCAGTGCAATTATTAACGATAGAACTGTAAGTGTTTTTAATGAAAGTGTAGAAGAAAACCATCCTGATGAATCTATTTTAAATGAATCTGAAAAACATTTTCAATTAAATTTGATTTCAGAATTATTTGATTGTCAACCGTTTTTATATCCAACAAGTCGTTTAATTGATATTTTTTACAAAAATAAAACAAGTATTAAGGGTGATGTTATTGATCATTTACAAACCATAAAAGATGATGGAATTGTAGCTTTAATGAAAGTTTCAAACGGATTTAAAAATCAACTTATCCAAATTTCTGAAGACAATGTGTTACCTGAAAATAGCTCTCAAATTCAGGAACGCTTTATAAAAGCTGTAGCTTATTTTGTAACACAAACAAAAGGTAATATTCTAAAACCTTTAAATGCTATTTCATTTTCCACAGATAATAAAGCGGTAAAAAAAGATTTTTCAAAACAGTTTGATTCACTTCAAGAAAAGTTATTAGAAAAATTATTTGCACTTCAAAAAATGACTTCAGGGTTTAAAGTTCAAGAATATTTAGAAGTAAGAGCAAAAGCAGTTTTACAAAAATCAGAACCTACTAAAAAGAAGAAAGTGTCTTCTAAACGAGATCCTATTTTAGCAATAAAACTACGTGAATTAAGAGACGAAATTTCTAAAGCAGAAAAGATTCCGCATTTTCAAATATTTACACAAGAGACCTTATATGCTATGTGTGATGTGCTTCCAAGAACTGAATCTGCCTTGTTAAAAATTATTGGAATGGGTAAAATTAGAGTTTCTAAATATGGTGAAGAAATTTTAGAAGCTATAGAAACGTATTGCAAAGAAAACGGAATTAATAAATTCAACGAACAAAAAAAGGAAGACAAAAAACCAACAAAACAAATTTCTTTAGAGTTGTTTAAAACGGGGCTTTCAGTAAAAGAAATTGCCAAAGAACGCAGCTTAACCGCAGGAACTATAGAAAGTCATTTGGCAAGTTATATTCCTTCTGGCGACGTAGATATTTTGGAATTAATACCAATTAATAAGTGCAAAAAAATTATTAAAGCAATTGAAGAAACGAAGTTCAAAAACTTAACAGAACTCAAAGAAAAAGTTGACAAAAGTTTTACTTTTATGGAGCTGAGAATGGTTTTACTTTCTATGGAGAGTTAGACTTCTCTTTTCTGTAAAAATTATTTTTAGAAGCTATTTCCTGCTTTCCACTGTATCTTTTTATGAAAAATAAAAAGGATGCCATTTCAATCAGGGCTAAACTTTTTTGCTAGTTATTTTCATTTTTATAAAACCAATAAATTCTAAATCATTAATTCTAAATCATAAATTGGAACTCAGAATGGCATTCCGAAATGAGCTTTTTTAAGCGATTGAGAAATCTCTTTTAAGTTCTAATATCATCCTGAAAGAAGTATACAAAAGAATCTAATATTTAGATTCCTCGTCGTTCTTTCTTCTCTCTGTCGAAATGACATTGTAACTAGAATATATCATTTTTTTATAATAACTTTTTAATATCATTAAAAAGTAAGAATGTCATTCCGAAATGAGCTTTTTTAAGCGATTGAGGAATCTCTTTTAGGTTCTAATGTCATCCTGAAAGAAGTAATACAAAAGAGTCTAATATTTAGATTCCTCGTCGTTCATTCTTCTCTCTGTCGGAATGACATTGTAACTAGAATATATCATTTTTTTATAATAACTTTTTAATATCATTAAAAAGTAAGAATGTCATTCCGAAATGAGCTTTTTTAAGCGATTGAGGAATCTCTTTTAGGTTCTAATGTCATCTTTAAAGAAGTATACAAAAGAATCTAATATTGAGGTTCCTCGTCGTTCATTCTTCTCTCTGTCGAAATGACATTGTAACTAGAATATATCATTATTCAAAAACTCCCAATTTGCATTAAAATCAGAAATAAGTTTATTTTTCTTTTCTCTTCTCCAACCTTTTAATTGCTTTTCTCTTTGAATTGCTATATTAATATCTTCAAAAACTTCATAATATAGCAAGTAAAAGCAATTGTATTTTCCAGCAAATGATTTTTTAGCATTCTGACTATCAAAATAATGTTGGGAAAGTCTTTTTTGAATATCGTTTGTAACTCCTATGTATAAAACAGTTTTGTTTTCATTTGTAATTATATAGACATAATAGTTTTTAAACATTATTAAAAGTAATTAAACTCTACCTAATTAATGAGATTCCTCGTCGTTCATTCTTCTCTCTTTCGGAATGACCTGCATTAAAGATTTCATTTTAAAGTAAATTAATTAATTCTATTTGTAATATATAGTCAAATAAGAACAATTGATTTATCTTATTTGGTAATTAATAATTATTTAAATTTAAGTATTTGATAATTAGTTATATATAATATATTATTATGATCAAATAAGCATTTACTTCAAATCCTTCAACAATAACTGTACAGTTTTATAACCATTCCATTCGTTTTCATCTAAGGCATAGACAATATCAAAATCGTTTTGTACAAAGGCCATTTTATCACCCAAATTAAACCCAATTGCATTGTAAGTTTTTTTGTTATCACCTTGAAAAACATTTAGTTTTAAATGTGTTTTATCTGCACCAACTTGTTTGCCATAACCATTATCTCTAACACAGGTAGATTTAAAAGTAGGTTTCATATTCATTGGACCAAAAGGCGCCATTTGCTGAATGATTCTAAAAAATTTGGGTGTAATTTCAGACAATTCAATTTCTGCATCCACAGAAATTTCTGGAGTTAATAATTCTTTATCAATTGTTTTTTTGACAACTTCTTCAAACTTGTTTTTAAAATTTTCGTAGTTTTCTGGTAGCAAAGTTAAACCAGCAGCATATTTATGTCCGCCAAATTGTTCTATAAACTCCTCACATGCTAACAAAGCATCATACACATCAAAACCTTTTACAGAACGCGCAGAAGCAGCTAATTTATCGCCACTTTTTGTAAAAACTAAAGTTGGTCTGTAGTAGTTTTCTATCAATCTAGAAGCAACAATACCAATTACCCCTTTGTGCCAATCTTCTTGGTAAACTACAGATGTAAATCTATTTTCTTCTTCATTATCAATAATTTGAATAATAGCTTCGTCTGTTATTTTTTTATCTAAATCTTTTCTGTCTGCATTAAAAATTTCTATGGCAGCAGCAAATTCAATTGCCGAATCAAAATCCATTTCTGTTAATAATTCTACAGCATAATTACCGTGTTTCATTCTTCCTGCAGCATTAATTCTTGGTGCAATTATAAAAACAACATCTGTAATTGTAAGTTCAGTTTTTTTAGTTTGATGAATAATGGCTTTAATTCCGTTTCTAGGATTTTGATTAATTACTTGCAATCCAAAATAAGCAAGTGCTCTATTTTCTCCATTCATTGGTACAATATCTGCAGCAATTGCAGTAGCCACCAAATCTAAATAAGGTAGAAAATCTTCAATAGTTTGATTTCTAGAAACACCTAAAGCTTGAATCAATTTAAAACCAACTCCGCAACCACAAAGCTCATCAAAAGGATAATTACAATCTTCTTGTTTTGCATTTAAAACTGCAACTGCTTTTGGAATTTCTTTTCCGGGTTTATGATGATCGCAAATAATAAAATCGATATTTTTTTCTTTTGCATAATCAACCTTTTCAATGGCTTTTGTACCACAATCTAAGGCAATAATTAAAGAGAAATCATTGTCTTGAGCAAAATCAATTCCCATATAAGAAACACCATAACCCTCTGCATATCTATCAGGTATATACGTTGCAATATTTGGAGTTATCGTTTTTAAATAGGAAGAAACTAAAGAAACTGCCGTAGTTCCATCAACATCATAATCGCCAAAAACTAAAATATTTTCATTGTTAGCAATTGCAGTTTCTATTCTTGCAACAGCAATATCCATATCTTTCATTAAAAAAGGATTATGAATATCTTCTAAACTTGGGCGAAAATACTTTTTAGCCTCTTCAAAAGTTTCAATATTTCGTTGACACAATATTTTTGCAATCGTTGTATCAACTTGTAATTCTTTGGCTAATTTATTTATTTTTTCTTTTTCGGGTTGTGGCTTTGATGTCCAGCGCATAGCAATTTATTTTTTCAACATAAGGTACATAAATTATATCTTGTGTAAGAAAATTTCAGTTTTCACATCAGCAAATTGAC
Source organism: Polaribacter sp. SA4-10 (assembly GCF_002163835.1). Classification (NCBI taxonomy): domain Bacteria; kingdom Pseudomonadati; phylum Bacteroidota; class Flavobacteriia; order Flavobacteriales; family Flavobacteriaceae; genus Polaribacter; species Polaribacter sp. SA4-10. Next base: position 2,004,055 of record NZ_CP019331.1, on the reverse strand, counting down.
GAAACATTTCCATTACACCACAGTATTTATCAACAGATAAGTCTACTACCTTTTTTATTTTGTCTTCTTTTAAATCACTTCCTGTAAAATGATAATCAACTTTTACTTTGTTGTAAAATTTTGGATGTTCTTCTGTTAACTCTGCTGTTACTTCAATTTTGAATTCATCAACTTCCGCACGCATTTTCTTCAATAAAGAAACAACATCTAGACCAGAACAACCGGCTAAAGAAGATAACATTAATGCTTTTGGTCCAAAACCAACAGTATCTTTATTTTCTTCATCTGCAGCAGAAAACATGGTTAATTTATGTCCACTTGGGTTATTAGATTCAAATTGTTCTTTTTGTGTCCAAACTGTAGTTATTTTATTAGATTTCATAATTAATATTTATTGTGTAGTTTTTTTAAAAATGATGTATTAAATTGTGCTTTGTTACAAAAATAAGAACAAGCTTTTAAAGTAAGCTTTTAAAATCAATAAATCTTGGAAAGAAATAATAAGTTGTTTTTAGTGTTTTTACTATTTCTGTGTTTTCAAACAAATGCGCAAACGGATGCTCCACCTGTTTTAACTGCTACAGATAGGCAAGCGTATTGTTTGGGAAGTGAAATCAAAATTGCACCTAGTTTTACTATTACAGATCCAGATGATTTGGGAATTACATCTTTTTCCATTCAAATTTCCTCTGGTTATCAATTAAGTTTAGATAAATTAAGTTTAGATTTAGCTCTCCATCCAACTATAAATACTAGTTGGAGTTCCTCCGAAGGTAAATTAACCTTAAGCGGATCTGGTGGTTCAGATATTTCATATACAAATTTACAAAAGGCAGTAAGAGATGTCGTATTTGTATCAACAGCAACAACAATTTCTGATGAAAAATTTTTTTCATTAACCATTGGCGATGTCAATTATTTGCCTTTAACAGAACATTTTTATGAATATATTTCAAGTATAGGAATTACATGGACTGCTGCAAAAACAGCAGCTGAGGGAAAAACATATTATGGTAGACAAGGTTATTTAGCAACTTTAATTAGCCAGGAAGAAGCTGAGTTTGCAGGAGAGCGTGTTGGTGGTGCTGGTTGGATTGGTGGTTCTGATGCGTCTACACCAGACGTTTGGAAATGGGTTACTGGCCCAGAAGAAGGAACTACTTTTTGGAATGGAGGTGTAAATGGAAGTTCTCCAAATTTTGCTTTTTGGAATAGTGGAGAGCCTAATAACTTTGGCAATAGAGGTGAGAATTATGTACATATTACCGCACCAGGGGTTGGGGTTACTGGCTCTTGGAACGATTTGACGAACACGGGAGATGCTTCTGGTTCTTATCAACCAAAAGGGTATGTCGTAGAATATGGCGCTCCGGGGGATCCAGCTTTAAGTATTGTGGCAACTACTAGTATTTATATACCTAAAATTTTAAGTACTACGAGTGCTTCTATTTGTGCTGGAGAAACTGCAAGTTTAAATGCTACTTCAGATTTTGGAGAAGTTTTTTGGTATGTTTCTAGATCAGCTACTACTCCTGAATTCGAAGGAAACAACTTTACCACACCGATATTAAATGTAGATACAACCTATTATGTGTCTGGTATAGAAGGTATTTGTGCCTCCATATCTAGAACGCCTGTAGCTGTTGCTGTAATAGCGTCTGTAATAACACGATTAGCACCAAATAGTCCTGTTTGTGAAGGAGAAGAGGCTCTTTTTAACATTAAAGGAACAGCAAGTGCCACTGTTACTTATACAATCAATGGTGGAACAAACAACGCTACAATTGTATTAGATGGAGCAGGAGAGGGTATCGTAACAGTTGTTAATGCTATAGTTGATACCACCATTAACCTAAACAGTATTACTACAGGTGATTGTTCATCTAGTCTAACAAATACAGCTACTGTAACAGTCAATCCAAATCCAGTGATAACAATCTTAAAAGCTGATAGCTCAATTTGTTCTGGAGAAGATGCAGTTTTTATAATCAATGGTACTGCCAACGCTACAATAACCTATACAATCGATAACGATACAACAAACCCAACCCTTATTCTAGACGCCTCTGGGGAAGGTACCGTAATGGTTGCCGCAACTAACGATACTACCATTAGATTAATTGATATTACTTTGGGTGCATGTAAAGCTACCCTAACAAATACAGTTACTGTGTCTTTGAACGAAAACCCTGCTATACCTACAATATCTTCGAATAGCCCAGTTTGTTACGGAACAGATGCCATTTTTTTAATTACAGGGGAAGCCAATGCCACAGTAACTTATACGGTGAATGGTGCAGCTACTAATGAAACATTAGTCTTGGATAATGCAGGAGATGGTGTTATAGCAGTTGTTGACGCAATAGTAAATACCACAGTTACACTGAATAATATTGATAATAGCATTTGTGAAACTGATTTAACAAATACAAATACAGTAATAGTAACACCTATTCCAACAATCTCTAACATCACCAATAGTGGTCCTATTTGTGCAATAGTAGGTGTCGGTCAGTTAGGTGCTATTGCGTCTTCGGGAAATGTTCAGTGGTTTGCTACAGGTTTAGCGACAGATACTACGGTTCTGTTTGAAGGAGAAACTTTTACTGTTTCCGACTTAACTATTGATACCACCTATTATGTGGCTGCTATAGATGATACTTGTGTTTCGTCAGAGAGAATTCCTGTAACAATTACTTTAGATACTACAACGCCAAAATTTGATTTAGCTCAAGACACCTATGTTTTGTGCAAAAGTATTGGTTCTGTAACCTTAGCAACCATAAACCCACAATCGAATGATTATATCTATGAATGGTACAGAGAAGGAGAAGTGCTTTTAGAAAACTCAGGTGCGATATCTGTAACTAGTCCTGGAATTTATTCGGTAAAATCTATCTCTTTAACAGGGTGCCAATCTATAGAAAAAAGTATTATCGTTACAGAATCTGAAGAACCAACTATTACAAAAGACGATATTATTATTGTAGATGATTCTGATAATAATTCAATAGAGGTACTTACCTTAAATTTAGGTATTGGTGATTATGAATTTTCTTTGGATGATGAGTTTGGTATTTATGATAATAATGCTTTTATTCAAAATATAGCTACAGGAATGCATACTTTGTTTATTAAAGACAAAAATGGATGTGGTACAACATCATATACTTTTTCAATTTTAGCTTTTCCAAAGTATTTTACCCCAAATGGAGATGGAGAAAATGATGTTTGGAAAATTGATGGATTTAATAGTGACTCATTAACAATTGCAGAAATTTCAATTTACAACAGGTTTGGAGTTTTGTTATACCAAATGGAATCCTCTTCTCAAGGTTGGGATGGAAGATATCAGGGTAAAATAGTGCCATCAAACACCTATTGGTTTAGAGTGATTTTAAATGATGTAAATGGTCAAAAAATAGAAAAAACAGGAAGTATTAGTTTAATAAGAAAATAAAATATGGCATTAGTAACACCTTTATCTGCAGAACACGATTTAGAAACAAAAAAATTAGCAGAATTCTTTAATGAAACTTTAGGGTTTTGTCCAAACTCAGTCTTAACAATGCAACGCAGACCAGCAATTTCTAAGGCATTTATTAACCTAAACAAAGCTGTTATGGCAAATGAAGGCAAGGTAACATCTGCTTTAAAAAGAATGATTGCTTGGGTTTCTAGTAACGCAACAGGTTGTAGGTATTGTCAAGCACATGCAATTAGAGCAGCAGAACGTTATGGAGCAGAACAAGTGCAATTAGATAATATTTGGGAATACAAAACACATGCTGCTTTTTCTGATGCAGAAAGAGCAGCATTAGATTTTTCTTTGGCCGCTTCTATGGTGCCAAATGCTGTTGATGCACGTATTAAAGAAGAATTGTATAAATATTGGGATGAAGGAGAAATTGTAGAAATGTTAGGGGTTATTTCTCTCTTTGGATATTTAAATAGATGGAATGATTCTATGGGAACAACTTTAGAAGAAGATGCCATTGATAGTGGTAAGCAGTTTTTAGGTAAACATGGTTTTGAAGTAGGAAAACATGATGGATCAAAATACTAATTAAGTTTCTTTTAAAATGATAAAAAACTAAATAGAAAAAGACTTATCAAAATTGATAAGCCTTTTTCTATTTTAAAACTAATGCTACTTTTTTTTGTAATTCAGGAATTACATTTTTCTCAAACCAAGGGTTTTTAGTCAGCCAAAAACGATTTCTTGGTGATGGATGAGGCGTCACAAAATACTTAGGTAAATACTCTGGATAATTGTCTACTGTTTCTGTAAGTGTTCTTTTTACTTTGTCTTTTAAATAATAGTTCTGTGCATATATTCCTATTAAAATAATCATTTCTAGGTTTGGCATTTTATCAAACAATTGTTGATGCCATTCTGGAGCGCATTCTTTTCTTGGTGGTTTATCTCCACTTTTTCCTTTCCCAGGATAACAAAACCCCATTGGTACAATTGCAAATTTTTTAACATCATAAAAATCTTCATAAGAAACATTTAGCCATTTTCTTAATTGTTTTCCACTTGCATCATCCCAAGGAATTCCAGATTTATGAACCTTTGTCCCTGGAGCTTGACCAATAATAGCAATTTTAGAATTCTTATGACCAGAAACAACAGGATTTGCTCCCAAATCTAAATGAGGAACACAAATTGTACACTTTTTTATTTCTGATAAAAGGTTTTTCAAATATTATTTTTTTAGTTCTAAAGCTTCTCCTTCAAACGACAAACCTTCAAAACCAGACTTCATAAAGTTTCTAATATTTTGATGAGAATCTCCATTTTCATCTTCTAACACATTTTTATAATGTTCGCCAAAACAGCATAAAGTTTCTTCTTTTCTTAATTTTTGATGCTTTGCAAATGCAAACAACTTACAAGAACCAGCATTTTCTCCTGCATTATTTTTGAGACCTCCATTTGTAAAAGTGATTGGAGTAAAATTGTAGTTGTCATCAATTACTTGCATGGTTTCTGCAAAATTAATTTCTGTAGGATTTACTTTTAGTTTTGTTATGAATTGTTGGATGATCATTTCTATTACTTCTTGATTTTTTTTTAGGTCCAGGTGGTTTTTAATAAGTCCTTGACTACGCTTGAACAGACATTGTTACATTATTAAAATTGATAAATTATTACATTAACCTACTTCTTCCCTTCAACGATCACAACAATTTCTCCTTTTGGTGGTTTGTTTGTATAATGTTCTAAAACCTCAGTTGCAGTTCCTCTAATGGTTTCTTCAAACATTTTTGTTAATTCTCTTGACACAGAAACTTGTCTTTCTGCTCCAAAATATTCTACAAAACTGCCCAAAGTCTTTAATAATTTATGAGGAGATTCGTAAAAAATAATAGTTCTAGCTTCTTCTGCTAATAGTAATAAACGTGTTTGTCTTCCTTTTTTTACAGGTAAAAAACCTTCAAAAACAAACTTATCATTTGGCAAACCAGAGTTTACTAAAGCGGGTACAAAAGCAGTAGCGCCAGGTAAACAATCTACTTCAATATTATTTTCTACACAGGCTCTTGTTAGTAAAAAACCAGGATCTGAAATTGCAGGAGTACCAGCATCAGAGATTAGTGCGCAGGTTTCTCCGTTTTGTATTCTTTGTACAATTCCTTTTACAGATTTATGTTCATTATGCATATGATGACTGTGCATTTGTGTTTCAATCTCAAAATGTTTTAAGAGTTTTCCACTTGTACGCGTGTCTTCTGCAAGAATAAAATCGACTTCTTTTAAAACACGAATTGCTCTAAAAGTCATGTCTTCTAAATTACCTATTGGTGTTGGTACTAAATATAATTTACTCATTTTTTTGGATTCAATTTTTAAATGTTCTCGATACAATTTCCTTTCATTCTTCAAGAAAATCACTCGAACTGACAACACGTTCTTACTGTTGTGTCTAAATTACTCACGAACTGTCACTTCGAGTGAAATTCTTTTTTCAAGAATTTTGTATCGAGAAGTTTTTTAACAGGACTACTTAAATTTCTTTTTTGCTAAATTAGGAAGTTTTTCATATTCATTATTAATTAACGCTTCCTTTTTAGTTTTCGACCATTTCTTTATTTGCTTTTCTGTATCAATTGCAAATGCTGCTTCAAAACATAATAGATCTTCATGATTTTTGATAAATGTTCTCGATACAATTTTTCTTCATTCTTCAGAAAAATCACTCGAACTGACAGCGCGTTCTTACTGTTGTGTATAAATTACTCACTTAATTCTATCAATCTTTTTTCAAGATTAGAACTAAAACCTGTATAATAGGTTTTATCAGAACATTTTAGAATGTAAACATAATAGATCTTCATGATTTTTGATAAATGTTCTCGATACAATTTTTCTTCATTCTTCAGAAAAATCACTCGAACTGACAACACGCTCTTACTGTTGTGTCTAAATTACTCGCGAACTGTCACTTCGAGTGAAATTCTTTTTTCAAGAATTTTGTATCGAGAAGTTTTTTAACAAGACTACTTAAATTTCTTTTTTGCTAAATTAGGAAGTTTTTCATATTCATTATTAATTAACGTTTCCTTTTTAGTTTTCGACCCTCTCTTTATTTGCTTTTCTGTATCAATTGCAAATGCTGCTTCAGTAAACTATGCGTAAAAGACCAATTCTAAAGGTCTTCTTTTATAGGTGTAACTTTCTATGTGTTTTCCTTCTTGATGTTCAAAAAATCTTTTTTCAAGATTAGAAGTAAAACCTGTATAATAGGTTTTATCAGAACATTTTAGAATTTAAATAGAATAGATATTCATGATTTTTGATAAATGTTCTCTATACAATTTCCTTTCATTCTTCAAGAAAATCACTCGAACTGACAAAACGTTCTTACTGTTGTGCCTCAATTACTCACGAACTGTCACTTCGAGTGAAATTCTTTTTTCAAGAATTTTGTATCGAGAAGTTTTTTAACAAGACTACTTAAATTTCTTTTTTGCTAAATTAGGAAGTTTTTCATATTCATTATTAATTAACGCTTCCTTTTTAGTTTTCGACCATTTCTTTATTTGCTTCTCTGTATCAATTGCAAATGCTGTTTCAAAACATAATAGATCTTCATGATTTTTGATAAATGTTCTCGATACAATTTCCTTTCATTCTTCAAGAAAACCACTCGAACTGACAACACGTTTTTACTGTGTGTCTAAATTACTCACAAACTGTCACTTCGAGTGAAATTCTTTTTTCAAGAATTTTGTATCGAGAAGTTTTTTAACAGGACTACTTAAATTTCTTTTTTGCTAAATTAGGAAGTTTTTCATATTCATTATTAATTAACGCTTCCTTTTTAGTTTTCGACCCTTTCTTTATTTACTTTTCTGTATCAATTGCAAATGCTGCTTCAAAACATAATAGATCTTCATGATTTTTGATAAATGTTCTCGATACAATTTTTCTTCATTCTTCAGAAAAATCACTCGAACTGACAGCGCGTTCTTACTGTTGTGTATAAATTACTCACTTAATTCTATCAATCTTTTTTCAAGATTAGAAGTAAAACCTGTATAATAGGTTTTATCAGAACATTTTAGAATGTAAACATAATAGATCTTCATGATTTTTGATAAATGTTCTCGATACAATTTTTCTTCATTCTTCAGAAAAATCACTCGAACTGACAACACGCTCTTACTGTTGTGTCTAAATTACCAATTGGTGTTGGTATTAAATATAATTTACTCATTTTTTTTCAGTTATCATTTAACAATTAACAATTATCAGTGTTCAGCTTTATTGATAAATGATTATTAAATACTTTCATACGTTTCTACAGTAATATCTGCAATAATATCTCCTGTATGTTTTATAGACAGCGGTTCAAATAATAAAATATGAACTTCTTCTTTTGCAATTGGTTTGTGCGGTACTCCTTTTGGTACAATATAAAATTCTCCTTCGTTTAAAGTTACCGTTTTATCGCGTAATTCTATCTCTAAAGTTCCTTTTATTACCATAAAAAGTTCATCTTCATTATCATGTTTATGAAAAACGAATTCACCTTTTAGTTTTGCTAATAAAATTTGTTGTCCGTTTAACGCTCCAATTTTTTTTGGAGACCAAAGATCTGAAAATAACTTAAATTTTTCTTGAATATTAATTACGTCCATAAATACAAATTTACAAAGAATTGGACGGATTCTGCGTTACCGATTGCAGCAATTGTTTGAGCTCTTTTTTGTTTAAAAAAAGCGAGTGCGAAAAGCGGGGCATTTCTGAGAAGAAATGAACGCCCAAAAACAGATTAGATTTGTTATAATTGATTAAATTTGCAGCTTATTAAATAAGAGAGAAATGTATAGAAGTCATTCTTGTGGTGAATTAAGAGCATCGCATATAAATACAGAAGTAACGTTAGCTGGTTGGGTTCAGAAATCACGTGATAAGGGATTTATGATTTGGGTAGATTTACGTGATAGATATGGAATTACACAATTAATTTTTGATGAAGATCGTACTTCTGCAGAAATTATGGAAAAAGCAAAATCTTTGGGTAGAGAGTTTGTAATTCAAATTACTGGAACTGTAATAGACAGAGAATCTAAAAATTCTAAAATGCCTACTGGAGATGTGGAAGTTTTGGTTTCTAAATTAGAAATATTAAATGCCTCTGTAACTCCGCCTTTTACTATTGAAGATGAAACGGATGGTGGAGAAGACATTAGAATGAAATACAGATACTTAGACATTAGAAGAAATCCTGTAAAAAACAGTTTGATTTTTCGTCATAAAGTATCTATGGAAGTTAGAAAATACTTGTCTGATCAAGAATTTATAGAAGTAGAAACACCTTATTTAATAAAATCTACGCCAGAAGGCGCAAGAGATTTTGTAGTTCCTTCTCGTATGAATGAAGGTCAGTTTTACGCATTACCACAATCTCCACAAACATTTAAACAACTATTAATGGTTGGTGGAATGGATAAATATTTTCAGATTGTAAAATGTTTTAGAGATGAAGATTTACGTGCAGACAGACAACCAGAATTTACACAAATTGATTGTGAAATGGCATTTGTTGAGCAAGAAGATATTTTAAATATTTTTGAAGGATTAACACGTCATTTACTAAAAGAAGTAAATAATGTTGAGGTAGATAAATTTCCTAGAATGTTGTATGATGATGCAATGCGAATCTATGGAAATGACAAACCAGATATTCGTTTTGGAATGGAATTTGGCGAGTTAAACGAAGTTACACAACATAAAGATTTTGGTGTTTTTAACAGCGCAGAATTAGTGGTTGGAATTGCAGTTCCTGGAGGAAATACGTATACAAGAAAAGAGATTGACAAATTAATTGATTGGGTACGAAGACCACAAGTGGGTGCTTTAGGAATGATTTATTGTCGTGTAAACGAGGATGGATCTTTCAAATCTTCTGTAGATAAATTTTACGATCAAGAAGATTTAGCAAAGTGGGCAGTAACTACAGGTGCAAAACCTGGAGATTTAATCTGTGTTTTATCTGGAGAAACGAATAAAGTAAGAGCACAATTATCTGCTTTAAGAATGGAATTAGCAGAACGTTTAGGATTGAGAGATCCAAAAGTATTTGCGCCACTTTGGGTAATAGATTTTCCATTATTAGAGTTGGATGAAGAAACGGGTCATTATCATGCAATGCATCACCCATTTACATCTCCAAAACCTGGGCAAATGGAATTGTTAGACACAGATCCTGGAGCAGTAAAAGCAAATGCATATGATTTGGTTTTAAACGGAAATGAAATTGGTGGAGGTTCTATTCGTATTCACGATAAAAAAATGCAAGCAACCATGTTGCGTCATTTAGGGTTTTCTGATGAAGATGCAAAAGCACAATTTGGTTTCTTAATGGATGCTTTTGAATATGGAGCACCACCTCATGGAGGTTTGGCTTTTGGATTGGATAGATTGGTTGCTATTTTAGGCGGACAAGAAACAATTAGGGATTTTATTGCGTTTCCTAAAAACAATTCTGGACGGGATGTAATGATTGACGCGCCTGCGTTTATAGATGATGATCAATTAAAAGAATTAAGTTTGAAATTAGATATTAAAGCATAAAAATATAATTTATAAATAGTAGACCTCACAGATTTTTAAAAATTGTGAGGTTTTTTTCTTGTGTAAACTTTAGAATAGACATTTTCTATTCTAAGGTTTACATAAATTAAAAACTTATATTTGGTTACTTAATAATAAAAAGCTATGGAATCTATTTTATTTATAATCATTATAATATTCTTAATTGTAATTCAAAATAAGTTAAATACGAAATTCAGTAAATTAGAAAATACGATAGATAGACTGAACAATACAGTTTATGTGCTAACACAAAAATTAACTTCGTATCAAACTTTAAAAAAGCAAGAAGAAGTTGTTTCTAAACCAGCACAAGAAGAATCAAAAGAAATAAGTAAACCAATTATAGCAGAAAAACCGAAAGTAGCACCTCCTGAAAAAATTATTGAAGTCCCTAAAACGCCTGTTTTTGATACTACTTCAAAACCTTCTTATTCGATTGAAGAGAAGAAAACAACGAATACAATTGTAGAAAAACCTAAAAAAGTTATTCCAAAAAAATCTTTATTTGAAAAATTTAAAGAAAAACATCCTGATTTAGAAAAATTTATAGGTGAAAATTTAATTAATAAACTTGGAATTTTAATTTTAGTGTTAGGGATTAGTTTCTTTGTTAAATTTGCCATTGATAAAGATTGGATTAATGAACCAGCAAGAGTTGGTATTGGGTTTTTATGTGGTGCACTTGTTATGGCACTTGCTCATAAATTAAAGAAAGATTATGCTTCTTTTAGTTCTGTTTTAGTGGCTGGTGCTATTAGTGTCTTTTACTTTACAATTTACATAGCCTTTCATGAATATGAATTGTTTAGCCAAACAGTTGCATTTAGTATTATGGCAGTAATTACTGCTTTTAGTACATTAGTTTCTGTTTCTTATAATAGACAAGAGTTGGCTGTTTTATCTTTAATTGGTGGTTTTGCAGCGCCTTTTATGGTAAGTATAGGAGAAGGAAATTATGTTGTTTTATTTAGTTATATCGCTATTTTAAATCTTGGTATTCTTGCAGTTTCTTATTTTAAAAAATGGAAAATAGCAACTATAGTAGACTTTGCTTTTACAACATTGTTGTTTGTTGGTTGGTGCTTAACAGAATTGTATAAAGATGGTTTTGAACATTTTGGAGCGTTAACTTTTGCAACCCTATTTTATTTTATTTTCAGCATTACAATTGTTTTAAACAATTTAAAAAACAAAGGTGTTTTTTCTAAAGTTGAATATTTTATTTTAATCGCAAATACCTTTATTTTCTTTGGAATAGGAATGTTAATTCTAAAAGATTTAGACTCTAATTTTACAGGATTATTTACATTGCTACTAGCGATTTACAATCTAGCTTATGCAACTATTTTATACAAGAAGTTTGGTTTAGATAAAAATGCTATTTATATTTTAATTGGATTAGCACTAACATTTGTTACGTTAACAATACCAATTCAGTTTAATGGAAATCAAATTACAATTTTCTGGGCTGCAGAAGCGGTATTGCTGCTTTGGTTGTCGCAAAAATCTAAAATTAGTTCTTTTAAATTCGGTGCAATTATTGTGCAAATATTAGCAGTTATTAGTTTGTTGTTAGATTGGAAAGGGTATGCATATTCTGCAGAATTATCATTGGTATTTAATCCGTTATTTATTGCAGGTTTTATAGTAAGTATTTCTTTATTTTTAACCTATTGGCTTTTAAGGAGTGAGAACGACCTTATTACAAAAAAGTTTAAAATAAAGATAAACTCCTATAAAATTATTGTTTTATTAGCGGGAATTATAGTAACGTATTTTACGGGTATTTTAGAAATACAGTATCAAGCAAATCAATTTTTAGCAAATACAGCATCTGCAATGTCATTGTCTGTAGGGTATCATTTTGTATTTGTCGTCGTTTTATTGTACTTAAGTTCATTATTTACAAACAAAGCAATAACTAAAGGAATATTAGGTATAAGTATTATTTCTGTTTTTTTATATATTATTAAATTTTATGCGTTGCCATCCAAAGAAATTATTGAGAATTTTGTAAATGATACAAACACTCATTATGCTTTTATTTTACACTATATTGTTTTAGGATGTTTGATGTATTTTGGAGTTCAAATATTTAAGAAAACAAATATAGCATTCAAAATAAAACCAAAACAAAGTAAATGGCTTCCTTGGCTCTTTGTTTTTGCAATTGTGTATGTTTTAAGTAACGAAATAATGTTACACAGCTTGCATTTTTTAAATAGTGTAGACCTTACAGAATACGATACTAGATTTCCTAACGCAGGTCTTTTAAATAAAAAATATTTTGTAAATCAACAAATTGATGGTGTAAAAACACAGATTGTAAAAATAGGATACCCAATACTTTGGGGTGTCTTCTCTTTCATTTTCTTAATTATAGGAATTAAAAAACAATGGAAAAATTTAAGAATTATAGCCCTCTCATTATTAGGAATTACGATTGTGAAATTATTTTTGTACGATATTAAAAACGTGTCTGAAACAGGTAAAATAATCGCCTTTATTTTATTAGGTGTCTTAATTCTGGTAATCTCTTTTGTGTATCAAAAAATTAGAAAATTAGTTGTAGATGAAACAGCAGAAAAAAAGATTGAAGATGAAAAAATATAGCCTCTTAATTGCCTTCTTTATAAATTTAGCCGGTTTTAGTCAAAACTATAAAGGAAGTTTAAAGCCGTTATTAAAAGACGGACTGCATTCGCTAATGCTTGCTCCAGAAATACGGTCTGCTGCCAATGATAATTTAGATTTTTTAAGAATTAGGGATGCTCAAAAAAATGAAATTCCGTATGTTTTAATTTCTAATACAGACAAACGGTTTTCTATATTCAATCCTATTAAAATAGATTTTAAAGAAACCTTAATAGATTCCGTAACTTCTATAGTTATCGAAAACAAGACGCGTAGAAAACAAGATCATATTACCTTGCAAATTGCCAATACAAATGTTTATAAAAACTATACTATTTATGGAAGTAACAATAAGATAGATTGGTTTGGATTGGCTGCTAATGGACAGCTAACGGATTTAAATTCGCAACAAGAAACTACCATAGAAAAGACAATTTATTTCCCTCTAAATACCTATGAGTTTTTAAAAATTAATTTTAATGATAAAAATTCTTTGCCAATTAATATTTTAAAAGTTGGTGTTTATGAAAGTGAATTTTTTCCTCAAAAACTGATTGAAATAGACAATTTTAAACTGGAAATAATATCTGTAAAAAATAAAAATGTAACGCAACTTAAGTTTACAGCTAAGAGAGCTCATAAAATAAATAATATTTCGTTTAAAATAAATACCCAGTTTTTTCTTCGAAATGTAAAAGTGATTATAAAAAAGACGCGTAAAATAAAAAAACGAATTGAAATGTATGATGAAGTTATACTTCGAGATCAGTTAAATTCAAAATACGAAAACAGCCTCGTTTTAAATAATTTGAATGAAAAAGAATTTATTTTAGAGATTGATGATCAAGATAATCCTCCATTAGAAATACAGGAAGTACATTTATTTCAAAAGCCAATATACTTAGTTGCCAATTTAAAACAACAAGAAAACTATACCCTTATTGTTAATAATACCTTAAAAGAACCTTCTTATGATTTAGCGAATTTTATTACTGATAAAACAAAAGTAATGGATAAAATTTTTATTGCTGATTTTTCTAAAATTCAAAATGACAAAGATTTATTAAAAAAATCATCGTTTTGGCAGACTTCAATTTTTATGTGGATTTGTATTGTTTTAGGCACAGTCGTTGTAGCATATTTTGCCTTTGGATTATTACAAGATATAAATAGTGAAGAAAAAAGGTAAAAAAATTATCTGATATAATTTAAAAGTATGAAAAAAATAATTATTTGTTTATTACTATTTAATGCCTTTATAAGTTTCTCTCAAGAACTTACTGGTGATGAATTGTTAGAAAAATCAATTCAATTTCACGACCCAAATAATAATTGGGCAACTTTTGAAGGAGCATTTTTTGTAACCATGGAAACTCCTGAAAAGTCTGCGAGAAAAAGTAGCATCAGAATTAATTTACCCAAAGAACACTTTTCTGTAAAAGCAATTAGAGATACAATTGTAACAGAATATACAGTTGATAAAGGAGCTTGTAGTATTGCTATTAATGGAAATACAGATCCGTCTGAAGCGCTAAAAAAGAAACATAATTTAAGTTGTGAACGTGCCAACTTATATAAAAACTATTACACATTTTTATATGGTTTACCAATGAAATTAAAAGATGAAGGAACTATTATTCATCAGAATGTAGAGAAAAGAAAATTTAAAGGAAAAGAGTATTTGGTTTTAAAAGCAACTTACAATAAAGAAGTTGGTAAAGATACTTGGTATTTTTATTTCAATCCTAAAACGTATGCGATGGAAGTGTATCAGTTTTATAAAGAGAAAAAAGATAGTGGAGAATATATTTTGTTGTCTGGTTTAGAGACCATAAATGAGATAAAAATGCCAAAAAACAGAGCTTGGTATTATAACAAAAATGAGGGTTATTTAGGAACTGATATTTTGACGACAAATTAATAATGCCAACAACAAAAAAAATATTTAAAAAAATCCTAATTTGGAGATATAGACATATTTCTGAGCGTCAATTTATTTACATTTTAAGTATTTTAGTCGGTTTTTTAGCAGGATTAGGTACCGTTTTTCTAAAAAATTTCACACATTATATTCAATTACTTTTATCAATAGATTACTTAGAAAATTATAAAAGATCCCTATATTTTATCTTCCCAATTATTGGCCTATTAATTATTGCCGTTATTAAAAAAGTATGGTTAAAAAAACATATTGGTCATGGAATTTCTAGTACACTTTATGCTATTTCTAAAAAAAAGGGAGTAATACCAAAATACAATATGTATGCAGCTTTATTAACGGCTCCAATAACAGTTGGTTTTGGCGGATCTGTTGGGTTACAAGGTCCAGCAGTTAGTGCGGGTACTGCTTTGGCATCTTATACATCGCAGTTGTTTCATATGAACACAAAAACAAGAATGCTCTTAATTGGCTGTGCAACGGCAGGTGCTATGTCTTCTATGTTTAAGGCACCAATTGCAGGTATTGTTTTTGCTTTAGAAGTTTTTAGTTTAGATATTGCTTTTGTTTCTCTCATTCCCTTATTATTAGCTTCTGTTGCAGCTATTGTAACCTCTTATCTTTTTTTAGGTTCTGATGTATTATTAGGTTTTGAATTGAATGATAAATTCGAAATTAATGAAATTGGTTTTTATACAATTTTTGGAATTTTTACTGGAATTATATCTGTTTATTTTTCTGTTGTATATTTTGCCATAAGAAAATTTTTTTATCAATTTGAAAAACGTTTTGTTCGCTTAATTATTGGAAGTGTAGTCATTGGATTTATTTTATATTTGATGCCTTCTTTATATGGTGAAGGTTATGGTTTAATCAATAACTTATTAAAAGGAAATCATATTGCTGCTATTGGTAACACTCCTTTTTCTTTTGATGAAAATAATATTTGGGTAGTTATAATTCTCTTGTTATTAATTACTTTTTTTAAAGCAATAGCCATGAGTACAACTTTTGCAGCTGGAGGAGTTGGAGGAATCTTTATACCAACATTAGTTATGGGAAGTGCTCTTGGAAATGCATTTGCAAAAATAATTAATAATATGGGTTTTGGCTTTGAAGTTTCTGAAGCTAATTTTACCTTAATTGGAATGACAGGCTTAATGGCAGGAGTTTTACATGCGCCATTAACAGCTATATTTTTAATTGCAGAAATTACTGGAGGTTATGATTTATTTGTGCCTTTAATGTTAGTAGCAGCTATTTCATTCTCTTTTACAAAATATTTTGTTTCTAAATCTATTTACACCTATAAATTAGCACAGAGAGGAGAGCTCATTACTCATAATAAGGATAAAAATGTGATGATGATGATGCAAATTGATCGTTTAATTGAAACTAATTTTAAATCCGTTTATCCAGAAATGTTGTTAGGTGATATGCTTAAAAAAGCGGTTGCTAAGTCTGCAAGAAATATTTTTCCTGTTATTAATAAAGAAAAACAATTTTTGGGAATTGTTTTATTAGATGATATTCGCCCTGTAATGTTTGATACAGAAATGTACAACAGTGTAACAATTGAAACTTATATGAAAGCTGCACCAGAAATAATTTTGCAAACAGATTCTGTAGAAAAAGTTATGAAAAAATTTAAAGTAAGTGGTGCTTGGAATTTACCTGTTGTTAAAAATGGCAAATATGTAGGTTTTATTTCTAAATCTAAATTATTATCTGCTTATAGAACAAAATTGATTGAAGTTACTGCATAGAAATTAGCGTAGCTTCTCTTATAATCAAGTTTGTTTTTATTTCAATAGTTTTACTACTTAAATAATTCTTTGGATCTTCAATTTCTTTAATTAAATAATCTACAGCAATCTCACCAATTCTATTTCCAGGTTGATCTATTGTTGTTAGTTTTGTGCTAATTTATAAAATCAACTCCAAGCTTCTTCATTGGTTTCTAATTGTTTTTGACTAGATAATATTGCAGAAGAATTTTGTTCTGTCTCACCAATTTTTATACAAGAGAATAATAAAAAACAAATTTCTAAATCTTTTTTGTCTAAAAGCTGTAGTTTAATACATTCTTTAAAATTTTCATCTGAAAAAGAGGCATCTAATTCTGCTATTTTTTTTTCATTTTTATAAATAGAAATTTTCTTTTTAAAATGAATTTTTATTTTATAAGTAACCTCATTAACAGCAATAGCATAGATTGTTTTTCTGTTGTTTTGAGAGACTAATTGTATTAAATTGTCTTTACTGTCTTTTATTGTATAAACCATTTTCCATTTCCAAAATTTAAATTTTTTTGTGATAGAATAAATGATTTTTTCTTCTGAATTGAAAATTTCAGATCCCAATTTTCCAAAACCCATAAACCATTGAGAATTATAAAATTGTTCTTTTGAGTTAAAAACATCCAATCGATTATTATAATGTTTTATAGAATATAGTTCTGTAGTCATAGTATTATTTTTCTTTTAAAAAGTTGACAACCAAATCAGGAAAATCTGTAAATGCGCCATCTACATTTGCATCCATCAATAATGTTTGCATCATTTCTTCAAAAGTAGAGAATTCCTCTAAAGAATCTGCCCTAAAAGTATAAGGATGTACTTTTAAGCCTAATTTATGTGCATCAGAAACTAATGAAGTGAATTTCCAAATGCCATTTTCTTTCTTTTTTAAAATTTGTTTGTACCAAGGTCCAATTCCATCTGCATAGGTTGCAAAATGTTTTAGTTGTTTTGTTTCTTCTGGAAACTCAATTAATTGAACTAAAAATAATTCAGATTTTAATTCAACCCTAATTCGCTCTAATTCTTTGGCATCAAAACACTGTAAAATACAATTGTCCTTTTTTGATTTATAGCCATAATCAGAAAGCGTTTTTAAAACAATTTCGGTTAAATTTTTTCCTTCTTTTTGATGAAATTCGGGTTCTTTAATTTCAGGGTAAATACCAATATTTTTTCCTGTACTTTTATTTAAGCCTTGAATCAATTGAAGTTCTTCTTCAAAAGAATGTAGCTTAAAAATTCCTTTTCCTTTTGGGAAACGATTTGGATAAAATTGTTTGCCTGTTTTTGGATTAAAACGTTCCGTTACTTTTAGGGTTTGCAACTCATCAAACATAAAATCAATCACATAAAACCTTCCGTCTTTTCTTTTTCTTTCAGGAAATTTGATTGCAACATCGGTTACATCATCTAAATAAATATCATGAATTACAATAGGAATATCATCTTTGCTTAAGACTAAATCTTGCTCTATAAAATTAGGATTCATTGCAAAAGCCATCGCTTTAGATTCTAAAGTATGTTCTGGTAAATACCCAGAAGCTCCTCTGTGCGCAATGACTATTTTTTTACTCATAAGACTATTTTTTATAGTTGTATTGCACGAAAAAAGCAGCAAACAAGTCAAAAATAATGAAATTGATTTCATTTCTATTAAAATTAGTTTCTAAAGATATAGATTTTGTAATTTTGCAGTATGAAGTTACTGTTAAAAATAATGTTTATCATTTTTATTGTTTGGATTGGTGTTGGAATTTATTTAATAAATACACAACATGAAAAAGCACAGATGGTAATGGGTTTTGGTGTTTTTTATTTTTCTTTTCTGTTTATGCCTATCTTTATCTATTATAGATATAGAGATGGGAAATACAAGAAATACATTTTAAATGATGAAAAGTTAAAGAATGCTTTTAAAAATGTTGGGAAAGATTAATTTTCTTTTTTCAGGCATAAATAAACAAGAAAAGGGTCTTAGAAACCTCCTTGATACCCAGGGCCATTATAAGTTCTAAAAGAACTTCCTTTTAATTTCCCTCTAAATATTTTTAACCATTCTTTATTAATTACTGCTACATGTTTAAAATGGTGTTTATAAAATTATGGTTCTAAGAAATTTTTTCTAAGAATTTGATAAAACAAGTTTCATTTACTTTCATACGTTAAAGTTTCAATAGAATCTCTATCTAATAATGTTTCTATTGGGTTGTGAAAATCTTCTGTAACTTAATGTCCTTTCTACTTTTACTTTTTCTTCAAAAGAATATTAATTGACTTTAACGATGAAAACAACAAAATGAAATTTTCAATTCATAACTTAAAAGAGATGTTTTGTTAACATTAAACTATTCTGTTTTATTGTTTTGTACAATAAATTTGTACCGATTAAAATACAGAATCAAAATTATTTAATCATTAAAAAAATTGCTATAAGAGAAAACGTGTTGAATTTGAATTAATTAATTGAAACCTTAATTTGTATTAAGGTTTTTTTGTGCTTTTACAATTCAAATCTTCGTATTTTTGCATTCTATGATAGACGAACGCGAAGTTACATCCGAAAAAGCGGTTTTAATTGGAGTTATAACTCAAAAACAAGACGAAACTAAATCTGAAGAGTATTTAGATGAATTAGAGTTTTTGACGTTAACTGCAGGAGGAGTTGCAGTAAAACGTTTTGTACAAAAGATGGAAAAACCAAACCCTAAAACTTTTTTAGGAGTTGGAAAGTTAGATGAAGTAAGAGATTATATAGAATCTAATGATATTGGAACTGCTATTTTTGATGATGAATTATCACCAGCACAAATAAGAAATATCGAAAAAGTTTTAGATTGTAAAATTTTAGATAGAACCAATTTAATCTTAGATATTTTTGCACAAAGAGCACAAACAAGTTCTGCAAAAACGCAAGTAGAATTAGCGCAATGTCAATATTTATTACCACGTTTAACAAGACTTTGGACACACCTTGACAAGCAAAAAGGGGGAATTGGAATGCGTGGACCTGGTGAAACAGAAATAGAAACGGATAGACGTATTATACGTGATAAAATTTTTCTTCTTAAAAAGAAACTACTCACTATTGATAGGCAAATGGCAGTGCAACGTAAAAACCGTGGAAAAATGGTTAGAGTTGCATTGGTTGGTTACACAAATGTTGGGAAATCTACCTTAATGAATGTAATTAGTAAAAGTGATGTTTTTGCCGAAAACAAGCTTTTTGCAACCTTAGATACAACTGTTAGAAAAGTGGTTATTAAGAACATTCCGTTTTTAATGACAGACACCGTTGGGTTTATTAGGAAATTACCAACACAATTAGTAGAGTCTTTTAAATCTACTTTAGATGAAGTAAGAGAAGCAGATTTGTTGTTACATGTAGTAGATATTTCTCATCCAAATTTTGAAGATCATATTGCATCTGTAAATAAAGTTTTAGATGAAATAAAATGTTCAGATAAGCCTGTATTAATGGTTTTTAATAAAATTGATGTCTATTCTCATGAAACTATTGATGAAGATGATTTGATGACAGAAAAATCTAAAATTCATTATACTTTAGAAGATTGGAGAAATACTTGGATGAATGATTTAGAAAAAGAATCAATATTTATTTCTGCTTTAAATAAAGATAATTTAGAAGCCTTTAAAGAGAAAGTGTATGAAGAAGTAAAGAAAATTCATATTCAACGTTTTCCGTATAATGACTTTTTGTATTATGACTATAAAGAGGAAGAATAATTATTTCACTCTTAGATTAGCATTTAAATTTAGTTTATGAAGCGTTCAAAAAAAAGAAAAATTATACTATTAGTTATTATAATTTTTCTTTTTTTAATTTGGGCAGAACTTGGAGTTGGTATTTTTGGAACTCCATTTGCAGGAAGTTGATATAAAATTAAATTTCACCTTCAATAATTCCCATTCTTTTTGCACGGTTTTCCCAAGATTTTCTTGCGTAAGATTGCAAGTCTGCAACAGAATCACTTTCATCCATAATCTCTAAACCTAATAGCGTTTCAATAACATCTTCCTGAGAAACGATTCCGCTTACAGAACCATATTCATCTACAACCAAAGCAATATGCTCTTTCTCTTCTATTAATTTATCAAACAAATTAGGAATAGATAAATCTCTATTTGTAATTATTATACTTCTTCTTATAGTTGCTAATTTTTCTTCACCATTTCCATTAATTATTGCTTCCAATAAATTGTCTTTTAAGAAATACCCAGAAATATTATCTGGATCTTTAGAAAAAACAGGAATCCTAGAAAAACGCAATGTTTTATTACTGTCATAAAAAGACTGAATAGTATCGTTTTCATCAGCAGTTTTTAAAACGGTTCTTGGGGTCATTACATCTTTTACTTTAATTTCTTTAAAGCCTAATAAATTTCTAATAACTCTACCTTCATTCTTTTGAAAAACACCGTCTTTTTCAGCCATGTCTGTCATCACTAAAAAACCTTCTCTACTTAAAATACTACCATGTCCTTTACCACCAATTAATTTTGTTGTTAATTGTAAAACCCATAAAATTCCTGTCCACTTCAAAGGGAAAATTAAGACTTTTAAAGCTGTAGTTGTAAAACCTGATAACTGTTTCCAATAAGTTGCGCCTATTGTTTTTGGTATAATTTCTGAAGTTACTAAAATTAAAATAGTCATTAATGCAGACACAATACCTACCATAATATCTTCATTTATTACAATGCCAAAAATAGTTTTTGTACTACTGCCATACATTTCTGCGTAAGCAACTTTGGCTTGTACACCAACTAAAATAGCACCAACAGTGTGTGCAATTGTGTTTAGAGTTAAAATAGCAATAAGAGGTTTATCTACATCTTTTTTTAAGATTTCTAATTCTGATGCAAAACTATGTCCTTCGCTCTTTTTTAAATTGATAAAGGTTGGTGTAACACTTAAAAGTACAGCTTCAAGAATTGAACACAAAAACGAAAAGAAAACAGAAAAAGTTGCGTAAATTATTAATAATGTCATCAACAAAAATTTAGATAGTAAAAGTAGTTAAAATAAAAAAACTCAAGAATTTCTTCTTGAGGTTTTCATTAAAATATTTTTTTATTTAGAATCCATAACTCATTCCAAATAACCAATAAGATTGTAACTTGTTGTCTATAGAACTAAAAGTTGCAGTTGCATCATCCGCTAAAGCATTGTTTAAAGCTTCTTGTTTATTATTACGTAAACCAAGTTCAAAACCAACTCCAATTCCTTTCCAAAGTGTGTAACCTAAAGAGTTTGTCCAATTCCAGTTAGATAAATCTCCGTCTTTATAACTTTGAAAAATAGATAGGTTAGACTTTACACTTACTTTATTATATTTAGCAGTATAATCTGCTACTATTTTAGCACCCGCAGAAGAGCTATACACACTTTCACCTTTACTGAAAATCATATTATAATTGGCAGGATGCATAACAACAACCAATCTTTCTGCTGGCGTCCATGTAAAACCAATACCTAAATCTAAAAAGCCAGGGTTGTTAAAGTTGTCTAATAAAGTAGTTCTGTATTCACCTAAAGCAGACAAAGCCCATTTTTTATTTAACCTCTTACCATATAAAGAAGAAATTGTAAAAACATCTGTTGCAATTTCAAAATCCCCACTATCAGTAGCAATATCTTTGTCATCTAATTTAACCCATCCAAGATTAACTGCACCGGAGTTTCTCCAGAAAAATTTATCTTCAATTAAGTTAGCAAAACCATTTACAGTAATTCCAATATTTCCTGCAGATGAATTTGAAGCTGTTTTAGAATACCAGTTTTTAAAACCAGAAAGACTAGCACCAACGGTGCCAAAAGCACCTTTTCTCCAACCTGGAAGTGCGTTAATTTTAGCTTGTAAGGCATTTACTTCTCCTTGTAATTTAGCAATTTGTGCTTTTTTAGGAGCTTGTTCTTTTTTTAATTCTTCTGCAGTTTGTGTGTTTGCAGAAAAGCTAATAAATACTAATAAAAATAAGATGGATAGTTTTTTCATTTTTTTCATTTTATTTTAAGATGCCAAAGCATGCTTTTCTTCTTTAGACAATAAAACAATTAATATGTCACTTTTTCATGAAAATTATAATTTAAACCAAGTCCAAAGACTTCTCTAAATTGAATTTTACTTGAAGCATTTGCATCTACAATTGTATGCACTGTAACGTGCATTTTAATGTGCTTATTCACTTTAAAACCTAACTTAGCTTGATGTTCGATATCAATGTTTTCTGGGTTGTCTAAATAATCTGAATACATAGACAGAATGTTTTCCATTTCTACGTTCTCCATTAAACCAAATTTATAATACCCAGATAAACTAAAACCTAAACTATAAGCTATATTTTCACCTTCATCTACACCAAATTTTCCGGAAAAAAAATCGTTAACAAAAGTAAGTCTTGCAGAAGCAGGTGCAATGTTAAAATTAAAATCATCAGATTTTTTCCATAACATTCCTGGTCCAAAACTTAAATATGCTGGAGAAAAAAAGTCTGAAACAGAAATTTCTGGAGTTTGCTTATAGTCAAAACCTCTTGTATATTGAGTTTTAAAGTTTGTAAAAAAAGAAAAAAACCAAAAGTTTTTAGATTTTAAACCAAGTAAAGAATTAAATTCAAAACGGTCATTTGTTTTTCTATATCCTTTTTCACTTAAATGGCTTAATCCATAACCTGTATTTATTCTACTATCCCAGTTCCAGTTTTTTTTCTTGAAATTAAAATCGTAATTAATATCAATGTTACCGGCAACAGTATTTTCTCCACCAGAAGCCCAATTAGAAAATGAAGATTGATTAAAAAGAAATGTGAATTTTCCATGAATTTTCCATCGTGGAATTTTTACTTCTTTTTTTGCAGTTTTTTTTTCTTTCTTTTTTTCTTGAGAAAAAAAAGTGATTGAGAGCAGCAGTAAACAAAGTGTTACTATTTTTTTCATAATGAATTACTAAGTGCAAAAATAGATGTGCATAAAAAAAATAAAAATTATTTTTTTGCCTTATATAAGGGTACGGTAGAGCATGCTTCACCAAACATAATAGATTTGGCAATTGGCTGTATTTTTTCAATTAAAAAAGCAAAAGCAGAATTTGGAATTGGCTTTTCTGCACAACCTTTTATTATTACTGGTGAATTTTCAAAGTCTTTAAAATCTAAAAAACCTATTAATTCTTGATACAAAACAGTTTCTAATAACTCTAAGTTTCCAATAACAACTTTATTTGCAAACGGAATTAACTCGGCAGCAACTAACATAAAAGCCCAAGAAGGAATAATTGCATCTACAGAGCAATTAATAGCTACAAAAGTGTTTTTGTATTGAGACCAATCGTGGTTTTTTACAGAATCTCTAAAATCTTTTTCTTTTAGGATAATTTCTTCAAAAAGCCAATCTTTGATGTCAAATAAAACTCTTTCTCCTTCAGGGTAAATTTCTTCAAGATCAAAAGTTTTTAATTTGCTATTTGTAATTCTGTTTACAATTTCTTCTGCCATATTCTAAATATTCATTTCAAAATTTTTCATTTTTGCTAACTGCTAACTGCTAACTGCTAACTGCTAACTGCTAACTGCTAACTGCTAACTGCTAACTGCTAACTGAACTTAAAGCATACCTAACTCTAACTTAGCTTCTTCACTCATCATTTCTTGCGACCAAGTAGGGTCGAAAGTGATTTCTACTTCACAGCTATTAATTTCTTTTAAAGATTTTACTTTTTCTTCAATATCTAGAGGTAAACTTTCTGCAACTGGGCAATTCGGAGATGTAAGTGTCATTAATATTTTTGCAGTGTTTTCTTCCGAAACAAAAACATCATAAATTAAACCTAACTCGTAAATATCTACTGGGATTTCTGGATCGTAAATAGTTTTTAACACATTTACAATTTTATCTCCTATTTCTTCTAATTCGATTTCTGTCATTACTTTTAATTAATTACTTAATTTAGTTTGTTGTGCAATTGCATACAATTTTATTTGTTTTATCATAGAAACTAGACCATTAGCTCTTGTTGGAGATAAATGTTCTTTTAAACCTATTTCATCAATAAATTTTGTCTCTGCAGCTAAAATATCTATTGGTTTTTGATTAGAGAATACGCGCAATAATAATGCCACAATTCCTTTTGTTATAATAGCATCACTATCTGCAGAATATTTTATGATATTGTTTTCTAACTCAGAAAACAACCATACTTTAGATTGGCAGCCTTTAATTAAATTTTCATCTAATTTATGCTCTGCCTTAATAATAGGTAACGATTTTCCAAGTTCTATCATGTATTCATAACGTTCCATCCAATCATCAAACATAGAAAACTCCTCAATAATTTCTTCTTGTATTTCTTTGATACTCATTTTTTAAACTTATTTTTGCAGCGAAAATGCCGGTTTTTGTAAACAGCAAAATTACGGTAAAAAAACAAGAAATGAGCAAATTATTAGCAGTAGGAACAGTCGCTTTTGACGCCATAGAAACTCCGTTTGGAAAAACAGATAAAATCTTAGGTGGTTCTGGAACCTACGTAGGATTAGCAGCATCACAATTTGGTGTAAAAACAGGCGTTGTTTCTGTAGTTGGAGGAGATTTTCCTTCTTCATATTTAGAAATGATGAATTCTAAAGGAATAAGTACTGATGGAATTGAAATTGTAAAAGAAGGAAAAACATTTTTCTGGAGTGGTAAATATCATAATGATATGAATTCACGAGATACTTTAATTACAGAGTTAAATGTATTAGAGACATTTACACCCGTTGTGCCTGACGGTTTTAAAGATGCAGCAATTGTAATGTTAGGTAATTTACACCCATTAACGCAAGCATCTGTATTAGATCAAATGAGAGAAAGACCAAAATTAGTAGTTTTAGATACTATGAATTTTTGGATGGATATTGCTTTAGAAGATTTACATACTGTTTTAAAAAGAGTAGACGTTATTACCATTAATGATGAAGAAGCGCGTCAATTATCTGGAGAATATTCTTTGGTAAATGCCGCAAAGAAAATTCATGAAATGGGGCCAAAATATGTGGTAATCAAAAAAGGAGAACATGGCGCTTTATTATTTAATGAAGGAAATATGTTTTATGCACCCGCTTTGCCATTAGCAGAAGTTTTTGACCCAACAGGAGCAGGAGATACATTTGCAGGAGGTTTCTGTGGGTATTTAGCGAGTACAGAAGATGTTTCTTTTGAAAACATGAAAAATGCTGTTATTTATGGTTCTAATTTAGCTTCGTTTTGCGTTGAGAAATTTGGAACAGAACGCATGCAAGTGCTTACAGAAGAAGATGTTAAATCTCGTTTGCAAGCTTTTAGAGAATTAACACAATTTGATATAAAAATATCTTAATTTTAATCCGCGGTTTTTGCTGCGGATTTTTTTTTACAACAAAACGACACACTAACAACAAAAACAACTAACAATAAAATGAGTGATGCTATTAAACATGAATGTGGAATTGCACTTGTTCGATTAAAAAAACCTTTACAGTTTTACAAAGATAAATACGGTTCTGCTTTTTACGGAATTAATAAAATGTATTTATTAATGGAGAAACAGCACAATCGTGGTCAAGATGGTGCAGGTTTTGCAAGTGTAAAATTTAATGTTGAACCAGGAACAAGATATATTAGTAGAGTTCGTTCTAATAAATCACAACCAATTCAAGATATTTTTGCTCAAATTAATGAAAGATTAAACGGTGTTTTAGAAGAAAATCCTGATAGGAAAGATGATGTTGCTTGGCAAGAAGAGAATATGCCTTATGTTGGAAACTTATTTTTAGGTCATGTTAGATATGGTACTTTTGGTAAAAACAGTATAGAAAGTGTACATCCATTTTTACGTCAAAGTAACTGGAAACACAAAAATCTAATTGTTGCTGGTAATTTTAACATGACAAATTCTAAACAAATGTTAGAAGAATTAGTTGAGTTAGGTCAGCACCCAAAAGAGTTTACAGATACTGTAACTGTAATGGAAAAAATTGGTCACTTTTTAGAAGATGAAGTATCTAAATTGTATATAAAAGCAAAAGAAAAAGGATTTAGTAAAAAAGATGCTTCACCATTTATAGAGGAAAACCTTAGTATAAAAAAAGTATTAAAAAGATCTTCTAAAAATTGGGATGGAGGCTATGCAATGGCAGGTTTAGTAGGTCATGGAGATGCTTTTGTTTTAAGAGATCCAAATGGAATTAGACCAACATTTTTTTATGAAGATGATGAGGTTGTAGTTGTTGCTTCAGAAAGACCTGTAATTCAGACTGTTTTTAATGTTACCATTGATAAAGTTCAAGAATTAAAAAGAGGACACGCATTAATTATTAAAAAAAGTGGAAAGACTTCCATTAAAGAAGTATTGGAGCCAAGAGAGAATAAGGCCTGTTCTTTTGAACGTATCTATTTTTCTAGAGGAAGTGATGCAGGTATTTATAAAGAGCGAAAACATTTAGGAAAACTAGTGTTTCCTCAAATTTTAAAATCTATAGATAGTGATATCTCGAATACTGTTTTTTCATTTATTCCAAACACAGCAGAAACTTCTTTTTATGGGATGACTGAAGCTGCTGAGGATTTATTAAATCAACAGAAAACCGCTAAAATATTAGCAGGAGGCACAAAGCTGTCAGCTAAAAGAGTAACTGAAATTTTGTCTGAAAGAGCACGTTTTGAGAAAATTGCAATTAAAGATGCAAAACTAAGAACTTTTATTGCAGATGATAGCAGTAGAGATGATTTGGTAGAGCATGTTTACGATATTACTTATGGCGTTGTAAAACCTACAGATAATCTTGTTATAATAGATGATAGTATTGTTCGTGGAACAACTTTGAAGAAAAGTATTATAAAGATTCTAGATAGATTAAATCCAAAGAAAATTGTTGTAGTTTCTTCTGCTCCTCAAATTCGTTATCCAGATTGTTATGGAATTGATATGGCAAGAATTAATGATTTTATTGCTTTTAAAGCGGCAATTGAATTATTAAAAGATACAAATCAAAAACATATAATTGATGACGTTTACAAGAAAAGTAAAGCACAACAATCTAAAAGCGATGTAGAAATTATAAATTTTGTAAAAGAAATTTATGCTCCTTTTACTAGAGAAGAAGTTTCTGCAAAAATTGCTGAAATGTTAAGAACTAAAGATATAAAAGCGGAAGTAGAAGTTATCTACCAATCTGTAGAAAACTTGCATATAGCATGTCCAGATAATTTAGGAGACTGGTATTTTACTGGAGATTACCCTACACCTGGAGGTCATAGAGTAGTAAATGAAGCATTTATTAATTTCTATGAAGGAAATGATAAAAGAGCTTATTAATACCAATAAGAGTTATATATAAAGTAAAAAGCATCCTAAATTTAGGATGCTTTTTTATTGTATAAGAGTTTTAAAAACTCACCTTTTACTTGTTTATTGTATGAGTGAGTTGCTAAAAAAAAGTTGTGCTATTATTTAGCTTCAGCATATCTGCGTTCAACTTCGTTCCAGTTAATTACATTAAAAAATGCATTAATATAATCTGGTCTTCTGTTTTGGTAGTTTAAGTAATATGCATGTTCCCAAACATCTAAACCTAAAATAGGAGTTCCGCTACAAGTAACACCTGGCATTAATGGATTGTCTTGGTTTGGCGTAGAACAAACTTCTACTTTACCGCCTTTATGCACACATAACCAAGCCCAACCAGAACCAAATTGTGTTGCAGCAGCATTAGAAAAAGCTTCCATAAACGCTTCTTTAGAACCAAAAGCAGCTTCAATAGCATCTTTTAGTTCGCCAGATAAGTATCCTTTATCTTCAGGGTTCATTACTGTCCAGAATAATGAATGATTGTAAAAACCACCACCATTATTTCTTACAGCGCCATTACTCATATCTAAATTAGTTAGAATATCTTCTATAGATTTTCCTTCTAAATCAGTTCCTGCAATTGCTCCGTTTAATTTTGTTGTATATCCTTGATGATGTTTACTGTGGTGAATTTCCATAGTTCTAGCATCAATATTTGGTTCTAATGCATCATATGCATAGTCTAATTCTGGTAATTTAAAAGCCATTTTTTATTTTATTTAAAAGTTAGTACCATTTTTACAATTGTAAAATTAACTATAAATAGACGGTTTTACAAGAGGTTTACGTTTTGATAATTTATTGTGCTATAAAGAAGATTTATTCTCCATGAATTTGCATAAATTCTTCTAACTTATTAACCATGTTTTTACTTCCGCAAATAAATGGAACTCTTTGGTGTAATTCTGTAGGTGCTACTTCCATAGTTCTTGTGTAACCATCAGAAGATTTACCATTTGCTTGTTCTGCAATAAAAGCGATAGGATTACATTCATATAATAAACGCAATTTACCATTAGGATTTCTAGAACCTTTAGGGTATAAATAAATTCCTCCTTTTATCATATTTCTATGAAAGTCGGAAACCAAAGAACCAATATATCTACTTGTATAAGGTCTTTCTCCTTCCTCTTCCTGACAATATTTTATATATTTTTTCACTCCTAAAGGGAAATCTAAATAATTTCCTTCATTTACTGAGTACATATTTCCGTCTTCAGGGAAAGTCATATTTGGGTGTGATAAATAAAAGGTACCAATTGCGGGGTTTAAAGTAAAACCATTTACGCCATCTCCTGTTGTATAAACCAACATTGTAGAAGTTCCATAAACAACATAACCAGCAGCTACTTGTTCGATTCCTTTTTGTAAGAAGTCTTCTAATTGCACAGGAGTTCCTACAGGTGTAATTCTTCTATAGATAGAAAAAATTGTTCCTACAGAGACATTTACATCAATATTAGAAGAGCCATCTAAAGGATCGATAAGAACTACATATTTATTTTGGTGATTTTCGTCGATACTATTAATAGAAATAAAACTATCTTCCTCTTCACTTGCAATACCACAAACAATATTTCTTTTTGTTAGCGTTTGAATAAATTTTTCATTTGCATAAACATCCAATTTTTGTTGGTCTTCACCTTGAATGTTTGTATCACCAGCAGCACCAGTAATATCAATCAAACCAGCTTTGTTTACTTCATGATTTACTACTTTTGCGGCTAATCTAATAGAGTTCAAAAGACTAGAAAGTTCTCCGGAACTGTATTTAAAAGCGTGCTGATTGTCAATAATAAATTCTCCTAAAGTTTGATTTTTGTTAGCCATTTGTTGTGTTTTGTCTGTGACAAATATCTGAACTTTTTTAATTTACTACAACGTTTTCGTTATTATTTATCAAAAAATTAAACAAAAATGAGATACCTGTACAAAACGTTTAATTATTTTTAGTTGTTTTCAAATAAATTATCTTTACCATCAATTATAAAAAATATGAGCTTTACAGTTAGAAATGCAGTAGAAAAAGATATGCAATCAGTATTAGATTTAATTACTGAATTAGCCGTTTTTGAAAAAGAACCAGATGCAGTTAATATTACTGTAAATGATTTGATAAATGATGGGTTTTCTGAAAATCCAAAATTTAAAATTTTTGTAGCAGAACAAGAAAACATAATTATTGGAATTGCTTTGTTTTACGAAAGATATTCAACTTGGAAAGGAAGGTCTATTCATTTAGAAGATTTAATAGTAACAAAAAAGAAACAGAAAATTGGGGCAGGTAAAGCGTTGTACTCTGCTGTTTTAAAGTATGCGTATGATAATAATTTCAATAGAGTTGCTTGGGAAGTAATAGATTGGAACACCAATGCAATTGACTTTTATAAAAGTACAGGAGCAACCTATTTAAATGATTGGTCTGTGGTTCAAATGAACAAAGAGAATTTAGCAAAATTTGTAGAAAATAATTAGAAATGAGAATTTTTAAATTTGGAGGAGCCTCTGTAAAAGATGCTAATGAAATAAAAAATGTTGCAAATGTTTTGCAAAGTGAAGGAACAGAAGAAACATTAGTTGTTATTTCTGCAATGGGAAAAATGACAAATGCTTTTGAAGATGTAATTAATGCATATTATAATAAAAGTGATCAATTAAGCCCGAAATTAACTTTTATAGAAGAATATCATAAAAATATTATGGGTGAATTGTTTGATAAAAACGATTCAGTTTATAAAGAAGTTGAAATCCTTTTAGGAGAACTTGGTTGGTTTTTGGCAAGAAATAGCTCTCAGAGATATAATTATGTTTATGATCAAATTATTTGTTTTGGAGAGTTGTTGTCTACTAGAATTGTAAGTGCTTATCTTTCTAAAATAGGTATAGAAAACAATTGGTTTGATGTAAGAAATTATGTTAAAACAGATAGTAACTATAGAGATGCAAAAGTAAATTGGGAATTAACTCAAGATATTATTACCAATAAATTAGACAGACAAAAACTAAATATAACGCAAGGTTTTATTGCCGCTAATGATACAGAAAATACCACAACTTTAGGAAGAGAAGGTTCAGATTATACGGCAGGTATTTTTGCATATTGTTTAGATGCAGAAAGTGTAACTATTTGGAAAGATGTAGAAGGTGTTTTAAATGCAGATCCAAGAGTTTTTTCGGATACAACTTTATTAGAACAAATATCTTATGAAGAAGCCATTGAAATGGCTTTTTACGGAGCTTCTGTAATTCATCCAAAAACATTACAGCCATTAGAAAGAAAAGAAATTCCATTATATGTGCGTTCTTTTATAAACTCAAAAGAAGCAGGAACAAGAGTTTCTAAAGGAATAAGATTAGTGCCTTTTATACCTTGTTTTATTGTTAAAAAGGATCAGGTTTTAATATCTATTTCTGCCTTAGATTTTTCTTTTATGGTAGAAAATAATATCAGTTATATTTTTCAGAAACTACATGATTATCAGTTAAAGGTAAATTTAATTCAGAATTCTGCTATTAGTTTTTCTGTTTGTATAGACAACAAATTTAATAAGTTTGATGCCTTTTTTGAGGATTTAAAAACGCAGTTTAAAATAGATTTTCAAAAAGGAGTAGATTTGTATACAATTCGTCATTTTAATGACCAAACGATTACTTCTATAACAGAAAAAGGAAAAGCGCTTTTAACGCAAATAAATAAAGAAACTGCTCAAATTGTTTTAAAAGCAAATTAAAAAATTTCTGTATATATTTTTTTAGTAATTTTGCTTTTACGTCTAATCATAAAATATGTCATTAGTTACTTCTAAAGAGATTGCACAAGTAATTGGTTTAGAAAAATTTGGTTTTTTTGGAACTTTTGTAGGGTTTCTGTTGATGAGGGTTTTACGTATCTCTTCAATAAATAAAATCTACAATAATAATAAAGATAAGAAAGAGTTAGAGTTTTTAAATGGTGTTTTATCAGACTGTAAGATAGAATTTGAAATTCCTGAAGAAGATTTAAAAAGAATTCCAAAAGAAGGTCCTTTTATAACTGTTTCTAATCATCCTTTAGGAGGAATAGACGGTGTTTTACTATTAAAACTTTTGATAGAAAAAAGATCCGATTATAAAATAATTGCCAACTTTTTATTACACAGAATAGAGCCACTTAAGCCATATGTAATGCCTGTCAATCCTTTTGAAACAAGAAAGGATGCAAAATCTAGTGTTTCAGGAATAAAAAGTGCACTTCTTCATTTAAGAGAAGGGAAACCTTTGGGTATTTTTCCTGCAGGAGAAGTTTCTACGTATAAAGACGGTAAGCTAAATATAGATAAACCTTGGGAAGAAGGAGCTGTGCGTTTAATTAAAAAAGCAAACGTACCTGTAATTCCTATTTATTTTCACGCAAAAAATAGTAGACTTTTTTATGTGTTGTCTAAAATTTCTGACACCTTAAGAACGGCAAAATTACCATCAGAAGTAATCTCTCAAAAAAATAGAGTTATAAGAGTTAGAATAGGAAAACCTATTTCTGTAAAAGATCAAGATGAATACAGAGAGATTCCTGCTTTTTATAAATTTATAAGAAAGAAAACCTATATGTTGGCAAATCCTTTTGAAAAGGAACATAAATTATTGTCAACTCAGAATTTGAAAATCCCTAAAAAACCTGCAAAAAAAATTACGTTACAAAAAAGTGTTTCTTCATTTATTAAAGAAGTAGATGCTCTAAGAGAAAGAGGTGGAAGGCTTTTAGAAAGTAAAAATTATGAAGTGTTTTTTGCCAAAGCAACAGAAATTCCTAATTTATTACATGAAATAGGTAGGCTAAGAGAAATTACTTTTAGAGATGTTGGTGAAGGAACTAATAAAGCTATAGATTTAGATATATATGATACCTATTATTATCATCTATTTTTGTGGGACAGAGAAGCAAAATGTTTAGCTGGATCTTATAGAATGGGGCTTGGAAAAGAGATTTTTAAAAAGTATGGAATAAACGGTTTTTACGTTCAAACACTTTTTAGAATTGAGCCAGAATTGCATCAAATGATGGAAAACACCATAGAAATGGGTAGAGCTTTCATTATTAAAGAATACCAACAGAAACCAATGCCATTGTTCTTACTTTGGAAAGGAATTGTACACGTTACTTTACGTTACCCTGAGTATAAATATTTAATGGGCGGAGTTAGTATTAGTAATCAATTTTCTGATTTTTCGAAATCGCTAATGATTGAGTTTATGAAATCTCATTATTACGATCCATATATTGCGCAATATATTCATCCGAAGAAAGAATACAAGGTAAAATTAAAAGATGCTGATAAAGATTTTGTATTTGATGCCACTAAAGCAGACATGCAAAAGTTTGATAAAATTATTGATGAAATTGAGCCAGGAGCATTAAGAATTCCGGTTTTAATTAAAAAATACGTAAAGCAAAATGCACGTTTGGTCGCTTTTAATGTAGATCCAAAATTTAACAATGCGGTAGATGGTTTAATGTATATTAAAGTTGCAGACATTCCAGAAAGCACCGTAAAACCTGTAATGGAAGAATTTCAAGCAGAACTAGAGCGTAAAGCTACAGAGCTTCAAAATAAATAGGTGTATTTTTTTTGCATTTTTACTGAACGAGTTTCTACAAAACCATTTTAAATTATTATTGATCTCTATAGTTAGTTATTGATAATTTTGATTTTAACAAATCAACAACAACCTGTTTTGTCCAATTTTTTCATTTGGAGCACGATGAATACAAGGAAGAACTTTACTTTTAGGATAATCCGTTGCTAATTTCCATAAGTGACCAACACCTAAGTTGATAGGGTTTGCCTTTGGTTTAGCAAGATAATGTAGGTCAAAAAAATATTCGGTTAAAAAGGACTCAAAACCTTCTTCAGATCCTTGATATAGTTTTTTGAGTTCATCACGAATTTCTGGTACAAGTATTTTTTGTGTGGCTTGTGAGTTTGGTAATATATCACTCGATTCGCCATAATAAGTGCATAAAAATGTGTCAACAGGTATTGTAGAGCGATCTACATGAAAAGAATAAACGTCTGTTGGAAAAAATGGAAAGACATCATCTCTCTCATAGTTTTTGATAACATTAAGTGTTGGATCTGCTCCATGAGACTTCAATACATTTAAATCATTTAAAAGAATTTTACGAGCAAGTTGGCCTTGTTCACTTAATTGAAGTTCAATAAGTTGCTCTTGATCAAGTGTTGCTATATTTCCGTTTACTTCTACTTTTTTAATAATCTCAGAAAAATCACCAATTAGATTACGTTTCCAGCAAATTGCATTCATTTCTTCATGAAAAGGCGTGGTAACTAGATCTTGGAAATTTGTAACACAGTTAATTTGATTCTCAGTATGAGATAAATCTATCATAATGGGTACTATAAGTGTAAAATTATTTGACGAAAGTAGTACTATTCTAACTATTAAATTACTTTAAAAAACTGCTCTTTTGGCAGTTTTTTAATTTGGTATAGTTTTCGCATTTAAAATAGGATATTAAAACTAAAGACATGAAAACTTTTTTAAAAATTTTATTAACTGCTTTAGCAGTAGTTGTTTTAGCTACTATTTTACCAGGAATAACAGTAACAGGTTATGTAACTGCAATAATTGTTGCAGTAGTAATTTCTTTGCTAAATATGTTTGTTCGCCCGTTGTTAATCTTCTTTACATTACCAGCTACCATAGTTACTTTAGGTTTATTTCTCTTTGTAATTAATGCAGTTATTATCTTGTTGGCAGATAGATTAGTAGATGGTTTTGCGGTTTCAGGCTTTTTTACAGCGTTATTGTTTAGTGTGTTATTGTCAATTTTTAGATCGGCATTATTTTCATTGCTAAAAGAAAACAAGAAATCTATAAATAATTAAAAGAAAATACTGAAATAGAAGTGTTTAAA
Source organism: Polaribacter sp. SA4-10 (assembly GCF_002163835.1). Lineage (NCBI taxonomy): Bacteria > Pseudomonadati > Bacteroidota > Flavobacteriia > Flavobacteriales > Flavobacteriaceae > Polaribacter > Polaribacter sp. SA4-10. The sequence continues at coordinate 1,969,269 of NZ_CP019331.1, read as the reverse complement.
CCTTTGTAAGGTTAATTAATAATGATTAATTTTGCAGTCGATTTTTTAAGAACTAAAGAATACAAAGAAATGAATATTACAAAAGAAAACATAGATGCGTTAAACGCAGTTGTAAAGGTAGAAATTGTTGCAGAAGACTATCAAGCAAAAGTAACAGAATTGTTAACAGATTACCGTAAAAAAGCAGATATCCCTGGTTTTAGAAAAGGGCAAGTGCCTATGGGAATGATAAAAAAGCAATATGGTAAATCTATAATGATAGATGAGGTTAATAAGCTTTTACAAGATTCTTTAAATAAATATTTAGCGGAAGAAAAATTAGATATTTTAGGAAATCCAATACCAAGAGTTAAAGAAAATTTTAATTGGGATGCAGAAACATTTTCTTTTGAATTTGAATTAGGTTTAGCTCCAGAATTTGATGTTGATTTAAAATCTAAAAAGAAAGTAACAGAATATACTATTGTTGCTACAGAAGATTTAATTGACGAAGAAGTTAAAAATATTCAATCTCGTTACGGAAAAATGAGTTCTTTAGATGAAGCTACAGCGCATTGTAATGTAACAGGTACTTTTGTAAATGAAGAGAAAGAAATCAACAAAAAATCTACTTTTTTAGTTAAAGATTTAAAAGTGAAGAAAAATGAAACGAAATTAATTGGCGCTAAAGTAGGTGATGTAATTGAATTAGAGACAAAGCAATTATTTGAAGATGACCATAAATTAGAAACTATTTTAGGTGTTTCTCATGATGTAATTCATGATTTAGATATTACAGTTTCTTTTACAGTAGAAGAAATTACAAAAACAGCACCAGCAGATTTAGACAAAGAGTTATTTGATAAATTATTTTCTGACGGAAGTGTAAATTCAACAACTGAATTAAGAGTAAAAATTAAGGAAGATGCAGAAAAGCAATTTCAACAACAAGGAGATCAGCAATTATTAAATGCGATAACTGAGTATTTAGTTGAAAATACAAAGTTTGATTTACCATCAGAATTTTTACAAAAATGGTTAGCAACTGCAGGAGAAAAAGAATTGTCTGCAGAAGATGCTGCTGCTGAGTATACTAAATCTGAAAAAGGATTGCGTTATCAATTAATCGAAGGAAAGATTATGAAGGATAATGATATCAAATTAGATTATAAAGAATTGATAGACTATGCAAAAGGATTTATCCGTACGCAAATGGCTCAATTTGGTAACATGAATCCAGAAGAAAAAGAATTGGATGAAATTGCTGGTAAAATTTTACAAAACCAAGAAGAAGCTCAAAAATTACAATCTCAATTAATCAGTCAGAAATTATTGGCTTTTTACAAAGAGAACATGAATTTTAAAACAAAAGAAGTTTCTTACGAAGATTTCGTTAAAGAAGTATATAAATAACAGTCTCAAATTGTTTTTACACCTCGCTCTTAAAAATACTATATAGTATTTAAAACAGCGTAGAGAAGTCTTAAAAACAAAAGAACCTGAATTTTTAAATTCAGGTTTTTTTGGCAATAACTGTAACAAAATATTAACGTAATAGTTCTTATCTTTACAGTTCAAACATTAAAAATAATCACAAAAATGGATTACGGAAAAGAATTTGAAAAATACGCAACAAAACATCACGGAATAAACAGCACATATTTAGGTAAAATTACAAGTAGTTTAACGCCATATATTATGGAAGAGCGTCAAATGAACATTACTCAAATGGATGTTTTCTCTCGTTTAATGATGGATAGAATTATCTTTTTAGGAACAGGAATTAACGATCAAGTAGCAAATGTTATTCAGGCGCAATTATTGTTTTTAGAAAGTGTAGATGCTAATAAAGATATTTCAATTTACATTAATTCTCCAGGAGGAGGCGTTTATGCAGGTTTAGGTATTTATGATACCATGCAGTTTATAAAGCCAGATGTTGCAACAATTTGTACAGGTATGGCAGCTTCTATGGGAGCCGTTTTAATGTGTGCAGGAACAAAAGGAAAACGTTCTGCTTTACCACACTCTAGAATTATGATTCACCAACCTTTAGGAGGTGCTCAAGGTCAAGCTTCAGATATTGAAATTACAACTAGAGAAATTTTGAAATTGAAAGATGAGTTATATGCAATTATTGCAGATCATTCAGGGCAAACGATAGAGAAAGTTCATAACGATTCTGATAGAGATTATTGGATGAAAGCTAATGAAGCGAAAGTGTATGGAATGATTGATGAAGTTTTAGAAAGAAAGAAGTAATAAATAAAAAAGCCATTCGCATTTAGCTTTTAGTAAAAAGTTAAATGCAATGAGTAAAAAGCAATTTTTTTATAAAAAGATTCTTTTTATAATGTTGATGAGCTAATAGTGATATAGCTAAAGGCTAAAAGCGAAATAAATGTCGAAAGAAGAAAATTTAGAATGTTCGTTTTGCGGACGAAAAAAAGCAGAAACGGACTTGTTAATTGCAGGGGTGGATGCTCATATTTGTGATAAATGTATAGAACAAGCTCATGGAATTGTAGAAGAAGAAGTTTCTGAAGCAAATTCTAGTAGCTTATCTAAAGATTTAACACTAAGAAAGCCACTTCAAATAAAAGAGTTTTTAGATCAATATATTATTGGTCAAACAGAAACAAAAAGAGCAATGGCAGTTGCTGTTTACAATCATTATAAACGTTTATTACAAACAAAAGAGGATGAAAATGAAGTTGAAATTGAGAAATCTAATATCGTATTAGTAGGCGAAACAGGTACCGGAAAAACCTTAGTAGCAAAAACAATTGCAAAAATGCTAAACGTACCTTTTGCCATTGTTGATGCAACTGTATTAACACAAGCAGGTTATGTTGGTGAAGATGTAGAAAGTATTTTAAGTAAACTATTGCAAGCTGCAGACTATGATGTAGAAAAGGCACAAAGAGGTATTATTTTTATTGATGAAATTGATAAAATTGCCAGAAAAGGTGATAACCCTTCTATAACAAGAGATGTTTCTGGAGAAGGAGTGCAGCAAGCTTTATTAAAATTATTAGAAGGAACTGTTGTTAATGTTGCACCTAAAGGTGGAAGAAAACATCCTGAGCAAAAATTTATAGAGGTAGACACCAAAGAAATTTTATTTATTGCTGGTGGTGCTTTTTCTGGGGTTGAAAGACTTATCAGCAAACGCTTAAATATGCAAGCTGTTGGTTATAGCGCTTCAATTAGTGAAGATAAAATTGATGAGGAAAATTTATTACAATATATTATTCCTTCAGATTTAAAAGCATTTGGTTTAATACCAGAAATTATTGGTCGTTTACCTGTGTTAAGTTACATGAATCCATTAGATGCAACTACTTTAAGAGCCATTTTAACGGAACCTAAAAACGCTATTATTAAACAGTATGAAAAGCTGTTTATTATGGATGAAGTTGTCTTTACTATAGAAGAAGGTGCTTTAAACTATATTGTTGAAAAAGCATTAGAATATAAGTTAGGAGCAAGAGGTTTACGTTCTTTATGTGAAGCTATTTTTACAGATGCAATGTTTGAATTACCAAGTTCTGATGAAAAAGAACTTAATGTAACTAAAGAATATGCTGAAGCAAAATTGACAAATACTACGCTTAAAAAATTAAGAGCGGCTTCTTAATTTTACAAGATGCCACATCGAGTGCAGTCGAGATGAATATATAAACCTCACTATTTTAATTAGTGAGGTTTTTTTAATTTTAAATTAAATTTACAAATTATCAGAAATATGGTTTTCTTATATTTGTTTTCACTTTCCAATTAATATTTATAAATGATATCTAGAAGTACCATAGACCGAGTTTTTGAATCTGCAAGAGTAGAAGAGGTTATTGGTGAATTTGTTCAGCTTAAAAAAGCAGGAAGTAACTTTAAAGGTTTAAGCCCTTTTACAGATGAAAAATCACCCTCATTTATGGTGTCTCCTGTAAAACAAATTTGGAAAGATTTCTCTACAGGAAAAGGAGGTAATTCAGTTTCATTCTTAATGGAACATGAGCATTATACATATCCAGAAGCTTTAAAATGGTTAGCTAAAAAGTACAATATAGAAATTGAAGAAACTGAGCAAACTAGTGAGCAGAAAGAGCAAATGAATGAAAGAGAAAGTATGTTTATGGTGTCTAATTTTGCCAAAGACTATTTTCACGATTTAATGTTGAACTCTAACAAAGGAAAAGCAATTGGTTTGTCCTATTTTAAAGAACGTGGTTTTAGTGATGAAACCATTAAAAAGTTCGATTTAGGGTATTGTATTGATGAATGGGATAACTTTACTAAAGCAGCTTTAGCAAAAGGATACGATTTAAAATATCTTGCTTCAACAGGCTTAACAATTGTAAAGGAAAATAAGCAATTCGATCGTTTTAAAGGACGTGTAATGTTTCCTATACATTCTATGTCAGGACGTATTTTAGGCTTTGGAGGGCGTATATTAACTGCAGATAAAAAAGCGGCTAAATACTTAAATTCACCTGAAAGTGACATTTACCACAAGAGTAAAATTCTCTATGGATTATATCAAGCTAAAAAAGAAATAGCAAAACAAGACAATTGCTTTTTGGTAGAAGGGTATACAGATGTAATTTCTTTTAACCAATCCGGTGTAGAAAATGTTGTAGCTTCTTCTGGTACGGCTTTAACTTCAGATCAAATTAGATTAGTAAATAGGCTTACAAAAAACATTACTGTTTTATTTGATGGCGATGCAGCCGGAATTAGAGCTTCCATTCGTGGAATTGATTTAATTCTTGAACAAGGAATGAACGTAAAAGTTGTTCAATTCCCAGACGGTGAAGATCCAGATAGTTTTGCAAAATCTCATTCAGATGCCGAGTTAAAGAAATATTTAGAAGATGCTGCACAAGATTTTATCAACTTTAAAGTATCCCTTTTATTAAAAGATTCTAACAATGATCCTATAAAAAAAGCAGGAGTAATTAGAGATATTGTTTCAAGTATTTCTAAAATTCCAGATGGAATTCAACGTGAAGTTTATGTGCAGGAATGTGCACGAGTTATGGATATTTCTGAGCGTGTTTTATTTAGTGAGTTAGCGCAATTACTAAAAAAAGAAGCTACAAAGAGAAGTACTAAAACATTTAATTCAAGTTCAAATGTCAATTCTAATGTAGATCCAAATCAACCACCTCCAGAATATTTTTATGAGCAAGAACAAGCCGCAATGGGTCTTGTTAAAGGAGGAGGGTTAACATCAGAAAAAGTTGATCAACTTTCAATTTTAGAAAAAGAGATTATAAGAATATTGTTGTTATATGGTAATGAAGAAGTAGGTTTTACTGAGGATGTTACAAATATAGATGATGAAGGTAAAGAAACTATAACCATCAGAAAATATCAAAACATGGTTTCTGCAGAGATTTATTTGCATTTACATGATGATGAAATAGAATTTACGAATACTATTTTTCAAGAAATTTATGCAGAAATAATTCATCAGTTAAATCAAGCAGAAAAAATAGAAATGGATGGATTTATAAATCATAAAAATTCAAATATTTCAAATACTGTTACCTCTATTTTAATGGATGAAGAAAAGCACCAGTTAAGTGATTGGGTGGGACAAAATATAGAAGTAAAATCTGCTTTAGAAATTTTAGATAAATTAGTAAACGATTCTGTGTTTAATTTAAGAAGGATTTTAATTGGTAAAAAAATTGATGAGCTTATGACAGAAGCTTTAGAACAACCTGCTAAATCTGTAGATCTAGAAACCATAAAAAACTATACAGGATTAAAAATGAGGCTTTTTGAAAAGTTAAATAGAGTAGTTTAAAATTGTTAAATTGTAAAAAAAAGCTATAGACCCCATATAGCTATAATTCAGAATAAAAAGTTTTTTTGTATATTGCACCCGCCAAGTGAAAAATTAAAATCTATAAAAAAACTATTACAATTTTTAAAAATTGTATAGTTATATTTTTTATTACCATTTGAAATATCTAAAGGATCTAAAAAAAGAGCTTATAATAGAATCAAAAAAATGATGGTTGCTGCCAACATTTTATAAAATTTTATCCCCACATAAGATATAAACATTTTTTTCCTGTTTGTTTAAAATTGACTTTTTGTCATTTAGTGTATCTAATTAACAGATAAAATAATTATAATGAAAACATTTATTGAAATTCTAAAAATTATTGCCCTCTTTATTTTATTACCTTTTCAAATTGCAAAAGGGTCCAAAAAGAAATCTTATATGAGAATTAAAAATAAGATGGTAGCGGCAAACTTAGTTTAACTCTTTTGGTATTTCACAAATAGGAATTGGCAACATCTTATGTTGATTGATGCTATTTAATTTTGAATAAATTTTAAATACTTCTTGTTCTCTTCCAGAAAAATCACTTTCGGTTTTGTCTTTACCCTGCATATTCATAGCCCATTCTAGTTCGTCATAGGAAGCACCAATTTGATCTTCGTCAGTTCTACTGTCTCCAAATAAACCATCAGTTGGTTGTGCGTTTTGAATTGAGTTAGGAACTTTTAAAAATGCTGCTAAATCATAAACTTCAGATTTCATTAAATCAGCAATCGGACTTAAATCAACACCTCCATCACCATATTTGGTGTAAAAACCGACACCAAAATCCTCAACTTTATTTCCTGTTCCTGCAACTAAATAACCATGTAAACCAGCTAAATAGTACAAGGTTGTCATTCTTAACCTTGCTCTTGTGTTTGCTAAAGATAAATCTACTTTAGGTGAAGAACTAGCAGTAGGAACTACATTTTTAAAATCTTCGAAAGTTGAAGTTAAATCTACACAAACATCAGAAACATTTTTAAAATGTTCTTTTAGTTGTTTAATATGATTTTGAGCTCTTGTAACTTGGCTCTTTGCTTGATGAATAGGCATTTCTACACACAACGTTGGAAACCCTGTTTTTGCACATAAGGTAGAGGTAACAGCAGAATCTATTCCTCCTGAAACTCCAACAACAAAACCTTTTACCTTTGCATTTTCTGCATACTCTTTTAACCAACCTATTATATATTCTGCAACCTTTTCAGTCTTCATTGATAAACTATTTTAGTATTTTTATCGTTTGTAATTACAAAAAGCAAGATACAAAGTTTATGAGATTTTTTTTAATAGTATTTGTTGTTTTATTTAGTCTTTTTTCATGTAAATCAGATGACATAAAAAAAGTAGATGTCTCTAAAGTTGATATAGCGTTTTCTGTAGATAGATTTGATGTTGATTTTTATACAGCAAATAAAGAAAGTCTACATAAAGTTAAAGATAAATACCCATTCTTTTTTCCTTATCAAATTACTGATAGTCTCTCCTTATCAAAAATTGCAGATAAAGATGAGCAAGAATTGTTTACTGAAACTCAAAAAGTTTACAAAGACTTTTCATCCGTTGAAAAGAAGTTGTTTTTGCTTTTTAAACATGTTAAATATTATAATCCCAAATTTAAATCGCCAAAAGTAATTACGATGTTAACAAACATAGATTATGAAAATAGAATTACTTATGCCGATAGTTTATTAATAATTTCTTTAGATGCTTATTTAGGAAATAACCATAAGTTCTATTCAGATTTTCCTAATTACATAAAAGAAAATAATACAAAAGAGCATATAATTGTTGATGTTGCTAATACTATAATTAATAAACAAGTCTCGCCTTTTAAAAATCGAAGTTTTATTAGTAAAATGATTTATGAAGGAAAAAAAATGTACTTGCTTGACTTGTATTTACCTTTAATTTCTGATAAAGAAAAAATAGGGTTTGAACAAGATAAATTAGAATGGGCAAATGCTAATGAAGAGCAAATTTGGAAGTATTTTATCGATAAAAAACTACTTTTTAGTACAGATACAAAATTGAATAAAAGGTTTATAGAAACAGCTCCTTTCTCTAAATTTTATATGGAGCATGATAATTTATCTCCTGGTAGAATAGGGGTTTGGATTGGATGGAAAATTGTAAAATCATACATGAAACATAATGATGTATCTTTGCAAGAATTATTAAAAACAAGTGAAACAGATTTATTAAAAAAATCTAAATACAAGCCTAAAAAGTAATGTCAGTAAAACATAATTCAGAGATAAAGTTTAAAATTAGTTTAGACGAGAATAAAGTGCCAGAAGAAATATCTTGGACAGCAAAAGATGGTGGTATAAATAACGAAGCTTCTAAGGCTATTATGATTTCCGTTTGGGATCATAAAGAAAAAGATACCTTGCGTATGGACTTGTGGACGAAAGATATGCCTGTAGATGAAATGAAGCAATTTTATCATCAAACATTAGTAGCTATGGCAGACACTTTTGAACGAGCTACAGATGATGATAAGATGAGTGCAACAATGAGAGATTTTTGTGATTATTTTGCAGAAAAATTGGATTTAAAAAAGTAATTAAACCTATTTTTAAAATAAAAAAAAGCGATAACTTTAAAAAGTTATCGCTTTTTTTGTTTTCTAATTATTCTTGTAAATACTAATCAAAAGAAGCTACAGGAGTAATTTCTACTCTTCTGTTTAATTGTCTTCCACCGGCATTATCGTTAGAGAATTTAGGTCTAGATTCTCCATAGCCAGCGGCCTTTAATCTTTCAGAAACAATTCCTTGTGTAATCATGTATTTTCTAACACTTGCTGCTCTTCTTTGAGATAAGGAAAGATTATACCTATCACTATTTCTATCATCAGTATGTCCTTCAATAACAAATTTTACATTTGGTATTTTTTTCATTAATACTACAATTTTATCAATGTTAGAATAACAAATACTTTTAATTTTGTCGCTATTAGTATCAAAATAAATACTTGTAGCTAATAGTGCAATTTGTTGATTAATATTATTTGATTTAGGACAACCTCTGTTTTCAACTGTACCAACTGTATTTGGACATAAATCTTTGCTATCCATAACCCCATCGCCATCAGAATCTATATTTAAAGGACATCCTTCATTAGAAATTGGACCATACTCTAACGGACATTTGTCATTGTAGTCTGGTAAACCATCTTTATCAGAGTCAACAGCTTTTCCATTTCCATAAACCATTACACCGGCAGGAGTATTTGGCTCAATATCTAATTGATCTATTACACCATCTTTATCAGTATCAATAATTTTAAATGCTTTTACACCATTTTTACCTTGATCACCCCAAATTGTAAATATTTTCTTCTTTCCAATTTTAACTATGATTCCAATACTTGATACAAAAAAAGTTTCCCAATCTTGCTTATTAGAGATAGCCGCATCTAAGTGGTCTTCATAGTTAAAATACATACCAGATCTAAACTCAACATCTACACGTTTACTTATTCTTCTTTTTAGACCAAACTGAGCAGATAAATAGATTGAACTGGCCTCATTTTTACTGTTTCTTGCCGGGTTAACTCCAAAGTCAGCTCCCGGAATGACTGCACTAGAACCATCAGCAAATTGTTCAGATAAAGCAGAGTTATATTGATGATGTCCAATTCCAAAATAGCCAGCTGCATTCCACTTACTTGCAGTTGTTTGGTATAGATTAGTGAAACTAAATATTAAATTCAATTCTGCTCCATAAGCTCTACCTTTAAAAGTTAAATTATTTTGATCGGTGACATTGCTTGTATATAATACAAAATAGTTTGCTGTATTAGAAAAATACTGTGCACCACCTGACATTTGATTGTAAGATGCTTTAAATTCTAAACCTAATAAAGGGTTAAACATTTTTTGAGCAAGAACGAAACCTCCAAAGTTTAAGTAATTTGTATCGTCTCCAGTTCCTATAGAACGTAAATCACCATGCATAATGAAGTTGCTTAGTCCAGCTCCAAATGCCCAGCTATTGCTGTTTTCTAGGTCAATATTGTTTCCGTAAGTAATTTCGTCTGTAGTAAATTGACTATACGATTTCACAACAATTAAGCTGCTGAATATTAGAAATAAAAAAACTCTCCTCATTTGGTTTTATGTATTATTTTTTAACAATTCGAGGAAATATAATTATCTTGCAAAGATATAATTATCTTGCAAAAATATAATTTTTTTTTTAAAAATTCCTTATTTTATTAATAATGTAATTATAATCTTTTTTGTTATTAACAAAATCAATTTCTGAAACATCTATAACTAATAAATTAAGATTTTTTTCAGTGTTTATAAAGCTTTTATAGCCATCATGTATTTTTTGTAAATACGCTGGTTTTATATTTTGCTCATATTCTCTGCCCCTTTTTTTAATGTTCTCTAATAATCTTTCTGTATTTTGATAAAGATATACATATAAATCTGGTTTAGTAATTTCTTTATACATTAGATTAAACATTTTTCTGTACAATAAATATTCTTCTTTTTGAAGTGTTACTTGTGCAAAAATTAGAGATTTAAAGATATAATAATCTGATACAATAAAGTTTTTAAATAAGTCGAACTGCGCTAAATCATCGGTTAACTGTTGATATCTATCTGCTAAAAAGCTCATCTCTAACGGAAAAGCATATCTTTCTTTGTCTTCATAGAATTTTGGTAAAAAGGGATTGTCGGCAAAACGTTCTAAAACCATTTTTGCGTTAAATTCAGCTGAAATCATTTTAGATAAAGAGGTTTTACCTGCTCCAATATTACCTTCAATAGCAATATAGTTGTATTTTTCTGAGAGAGTAATTGGGCGAATTAATTTTTCTTCAATAACACTTATTTCAGAAGAATCTTCAATATTTTGTAAACAAACAGAAAGTTGTTTCTTTTCTATTGGATGAATAATACTTGAAGCGATTTCTACTAAAGGAGCCATCACAAACCTACGTACTAACATTTTTGAATGAGGAATCATTAATGTTTTTGAAATTATGATTTCATCATCAAAGAGCAAAATGTCTATATCTATATTTCTATTTTGATAACCTACTTGGTTTGATCTTTCTCTTCCTAAAGATGTTTCAATTTCTAATAAAGTGTTCATTAATGTTTCTGGTTGATGAAGTGTAGAAACTTTAATGCAAATATTATTGAAATCTTCGCCATTAAAACCCCAAGAAGGAGTTTTGTAAATAGAAGATATTTTTTTTACAACACCAACTTCATTGGCAATTAAATCAATTGCATTTTGTAGATTTTCAAGTTTATTTCCTTGATTTGTTCCTAAAGATAAATATGTAATGTGTTGTATTTTCATATAGATTTACAAAGAAAATAAAAGCATTTAGATAATTGGGTTTTAAACAAAAAAAATCGCCAAATTATTTTGGCGATTTTTAAAATATCAATTAAAAAAGAATTTATTCTTCTTTTCTAGGTTCTCTAGGCTTTCTGTCATCACGTCCGCGAGTATCTCTGCTTCTGTTATCACGTCCACCAGAACGTTTATCATCTCTTGGTGGTCTTGCTACATAACCTTCTGGTTTTGGTAACAATGCTTTTCTAGATACTTTTTCTTTACGAGTTCTTGGGTCTAAACCAAAGTACTTCACATCAAAAACATCTCCCATTTTTACAACATCAGAAACATTTTCTGTACGTTCCCAAGCTAATTCACTTACATGTAATAAAACTTCATTTCCTGGAGCTTCTGCATATTCTACTACAGCACCAAAATCTAACATTTTAATTACCTTCACTTCATAAGCACTTCCAACTGTAGGTTTGAACAACATTGATTCAATACGAGTAATTACTTGTTCTATTCCTGCAGGATCTGTACCTAATATTTCGATAATTCCTTCTTCAGTAACAGCGTCTTCAGTAATAACAATTGTAGTTCCTGTTTCTTTTTGTAACTCCTGAATATGTTTACCTCCTGGACCAATAAATGCTCCAATCATATCATTAGGAATACGTCTGTTAATCATTTTAGGAGCATGTTCTTTAACCTCTACGTTTGCAGTAGAAATGGTCTCAGTTATTTTTCCTAAAATATGTAAACGACCTTCACGAGCTTGTTTTAGTGCATTCACTAAAATTTCGTAACCCAATCCTTTTACTTTAATATCCATCTGGCAAGCAGTAATTCCTTCAGAAGTACCAGTTACTTTAAAATCCATATCTCCTAAGTGATCTTCATCACCTAAAATATCAGATAATACAGCGTATTTTCCAGACTCAGCATCAGAAATCAATCCCATTGCAATCCCAGAAACTGGTCTTGTCATTTGAACACCCGCATCCATTAATGCCATTGTACCAGCACAAACAGTAGCCATAGAAGAAGAACCATTAGATTCTAAAACTTCAGATACAACTCTTACCGTATAAGGACAATCTGCAGGAATCATTCCTTTTAATCCACGTTGTGCTAAGTTACCATGTCCAACTTCTCTACGAGAGGTTCCACGAATTGGTCTTGCTTCACCTGTACAAAAAGGAGGGAAGTTATAATGTAAATAGAAATTTTCTTCACCTTCGAAAGAGGGCATATCTATTTTGTTTGCATCTCTTGACGTTCCTAGAGTAACTGTAGCTAAAGCTTGCGTTTCTCCACGTGTAAAGATTGCAGAACCATGAACTGATGGTAAATAATCTACTTCTGACCAAATTGGTCTAATTTCATCCGTTTTACGACCATCTAAACGTAAGCCTACATTTAAGGTTAAATCTCTAATCGCAGCTTTTTCAGCTTTGCGATAATAATCAGAAACTAAACCACCATATTCTGCTAATTCTTCTTCAGAAAAAGTAGCTTTAATCGCTTCTTTTATTTCTTTAAATGCAGCAGTTCTCTCATGTTTAGCAGATCCAGCTTCAGCGATAGCATATACTTTATCGTATGCCATATCATGAACCTTTTTCTCTAACTCTTTATCTTCTCTTGCGCCTTCATATTCACGAACTTCTTTCTTTCCAAATGCTTCTGCTAATCTTAATTGAGCAGCACATTGTACTTTAATAGCTTCGTGTGCAAACTTAATAGCGTCTGCCATTTCTTCTTCAGAAATTTCATCCATTTCACCTTCAACCATCATTACAGAATCAGCGGAAGCTCCAATCATCATATCGATGTCAGATTCTGCTAATTGTGCTCTTGTTGGGTTGATAATAAATTCACCGTTGATACGACCAACTCTTGCTTCAGAGATTGCGCATTCAAAAGGGAAATCTGATAATTGAATAGCTGCCGATGCTGCTAAACCTGCCATTGCATCTGGCATCACATCTTCGTCATGAGACATTAACTGAATCATCACTTGTGTTTCTGCAGTATAATCTTTTGGGAATAATGGACGTAAAACACGGTCTACTAAACGCATTGTTAATACTTCGCCATCACTTGGTCTCGCTTCTCTTTTGAAGAAACCACCTGGATAACGTCCTGCAGCTGCAAATTTTTCTCTGTAATCTACTGTTAAAGGAAGAAAACCAAGATCTTTTTGTTCGTAATTGGAAACAACTGTACACAACATCATACATTTTCCTGATTGCACAACAACACTACCATGAGCTTGTTTTGCTAATTTTCCGGTTTCGATAGAAATTTCTCTACCATCACCAAGGTCTATAACCTCTCTAAATACTTTTGGAATCATAAATTTTAATTCTAAATTTTTAATTTGTTTGTTGTTGTTGTGTCGTTCTCCTTTGTTGCAATGGAAATACAGAATTATTGTTGGTAATTCTGACTTTTTATAAGGTACTGATTTTGTTAAGATCAGATTTTAAATTTGTTATAAAAAAAAAGAGGCGCGTTTATAGCACCTCTTTTTTGTAAGAATTATTTTCTAAGTCCTAATTCTTTAATTATTGCACGATATCTATTGATTTCGGTTTTCTTTAGGTAAGCTAATAAACTTCTACGTTTACCTACTAGCAATACTAATGAACGCTCAGTGTTAAAATCTTTACGATTCGTTTTTAAATGTTCTGTTAAATGCTTAATTCTGTGAGTGAATAAAGCAATTTGACCTTCTGAAGTACCAGTATCGTTTTTTCCTTTACCGTGTTTTTCGAAGATGCTTTCTTTTACTTCTTTAGTTAAATACATTCCAATATTATTTAAATGATTTTTATGTATTCAATGAGCTTTTCATTGAAGCTGCAAATATATAATTATTTTTTTTAATAAAAAATCAAGAAGTAGTTCTTTTAATCGTTTTAAGTGAAGAATAAAAAAAGCCAGCAAATGCTGGCTTTTTTTATTATGCTCTAATAGGTAGGTTTTGTATTAAATCTATATATAAATTTATTTGCTTTTTCAAGAATTTACGCTCGTAAATAGCATCTAAAAAACCATGTTCTAAAACAAATTCAGATTTTTGAAATCCTTCTGGCAAATCTTTACCAGTTGTATCTTTTACTACTCTTGGTCCTGCAAAAGCAATTAATGCTTTTGGTTCTGCAATATTAATATCACCAAGCATTGCGTAAGAAGCTGTTGTACCTCCAGTAGTTGGATCTGTACATAAAGAAATATAAGGAATTTTAACTTCTGCTAATTGTGCTAATTTTGCAGATGTTTTTACTAATTGCATTAAAGAAAGTGAGGCTTCCATCATTCTTGCGCCTCCTGATTTTGAAACCATTAAAAACGGAATTTTATTTTTAATAGCATAATCTATTGCTCTTGCAATTTTTTCACCTACAACAGAACCCATAGAACCACCAATAAAAGCAAAATCCATAGCAGCAATTACAATATCTTTGCCTAAAGACTTACCAACAGCAGTTCTTACAGCATCTTTCAATTTTGTTTTTTCTTGTGCTGCTTTTAATCTGTCTGGATATTTTTTTGTGTCTTCAAATTTTAAAGGGTCTTTAGAAGTTAGGGTTTCATTTAACTCTTCAAATTTATTATCATCAAATAAAAGTTCGAAATATTCTTTACTACCAATTCTTACATGATAACCATCTTCTGGACTAACATATAAGTTTCTCTTTAGTTCTTCTGTGTCTATAATTTTTCCACTAGGTGTTTTATACCATAAACCTTTTGGAGTGTCTTTTTTATCTTCTGTAAGGGTTTGAATCCCTTTATCTGTTCTTTTAAACCAAGCCATAATAAGTTAGAATCTATTTTTTTGGATTATTTTTCTAATTCAATTTTCTCAAATAGAAGAAAGAATAAGAAGATACAAATGTAAAAGTTTTTTATGAACTTTACTTTTTTCTTTAAGGTATTCTTTGTTTAGATTTATAAAAAAAGCATTTTGAGGTTAATCAAAATGCTTTTAAGGGTATTATAGTTTTATAAAAGTATTATAAAGTATCTACATTATTTAAATCTGCAAATGCTTGTTTTAAACGTGTTTTAAAAGTTTCTTCACCTTCACGTAACCATTTTCTTGGGTCATAGTATTTTTTGTTAGGTTGTTCAGCCCCATCAGGGTTTCCAATTTGAGTAGCTAAATAAGCTGCTTTACCTTGCATGTAGTCTCTAATACCTTCTGTAAAAGCAAATTGCATGTCCGTATCAATATTCATTTTAATAACTCCGTAGCCAATTGCTTCTCTAATTTCTTCTACTGTAGAACCAGAACCTCCGTGAAATACAAAATCGATATGGTTTTCTTCAACACCATATTTTTTTGTGATAAATTCTTGAGAATTCTTTAAAATTTTTGGAGTTAACTTTACGTTTCCTGGTTTATAAACACCATGAACGTTACCAAACGCTGCAGCAATTGTAAATTGAGGAGAAACTTTTAATAACTCTTCATAAGCATATGCAACTTCTTCTGGTTGCGTATATAATTTAGAAACATCTACATCAGAATTATCTACTCCATCTTCTTCACCACCTGTAATTCCTAACTCAATTTCTAAAGTCATATCCATTTTACTCATTCTTGCTAAATAAGTTTTACAAATTTCAATATTTTCTTCTAAAGGCTCTTCAGATAAATCAATCATGTGAGAGCTGTATAAAGATTTACCAGTTTCTGCAAAGTGTTTTTCACTTGCATCTAATAAACCATCTATCCAAGGTAATAATTTCTTTGCCGCATGATCTGTATGTAAAATTACAGGAACTCCATAAGCTACAGCTAATTCATGAATATGTTTTGCTCCTGCAACTGCTCCTGCAATTGCTGCTTTTTCATTTTCATTAGATAATCCTTTACCTGCATTAAATTGTGCTCCACCATTTGAGAATTGAATGATTACGGGTGCATTTAAATCTCTTGCAGTTTCTAAAACACCATTTATTGTGTTAGAACCAATAACATTTACAGCTGGTAATGCAAATCCTTTTTCTTTAGCTAGCTTAAAAATTGCTTGTACTTCTTTTCCTGTTGCTACTCCAGGTTTTATATTATGACTCATAATTGTTGTTTTAAATAATTGATATTTTACTTTCCAAAAGTAATCAAAATAGCTGTTTTTTTACCTGATCTGATTATAAAATAACGAAAACGTTATAGGGTTTTTTAGAAATTTTAATTAAAATGGGTAGTTAATTCCTATGTTATAAACAGCACTAGAAAAGTTGTAGTTACTAAACCATTTTTTGTTGTCTAAATAGGGTTCGTAGGTTTTAAAACCAATATCAAAACGAAGTACCAAAAAATTAAAATCTAATCTTGCACCAAATCCAGAGCCAATTGCAATGTCTTCTAAGGAAGATAAATTACTAAATTTTGACTCATCATCAACAAAACTGGAACCTGTTATATCCCAAATGTTACCAGCATCAATAAATACAGCTCCTTTTAACTTACTTACAACATCAAATCTATATTCTGCACTTGTTAAAAACTTTAAACTCCCAACATTGTATTCTAAACCAGTGTTTCTGCTTCCTGGTCCAAGTTCATAAGTTTGCCAAGCTCTAATATCATTTGATCCTCCAGCAAAATAACTTTTTGTAAACGGGATGTCAGAATTGTCATAAGGAATAATTGCTCCCAAAAAGGTTCTAATACCAAAAACAGAATTACCCCCAACATCCCAAAATTTCTTGTATTCAATATCCGTTTTAAAATATTGAGCTAAAGGAATTTTTAAAAATGTTTTTTTGTTTTTACTATTTGTATTTTTAGAAAATAACCCTAAAATATTTCCGGAGTTAGCAACCCTAACTTTAAAGAATGAAAAATTATTGTCCTTAAAATTTGTCTGACTATTGTAAGTATAGGAGTAGGCTAAAACTGGAATTAAGAAATCTGATGTTACTATATTGTATCTATCTAAAATATTTAAAGCGGTATTGTATTCATCTGAGTTTGAAGTTTGAAAACCAGTGTCAGTAGAAACTGTATCCATAAAACTTACAGCTTCTTCAGGCAAGCTTAATTCTTTTGTTGTGTTATTATAATATGTTTGAGCTACATTGTTTAGATTCGTAAATTCTGAACTATAAATGTCAAAAAATCGATCTATATTTAAATTATGGATATATTGTGTATTAAAAAGTTCTAATTGAATTGTTTTTTTAGCATTAAACTGCCATTTATAATCTGTAAGAATTGTAAAGGTTTGTCTGTCTAGACCAATGTTTTTCTGAAAACTTGTACCTAAAGATATTAAAGTCCTTGGAGACATTTCTTTTGGCACTAATTTACTAATTCCAAAAGGGGCAAGGAGTCTAGGTAGTTCTAAAGACGCATCTGCTCCAATTTCCAAACCAGGACCATTATTGGAATTAAAGTAAGAACCAAGAAATGATAATTTAAACAACTCTGCACCTCTTAAAAAATTTCTATCAGTAATAGAAAACTTAGCAGATGTACCAATATTTCTAATATTAGAATGTGTTAATTCTGTTTCAAAACCAAGTGTGTACTTTTCTGTTGGAGCTAGAAAAATATCCATTTTTAGTTCATCATCTGAACCAAGAATAGGCGTAAATTTTATATTAGTAGATTTAAAGTTTTTAAGCGACTTTAAATGGTTTCTTGTTAAGTTTCTTAATGTATCTTTATATACGCTACCAGGTTTTAAGAAAATAGATTGGGCTAAATACTTAGGGTTATATTTTATCTTATTATGCGCGAAAAAATTAATTCCTTTATAAGTAAGCGTATCTGATAAAGTTTCTCCTTTTTTGAGAAAAGAATAGTCTGTAATTACATTTACTTCTTTAATCTTATGAACCTTAAAAGGTTTGTTTATGTAATTTCCATTTTCTTCTTTAAAACTAAATCCAGACATTAAAAAATCTACATTCGTTTTATAATCTGTTCTTGTAGAATCTACATAAAAACCTAAAGCAGCTTCTGAAAAATGATAAATCCCATTATTTCTAAAAAGTTTTATTACACTTGATGCTTCATTTCTAAATGTTTCATCTTTATATTGATCTCCTTTTTTTAGAAGTGATGCTATTCCTGAACTCTTGTAAATTGAGTCTAAAACTGGAGATTCAATTTTTAAATTTATAGTGTCTAATAGCGTTGGTTTCCCTTTAGTGATAAAATAATCTACTGTAGCTTTTTTATCATTATACCTATTAATTTTTGATTGAACTTTAGACTTGAAATAACCTTGGGTTTTATAATATGCCCATAAATTATCTTGAGTTCTTTTTACTTTATTTTGACTAACAATTGCTGGAGCATCATAGTTTAAAAGCCAATTATTTAGCCTAATAAATGAATTAGCATAAGCAATGCTTTGTTTTTCAGAAAATATATTTTTTATAAAATTATAAGAGCGTAGATTTTTCTTTCCCCATTCAGAAGGTTTTTTAGGTTTGTTATGATTTCCTAAATTATGAAAATACAACCCAAAAGGGAAACCTAAAAAACGTGCATTAGGCTTCTGTAATACGTATTTTTGTAATTCGCTGTTTTTATTTTTTGTACTGTCTACAAAAATGTAATTTTGCGTTAGCATATGTTCATCTTCTGTAACATGTTTTGTAGAATTACATGAAACTAGAATGAATATCAGTAAAAAATAAAAAGAAAGTTTTTTCATTACTTTAGCAGCGCTATTAACATCAAAAATAGTATTTTTCAACGGTTTATTTCAATTTACAATCAATTAATGAGTATCTCAAAAAATCAACTTAAATTAATAACAAGTTTATCTCAAAAAAAGTATAGACAGAAGCATAAATTATTTATTGCTGAAGGTGTAAAGGTTGTACAAGAATTATTGAATTCTTCTTTTTCTTTGGAAACACTGTTTTGTACAGATGATTTTTCTACTAATATTTCTACTGATAAAATTATACTAATTTCTGAAACGGAATTAAAAAAAATAAGCAACTTAAAAACTCCAAATAAAGTTTTTGGTTTATTTAAAATTCCTGATGAAAATTCAATTGAAAAGAAAGGATTAATTGTTGCTTTAGATGCAATTAATGATCCTGGGAATTTAGGTACAATAATTCGTTTGTGTGATTGGTTTGGGGTTTCTCAACTTATTTGTTCTAATGAAACTGTAGACTGTTACAATCAAAAAGTAGTGCAAGCTTCTATGGGTTCTTTAACTAGAATAGCGATTCATTATGTTGATTTAGAAGTATATTTGAAAGAAACAAAATTACCAACATTTATTGCAGACATGGATGGTGAAAATGTGTATAAAACGAAATTACCAAAGCAAGGAATTCTTATTATGGGAAATGAAGCTAACGGTATTTCGGAAGAAATAAAAACATTAGTAACTAATAAAATTTCTATTCCACGTTTTGGAGAAACTCAAGAAACTGAAAGTTTAAATGTTGCAACTGCAACTGCAATTTTATTGAGTGAGTTTAGACGGTAAAATCAGTTAGAATGATTTTAATTTTTCAATGAAATTGTATCAAGAATAACTTTGTAACTTTTTTTACTTTGAGCCTTTGTAGCTAATAAAAGTTTACTCAAAAGCAAATGTTAGAAAAACACCACGAGTTCCCATGTAATTTATAGGAGCTGTCCATTGGCTGTTAGCATCGTCATCATATTTTATCTCATTATTCATTGCAAAAACGCCTCTAATAGATGGAGAGAATTTAAAGAAATATAAATAAACATCTATTCCAATACCAACTTCATACATAAAGTTGTGCGTTTTCATTCTAAATTGTCCGGCAGAATTATCATCCTGATTTCTTTCGTTACTAGAAAAGTTATAATCATAAGAAACTCCTGCTAACAAATATGGGCGAATATTTTTATATCTATCTGTGCTAAATTTAAAAACTAGTGGCACATGTAAATAGGTAGATCCAATTTCTCTAACGCTATCTTGTGGTGTAGCTAAATGATTAAAATAAATTTTTTTGGTATTACTTACTAAACCTGGTTCTAAACGTAAACTTAAATTTTTGTGTAAACGTAAATCTGCAACTAAACCAACATTAAAACCAGCAGCTGCTTCTACAATTATGTCTGCATTTGTTATATTGCTCTCTCTTAAGTTTAGTTTAAAATCGTTTTTATTTAAGCCTAAATAAAAACCATAATGTATTTTTCGGTTATCAAAAGTTGGTAAATATTCTACTTGATCTCTTTGTGCATAAAAAGCAAGAGAAGTTAAAAGGAAAAAACCAAAAATTAAGATTCTTTTACTAATCATTATTTACGTGCAGTATAAATTGTAGCAACTCCAAAAGTTACAGGCTTATGTTCTGTATTGGTAAACCCATTTTTTTGTAAAATATTGTTGAACTCATTACCAAAAGGAAAAGAATTTGCAGATTCAGATAAATATGAATAGGCAACTTTATCTTTTGAAAATAATTTGCCAACAATAGGTAAGAATAAATTGGTGTATAATTTATAACCTTGTTTAAAAGGAAATTTTGTTGGGTTAGAAGTTTCTAAAATAACTAAAACTCCCGTTGGTTTTAAAACTCTTGCAATTTCTGTAATTCCTTTATCTAAATGAGCAAAATTACGTACTCCAAAAGAAACAGTAATTGCATCAAAAGTATTGTCATCAAAAGGCATGTCTTCAGAATCGCCAACAATCATTTCTATCTTATTAGATAAATTTTCTTTGGCAATTTTTTGTTTTCCAACTGCTAACATTCCTGCAGAAATATCTAAACCAACAACTTTTACAGGGTTTAATTTTGCCATCATTAAAGCTAAATCTCCTGTTCCTGTTGCTATATCTAAAATTTGTTTCGGGTTATTTTTACCAACAATTTCAACTACTTTTTTACGCCATTTTACATCAATTCCTAAAGAAATTACACGGTTTAAGCCGTCATAATTTTCAGAAATTGCATCAAACATTTTTGTTACTTGCTCTTTCTTTCCTAATTCTGAATCTTTGTATGGTTTGATGATTTTTGACATAAATAATTAAATTATCCGTTAATGGCTACCACTTCATTAATTTGATTTGGTAACATTTCTTTTAATAAATTTTCTATTCCGTTTTTTAAAGTTGCAGTAGAAGAAGGGCAACCACTGCAAGCTCCTTGTAAAATTACGCTCACAACTTTATGCTCTTCATTATAAGATTGAAAAGCAATATTTCCTCCATCTGAAGCAACAGCAGGTTTTATGTATTCATCTAAAATATCTACAATTTGAGCAGCAATTCCTTCAAGTTTAACTTCAGGTGCTTCAACTGTTTCAACTGAAGAAGATGTAGTTTTTGGTAATTCCTTTATAATGGTTTTTCCATCAGCCAAATATTCTCTAATAAATGTTCTAACTTCTCCATAAACTTCATTCCATTCTACCATATCATACTTTGTGATAGAGATATAATTATCAGAAATAAAAACTTCTTTTACAAAAGAAAAGTTAAAAATTGCTTGCGCTAAAGGAGATGATTGGTTTGCCTCATCTATGTTTTTAAACTCAACATCTGTTTGTGTTAATGCTTTATTTGTTCCAAATTTCATTACTGATGGATTTGGAGTAACTTCTGCATAAACTTCTATAGCTTCTTTTTTTGTGGATGCACTTTTCTCATTTATAACAACATTTCCATCATTTAAATAAGCTTCTATTTGCTCTCTTACTTCTTCTTGTACGTCAATCCATTCTACAATGTCAAAACGTTGAAGTGCTATAAAATTAGCGGTAACAAAAATCTTTTTTACAAAAGGTAAATAGAATAATTCTTGTGCTAAAGGCGAGTTTTTTGCCTCGTCAATATTGTTAAATTCATAACTTCCACCATTAATTAAAATTTGATTACTATTAAATTTTATAATGGTATCGTTAGTTGTTTCTTGAATGATAATCTGAGTGTTTTTCATAATAAAAAAATGAGCTGCAAAATTAATGCAAAAAAAGGGAAATAGACTTGTTTTTAAGGATATAAAAAAAGCGACTTAAGTTGATTGTTTTCTGATCAATTTAAGCAGCTCGTTATTTTGTTTTAAAATAGGTTTTATAAATTTAGAGTAAATGTTGCAGTTACTGTTCTATTGTCTATGTTTAAATCTGCTGCATTTACTGTATTATATTGTGGATAAAAATTATACAATCCTGTTCTATTATTGTCGCTAAAAGCAAAGTCTAATTTAAAACCACCAAAGTTATAGCCACCACCTAAAGAATAACCTTCTAAATTGTCTGTGTCTAAAGCTAATTTATCTGGACTTTGTTCAAATTTATAACCTCCACGAACACTAAAACGATTCATTCTCCATTCTGTACCAACATTAAAAGAATGTGTATTTCTTAATTCGTTTTGAAAAAATTGATTTTCTAGAGTAAAATTATCATTTGATAATTTTATGTTTTTATATTTTTTATTGATGTAATCTAAACTTAATAATCCATTTTTACCAAAAATAAAAGCAGCACTTGCTGTTAATTTACTTGGTGTTTTTAAACTATAAATAAATTCTTGTGATGGATAATACCCGCCAGATGTATTATTATAAATTGCATTGTCATTGTTTACTGAAATTTCAGTATCCCCAAAATAACCATCATTTTCAACAATATTTGTTGTTTCAAACACTTCTGAAAACCAAGTTGGTGTTTGGTAGGCTAAACCAAATCTAAAATTAGAGTGTGCTTTGTATATAAAACCTGCATTTGCAGAAAAACCAGCTGCTGTTGTAATGTTTTCTTGGTAAAAATAAGCGTCTAATTCATTGCCGTTTCCATCACTATTAAATTCTGTTAAAGTAGATCTTTGACTAAAATTAAGATCGTAGAAATTAAAACCTACACCAAGATATAAATTGTTCTGATGTACAGATGAAAAAGCCAAATTTAATTCACTCATTTCTCCACCGTTTTTGTTTGTAAAACGTTGTTCATCTGCAATTGAATAATCTATTGGAGTTGTATTGTTGTCTAAAGGAAATTCAGTAAAAGTAGCAACTCCGCTATTCCCTTGTGCTAGAAAATTATCATTAAAATCTTTTGTTATTCTATAGTTAAACCCAACTGCAAACTTGCTCCATTCAGAATTGTTGGCGATATCAAAAACGAGTACAGCTCCTGCATGAGAAAGATTAAAAAATTGATTTTGAGTTGTTAAAGAGTTTCCGTAGTAAGTAGATGTAATATCAGAATTTCTTGAATTAATAGTTCCAGAAAAAGCACTGTTATTAAAAACTGCAATTCCTGCAGGGTTACTATTTATTGAAGAAATATCGCCTCCTAATGCTCCAAAAGCGCCACTCATAGATGTAAAACGAGCAGATCCATTTTCATCGTTTTGAGAAAAAACCAAAGCTAAATCTTGGTAGCCTAGAGATTGAGAGTAGGACGTATAAGTTACTGCGATTAATATCGCTATTATAAT
This sequence comes from Polaribacter sp. SA4-10, assembly GCF_002163835.1. Lineage (NCBI taxonomy): Bacteria > Pseudomonadati > Bacteroidota > Flavobacteriia > Flavobacteriales > Flavobacteriaceae > Polaribacter > Polaribacter sp. SA4-10. The sequence continues at coordinate 1,945,698 of NZ_CP019331.1, read as the reverse complement.
TTTTTTTTTCATGCTACTATTTTTTAATGTTTTAGAAATCAAGTTTTAGTTTCTTCTTCTAGATGAAGAATTACTTGAACTGCTTCTGCTTGATGATGATGAACTTCTTGAAGAAGAACTACTTGAATTACTTCTAGTTGATGAAGTGCTTCCACGTCTTACCGAATTTCGAGTATTAGAATTATTGTTGCTATTTATACTTGTGCTGTTGTCTCTTTTACTTTTTGAACTACTGCGACTACTGCGTCTTTTAGAAGTGCTACTTCTTGAAGTATTTGAAGAGCTTCTTCTTGTTGGAGTTGTAGTTCTTCTTGTTGGAGTTGTAGTTCTTCTTGTTTTAGTTGTAGATCTTTTCTTAGGATTAGTTGTTGTTGATGTACTTCTCCTTCTTATAGAGTTTGTAGACGGTTTACTAACAGTGCTTCTTCTGCCTGTTGAATTTGAATATCTAGAGTTTGTACTGCTTCTTCTGTAAGTACTGTTACTGTTAGTAGTTCTTCTTCCGTAATTTGTGTTTCTAGAATAACTATTGTTGTATCTGTTTGTATTATAATATCTATATGGATTATAATAAGGAGAATATTGGTAAGGTGTGTAAAAACCGGTATTCCAGTAATAAGCAGCGTGGTAAGGGCGCCAATATGGATTGTAATTCCAAAAACGAGCATTATTATAACCCCAATTTCTATATCCCCAGTTATCATTAAATCCATAACCATGACCATAATAATTGTCCCAATATGGAGATGTGTTTAAAACAACATTTACTACAATATCATTATTATCATTATATCCCCAAGGTTCATTTGCATTATAATTAAGAGCTTCATCAATTGTTTCATCATCAACAAATTCATTATCTACAGAATTATAGTCTTCTACATCTGTAAAAATTTCATTATTATCAATGCTTTCTAAATTTTCTAATTTTTTAGTAAAGTAATTGTCATTATATTCTCTAAATTCATTTTCATCAGCAACAATAACGTTTCTTTTTTGTTTTACTGATGTTTCATCGTCATAAATACCATCATTAGTATATGTGTTTTGGTAAGTTCCACAAGAAACCAGCAACAAACTAGAAATAAATAATAAGCTAAGTTGTTTAAGGTTGAGGTTTGTATAACGTAGTTTCATAATGATATGTTTTTTTAATGGTTACTAATATGTTATATAAAAACTATAAACTTTACTTGGTCTCTAACCATTTTATAGTAGTTTTGTACAGTTTTTGTATACAAAACAATTTTAACAAAATTTTCACTTTAAAGGTAACAATATTTGTGCCAAACTTTTAATTTATGAGCAAGAAGTTAACAAAACGAGCAGAAGATTACTCTAAATGGTATAACGAATTAGTAGTAAAAGCAGATCTTGCAGAAAACTCTGCAGTAAGAGGCTGTATGGTTATTAAACCTTATGGGTATGCTATTTGGGAAAAAATGCAAGCTGAATTAGATAGAATGTTTAAAGAAACAGGACATGAGAATGCCTATTTCCCTCTTTTTGTACCTAAAAGTCTATTTGAAGCAGAAGAGAAAAATGCTGAAGGTTTTGCAAAAGAATGTGCAGTAGTTACTCATTATCGCTTACAAAATGATCCTGATAATCCAGGTAAATTACGTGTAGATCCAGATGCGAAATTAGAAGAAGAATTAGTTGTAAGACCAACTTCTGAAGCTATTATTTGGAGCACATATAAAGGTTGGATTCAATCTTATAGAGATTTACCACTATTAATAAATCAATGGGCAAATGTAGTTCGTTGGGAAATGCGTACACGCTTATTTTTAAGAACTGCAGAATTTTTATGGCAAGAAGGTCATACAGCTCATGCAACAAAAAATGAAGCAGTTGCTGAAGCAAAACAGATGCAAGAAGTATATGCAACTTTTGCTGAAAACTTTATGGCGATGCCAGTTGTTAAAGGTGTAAAGTCTGATAGTGAGCGTTTTGCTGGTGCGGTAGACACCTATACAATTGAAGCTTTAATGCAAGATGGAAAAGCTTTACAAGCTGGAACAAGTCACTTTTTAGGACAAAATTTCGCAAAAGCATTTGATGTTAAATACACTTCAAAAGAAGGGAAACAAGAATATGTTTGGGCAACTTCCTGGGGAGTTTCTACCCGTTTAATTGGTGGGTTAATTATGACACATTCAGATGATTTAGGGTTGGTTTTACCTCCTAAATTAGCGCCAATTCAAGTTGCAATAATTCCAATTTATAAAGGTGATGAGCAATTAGAAGCAATTTCAGAAAAAGTAAACGTAATTGTAAAAGAATTACGGAAAAAAGGAATTTCTGTTAAGTTTGATACTAGAGATACTTATAGACCAGGAGCAAAATTTGCAGAATATGAGTTAAAAGGGGTTCCTGTAAGAATTGCTATAGGAAATCGTGATTTAAAAAATGGAACGCTAGAAATAGCTAGAAGAGACACTTTAGAGAAACAAACAGTTGCACAAGTTGATGCAGTTTCTTTTGTTGAAAATCTTTTAGAAGAAATTCAAGAGAATTTATTTGCCAAAGCAATTAATTACAGAACTGCCCATACAACTGAAGTTGCAACTTTTGAAGAATTTAAAGATGCAATAGAAAACAAAGGAGGCTTTGTTTCTGCTCATTGGGATGGAACAGAGGAGACTGAGGACAAGATAAAGGAGATTACAAAAGCAACGATTAGGTGTATTCCTAATGATGCAAAAGAAGAAATTGGAGCCTGTATTTTAACAGGGAAACCATCAACAAAAAAGGTGCTTTTTGCAAAGGCATATTAATTTTGAAAAAAAAAGTAAATTTTTTTCAAAAACTATTGCAGAATTTAAAAAACAGTGTATATTTGCACCCGCAATTGAGGCATTAACCTCTTTGTAATGGTCCGTTCGTCTAGGGGTTAGGACGCATGGTTTTCATCCATGTAACACGGGTTCGATTCCCGTACGGACTACAAGTTTTAATAAAAAAACTAATAAATTAAGAATTATGGCAAATCATAAGTCAGCATTAAAGAGAATTAGAGGAAACGAAGCAAAAAGATTGCGTAATAAATATCAGCATAAAACTACTCGTAATGCTGTTAGAGATTTACGTTCTGCTGAAAGTAAAGATGAAGCTCAAGGAATGTTAGGTAAAGTTATTTCTATGTTAGATAAATTAGCTAAGAATAACATTATTCACAAAAACAAAGCAGCTAACTTAAAATCTAAATTAACAAAGCACGTTGCTGCATTGTAAGATTTTATTTTTAAAATATTTAAAAGCTCTAAATTTTAATTAAGAGCTTTTTTTTTGTTCTTATATTTTTAGGTTAGTTGATGGGTTTAAAGTTCTTTAAGTAGCTATCTGCTATTTACCTGATGTTTCAGATTGTTGTACCTTTAATTAATAACCTTATTTCAGTATTTTTTTTTAGAGCTTAAAAGAAGTGATTAATTTATATTGATTAAAATTTAAAGTCCAAAATATTCATTTTAGTATTTATTAAATAAAAGGCAGGTAGATTTATAGTCAATTATTTTCTAAAAAAAAGTGATGTCTCTTATATTATGATATAGATAAAAAGGTGTAAATAACATAGAAATAAGGGTTCTGCTATTGACGTTACCAATCATTATTTTTATGAGCATCTAATCTAATAAAGATAAAGAGTAGAATTGTAAAGCCCCAAAGTGAAGAGCCTCCGTAACTAAAAAAGGGGAGCGGTATGCCTACGGTAGGTAATAAGCCAATAACCATACCTATGTTTACAATTACATGAAAAAATAAAATTGAAGCTAAACTATAGCCGTAAATTCTTCCAAATTTATTTGTATGAGTTTCGGCTAAATAAATAATACGATATAGCATTAACATAAATAAGATAATTACAAAGCTACTTCCTATAAAACCCCACTCTTCGCCAACTGTACTAAAAATATAATCTGTGTGTTGTTCTGGCACAAAATTTCCTTTTGTTATATCGCCCTGTAAAAAACCTTTACCTGTTAATCCTCCTGAACTAATAGTTAATTCAGATTGATAAGAATTATATCCAATATTTTTATTATCAACTTTTAATCCTAATAAAACTTCAAAACGATCTCTATGATGTTGTTTAAAAATGTTATTGTAAGTATATCCGGTTCCTAAAACAAATAGACCAATAACTAAATAGATACCTAAAATCTTATGCCAATTAAAGCGTAAAAATTGGCTTCCACCTTTGTAAATGGCATAAATGGCAAAAATTGTGATTACTATAAATAAGGATAAGATCATCCAATAGGCACCAAAGAAAATTGTTAAAATGAATAATAGAATAAATGCCGAACCTAGTAAAATATAATTTAGTGTTAATCCTTCTCTATTTAAAACAAAAAAGAAGGATAGGTAAATTAAAGCAGAACCTGCATCTGGTTGTAATGTGATTAAAAATGCAGGTGTAAAAATGATAATGAATGCTTTAATTTGATTTTTAATAAGTTTTAAGTTGTACTGTCTATCACTTAATAATTTTGCGACAGCAAGTGCTGTAAAAGCCTTTACAAATTCTGATGGTTGTAAGCTCATTCCGCCAAAATTAAACCAAGACTTTGCACCATTAATTTCTTTCCCTAAAGGAAATAGTAAAATTAGAGAAAAGAGTGAAATGATATATAGTATACCCGCAAAACGTTGATAAAACTTAGCGTTAAAAAAAAGAATGGTTATTATTAAAGGAAAACTTAATCCTATCCAAAGTAATTGTTTTCCGTATTTGGTAGAAAAATCTAATATTTCATTATTTTCTTCTGTAAATGATGCAGCATAAATATTTAACCAGCCAAAACTCACCAAAATGATAAAAAGGAAAACTAAAATCCAATCTATTTTTTCAAAAATATTATTTTGTTCCTGACGCAATTTCTAATGGTTTTGGAATTTGTTTATCGTAAATGTTTTGCAAACTTAGGTTAAACATTCTTTGTTCTCTGTATTTGTTTGCTTTAGATATCTCACCTTTTAAATATTTTTCAATAAGTAAACTTGTTATTGGCGCAGCAATTGTAGAACCAAAACCACCATTTTCCACAAATACGGCTATTGCAATTTGGGGATTATCTTTAGGGGCAAATGCAACTAAAATAGAATGATCTGGTAATTGTTCTTTTACTCCATTTACACGAGTAAAATTCTCTGCAGTACCTGTTTTACCGCAAATATCTATTCCTTTTACTTGACTCCATCTACCAGTTCCGGAAATAAAAACTTCACGCATTGCCTCTACAACTGGTGTAAAATATTTAGTATCTATAGTTGTTTTTTTTGGAGTCGTAAATTTGGGATTTTCAATAGACTTGTTATCAACTTTTTTAAGAATATGAGGTGTAAAAAAGAAGCCTCTATTTGCAATTGCTGCAGTAAAATTTGCAAGCTGAATTGGCGTTGTTAATACTTCGCCTTGGCCAATTGCATTTGAAATTATTGTAGAACCATTCCAGGTATATTTATAGCGATCATCATAATATTTACCTGTTGGAATTAAACCTGGGCTTCCTGCAGGTAAATCGTACCTCAAATAGTCTCCTAATCCAAAACTTGCAATGTGATTATGCCAATTAGTTACTCCTTCAGAAGGATTATTGTTTTTTTCTATAATTCGTTTAAATGTGTTAGAAAAATAGCTATTACAAGATTTTGCTATGGCAGTTTGTAGTTTTATAGGTCTTCCAACGATTCCACAATGGCAGCCCATAAATTCATTTTTCCTATTTCCATATCTGTAACCATGATGGCAATAAAAAGAGGTTTCTTCGTCAATTACTTTTTCTTGTAAACCAATTAATGCATTCATCATTTTAAAAGGAGAACCTGGTGAATAAGCAGCTAATAAACCTCTGTCATAAGCAGGCATGTTAATAGTATCATTAAATAAAATAACTGAGTTTTTAGAGCGTTTTCTACCCACTAACATATTTGGATCATAGGAAGGTGCTGTAACTAAAGCTAAGATTTCTCCAGTAGAAGGTTCAATGGCAACAATTCCACCTCTTTTGCCTTTCATTAACTTTTCTGCATATTCTTGTAAAACGATGTCTAAAGTAAGTGTTAAATCTTTTCCGTTTTCAGGAAGCGTATCTAATATTCCATTTTTATAAGAACCAGTAACTTTGTTAAAACGGTTTTTATGAAGGTATATTTTTCCTTTAGTACCTCTTAAATAATTTTCATATTCAACTTCTACACCACCTTTTCCAATTAACTCTCCTTGCTCATAATCTTCACTATTTCTTGCTTTGTTCTCATCAACTTCACTAATATAACCTAAAACGTTTGCGGCTGATTTTATTGGGTAATTTCTAATTATTCTTTTTTGAATATGAAAGCCAACGTATTTATGCAGCTTCTCTTGTAAAAAAGCAAAGTCTTCTTTTGCTAATTGCTTTAAAAACACAGAGGGTAAATAAGGTGCATAACTTTCAGCTTTTTTAAAACGTTTTAGAAAGTCCTCTTTGTTAATTTTTAAAAGTGAACAAAATTCTAAAGTATCTAATGGTTTTACTTGATTTGGCTGAATCATTACATCATAAGAGAGCTGATTAGCAACCAAAAGTTTACCATTTCTATCATAAATATAACCTCGTTCAGGAAAATCAAAAGCAACTTTTACAGCAGCATTCTTTATTGGGTTATAGTTTGCTCCTTTTAAAATTTGCAATTGAAATAATCTTCCAATAAATAGAATTCCGACAAGTGTGATTATAAAATACAGTAAAAAACTCTTTTGCATTATTCTATTTTTCTAAAAATATAGGTTCCTAAAAAGAATACTATTAACGTAAAAACACTTGAATATATTGTGTTTAGTAATACGTGTGATATATTCTGAAAACTAAAATTAGTAAAAGTAAATAAGATAAAGTGATGAACAACTGTTAAAGTTACAACGTAGTTAAAAACTTTTCCAAAAGATTCTGATTGCAATTTAAAAAATGGATAATCTAAAGGAATCTTTCTAAAATAAATTTTCACAAAAATTAGTCTAAGATATGCAATAGATAAAGTAGAAAAAGCATGAATTCCTCCTGAATCTAAGAAGAAATCAATAGAAAGACCTAATAAAAAACTAACTAATAAAAATGGAAACCGATTCTCTTTTAAAGGGTAATGGAAAACAAAAGCGATATATAAATACGGATTTATATAGCCTAAAAACAAAATATTATTTAGAACAAAAACTTGCAATAAAAGTAAGAAAATGAATAGAAATCCAAAATAAAGTGTCTTATTCATCTTCTGTTATTTCTAATGATTGTAATTCTTCTTTATGTAAACTTTTAACAATATAAACAAAACCTAAATTACTCATGTCGTTAAAAAGGGTAATATCAATTTTATTATCAGTTGCGTTTCCTCTGTTGATTTTTAAAACGATTCCTATTGGAATTCCTTCAGGGAAAATAGTCGACTTTCCTCCAGTTTCAATTGTGTCGCCAATATTTAAAATAGCTTGTCTTGGTATATCTATAAGTTGAACTTTATTATAGTCTTTCCCATCCCAAATAAGTGTTCCAAAATAAAAACTATTTTTTAAACGAGCATTAATTTTACTGTTTTTATTTAAAATTGATTGTACTCTTGTGTAATTATTAGAAGTGTTATCTGTAATACCAATAATTCCTTTACTGTTAATTACTGCCATTTCATTAGAAACCTCATGATTTTTTCCTTTGTTTAAAGTAATGAAATTAAATGCTTTTGTATAATCGTTTTTTATAATTTTTGCATTTGTATAGGTATATTTTTGTTTAAAATTTAAAGAGTCGGTAACTAAAGAATCAAAATCAGTTAAATAAAAATTATTATTTTCTAATTTGTTTTTAAGGTGCGTGTTTTCATTGCTTAAAACCTCATTTTCAGATTTTAAATTTAAATAATCAGAAAAAGTGGAAATTTTAGAATAGAAACCACCTGTAATAGAATTTGCAGAATTTACATATTTACTTTTATGGAAATTTAAATTATTAAAAATTAAAGCGATTGCAATAAGTTGTAATAAGATAAAAAACAGAAAATATTTAAATTTTTTAAAAAAATAGATAAGTTGTTGCATTTTAAGAACTTAAAAAATGTTATTTCATTAAAACATTTTTGTATTTATTTAATTCTTTTAAAGCAATTCCTGTTCCACGAACTACAGCTCGTAAAGGATCTTCTGCAACATAAACAGGTAAATCTGTTTTTCTAGATAAACGTTTGTCTAAACCCCTTAACATAGAACCACCACCTGCTAAATAAATACCAGAATTATAAATATCGGCTGCCAATTCTGGAGGTGTTTTAGATAAGGTTTCCATAACAGCATCTTCAATTCTTAAGATAGATTTGTCTAAAGCTTTCGCAATTTCTCTATAAGAAACTTGTACTTGTTTTGGTTTTCCGCTCAACAAATCTCTACCTTGAACTAACATTTCTTCTGGTGGAGTTTCTAAATCTTCAGTTGCTGCACCAATGGTAATTTTTACTTTTTCTGCAGTTGTTTCTCCAACATGTAAATTATGTTGGGTACGCATATAGTACATAATGTCATTTGTAAATAAATCTCCTGCAACTTTTACAGATTGGTCACAAACAATTCCTCCTAAAGCAATAACAGCAATTTCTGTTGTGCCACCACCTATATCAATAATCATATTTCCTTTTGGCTCCATAATGTCTATACCAACACCAATTGCAGCAGCCATAGGTTCATAAATTAAATAGATTTCTTTTGCATTCATATGTTTTGCAGAATCTCTAACAGCACGTTTTTCTACTTCTGTAATTCCAGAAGGAATACAAATAACCATTCTTAAAGCTGGTGGAAAAAGTTTCTTTTTGATTGAAGGAATTTGTTTTACAAATTCTTTAATCATTTCTTCAGATGCTTGAAAATCTGCAATAACTCCGTCTTTTAACGGACGAATCGTTTTGATGTTTTCATGGGTTTTTCCTTGCATTAAATTGGCTTCTTTACCAATTGCAATAATTTTACCTGTGGTTCTGTCTCTTGCAACAATTGAAGGACTATCAATAACGACTTTACCGTTATGAATTATTAAAGTATTTGCGGTTCCTAAATCAATCGCAATATCTTCCGTCATAAAATCGAAAAAACCCATAAAATATCTTTGTTATTTTTGTTCTAAACTCTATACTTACAAACTTACTAAAATTATGTTTGTAAATAACATATTAGTTATTAATGTTTAAAATGCCTTGTACCAGTCATAACCATGGATAATCCGTTAGAATTACAGTAGTCTATACTTAATTGATCTTTTATAGATCCTCCAGGTTGAATAACACTTTTAATACCAGCATTGTCTGCAATTTCTACACAATCAGGGAAAGGGAAAAACGCATCACTTGCCATTACAGATCCATTTAAGTCAAAGCCAAAATTAGTTGCTTTTTCAATTGCTTGGTTTAAGGCGTCAACTCTACTAGTTTGTCCTGCTCCACTAGCTAATAGTTGTCTGTCTTTTACTAATACAATTGTATTAGATTTTGTGTTTTTACACAACTTAGAGGCAAATAATAAATCATCTAACTCTTTTTCTGTTGGTTTACTTTTAGTTGCGTAGCTTAAGTGTTCTAATTTATCTGTAATATTATCTTTATCTTGAACTAATAAACCATTTAATGATGTTCTTACTATTTGGTTAGGTAATGCTACTTCTTTTTGAATTAAAATAATTCTATTCTTTTTTCCTTTTAAAACAGTTAACGCTTCATCTGTATAATTTGGTGCAATTACTACTTCGCAAAATAAAGAATGAATTTCTTCTGCAGTTTCTTTATCAATAGTTGTGTTTGCAATTAAAACACCTCCAAAAGCAGAAACAGGATCTCCAGCTAAAGCACCTAAATAAGCTTGTTTTAAAGTTTCTCTTTGTGCAAAACCACAAGCATTATTATGTTTTAAAATAGCAAAAGTTGGAGCTTCTCCTTTAAATTCTTCCATTAAATTAACAGCAGCATCAACATCTAAAAGATTGTTGTAACTTAATTCCTTACCGTGTAATTTATCAAACATTGCATCTAAATCACCAAAGAAATATCCTTTTTGATGAGGGTTTTCTCCATAACGTAATGTTTTAGAAACGGTTTCACTTGCTTTAAAAACTACTTCATCTTCATTGAAATAATTAAAAATAGCAGTATCATAATGAGAAGAAATATTAAATGCTTTTGCAGCAAATTGCTTTCTATCAGAAATAGACGTTTCTCCGTTTTTTTCTGAAATAAGATTTAAAAACGCATCATATTGATCCATTGAAGAGACAATAAATGTGTCTTTAAAGTTCTTTGCAGCTGCTCTAATTAAAGAGATTCCTCCAATATCAATTTTTTCTACAATATCTTGTTCTGGTGCTCCAGAAGCAACCGTTTTTTCAAAAGGATATAAATCTACAATTACAAGATCTATTTGTGGAATATTATATTCTTTTAACTCTGCAATATCACTTTCGTTATCTTGTCTGTTTAAAATTCCTCCAAAAACTTTTGGATGTAACGTTTTAACTCTTCCTCCTAAAATAGAAGGGTAAGAAGTAACTTCATCTACAGGAACTACGTTTATCCCTAGTTCTTTAATAAATTTCTCTGTTCCTCCAGTAGAATAGATTGTTACGTTTAACTCGTTTAATTTTTCTACAATTGGCGCTAAACCATCTTTGTGAAATACTGAAATTAATGCGGATTTAATTGTTTTTGAAGTGCTCATTTAGTGTTGTGTTGTTAAGCACGCAAATTTAGTGAAACCAATAATGGAACACAATAAAAGATAGTAACAAAAAGTACAAGTAATTAACAACGATTCTATCTGAACTCTAGATTTAAAACTTTCTAGAAGAGTATTGAAATTTCTTTTAGGTTTTTCTTGATGATTCTTTTTTAAAATGGAAGTAATTTAAAAAATAAAGAGTAAGTTTATTTTTTCATTTTTAGGGGTAAAATGTTATTCTGCATTTTCTAAGAAGTTTCTAAACCAATTAATAAATTTGCCTCTAAAGGATTCTTTTTTAACTGCGTAATTTGAATTTTTATTGCTAGAAGCAATAGATGAAGTCTCTGTTTCTTCTCTCATTATTGTGGGGGTTAATGGATTATAGAATAAATAATAATTACCAAATATAAAAAAAAAATGATTAAAAAACAATTTTTATAAGATAGTAGCTACTTTTTCAGCTACAAATTCGAGTAATAATTCATCTTTTTCTGTAAATACGTTTGCAGTATGAGAATCTATATCAATTTGTCCAATATTTTCACCATTCACAAAAATTGGAATTACAATTTCAGATTTCACTTTCCAACCACAAGAAATATAATTATCTTGTTCAGAAACGTCTTGTACAACAAAATTTTTATTACTAACAGCAACTTGTCCACAAATACCTTTTCCAAACGGAATGATTGTGTGCTCTGTTTCTTCGCCAGTATATTGTGCTAGTTTTAATTCGTTTTTATCTCCGTTTTTAAAATAAAAACCAACCCAATCATAATATGAAATTTCATTTTCTAAATAATCGCAAATAGATTGTAGTTTGTTTTCTAATGGAGAATTAGATGTAATAAATTTACTTATATTTTGTTCTAAGATTTCTATATTCATTTTTAGTATATTTGAGTTGTAAAATAGAATGCAAAAGTAAATTAAAATCAATTGTGAATAAACATAAAAATATAGTCATTTTCCTCCTGAAATTCTTTGTAACATATTTTATATTGTTTGCTGTTTATTCTATTTATCTAAAAAAGTCTCAGCAGAAAGAAGGGGGATTTGTTACGTCATCTATCACAACAAAAGTTGCTAAGCAAACTGTAAGTGTTTTAGAGTTTTTTGGTTATTATGCAGATGCGAAACAGCATGAAGAAGAGTTGTCTGTAAAATTATTAATTGAAAACCAATACACAGCAAGAGTTATAGAAGGATGTAATTCTATAAGTTTAATAATTCTATTTATTTCATTTATTATTGCATTTGCAGGTTCTATAAAAGCAACACTAATTTTTGCTTTTTTAGGAAGTATTTTTATTTATATAATTAATATATTTAGAATTGCTTTTTTAACGGTAATGATTTATAAATACCCAGATTATCAGGGGTTTTTGCACAACTTGGTGTTTCCATCAATTATTTACGGAACAATATTTCTATTATGGGTTGTTTGGGTAAATAAATTTTCTAAGTACAAAACATGAATTCATACATTAAAATAGGCTTACTTTCTATACTTTTTTTATTGCTTTTTGTAATAAGAGGTTATGAGGCAGAATTATTTTATGACCCATTAATCGTATATTTTCAAAACGATTATTTATATACAAAAATGCCAGAAATTAGTGTTTGGCATTTAGTTGTTGATATGCTGTATAGATATGTTTTAAATTCATTAATTTCAATAGGAATCATTTGGGTGATATTTGAGAGGAAAGATTATATAAAATTTACAGGTTTCTTTTTAATGTTAGCTTCTATGATTTTAATAGTTGTCTTTGTTTTCTTGATAAGAGATCAGTTTGAATCTGGCTATTTATTACCCTTTTATATTCGAAGATTTATTGTTCATCCATTGTTTTTACTTCTTTTATTGCCGGCCTTTTATTATCAAAAATTAAGCAATAGATAATTTAACACAACTTTAAAAAACCTTGTTGTAAATTTGCCTTAGAAATGAAACAAGTTTTAATCAAAATAGCTACAATTTTAATAGCATTTTTAGTGCTGTTTTCTACGTTTTCTTTTACTGTAGAAAAACACTACTGTGGAGGTTTTTTGATGGATATTTCTTATGTTGGCGATGCTGATGGTTGTAATATGAAGATGGATAAAGTTTCTTCAACAAAGAAAAACTGTTGCAAAGATGAAGTTCATCAAATTGAAGGACAAGATGAATTACAACAAACTTCCGTTGATGATTTCGACTTTCAAAAACAACAATTTTTAACTTCTTTTGCAGTCTCTTTCAATAATTTATTTGTAGAAATTGAAGCTCAAAATAATTTCTATAAAGATTTTTCTCCACCAGATATTTGGCTAGATTATCAGGTTTCATTTCAGACTTTTTTAATTTAATTTTTTAATAATTATCTAAACAAAAGCTTTTTTTTATAAGAAGTAAAAGCTAATTATTATTAAATCTAAAATGATGAAAAAATATATAATAAGTAGTGTGTTACTACTAATTCCTGTCCTATTATTCTCTCAAACAAATTTAAAGGGAATGATTATGGATAAAAATAACCCTAAAGATAATCGAGGTATTTATGGCGCAAATGTACGTTGGCTACATACCAATATTGGAGCAGTAACTAATGAAAAAGGATGGTTTTCAATTCCTTATAATCCAGAACATAAAAAACTTGTTATTAGTTATATTGGTTATAAAACAGATACAATTACAATAACAAGCTTAAAGCCAATTCATCATTTTATAAATGAAGAAAGTGGATTGTCTGAGATTACAATAACAAGTAGAAAGAAAGCAACCCAAAAATCATTTTTTGCTACAGTAAATGTTTTTACAGTAAATAGTGATGAATTATTAAAAGCTGCATGTTGTAATTTAGCAGAAAGTTTTGAAACAAACCCATCAATAGATGTTAGTTTTTCTGATGCGTTAACAGGAACAAAACAAATACAAATGCTGGGCTTAACAAGTCCGTATTTGTTAATAACGCAAGAAAATATTCCTTCTGTAAGAGGGGCTTCTCAAGCATTCGGATTAACCTTTACACCAGGTACTTGGGTAGAAAGTATACAAATTACAAAAGGAGCAGGAAGTGTTGTAAATGGTTACGAAAGTATTGCTGGACAGATAAATGCAGAATTAGTAAAGCCTTTTTCTGATAATAAATTTTTCTTAAACGCTTATAGTTCTTTAAATGGAAGGCTTGAATTAAATACTCATTTTAATCAAAGAATTTCTAAAAAATGGCAAACAGGTTTGTATGTTCATGGAAATTATAGAGGTGAAAAATTTGATAAAAACAACGATAATTTTTTAGATGCTCCTTTGGCAAATCAAATAAATGTCATGAATAGATGGCAATATACAGATGCAGAAAAAGGCTGGGTAAGTTTTATTAATTTTCGTTTTTTAAATGATGAAAAGCAAACTGGAGAAATAGATTTTAGCCCAACCTTAGATAAAGGAACTACAAACGCTTGGGGAAGTGAAATTGATACAAAACGTTTTGAGACTTCTGCAAAACTAGGATATGTTTTTCCCGAATTACCTTTTCAAAGTATTGGTTTTCAGATCGCTTATAGTAATCATGAGCAAGACTCCTATTTTGGTTTAAATATATATGATATTCAGCATAAAAGTGTGTATTCTAATTTAATCTTTAATTCAATTATTGGTGATACAAGAAATAAGTTTAAAACTGGAATAAGTTTCACATATGACAAATATGATGAGTTGGTAAATGCAACAGATTTTGGTAGAAAAGAGAATTCTGTTGGTACCTTTTTTGAATATGCTTTTGATAATTTAGACAATTTCAGCTTTACAGCCGGATTAAGATTAGATACTCATAACTTAATAGGAACCTTTGTAACTCCTCGTTTACATATGCGTTATGTTCCTTGGAAAAAAGGAGTGTTTAGAGCTTCTGTTGGAAGAGGGAAAAGAAGCGCGAATATCTTTGCAGAAAATCAACAATTATTTGCGAGTTCAAGACAGATTAATATTGATAATGCTGGAGGTACTATTTATGGATTAAATCCAGAAATTGCTTGGAATTGTGGTGCTTCATATCTACAGAAATTTAATCTTTTTGATAAAAAAGGAGATATAACATTCGATTTTTATAGAACAGATTTTAGTAATAGAGTTGTTGTAGATTGGGAAAACCCACAAGCAATTTCTTTTTATGATTTAGAAGGAAAAAGTGTTGCCAATAATTTACAGATAGAAGTAAACTATGAAATAGCAAAAAACTTAAACTTTAGAACAGCTTATAAATATTTTGATGTTTCTACAGATTATAAAAGAGGTAATCTTCAAAAAGCAATTCAACCAGAAAATAGATTTTTTGCAAATATTTCTTATGAAACAGCGCTTAAAGAAAATGATGCGCAATGGAAATTTGATGTAACGTTTAATAATATTGGCAAACAGAGGTTGCCAAACACAGCATCAAACCCAGTAAAATATCAATTTTCAGAATATGTAGATAGTTATCAATTACTTAATTCACAGGTTACTAAAGTGTTTTCAAAAAAGTTTGAGGTTTATTTTGGTGCAGAAAATATTACAAACGTGAAACAGAAAAACCCTATTTTAGCAAGTGAAGCTCCTTTTGGTTCAAATTTTGATACTACTATTGTGTATTCGCCAATTTTTGGAAGAGCAATCTATACAGGATTAAGATTTAAAATAAAGTAATAACTCTGTCATTACGAAGGAAGCATGACTGAAGTAATCTGTTTGTTAATCAGAAGATTGCTTCGTAAACTCGCAATGGCATAAAAAATAATAATAATGAAAAAAATAATATTCATATTCAGTTTATTGTTGATTGGGTTTTCTGCTCAAGCACAAACAAAAGAAGTTAAGAAAAATAAAAATGCAAAAATTTCTTTTGAAGTAGATGGTATTTGCGGAATGTGTAAAAAACGAATTGAAACTGCTGCTTTAAAAACGAAAGGAGTAAAGTTTGCAATTTGGAATGTTAAAACACATCAACTAAATGTAATCATGGATGAACGCAAAACAAACGTTGCAGTGATTCAAAGTAATATTTTAAAGGTTGGTCATGATATTATTGGTTTTGATGATAAAAAATTAGAAGCAACTAAAGATGCTTATAGTTCTGTACACCCATGTTGTAAATACAGAGATGAAGAAATTGTATTAGATCATGAAGGGGAATTAATAAAACAGAAAAAACAATAATTATGAAGAAAATAATTTTATTAATAGCATTCGTTTTAGTGGCAAGTGTAAGTTTTACTGCTTGTAAAACAGAAAAGAAAGAGATTAAGAAAGAACAACCAACTACTGAGAAAAAAGAAGTGGCTGTTAAAGATGTTTATCAATGTCCTATGAAATGTGAGAAAGAAAAAACATATAAAAAAGAAGGAAAATGCCCTGTTTGTGAAATGAAATTAAGAAAAAAGGTTACTGAGTATCACGAAAATCAGAACCATTAAATAATAAAAATCCGCTAGAAATTCTAGCGGATTTTTGTATTTGAGATTTCTCTATAAAGTCGAAATGACAGTGAATAGAGAAAGCTTTTTATCTTTGGCAATTGGCCACTACATCATTCCTGGCATCCCACCACCGCCCATTGGAGGCATTGCAGGAGCATCTTCTTTAATGTCAACTAAAGCACATTCTGTGGTTAAGATCATACCAGCAACAGAAGCAGCATTTTCTAATGCAACACGAGTTACTTTCTTAGGATCAATAATTCCAGCTTCTAACATATCTACATATTCGTCAGTTTTAGCATTATAACCAAAACCTTTTTTCCCTTCAAGAACTTTATTTAATACTACAGAACCTTCTCCTCCGGCATTTTCAACAATAATTCTTAAAGGAGCTTCAATGGCTTTATTAATAATTTGCACACCTGTAGTTTCATCTAAATTATCTGTTATAATTTTTTCTAAAACTTTTTTAGCCCTTACTAAAGCAACACCACCACCAGCAACAATTCCTTCTTCAACCGCAGCTCTTGTAGCATGTAAAGCATCATCAACTCTGTCTTTCTTTTCTTTCATTTCTACTTCAGAAGCAGCACCAACATATAAAACAGCAACACCACCAGCTAATTTAGCTAAGCGTTCTTGTAGTTTTTCTTTATCGTAATCAGAAGTAGTAGTTTCTATTTGAGCTTTTATTTGATTAACTCTCGCTTTAATAGCTTTAGCATCTCCAGAACCGTTTATAATTGTAGTATTGTCTTTGTCTACAGTGATCGTTTCTGCTGTTCCTAATAAGTCTAACGTTGCATTTTCTAATGAAAAACCTCTTTCTTCAGAAATTACAGTTCCACCAGTTAAAATAGCGATGTCTTCTAACATTGCTTTTCTTCTGTCTCCAAAACCTGGAGCTTTTACAGCAGCAATTTTTAATCCACCTCTTAATTTATTTACAACTAAAGTAGCTAATGCTTGTCCGTCTACATCTTCAGCAATAATTAATAAAGGTCTTCCAGCTTGTGAAACAGGTTCTAAAATTGGAAGAATTTCTTGTAAGTTAGAAATCTTTTTATCAAATAATAAGATATAAGGATTTTCTAAATCAGCAATCATTTTATCAGCATCAGTTACAAAGTAAGGAGATAAATATCCTCTGTCAAATTGCATACCTTCTACAACATCAACATAGGTTTCCATTCCTTTTGCTTCTTCTACAGTAATAACACCTTCTTTACCAACTTTAGTAAATGCAGTTGCAATTAAATCGCCAATAACATCATCATTATTTGCAGAAATTGCAGCTACTTGTTTTATTTTTTCTGAAGAATTACCAACTTTTTGAGCTTGTTTCTCTAAGTCAGCAACAATAGCAGCAACTGCTTTGTCAATTCCTCTTTTTAAATCCATAGGATTTGCACCAGCTGCAACATTTTTTAAACCTTCTTTTACAATTGCTTGTGCTAAAACTGTAGCAGTTGTTGTTCCATCTCCAGCTAAATCATTCGTTTTAGAAGCAACTTCTTTTACCATTTGAGCACCCATGTTTTCTAAAGGGTTTTCTAATTCTATTTCTTTTGCAACAGTAACACCATCTTTAGTTACTGTTGGAGCGCCAAAAGATTTAGAAATAATAACATTTCTACCTTTAGGTCCTAAAGTTACTTTTACTGCGTTTGCTAATGCATCCACTCCGCGTTTTATTCCATCGCGAGCTTCAATATCAAATTTTATATCTTTTGCCATTTTCTTTAATTGTTTAATTGTTTAAAAGTTTAATCGTTACAAATGCTTACTGCAACTATATACTGATTAATCTTAAATGATTGCAAGAATATCAGATTCACGCATCATTAAATAGTCTGTTCCTTCTAACTTTAATTCAGTTCCACCATATTTACCATATAAAACAGTGTCTCCAACTTTTACAGTTAAAGGTTCATCAACTTTACCATTTCCAACTGCAACTACAGTTCCTTTTTGTGGTTTTTCTTTTGCATTATCTGGTATAATTAATCCAGACGCTGTTTTTGTTTCTGCAGGAGCAGGTTCTACAAGTACTCTGTCCGCTAAAGGCTTAATGTTTAATCCCATTTTTATTAATTTAGATTAATTAAATTGTTTTTGTTAAAAGTAAATAGTCAGAAATTATGCCAATGCTATAAAACTGACAATTTTTCTATGATTGAATTTTTTCTTAAATTTAAGGCATAAAAAAATGCCAACGTGTCATTTTCGTTGGCATTTTTTATATGATTCTAACTGATGATTATTTTAAACTATCATTAGTTGTTGGATTTGTATCTGTAGCTGGTATTGTAGTTTCAACTCCGTCTAAAGTATTATCCAATTTAAAATTATTATCTCCACTTCTTGGGATTGCAAAATTTGCTAATAAAATTAAAACAAACATTGCTATTGCTAATGTCCAAGTTGTTCTGTCTAGGAAGTTGTTCGTGTTTTGAACGCCTCCTAAAGATTGTGCTCCACCACCTCCAAAAGAAGAAGATAATCCTCCGCCTTTAGGGTTTTGTACCATAACTATTAATATTAATGCAATGGCTACAATCAAAATTAGAATTAAAAATGCGGTATAACTCATGATTTATTTTTTTGTAAAATTTGTACTCTTTTAATTTGGTCTGCAAAGAAACCACTTTTTTCTGGATATTTCAAACTTAAAATTCTATAAGCTTGTATTGCGTTTTGATATTTTTTTTGTTCGAGATAAACTTTTGCCAAAGTCTCTGTCATTAAAGCTGAATCGTGTGTGTTTTGTGCAACAGGAACCGTAATATTTTTATCCTTCGATAAAGGTTTTATTTTAGGGTTGTTTTTAATAAACGTGTCTATTATTGATGCTTTTTTTATTGTTTTCTCTTCAATCTTTTCAACGGTTCTTGCAATTGGCTTTTGTACGGATAATTGTAACCATTGATTAAATGAATTACTTTCTGTTGTTAAAAATGAAATTGGTTTTCCTATTTCTAATTTTTCTTCAACTTCTTCAATTGTTTCTGTTGGATTTATAACAACGTCTTCAGTTATTTCAAGAGTATTTTCTTTTACAACTTTTTTAGATATTTTTTCTAAAATCTGTTTGTGAATATCTTCTTTTTTAGAATTAAAGTCTTTCGCTGTAATGAAATTAAATAAAACAGTTCTGTCTGAAGTATAGGCTGCTGTAACTTTTAATTCATTATTATATTTAAAACTATTTTGGTTTCTTAAACCTTTTAAATAGAGTGCTCTTGCAGATTGAAAATAAGGAAATTCTTCTACTACAGATTTTAATTCAGCAGTTTCTAATTGCTGAATTTGTTGTTTTTTTTCTAATAAATTTATAAATATTGAAGTTTTCAAATTGTGTTTTTCTAATAATTTATCAATCTAAATAATTACCATTTTGCAACAGATGCATTAAAAATATCTTGTGTAATTCGTTCTAGAATTTCATCAAAAGCATTTTCTAAAACAGATCCAGAAAGTTGCGCATTTGCGGCAAAATCTGAATAAAAAGAAAATTCTTTTTCAAAATCATCTTTTTCATTTAGCTTATTTACAAATCTAACATTTACAGTTATTGTTAACCTGTTTTGTGCTGCTGTTTGATCTGCAGTTGCACTCATTGGTGTAATTCTGTATCTAGTTATTTCTCCGCTAAAATATAAATCTCCATTAGAATTTACTAATGTTAAATTTGTTTGACGTGTAAATAGGTCTTGTAGGTTTTGCGTAAAAGTCTGACTTAAACTTGGCTCAATCAAAGAGGCTTGGTTTTGAAAATAATCTACCTGTAATGTTTTTGCATCACCAGTATTTCCTCCTGTAAAAGAATAAGCTCCACAAGAAATTATTAGTATAGAACTGATAGATAAGAAGGCTATAAATAATAGTTTTTTCATAATTTTAAAAATATTCTCGTTACAATTTTTACAAATCGTATTGTTTAATTTTTCTGTACAAAGTTCTTTCAGAAATCCCCAATTCTTTTGCCGCTAACTTACGTTTATTGTTGTTTTTTTCTAATGACCTTCTAATCATTTCAATTTCCTTTTCTTGTAAGGATAAAGATTCATCTTCTTCTATAGTCTCAATAAAATCATACTCTTTTTCTTTGGAAGTGTTCTGAGGAATATTTAAAACTTCAAAATTATGCCCTTTTTCTTCTTGATCTTTGTATATTTTTTCTATTAATTGATGGTTTTCTTCTTGAACTTCTTCAACATTTCCACTCTTCATTAAATCTAATGTCAACTTTTTTAAATCGTTGATATCATTACGCATATCAAACAATATTTTGTACATGATATCTCTTTCTGTAGAAAAATCATTTTCCTTTTTACCACCAATTACTGCAGGAAAATTACCTTTATTATTAGGTAAATACTGTTTTAACTTAGGTCCCGTAATAATTCTAGTTTCTTCTATTACAGAAATTTGTTCTGCTAGGTTTTTTAATTGACGAATATTTCCTGGAAAACGGTAATTTAACAAAGCAGATATTGCATTTTCATCTAAACGAATAGAAGGCATTCTGTATTTCTGTGCAAAATCTGAAGCAAATTTTCGAAACAATAAATGTATGTCTTCATTACGGTCTCTTAAAGGAGGTAAATCAATTTCTACAGTGCTTAACCTATAATATAAATCTTCTCTAAACCGTTCTTTTTGAATTGCAGCTTGCATATTAATATTTGTAGCAGCAACAATTCTAACATCAGTTTTTTGAGTTTTTGAAGAACCCACTTTTATAAATTCGCCATTTTCTAAAACACGTAATAAACGTACTTGTGTTGTTAAGGGAAGTTCACCAACTTCATCTAAAAAGATAGTTCCTCCGTCTGTAACTTCAAAATACCCTTTTCTGTCTTGTATTGCACCTGTAAATGAGCCTTTCTCATGTCCAAATAATTCACTATCAATTGTTCCTTCTGGAATAGCACCACAGTTTACAGCAATATATTTTGCATGTTTTCTGTGTGATAATGAATGAATTATTTTGGGAATATTTTCTTTTCCAACACCGCTTTCTCCAGTAACTAATACAGAAATGTCTGTTGGCGCAACTCTTACCGCTTTTTCTAAAGCTCTATCAAGATGTACATCGTTACCAATGATTCCAAAACGTTGTTTTATAGCTTGTAAGTTTTCCATAAGTCCCCTTTAATTTCCCCATTAGGGAAAACACTCTTGTGTTATTAACTATATTTTATTTTTTTCTTTTCGCAACAGTTTCCTTCCCTTTGTTAAAAATTAAGGATGGCTTTTAATTATTATCAGAATATCCTAAAGCAATTCCTTTTAAGGTTGCAGAAGTACAATCTTCTACTTTTACCAATACAAAATCACCTAATTTATATGCTCCTTTATCAAAAACAGCTACTGTATTTTGTGTGTTTCTTCCTTTCCATTTATTGGGGTCTTTCTTAGAGGTACCTTCAATTAAAAATTCTTCAGTTTTCCCTAAATGTTGCTGAGTTCTATATAAAGCATGCTTTTGTTGCAAGTCTATTACTGTTTGTAATCTTCGTTTTTTTACATCAAAAGGAATGTCATCTTCAAGCTTTTTTGCAGCTAAAGTTCCTGGTCTTTCAGAATACGCAAACATAAATCCGAAATCATATTTTACATATTCCATTAACTCTAAAGTGTCTTGATGATCTTGTTCTGTTTCTCCACAGAAACCAACAATCATATCTTGAGATAAAGACATTTCTGGAACGATTCTAAAAATATTATCAACCAATTCTTTATATTCTTCTCTTGTATGCTGACGATTCATTGCTTTTAACATTGCGTTACTTCCACTTTGAACAGGTAAGTGAAGGTATTTACAAATGTTTTTATGTTTTGCCATTGTATGAATTACATCTAAACTCATGTCTTGAGGATTAGAAGTTGAAAAACGAAAACGTGTTTTTGGAAATTCTGTAGCGCACATATCTAACAATTGAGCAAAATCTGTTGCAGTTGCTTGAGCCATTTCAGTCGCTTTTTTGAAATCTTTTTTCAATCCGCCACCAAACCATAAATAACTATCTACATTTTGACCAAGTAAAGTAATTTCTTTGAAATTTTGATCAACCATAGATTGAATTTCTTCTAAAATACTCTTTGGATCTCGACTTCTCTCGCGTCCTCTTGTAAATGGAACTACACAGAAAGTACACATGTTGTCACAACCTCTTGTAATTGAAACAAATGCAGAAACTCCATTAGAATTTAAACGCACAGGAGCAACATCTCCATAGGTTTCATCTTTAGATAAAATTACATTTACAGCATCTCTTCCTTCACTAACTTCTTGTAATAAGTTAGGTAAATCTCTATATGCATCTGGCCCAACAACTAAATCTACAATTTTTTCTTCTTCTAAAAACTTCTCTTTTAAACGTTCAGCCATACAGCCCAAAACGCCTACTTTCATTTTTTTATTTACTTTTTTTACAGCATTGTATTTCTGTAAACGTCTTCTAATTGTAGTTTCTGCTTTTTCTCTAATAGAACAGGTGTTTACTAGCACTAAATCTGCTTCTTCTAAAATTTGAGTAGTGTTATATCCTTCTTTATCTAAAATAGCAGCAACAATCTCACTATCATTCATATTCATTTGACAGCCATAGCTTTCTATGAATAATTTCTTAGTGTTTTCTTTTTTATTTGCTGTTACTAGTGCTTTACCTTGTATTTTTTCTTCTATAATTTTCTCTACGGATTCCATGTGTCAATTTTCATTCAGATAGGAGGCAAATATACAACCAAAAAGTAACTCTTGTGACAAATTGGCAGAAAAAATACTGTTGTTATTGTGTTAAATATAGTGGGAAAATCAATCAAATAATTTTTTTTAAAAAAAAACTACATACTTTTGCAATCCAAAAACACATACCATAATTGTGTTAGTTACGACAAAAGAAAGATAAATGGCAAAGAATTTAGTAATTGTAGAGTCACCAGCAAAAGCAAAAACAATAGAGAAGTTTCTTGGAAAAGATTTTCAAGTAGAATCTAGTTTTGGTCATATAGCAGATTTACCATCAAAAGAATTAGGAATAGATGTTGAAGGAGACTTTAGCCCAAAATATATTGTTTCAGACGATAAAAAAGCAGTTGTAAAAAAACTGAAAAGCTTAGCTAAAAAAGCAGAGACTGTTTGGTTAGCAAGTGATGAGGATCGAGAAGGAGAAGCAATTGCTTGGCATTTAAAAGAGCAATTAAATTTAACGGATGATAATACAAAGCGTATTGTTTTTCATGAAATTACAAAGAACGCTATCTTAAAAGCAGTTGATAATCCTAGAGATATTGATTATAATATGGTAAATGCGCAACAAGCGCGTAGAGTTCTAGATAGGTTAGTGGGTTATGAGTTATCGCCAGTTTTATGGCGCAAAGTTAAAGGAGGTTTGTCTGCAGGAAGAGTACAATCTGTTGCAGTACGTTTAATTGTAGAAAAAGAACGTAGTATCTTAAATTTTAAATCAGAAACACATTATAAAGTAGTTGCAGAATTTTCAAACCTTGAAGGAAAAACTTTTAAAGCAATTATTCCAAAGAATTTTGATAGTAAAAAAGCAGCAGAAGATTTCTTAAAATCTTGTTCAAATGCTGATTTTTCTATTGCGGATTTAACAAAAAAACCAGCAAAAAAATCACCAGCAGCACCATTTACAACTTCAACCTTACAACAAGAAGCATCTCGGAAATTAGGTTTTCCGGTAGGTAAAACAATGCAAGTTGCACAACGTTTATATGAGGCCGGTTTAATTACTTATATGAGAACAGATAGTTTAAATCTTTCTGTTGATGCAAGAAATGCTGCCGAAGAAGAAATTACAAATTATTACGGAGCAGAATATAGTAAACAGCGTGTTTTTAAAACGAAGTCTAAAGGAGCTCAAGAAGCGCATGAGGCAATTCGTCCTACAAACATGAAAATGCATTCTATAGATGTAGAATATGATCAAACAAGATTGTATGATTTAATTTGGAAAAGAACAGTGGCTTCTCAAATGAGTGATGCTCAATTGGAAAGAACAAATGTGAAAATAGAAAATTCTGAAAACTCAAAAATATTCACTGCAAATGGTGAAATGATAAAATTTGATGGTTTCCTAAAAGTGTATTTAGAAGGAAATGATAATGAAGATGAAGAGCAAGCAGGGATGTTGCCAAATTTAAAGGTTTCTGAGAAATTAGAGTACACTTTTATGAATGCAACACAACGTTTTACAAGTCCACCTTATCGTTTTACAGAAGCTTCTTTGGTTAAGCAATTAGAAGAATTAGGTATTGGACGTCCATCTACGTATGCACCAACAATTTCTACTGTTCAACGAAGAGGTTATGTAGAGAAAGGTATAAATGAAGGAGTAGAAAGAAGTTATGAGCAAATTATTTTATCAAATGGAACTGTAAAAAGTCAATCATTGACAGAAAAAACAGGTTCTGATAAAAATAAATTAGTTCCAACGGATATTGGGAATATTGTAAACGATTTCTTAGTAGCAAACTTCTCTAATATTTTAGATTTTGGATTTACTGCAAAAGTAGAATCATCTTTTGATAATATTTCTGAAGGTACAGAAGATTGGATTTCTATGATTAAAGAATTTTACAATAACTTTCATGTTACTGTAGAAGATGTAAAGGAAAATGCTGAGAGAGAAAGTGGAGAACGTATTTTAGGAAAACACCCAGAGTCTGGAAAAACTGTTTTAGTTCGTTTAGGTAAATTTGGACCTATTGCTCAGATTGGAGCACCAGAAGATGAAGAAAAAGTATTTGCAAGTCTAAATACAGCCCAAAACCTGGGAACCATAACCATGGAAGAAGCATTAGAGTTGTTCTTATTACCAAAAACTCTAGGAACTTATGAAGGTGAAGAAGTAATTGTTTCTAATGGTAGGTTTGGACCTTATATCAGATTTGGAACCATGTTTGTCTCTTTAGATAAAGGTGAAAACCCTATGGAGGTTGATTTGCCAAGAGCTGAAGAGTTAATTGTTGCAAAACAAAAAGCAGATGCTCCAATTTATCATTATGAAGAATTGCCTGTTCAAAAAGGAGTTGGACGTTTTGGGCCATTTATAAAGTGGAATAATATCTTTATCAACGTAAGTAAAAAGTATGATTTTGATACTCTTTCTGATGATGATATTATTGAGTTAATTGAAATTAAAAAACAGAAAGAAATAGATAAAGTTATTCATAACTGGGAAGATGTTGCTATTCGTGTAGAAAAAGCAAGATGGGGAAGGTTTAATGTTATAAAAGGTAAAATTAAAATAGAACTACCTAAAACAACAGAAATAGAGAAACTATCTAAAGAAGAGGCTGTTAAAATGATTGAAGCTAAAACGCCAAAGAGAAAAGTAGCTAAGAAAAAAACTCCTGCTAAAAAAACCGCAAAAAAGAAATAAGGATTTAGTATATTGGTCGCCTATTAAAAAAATTCATGATCCAAGATTTTTTAAGCCCTATAGAAGAATCGATTGTGGCACATTTAGTGTTGCAGTCACCATTGTCATTGGGTAATAAAACTAGCATTCATACCTTAGAGGAAGGTTTTCCTGATTTAGAGAATGTTAAGATTGCTATTTTTGGAGTTCAAGAAGACAGGAATTCTCAAGATAATTTTGGATGTGGAGAGGATTTGCATTTAATCCGTAGAAAGTTATATCAATTATTTCCAGGAAATTGGCACACAAATATTGCCGATTTAGGAAATGTTTTAAAAGGGAATTCCGTTACAGATACTTATTTTGCAGTTTCAGAAATCATTACTTATTTACTAAAAAAAAATATTATTCCTGTAATTATTGGTGGAGGACAAGATATTACATACGTTAATTACAGAGCGTATGACTCTCTTGAGCAAACAGTAAATATTACAGCAGTAGACAGTCGTTTTGATTTGGGTAATTTAGAAGATGATTTAACTTCTCAGTCTTATTTAAGCAAAGTAATAATGCAAGAACCAAATAACCTGTTTAATTATTGCAATGTTGGGTATCAAACTTATTTTAATTCACAGGAAGAAATTCAATTATTAGATAATTTGTTTTTTGACGCATATAGACTTGGGGAAGCTAAAGTTTTAGAAAATATTGAACCCGCTTTTAGAAATGCAGATATTGTATCAATAGATATTGGTTCTGTAAGGCAAAGTGAAGCACCTGCTAATAATAATGCTTCTCCAAATGGTTTTTATGGTGAAGAAATTTGTGCTATTTCAAGATATGCAGGAATTAGTGATAAAGTATCTTCATTCGGAATTTATGAATTCAATTCTAAGCATGATACTAACAATCAAACAGCACATTTAATTGCTCAAATGATTTGGTATTTTATTGAGGGAGTGAATTTTAGGGTAAAAGATTATCCCTTTACAACAAAGGAAAATTATCAAAAATTTACAGTTTTATTGGAAGATGATGATCCATTAACTTTTTATAAAAGTAATAAAACTGGAAGGTGGTGGATTGAGATAAAAATATTATCGGATAATAAATACAAAAGACATGCGTTAATACCATGTACATACAAAGATTACATAGATGCAACAAAGCAAATTATTCCTGAAAGATGGTATAAGGCTATGAGAAAATTGATGTAATTTTTAAATTTTTAAAAAACAATACGTTAAAATGCAATCTTAACATTGTTTTTTAGCAAAAAAAATAATAGGTTTACGAACTTTATAGTAAAGATATTTTAGAATATGAAGAAAGCAGTAATATATGCACTTTTAATAACAGTTTTTTACAGTTGTGGCTCTAATGATAGAGGAGAATTGGTAGGTGTAAAGGCTAAGAAAAAATGGTTTTCAGAAAAACCATTTGGAACAGCTTTAATACCAGGAGGTTCGTTTACAATGGGTAAACAAGATGAGGATATTATTGGTACGATGAATGCGCCAACTAAAACGGTTACAGTTAGACCTTATTATATGGATGAAACTGAAGTAACCAATAATGAATATAAAGAATTTGTTTTTTGGGTAAGAGATTCAATTGTAAGAACTAGACTTGGTTTTCAAGCAGAATATGCAGCAATGGGTGCAAATCCAGGTCCAGATGGAGTGCCTCTTTCTGGAGGAATTCATGATTATGCTTTTGCAGCAACAGATACTACAGGAGCTAGTCCATATCAAAAATATATGTATGATAATTATTACAGTTTAGGTGCTGGTATCGATTCTATAAAACCTTTAAATAGAGAAACTGATTTGATTTGGGAAAAAGAAGAGTATCCAGATGTAGATTATGTTGAGGTAATGGATTCTTTATATATTAGTAGAGAAGAAGCTGTAGATGGTATTAGAACTTTTAATACAAAGTTTTTAAAATATAGATATTCTTGGTTTGATAGAGATAATGCAGCAAGAGAGGGAGGAGATAGAAAAGATTTCGTAAAAATAGAAATGTTAAATATTTATCCAGATACAACGGTTTGGGTAAAAGATTTTAATTATTCTTATAATGATCCAATGCATCAAGATTATTTTTCTCATCAATCTTATGGAGATTATCCTGTTGTTGGAGTTTCTTGGGGGCAAGCAAATGCTTTTTGTAATTGGAGAACTAAAAAGAAAAATGATTATTTAAGAGGACGAAAAAATGCAACTACGGTTCCAGATTTTAGATTACCAACAGAAGCGGAGTGGGAATATGCTGCACGTGGAGGATTAGAATTTGCAACATACCCTTGGGGAACTGGAGGTACAACAAGTGATAGGGGTTGTTTCTTAGCAAATTTTAAACCTGTAAGAGGTAATTATTCGGCAGATGGAGCTCTGTATACAATGGAAGCAAAATCTTTTAATGCAAACGATTATGGTTTGTATAATATGGCAGGAAACGTTTCTGAATGGACAAATACAGCATACAATTTATCATCATATTACATGGCTTCAACAATGAATCCAAATGTAGAGGATAGAAAAAACAAACGTAAAATTGTTCGAGGTGGCTCATGGAAAGATGTAGCATATTTCTTAGAAGTAGGTTCTAGAGATTATGAATATGCAGACACTGCAAGAAGTTATATTGGTTTTAGAACTGTACAAAATTATATAGGTACAACAAATAATTAATAAAAAAATAATTAATATTCCCCTAAAAAAGAAAATAAAATTATGGCACAATCAAGATCTTATAAAAAAACAATGAACTTCGTTTATGGAATGGGGGCAGCAGTAGTAATTATTGGTGCATTGTTTAAAATTCAACACTTCTCTATTGGGCCTCTTACTGGTGGTTTAATGCTTACAATTGGTTTAGTTGTAGAAGCTTTAGTTTTTGCAATCTCTGCGTTTGATACTCCAGAAGATGATTTAGATTGGTCTAAAGTGTATCCAGAATTAACAGAAGAAGGATTTACATTAGAAAAAGAAGAAGGAGCACAAGGAATGTTATCTCAAAAATTAGATGCTTTATTACAAGAAGCAAATATTGATTCTTCATTAATGACAAGTTTAGGGAATAGTATGAAAAATTTTCAAGGAGCAGCAGAAGGATTATCTGTTGCATCAGAATCTATTTCATCAACTAGCAAATACAATGAACAAGTGTCTATGGCAACTGTTCAAATGGAGTCTTTAAATAGTTTATATAAAGTTCAAGTAGAAAACACTAGCAAACAGACAGAATTAAATAGTGCTGTTGTAGAAAATACTGAAAGATTAAAAGAACAAATGGATACTCTAGCAAAAAACTTATCTTCATTAAACGGCGTTTATGGAGGTATGCTTTCAGCAATGTCAAGTAAATAATAATTAGTTCAACTAAATTTATAATAACTTAAAAAACTAATTAGAATGGCAGGAGGAAAAATGTCCGCAAGACAGAAGATGATAAACTTAATGTACCTTGTTTTTATTGCAATGTTAGCAATGAACATGAGTAAAGAAGTTTTATCAGCTTTTGGTTTTATGAATGAAAAGTTGACTGAAAATAATATTTCAACTACAGCGAAAAATAATGAAGCGTATGCTAATTTGGCAACAAAAGCTTCAGAGCAAGAAGCAAAGTTTGGCCCTTTAAAAATTCAAGCTGATAAAATTAAAAAATATTCAGCAGAGTTTTACAGCTATTTAGAGGAAATAAAAACAAAGATGACTGCAGATATTGAGGATAAAACTGATTTTGAAGCAATGGATAAAACCGCTTTTTTAGATGAGTATTTCTTTAAAGGTGATAAATTTACTACAGAAGGTAATGAGTTTATAGATAAAGTAAATGGATATAGAACAGATGTAACTAGTGTTTTAGGTGCAGATTCTAACTTTTCATCACTATTGAAAAACAGGTTTAATACTGAAGATGATACAAATAGAGATGGAAAAAAGATTAAATGGTTAGAATATCGTTATAAAGGATTTCCTTTAGTTGCTTCATTAACTAATTTAACACAAATGCAAGCTGATATTAAAAACACTGAAAGTGATATAGTATCAGATTTATTAGGAGGAAAATTAGAAGAATCTTTACGTTTAAGTAACTATAAAGGTATTGTCGCATTAGATAAAAACGCCTATTTTGCTGGTGAAAAAGTAACAGGTAAAATTGTTTTAGGTCGTTATGACGCAACGATGGTTCCAGATGCAGTTACCTTAAACAACAGGCCTTATAAAAACATTAAATCAGGACAAGTAATTATAGATATGCCAGCAGGTAATGTTGGGAGTCATGATATTAAAGGGAAAATAGCATTTACTCAAAATGGTGAAATTGTAGAAGTTCCCTTTGAAAGTTCGTATTCAGTAATACCAGAACCTAGTACTGCTGTTGTTTCTGCAGATAAGATGAATGTTGTTTATAGAGGTTTAAATAATCCTATTTCAGTTTCTTTGCCAGGTGTTAGTGATAATAATTTAAGAGTTTCAGCGACTGGAGGAAGTTTATCTGGAGGTAAAGGTAAATATAGTATTAAACCAGGAGCAGCTAAAACGGCTGTTATTAACGTAAGTGCAAAATTAAGTAGTGGTAAAACAGTAAACTCTAAAAAATCATTTAGAATTAAAGACATACCACCAGCAATGGGGTCTGTACGTAATCAATTTGGTACAGTAAGAATGCCAAAATCTGGTTTAGCAAATGCACCAATTGCCGCAGGATTACCTGATTTTGAATTTGATTTAAAAATAGATGTAAAAAGTTTTAAAATTAAAGTTCCAGGACAAATAACAGTTATTGTTAATGGTACAAGATTAAGTGCTGCTGCTAAAAAAGTGTTATCAAAAGCAAAAAGAGGAGATATTATTAATATTTATGATATTAAAGCTTCTGCAAATGGTTATGCACTGAAACAAGTATTGCCAGTTAGTATAGAGTTAACAAATTAGATTAAAAAAATAAAGTATGGTTAGAAATTGTTTAATAGTATTTTTCGCTTTGATAACAACTGGCAGTATAAATGCGCAAGCAAACTTATTGAATGCTCAGTCTGTTAATCAAATAGGAAAGAAAACCGAGCAACAATTGGCTGCAGATAATAATGGGCCAATTCCTTACGGATATGTGGACGATAGAGATGTTTTATGGTCTAAAGTTGTATGGGAGTTTATAGATTTAAATCAGAAAATAAATTTACCTTATTATTTTCCTATAGACACAACAAATATTTCTTTAGACAGAAGATCTTTGTTTGACACGCTTATTAAGGGAATTAAACAAGGTGAAATTAAAGAAGTATATTCAAATTCTTTCTTTACCTCAAAAATTACACAAGATGAGATTGATTCTCGTTTGTTAAATGTTCGTGACGAAAATGGATATTCAGATACATTTAGAATTCAAAGTCAAGATGTAGAAGGATATATGATTAAAGGAATGTGGTATTTTGATAAACGCCAAGGCGAATTAAAATACAGGTTATTAGCTTTAGCACCAATGGGTAAAGATGTGCAAACATTGGGAGTTGCAGATATTGAAGATGAAACTTTATATGAATTATTTTGGGTGTTTTTTCCTTCGGCAAGAGCTGTTTTACATGATGGAAAAGTATTTAATCCTAAAAATATAGCACAACCAATTTCTTTTGACCATTTATTAAATGCAAGGAGATTTGGCTCTGTAATTGTTAGAGAAGAAAACATTTATGGTAATAGAGCCATTGAAGATTATGTTAGAGGAAACTCTTTATTCCAATTATTGGAGGCAAATAAGATTAAAGAAAATATTAGAAACAGAGAAATGGATATGTGGAACTATTAATTAGTTCATCACAAAATTTATATTAAAACGTTTGCGAAAGCAAGCGTTTTTTATTTAGAGCTATTTCCTGCTTTCCACTTTGTCTTTGTAATACTGAAATTTAGTTGACCATAAAAAATGTTAAGAATATTAGTAGATATTTCATGGGTTACAATCAGGGCTAAGCACATTTATTAAATTTTATAAATACAACCATTTTTAAAGTAAACTTATTTATTTTTATCCCATGAGAGTAGAGTATATAATAGTTGGTTTAGGATTGGCAGGTTTAGCTTTTGTAGAAGAGTTAATTAAAGCCAAAAAAACGTTTATAGTTTTTGAAGATGATTCTCAAACATCCTCTTTAGTTGCAGGAGGAGTTTATAATCCTGTTATTCTAAAGAGGTTTACACCCGTTTGGAATGCTAAAGAACAATTAGAAGTTGCACTTCCATTCTATAAAAGTTTAGAAGAAAAACTAAATATAACTATTGATGAGAAGTTTGTTATTAAAAAAGCTTTTAAATCTATAGAAGACCAAAATAATTGGTTTGCTGCTTTAGATAAACCAAAATTGATAGCTTATTTAGACCCTAAAATAGATAGCCAAACTTATAATGGAGTTATGGCTGATTTTAGTTTTGGAAATGTAAATGAAACAGGTAGAATTGATACAAAAAAACTAGTAGAATCTTATAGGAATTACCTTAAAGGCAGGGCGTTAATAAGGTTTGAGAATTTTGAACATCAACAACTAAATCTTGATGAAGAATTAATAACATACAAGGATATTAAAGCTTCAAGAATCGTTTTCTGTGAAGGATATGGAATTACAAAAAACCCATATTTTAATTACTTACCATTAAATGAAGCAAAAGGAGAATTATTAACGATTCATGCACCAGAATTAAATATTGATTTTTTATTAAAATCAACGTTATTTGTGCTTCCTGTTGGAGACAATTTATATAAAGTTGGTGCTACCTTTAATTGGACAGATAAAACATCAAACCCATCTGAAGAAGGTAAAGAAGAGTTGGTAGAAAAACTTAAGAAAGTAATTAATGTTAAATACACTATTGTTTCTCAATCTGCAGGAATAAGACCTACAGTGGCCGGCAGAAGACCTTTGGTAGGTATTCATCCAAAGAACCCTCAATTAGTTGTTTTAAATGGTTTAGGAACAAGAGGAGTTATGATTGCGCCGACAGTTGCTAAAAACCTTTTCAATCACATAGAAAATGGCGAAAAATTAGATGATGAGGTAAATATTAAAAGGTTTAGCAAATAAGTTTATTCATTTTTCATTTCTACTTGTTTTAATGGAGTAAAATATTCTTTTTTTATTATTTTATTTCTAAATTTTTTTTTAAGAATCTAATTTTTACATGTTCATTTTTTACTGAAATAACTTTAATTAATAGCAACAATAAAAAAAGTTGGTACCATTTTTATTTATTTAACTACGGTAATAGAAAAGTAAAAAGTGATACGTATCAATACCTAATTAAATAAATGTTTATTTTTTAAAACCCATGTTAAAAGAGAGCCAGTATCTCGAGGTAAATCTAATTTTAGAATAATTTTACTTCTGTAATTTTCTATAGTCCTTGGAGAGGTAAATAATAGATGACCTATTTCTTTATTTTTTTTATGTTCAGAAATAAGCTTTAAAATTCTTTTTTCAGACATTGTTAATTCTTTAAGAACAGTAACTGATTCTTCTGTAAAACCAATATTATTTTTTAACTCTTTACTAAAATAAGGAATGTTATTAGATACAGACTCGATACAGTTTCCAATCTCTTCAATAGCAAATTCTTTTAAAATATATCCAAAAATTCCTATTTTTTTTGCTCTTAAATAAAAGTCTATTTCTTTGTGAAGGGTAATCAAAATAATCTTAGTTTCAAGATTATTTTTTTTACATTCTTTGGCAATTTCAATACCTGTTTTTAGAGGCATTTCAACATCTAAAATTGCAATGTCTGGTTGTTCTTTTTTAATATAATTTAATGCACTTTGTCCGTCTGTGGCCTTTCCAACAATGTTAATTTTTTTTTCTAATAGTAACTCTTCTAGTCCTTTTAGTAATAAAGGGTGGTCATCTGCTATAAAAATACTTGGTTTCATCTATTTGGGGGATTTGAATTGTGATAGTAGTTCCTTCGTCTTTAATTGAGTTAATCTTTATGGTTCCTTTTAAAAATTTTACACGCTCTTTAATGGTTTTTAAACCTAAACTTTTAAAGTCATTATATTTTTCAAAAAAATCAAAACCTACACCATTATCTCTTATACAAATAGTTACCCAATTTGTATTATTAATAAGTGTTACTTTGGCAGATTCTGCTTTTGCATGCTTAATAATGTTTGATAAACATTCTTGTACAATCCTAAACATGTTTACTTCTTGATTAGGGTTTAAAGATGATTTTAAATCATCAATATCACCAAAAATATAGGTATTTTCATAGCTTTCATCTAATTGACGAATTAGGTTTTCTAAAGCTCTAGTAATTCCAATATCTTCCAATTGAAAAGGATGTAAAGCTCTAGAGATACTTCTCACTTCTTCAATGGCACTGTTTACTAGCTCTTTAGTTTTATCATCACTTGTTAAAGAAACTTTATTTTTGATCAGTAGTAAACTTTGACCTAAACTATCGTGTAAATCTTTAGAAATTCTTTTACGTTCTGCTTCTTGAGAAAGTAATAACTTATGAGAATATTCTTCTTGTATTGCTTTTTTTCTTTTAAGATATATTCTATTTATGAATAAGTAAAAAATTGAGAACATTAAGAGTAAACCAATACTACCAAAAAGAATTAACCCTTTTTTGGCCTCATTTTCTTTTGCTAATAATATAATATATGCTTTTTGAAGATTAATTTCTTTTTCTTTACGCGTTGTTTGATGCAATGTCTCGTAATATAACAGCGCATTTGTTTTAGTTATGTTAAAAATAGAATCTTTAATTTTTGTGTAATTAATATAAGAAGTTAACGCTTTTTCTTTATCACCTATTTTATTATGAATTTCAGAAAGTAATTTCTCACTATCCATAACTCCTTCCACTATGCCATTTTTTATTGATATTTGATTTGCTCTTTCTGCATAGTTTTTAGCTTTGTTATATTTTTTTAATCCAACAAGATAGGTGGCTTTTGCTTTAAAAAATATGTATGAAGACCTGTTTCCTTTATTTAGTTTATTAAATTTTATTTCAGCTTCATCTAGATACTTTTTTGCTTTTATAAGGTTGCTTTGTGATGAATAAAAATTAGAAAGACTACTAAATAATAATACCTCTCTATCATTATTTATAAATTCATCTTTAATACCCTCCTTAACTATTGTATATGCTCTTAATAAGTATTCTTCTTGTTTATGAAAACTATCTATTTTTTTATATGTAATAGATTGATTAAAGTAATCTACATATATATCATTAATAAGGTTTTCTGTAATTTTCTTTTCAATTATTTTATTTCTTTGGTCTATAGCTTTTTGATTAAAACCATTAATACTGTAAATATTTATAATACCTGTAAGAGCATAAAACATATATTGTGTATCCCCTAAGTTTTCATAATATGTAGCTGCTAATTGATGATCTTGTATTGACTTTATATAATTACCAGTATCCAAATATTCGTAACCTCTATTTTGAAGAACATCTGCTTTATAAATAGAATCTTTACTATTGTCTTTGAAGCTATTTATGGCAAGGGTGTAATTTTCTATAGCTTTTTTGTGGTTTTTAGATG
The DNA here is from genome assembly GCF_002163835.1 of Polaribacter sp. SA4-10. Taxonomy (NCBI): domain Bacteria; kingdom Pseudomonadati; phylum Bacteroidota; class Flavobacteriia; order Flavobacteriales; family Flavobacteriaceae; genus Polaribacter; species Polaribacter sp. SA4-10. The sequence continues at coordinate 1,910,565 of NZ_CP019331.1, read as the reverse complement.
TAGAATAAGCATCACCTTTTTTGGAGTAAATATTTCCAATGAGAAAAGAATTAGTAGTTTTATTTTTATATAACGCTACTTTTTCTATAAGATTTAAAGCTCTTCCTTTTTGATTTAGGCGTTTGTCTATAAAGTAAAATGCTTTAATAGCAAAATTAATAGCACTTTCATATTCTTTTAATTCTATCGCTAAATCTACATATTGCTCTGTCCTATTAGCAAATTTTTCAAAGTTTTTTTGATTTTTTAGATCATGAATTAAACTATCTAATGAAGCTAATTTTAATTTCTTGTTTTTAGTTGTGTCAATAACTTTTAGATAGTAATCCTCGTTTTGTTGAGAACAAATTGAAATACTAAAAAACAGCAATATGATAAAAATTATTATAATTTTCATAAATATAGGGGATCACACAAATATCAATAAGATTACCTACTAATACTATAGCACTAATGTATGAAATAATAAGGTAAGTATATAAACAAATTGTTTGCTGCTAACTTACTGTTTTTTAGTGTGTTTAGAGTCGTGGCTCACAAACATATTTATCCAAATAATTCTAGATAAACGTAAATTAACTGGAGCTAAGATTAAAAGAGTAGCAATTATTGCAGAAAAAGTTTGTAGTAAAGTTAAACCAAAAATAAGTTTTGCAACTAAAAAAGTAATAATTGAAAGACCAACAGTAATTCCGTAATTAACATACATAGCTCCATAAAAAAAAGAAGGTTCTATCATGTATTTTAAATTACATTTCGGACAATTATCATGTAATTTTGTAACTTTTGAAGGGTTAAAAGTAAAGCCATATTTAAAGAAATCTCCTTCCTGACATCTTGGACATTTCCCTTTTAAAACGCTGTACAATTTTGTTCCCTTTTTAAACACGAGTAACTGTGATTTTTTAGTTAGTTTTGCAAATATCAAAATTACAATAAATTTATGTTAAACGTACACAACTTAGCAGTTTCCTTTATGGGTACTGATTTGTTTTCGGGAATTACTTTTAAATTAAACAAAGGAGATAGAATTGGTTTAATTGGTAAAAATGGAGCAGGAAAATCTACACTTTTAAAAGTTTTATCTAAGGATATAGAAGCCAGTGGAGGTACAATGGCTTTTGATAAAGATATACAAATGGGTTTTTTACGCCAAGATATAGATTTTGTTGAAGGAAGAACAATTTTAGAAGAAGCGTATCAAGCTTTTGAAGAAATTAAAGAAATTGAGTTAAAACTTGATCAAATTAATGAACAACTTGCTACAAGAACAGATTATGAAAGTGAAGGTTATACGCAATTAATTCATGATTTAACAGACCTTACTGAACGTTATGAACTTCTAGGCGGTTACAATTATCAAGGAGATACAGAGAAGATCTTACAAGGTTTAGGTTTTAAACGTGAAGATTTTGATAAGCTTACAGATACTTTTTCTGGAGGTTGGAGAATGCGTATAGAATTAGCAAAATTATTACTTCAAAATAATGATATTCTACTTTTAGATGAGCCAACAAATCACTTAGATATAGAATCTATTATCTGGTTAGAGACATTTTTAAAATCGTATTCTGGTGCAATTGTATTGGTTTCGCATGATAAAATGTTTTTAGATAATGTAACAAACAGAACTATAGAAATTTCTTTAGGGCAGATTTATGATTATAAAAAACCGTATTCTCAGTTCTTATTATTAAGAGGAGAAATTAAAGAAAAACAATTACAAGCTCAGAAAAATCAAGAGAAAGAAATAAAACAAAAGAAGCTTTTAATAGATAAGTTTAAGGCAAAAGCAAGTAAAGCTTCTATGGCGCAATCTTTAATGAAACAACTTGATAAAGTTGAATTAATTGAAGTAGATCAAGATGACAATCAAGCAATGAATGTTCGTTTTGCAATTTCTAAAGAGCCAGGAAAAATAATTGTTGAAGCAGAAAAACTATGTAAAAGCTATGGTGATAATCACGTTTTAGAAGATGTAGATTTATTAATAGAGAGAAATAGTAAAATTGCTTTTGTTGGTCAAAACGGACAAGGGAAATCTACTTTAGCAAAAATGATGGTTGGAGATATCCCTTTTAAAGGACATTTAAAACTGGGTCATAATGTTGAGATAGGGTATTTTGCTCAAAATCAATCAGAACATTTACCGCCAGAAAAAACAGTTTTAGAAATAATGGAAGACGCTGCAACTGATGGAAATAGAATGCGCGTTAGAGATATGTTAGGATCTTTCTTATTTGGTGGAGATGCTGTGGATAAAAAAGCAAAAGTGCTTTCTGGTGGTGAAAGAAATAGATTGGCATTATGTAAATTATTGCTGTCACCATTTAATGTATTAATAATGGATGAGCCAACAAATCACTTAGATATGGCTTCTAAAACAGTATTAAAAGAAGCTTTAAGAAGTTTTAACGGAACTTTAATAATTGTTTCTCATGATAGAGATTTTTTACAAGGATTAACCTCAACGGTTTATGGATTTAAAGACAAGGTAATTAAAGAATATTTAGGTGATATTGATTACTTCTTAGATCAACATAAAATGGAAAATCTTCGCGAAGCGGAAAAAAGAACGGTTGTAAAAGGTGTTAAATCTACTGATAAAAAAGAAGCATTCCAACTTTCTAAAGAGCAAGAGAAAGAACTTAAAAAATTAAAAAATAAGCTTTCTAATATAGAAGCTGAAGTTGCTGAATTAGAAAAAGAAATTGCAAAGATCGATTTAGAATTGGCTCAAAATTATGATGAAGTATCATCAAGACCAAATTTCTTTGAAAAGTACAAAGCTAAAAAAGCAAAATTAGATACTTTAATGGAACAATGGGAAACTGTTGAAGCTGAAGTTTCTAGTTTTTAGTGTTAACAGTATTGTTTTCTTTAAAATATTTTTAAGATTTTAAAGTTGCTGTATTTTTTATTAAAAAGTCCTAATAAATTAATTCTAGAGATAATTTATTAGGACTTTTTTCTTTTGAAAGAGTTTTTAAACTTTCTACTACTTAAAGTGTATTCACTTTTTTTTTAACTTGCACTTGGACAAAACATTAAGTCAGTAGGATTGTCTACGTCATATAAATACTGATACCCTTTAGATTCTTTTTTACAGAAAGGTTCTATAAGTGCTATCATTTTATTGAAACCGTCTAAAGTTAAAACGCAGAAAAAAGTTTCTTTGTCTTTTGTAAGAATCCCTTCATCAGATTTAAACAACCCAAAAATTAAATTACAATTTCTAGGATATATAAAATCTACCTCAGATAAATCCAATTTTTGTCTTTTTTCAATAATTGTATCTATTAAAAGATCTCTAAACTGAATTGCTTCCGCTTTGTTAAAGTTATACAGTCGAACAATATTTTGTTCATGACCATTTATATCATCAAGATAATCTATTTCCATTCTTTATTTTTAATCTTCTTAAGAAAAACACTTCAACAAACTCAGTGTGGCATTATTAATTTTAGTGTGCTTCCAACCAATTTTCTCCAATTCCCATTTCAACATCTAAAGGAACACTTAATTTAAAAGCATTTTCCATTTCGTATTTTATAATCGGTTTTATAAGCTCTAATTCGTCTTTATGAGCATCAAAAACCAATTCATCATGTACTTGAAGTAGCATTTTAGATTTAAAGTTTTCTTTTTCAAAACGAGTGTGAATATTAATCATAGCAAGCTTTATAATATCTGCAGCAGAACCTTGAATTGGTGCATTTACAGCATTTCTTTCTGCAGCTCCACGAACAACAGCATTTCTAGAATTAATGTCTTTTAAATACCTGCGTCTGTTTAAAACGGTTTCTACATAACCATGATCACGTGCAAAATCTACTAATTTAGACATGTACGTTTTTAGTTTTGGATACGTTTCATAATACGTTTCTATCAACTCTTTTGCTTCACTTCTTGATAAATCTGTCTGATTGCTTAAACCAAAAGCAGAAACACCGTATATAATTCCAAAGTTTACTGTTTTTGCATTACTTCTTTGTTCACGAGTTACTTCACTTAAAGGAACATTAAAAACTTTTGCAGCGGTAGAAGCATGAATATCTTCACCATTTTTAAAGGCTTCAATCATCGTTTCTTCTTCACTTAAAGCAGCAATAATTCTAAGTTCTATTTGAGAATAATCTGCAGCTAAAAGCACATAATTTTCATCTCTGGGAATAAATGCTTTTCTAACTTCTCTACCACGTTCTGTTCTAATAGGAATGTTCTGTAAATTAGGATTGTTAGAACTTAATCTTCCCGTTGCAGCAACTGCTTGCATATATTGGGTATGAACTCTTCCTGTTTTAGGATTTATTTCATTTGGCAACGCATCTACATAGGTGCTTTGTAATTTTTTGTATTGACGATATTCTTGAATATCTCTAATAATTTGATTGTCTTTTGCCAAATAGGATAAAATGTCTTCGCCAGTTGCATATTGACCCGTTTTTGTCTTTTTTGGTTTGTCAACCAATTTCATGTTTTCAAAAAGAACAATTCCTAATTGTTTAGGAGATGCAATATTAAACTCTTCTCCAGCTTGCTCATAAATACTTTTTTCAAGTCTATTTATATCCTCAGCTAAAGCAACAGAAAGTTCTTTTAAGAAATCAGTGTTTAAATTTATTCCTTCAATTTCCATCGATGTTAATACAGAAACCAATGGTAGCTCAACATCATTAAAAAGTTTAGTAACATTTCCTGTTTCTAATTCTTTGTTAAAATGTTCTTTAAGTTGAAGTGTAATATCTGCATCTTCAACAGCATATTCTGTTTGATCTTTTATAGGAACAACTCTCATAGAAAGTTGATTTTTTCCTTTTTTACCAATCAATTCTGTAATAGAAACAGGTAGATAATTTAGGTACGTTTCTGCTAACATATCCATATTATGACGCATATCTGGGTTTATCAGATAATGAGCAATCATAGTATCAAATAATTTCCCTTTTACAGGCATGTTATAGTTTGATAAAACTTTGATATCGTATTTTAAATTATGACCAATTTTCTCAATATTTGTAGCTTCAAAAAACGGGCGAAATTCTTCTAAAATTGTAGCGGTCTCTTCTTGGTTTTCTGGAAACGAAACATAATATCCTTTTCCAATTTCAAAAGAAAAAGCAATTCCAATTAATTCTACTTCCAACGCTTTTAAACCTGTTGTTTCTGTATCAAAACAAACCGATTTTTGTTGCATTAACTTTTTTAATAGTAATTTCCTTGATAAAGGAGAGTCTATATGTTGATAAAAATGACTGGTGTTTTCAATAGTTTTAAATCCTGATGCAACTTCTTCTTCAGTAACGGTTCCAGTTCCAGGAGCAGCAAATAAATCAAATTGGCCCTCAGAATTTGAAGCTGGTTTTTTAGGAGTTGATTTCTCAACTGCGCTCGAAGCAGCAGTTGAAGGTTTTTCAGAAGTTTTTGCAGTCTCATTACTTACTGTAAAAGTTCGTGTAAAATTCACCAACAAGTTTCTAAACTCTAGTTCATTAAAAATTTCTGTAACTTTAGGAATATCTGGTTGATTTAACTCAAAATCTTTCTCGTCAAAAGTTACGGGAACATCTAACATTATTGTGGCTAATTTTTTAGAAAGCAATCCTAATTCTTTTGCTCCTTCCACTTTTTCTTTCATTTTTCCTTTTAGCTCATGCGTATTTGCTAAAAGATTTTCCATAGAACCATAAGCAGCTAAAAACTTTTTGGCAGTTTTTTCTCCAACGCCAGGCAAGCCAGGAATATTATCTGCAGAATCGCCCATCATTCCTAAGAAATCTATAACTTGTAAAGGATCTGTAATTTCAAATTTTGCTAATACTTCTGGAACTCCCCAAATATCATAACCACCACCAAAACGAGGTTTGTACATAAAAATATTCTCAGAAACTAACTGAGCAAAATCTTTATCTGGCGTTACCATAAAAGTTTTATATCCTTCTTTTTCTGCTTGTTTAGAAAGTGTTCCAATTACATCATCTGCTTCAAAACCTTCTTTCACCATAATTGGTATGTGCATTGCTTTTAAGATTTCTTGAATATAAGGAACCGCAAGTTTTATTGCTTCAGGCGTAGCATCTCTATTTGCTTTGTAGGCTTCAAACATTTCAACTCTATCTGCACTTCCACCTTTATCAAAACATACTGCTAAATGATCTGGTCTTTCACGTTTAATAACGTCTAGTAAAGAATTCATAAAACCCATGATTGCAGAAGTATCCAAACCTTTAGAATTAATTCTTGGGTTTTTAATAAATGCGTAATATCCTCGAAAAATTAATGCGTAAGCATCCACTAAAAAAACTCTTTTTTGATCTGACATAGTAAATTATAGTATTAAGAATTTCTGTTCGAGCACAGTAGAGTGTTTTTTCTAACATAGAACTTCATGAGTTCTCGGCTGTGTTCGAACGGACAACGCAAATTACAATATCTTTCAAAAAGAATATAAAATTAAATAGAAAAGAACGTATTTTTACTCAAAATTTATAAGATGAATACTTTTTCAATCGCCATTCATGGTGGAGCAGGAACTTTAGTAAAAGGAATGATGACTTCTGAGTTAGAAGCGCAATATAAAATGGTTTTAAAATCAGCCATAAATGCTGGATATGTAGTTTTGGAAAATGGAGGAACTTCTATTGATGCTGTCGAAAAGGCAGTGGTTATTTTAGAAGATTCGCATTTATTTAATGCTGGAAAAGGAGCTGTTTTTACGGCAGATGAAACCCATGAAATGGATGCTTCAATTATGGATGGAAAAACATTAAATGCTGGCGCAGTCTCTTTAATTTCAGGAATTAAAAATCCTGTTTCGTTATCAAGAGATATCATGGAAAAAAGCGAGCACGTTTTTTTAGCAGGACAAGGTGCAATGCAATTTGCTAAAATGAACGGTTATAAAATTGAAGAAGATTCTTATTTTTATGATGAATTTCGTCATAAGCAATGGTTAGAAATAAAAGATACAGATAGTTTTCAGTTAGATCACGCTACCAAGAAAGATAGTAAATTTGGAACAGTAGGTGCTGTTGCTTGTGATAAGGATGGAAATATTGCTGCGGCAACTTCCACTGGAGGAATGACCAATAAAAAGTTTGGTAGAGTTGGAGATTCACCAATGATTGGAGCAGGGAACTATGCCAATAATAAAACGTGTGCAATTTCTTGTACTGGAAGCGGTGAGTTTTTTATTAGAGGAGTTGTAGCGTATGATGTTGCTTGTTTAATGGAGCATAAAGAGATGTCTTTAGAAGAAGCTTCGAATGAAGTAATCAATAAAAGGATTTTAGAAATTGGTGGAGATGGCGGTTTAATTGCGGTCGATGCTAAAGGAAATATTGCCATGCCTTTTAATACAGAAGGGATGTATAGAGCAAGTAAGTCTTCTAATGGCGAAGTTGATGTTTCTATTTATAAGTAGTTTGTCATTCAGAGGAAAGCATGGCTGAAGAATCTTTAAACTAGAAAGTAAAATTTCTAATAAAAAGAGATTCTTCACTTCGTACCTCGTTCTGAATGACATTTAGGGTTGTCAAGCCTGGTTATATGCTAGAATAACAGGCTAAAACCTTTTTAAATAAAAGGAGCATCAATAGCTAAAACGCTCACTTTTCTATTTTTAATAGAGTACATATCACTATTAGAAAGTACATGAATAGTAAGGTTTGCCATCGTCATAGGCGTGCCTTCATCAAGTATTTTTTCGTTATTGTGTGTTAGTTTATTTCCGTCGAAAACAATCACCATTCCAGAACCAATTACAGTACAATCACTACCGTTTTTAATAATCATTCCCGTATCTTCTGCTAAACCAATTCCAATTAAATTTGGATGTTTTGCAACCGCTTCAGACTGCCTCCCAAAACGTCCACGTCTAATAAAATGAGTGTCAATAATTAATTCAGGAATTAAATTTAGTCCTTTGTACATGGTTACAGCCCCTTTAATAAAAGCTTCAGATGCGCTTCCGCCAGCAATCATTTCATTGGCCATTGCCATTGCACCAGCACTTGTACCGGCAATTACAAAACCTTTTTCGTTTTTATATCTTTCGGCTAAGATTTTATGAATTGTTGTTCCGCCAATTTTTTTTGTGATTTTAGATTGATCTCCTCCAGAAAACATTACACAATGTGCGTTTTTAATCAACTCAATTGAAGCTTCCTTTTCAGAATCTTCTTTGCTTCTAATATCGAGCACAGAAATATTTTTACATCCTAAAGCAGTAAAAGCTTCTATGTAATTTTCTCCAACTTCAACAGGAATACTTGATGCGGTAGGAATTACTACAATATTTGCATCAACACCACCAGCTTCTTCTACAACATGATATAAAATACCTTCGCTAATAAATTCTTGGGTATACTGTTCGTTTTCTTCAATTCCTTTATCCTCATTGCCTCCAATAGGAATTAGTGTTCCGTTTATCATTTTAGTAAAAATCTTGGTGTTTTTTTATAGATGCAAAAATAAAGTAAATTTTACAGTAAAAAATGTATATATTTATAAACTTTCAAACTAATTAAAAGCTATCAAATATGAGAATAAGAGAGATAAATGCAATGAGAGGACCAAATTATTGGTCCGTACGTCGTCATAAATTAATTGTGATGGTTTTAGATTTAGAGGAAATGGAAGAAAGACCTTCTAATAAAGTAGAAGGGTTTTCAGAAAGGTTGAAAGCAATGTTCCCCACAATGTATTCCCACAGATGTTCAGAAGGTTGTGCCGGTGGTTTTTTTATGAGAGTTGATGAAGGAACTTGGATGGGACATATTATAGAGCATATTGCTCTAGAAATTCAAACGTTAGCAGATATGGATACTGGTTTTGGGAGAACCAGAGGGTATGGAGAAGAAGGTGTATACAGCGTTGTTTTTTCTTATATTGAAGAAAACGTTGGTAGATATGCAGCCAAAGCAGCAGTAAAGATTTGCGAAGCTTTAATTGAAGGAGAACCTTATGATTTGACTGACGATATTCAAGAAATGCGAGAATTACGAGAAAGTTCGCGCTTAGGACCAAGTACAGGTTCTATTGTAGCAGAAGCAGAAGCAAGAGGTATTCCTTGGCTTCGTTTAAATAAATATTCACTTTGTCAATTAGGTTATGGTGCTAATCAAAAAAGAATACAAGCTACAGTTACCAGCGAAACGAGTAGTATTGGTGTAGAATTAGCATGTGACAAAGAAGATACAAAATACTTATTAGAGCAAGCGGAAGTGGCTGTGCCTAAAGGAGATATTATTAAAAGAGAAAGTAGTTTAAAGGAGGCTTGTAGATATGTGGGTTATCCTTTAGTGATAAAACCAATTGATGGAAATCACGGACGTGGAATTACAGTAGATATTCAGAATTATGAAGATGCTTTAGAAGGTTTTAAACACGCAAAAAATAGTTCTAAAAGCGGTGCAATTATCGTCGAAAAATTTATCACAGGAGAAGATTATCGATTATTGGTCATTAATAATGTATTAGTTGCAGCTGCTAAAAGAACGCCAGCTCATGTTATTGGAGACGGAAACTCATCCGTAGAAACCTTAATAGATGAAGTAAATAAAGATTCTAGAAGAGGGTATGGTCATGAAAATGTATTGACAAAAATTACAATCAACGAGTTAACTAAGACAATTATAAAAGATGCAGGTTACACCTTAGAATCTGTGCTAAAAAAAGAGGAAATGCTTATCTTAAAAGATACTGCAAACCTAAGTACTGGAGGTACAGCAGAAGATGTAACAGATATTGTACATCCTGCAAATATTGCCATGGCAGAGCGCATTTCTAAAATTATAGATTTAGATATTTGTGGAATAGATATTATGTCAACAGATATTTCTAAACCACTTGCAGATACTGGAGGTGCCGTTTTAGAAGTAAATGCGGGCCCAGGATTTAGAATGCATTTAGCACCAACAGAAGGTTTGCCAAGAAATGTTGCAGCACCGGTAATTGATAAGTTATTTCCTCCGGGATCAACTTCAAGAATACCAATTGTGGCTGTTTCTGGTACAAACGGAAAAACGACCACTACGCGTTTAATTGCGCACATGGCAAAAATGAAAGGGTATAAAGTGGGGTATACAACAAGTGATGGTGTGTATATTCAAAACCGTTTGTTAATGACCGGAGATTGCACAGGCCCGGCAAGTGCAGAGTTTGTCTTAAGAGATCCAACTGTGAATTTTGCTGTTTTAGAATCTGCAAGAGGTGGTTTGTTAAGAGCAGGTTTAGGCTTTAAAAATTGTGATATTGGGATTGTAACAAATGTTGCAGCAGATCATTTAGGTCTAAAAGGGATTCACACTATTGAGCAATTAGCAAAAGTAAAAGCAGTAATACCAGAAACGGTTTTACCAGATGGAACCGCTATTTTAAATGCAGATGATGAATTGGTATACGCAATGCGTAAAAATTTAGATTGTAATGTTGCCCTATTCTCTTTGGATGAAAACAATCCTCATATTAAAGCACTTCAGAAAATAGGAGGAATTTCTGCAATTTATGAAAACGGATACATTACCATCTGTAGAGGAACTTGGAAAATTAGAGTTATAAAAGCAGTAAATGTGCCTTTAACTTATGGCGGAAAAGCAACTTTTATGATTCAGAATGTTTTACCAGCCGTGATAACTGCATATTTAAGAGGGTTTTCTATAGAAGATATGAAAATGTCTTTAGAAACGTTTATTCCATCAGCAACTCAAACTCCAGGAAGATTGAATTTGTTTAAGTTTAAGAACTTCCAAATTTTATTAGATTATGCACACAATGCTGCAGGAATGAGAGCTTTAAAGCAGTTTACAGATAATTTAGAGGCTACGGTCAAAGTCGGAATTATAGCCGGAATTGGAGATCGAAGAGTAGAAGATAACAATGAAATGGGCGGAATTGCTTCAGAAATGTTTGACGAAATTATTATTAGACAAGACAAACATTTACGAGGTAAAACGGAAGAAGAGTTGATTAAGATGCTAAAAGATGGTATTACATCAAAAGACAAAGACAAGAAAATAACAATTATTCCATCAGAAAGAGAAGCTATTTTATATGCGGTTAAAAATGCTAAAAAAGGTGCTTTAATTGTACTGTGTAGTGATGTGGTTCCTGATGCTTTAAATTTGGTAAAAGAGCTCAAAGAAAAAGAGGCAAACGAACTCTATGAGTTTAAGACAGAAGATATTCCTAATCAACATTAAAAATTAAAACTCCCATTTTGGGAGTTTTTTGTTAAAGTCTTATTAAATAAAATCGATACACTTTTAAAAGAGGTAAATTTGTAGAAATATATATTTATGCCACGTTGGATTTTTCCATTAATCATATTAACCGTAGTTATTGTTCTTGTAGAGTTTTATGCTTTTCAAGCCATAAAAACCATCAGTAAAAATAAAATCATACAATTCTCTTGGTTAATTGTTAGTTTTCTAGTGTATGTAAATTTCTTTTATATCGCATTAACGTATTCTAGGAGTGATGGTCAAACTCCGCAGTTTCAATGGGCCGTTGGTTTATTGATTACTTTTTTATTACCAAAAATTGTTCTTTTGCTCTTTATGTTTGGCGAAGATATTTTTAGAGGAATTCAGAAAACAATTTCAGTAGTTTCTAGTAGTGATACTGCCCCACTTGCAGGAAGAAGAAAATTTGTTTCACAATTAGCTTTAGGTATTGCTGCAATTCCTTTTGCCTCTTTTATTTATGGAATTGTTCAAGGAAAATACAACTACAAAGTTTTAAAATATCAATTAAGTTTTAAAGATTTGCCAGCAGCTTTTGATGGTTTTACAATCACTCAAATTTCAGACATTCATTCTGGTAGTTTCACCAACAAAAAGAAAATACAATATGGTGTAGATTTAATTAACCAGCAAAAATCTGATGTAATGTTGTTTACAGGAGATCTTGTAAATAACAAATCTGATGAAATGAATAATTGGATTGATGTTTTTGATAAGCTAGAAGCCAAAGAAGGTAAATATTCAATTCTAGGAAATCATGATTATGGAGATTATATGGATTGGGAAAGTGAAGAAGCTAAAGCGCAGAATTTTCAAGATGTAAAAGAGGTTCATAAAAAAATTGGGTTCGATTTATTATTAGATGAACACAGGTATTTAGAAAAAGACGGACAAAAAATTGCACTTGTTGGTGTAGAAAATTGGGGAAAAGGCTTTAACCAAGCAGGAGATCTAGAAAGAGCATCAGCAAATATTAAAAAAGAAGATTTTAAAATATTAATGTCTCATGATCCAAGTCATTGGGAATACAAAGTAAAAGAGAACGATTTTAATTATCAACTTACCCTAAGCGGTCATACACATGGTTTACAAATGGGAATCGAAATTCCTGGTTGGTTTAAATGGAGTCCATCAAAATACGCATATAAACAATGGGCAGGATTGTATGAAGAGTTTGGAAGATATATAAATGTAAATAGAGGTTTTGGTTATCATGCCTTTCCTGGTAGAGTAGGTATTTGGCCAGAAATAACCGTTATAGAATTGAAGAAAGCTTGATAATCTGTATATTTGTATATTAGTTATTTAATAATTTTTACGCTTCCCCTCTTAAAGATTTTTTATTATGACAAAATTTGGTGAATTAATTAGTGTTGAGAAACCTGTTTTAATCGATTTTTATACAGATTGGGATGAGGTTGAAAACAGTTTAGATACCTTAAGAAATGTTGCTGCCGCTTTAGGAGATAAGGCAAAAGTGATAAAAATTGACATTAAAAAGAATGAAATTCTTGCAGAAGCTCTGCGTGTAAAAGGAAATCCAACGTTTATGATTTATAAAGACGGTGAGATGAAATGGCGTCAAACAGGTTTGCAAGACGCACAAACACTTATAGGTTTAGTGCAACAGTACCTTTAATATTAGAAGCTATTTCCTGCTTTCATTACTCGCTTTTTTGTTCTGCTGAATTTAGTTCAGCACCCCAAAAAGAGCTTAAACATGCCATTCAATCAGGGCTAAACTTGTTTCTAAGTTTTCAGAAATTCCTATAAACTAAAATTATTTTTTAGCAACTATATGTCATTCCTGTGAAAACAGGAATCCATAATGAGTAAATTAATAATCTAAAAATTTGTTATTTTTAAAAGTGAAGTATAGATTCTTGCGTTCGCCGGAATGACAAGGTGCTTCTAAGTTTTCTATGTTCCTATGTGGTAAAATAATTTTTAACTTTGTGAAATTGAATTGAAATCTTCTTCCAACTAAGAATTGCACAAACTAAATCGCTTTAAAAACAACACGCTTTTTTAGCGTACTATTCTAGGACTTTAGATAACGTAAATTTCAATTTTTCAGCAGCTTTTATACTATCATGAAAAACAATAATACTTCCGTTTTTGGTGTTTTTTAAAACATTATCTAAACACTTTTTTTAGCAAGTATATGTCATTCCTGTGAAAACAGGAATCCATAATGAGTAAATTAATAATCTAAAAATTTGTTATTTTTAAAAGTGAAGTTTAGATTCCTGCCTTCGTAGGAATGACAAGGTGTTTCTAAGTTTTCTATGTTCCTATGTGGTAAAGTAATTTTTAACTTTATAAAATTAAATTGAAATATTCTACTAACCAAGAATTGCACAACCTAAATCGCTTTAAAAACAACACCTTTTTTAGCGTAATATTCTAGTACTTTAGGTAACGTAAATTTCAATTTTTCAGCAGCTTTTATGCTATCATGAAAAACAATAATACTTCCGTTTTTGGTGTTTTTTAAAACATTATCTAAACACTTGTCTTTAGAAATAGAGGTATCAAAATCTGCACTTAAAACACTCCACATAATAATCTTATAGTTGTTTTTTATAAGTTCTTTTGCCTGACTCTTTTTTATTTTTCCATAAGGCGGTCTAAATAGTTTCGAGTTCTGAGTTTTAAATTTTGAGTTTTTAAAATTATCAACTGTGCTCAAAATGACATTTTCACACTCTAAAGTGTTTTCAAGAAAAGTGGCGTTATTATTTTTCCAACCATTTAAATGATTGTTTGTGTGATTTCCCACAGAATGTCCATCAGAAATAATTTGATGAAAGATTTCAGGATGCTTTTTTATGTTTTTTCCAATGCAAAAAAAAGTAGCTTTTGCACTGTATTTTTGTAATTGATCTAAAACAAAATGGGTAATTTCTGGCGTTGGGCCATCATCAAACGTTAAGTAGATCTCTTTTTTATCCAAAGAAAAACGCCAAGTATAATTTGAGAAAAATCTCATAAAAATAGCTGGCGTTTTGGTAAAATATGTTTTCATTTAAAACTTAGTCTTCATCTGGCATTAGATGATTAAAAAGTTTTACAGTTTCAATAAATTCGTCTTGTAATTTACTTAAATAATCTTTGTCATTGCCTTCTTTTTCAACTTGACCAATAGCATTTCTGTACATGTACAAAGTAGTATCAATCTCATCAAAAATTAGCTCTGTATCTTCTTCTGCAAAAGTACTTAACCAAACTGCTTTTTCTTTAAATAACCTAATTAAGGTTTCTGCAGTTTGTTTTCCTTTTTCAATATTACCCAGTTTAAAATACATTTCTGGATACCCTAAAGACAAGCTATAATGATCAAAATCTTCAATTGGCATTTTTTTTAAGCTTAGATCTAATACTTCAATTGCTTTTAATGTGTCTCCTTCTTTTGCAAAAGCTTCAGATAAACGCATTAAACTATTACGCATAGAAATAGCATTTCTTTTGGTTTGTTCATCTAAATAAATTTCACCATCATCTATGTTTCTCCAATTCCATTTCTGAATATTTGTATACATTTTTTCTGGGTCAATTCTTCCCATATCAAACAAGCTTCTCTCTCCCATTGGTGTTTTAATAGGTACAAATTTATATGCCAAACCATCTAATTGTAAATAATCTTTTAACCAGATATATTCTTCATCTGCATTTGCGCCACCCGTAAAATAAATAGGATGCTCCCAATTATTATTGGCAATAATATCTAACATTAAAATTCTGTTTTTAAACAGCGCTCTATCATCAATAGTAATATCAATATAATCTAAAATTTTATCAGCATCTTTTTGAGCTACAATTCCGTTTTTTAAGACTTTTTCTTTATCAACAGGAATTCTAATGATATTAGTTGGGTAATATTTTTCTGCAATTCCATTTTCTGTTTCAACATAGGTTGCTTCACTATCAGAAGCAATCCATCTCATAAAGTTTTTAATGGTCATCACAGAATCCTTATATCTTGGATGTTCTACAGAATAGGCAACATCTAGCGTTCCGTATTTGTATTGATCGTGCGTTAATTGCGATGGAATAGGAGCTGCGTCATACGTTTTTCGTTTCATTTGGTCTATATACCAATCGGTCGCAAAAAGGCTTGTATTCACTAGTTTAATATCCGTTCTAATTCCTTCAACTTCTTGCATGTACCAAAGTGGGAACGTATCATTATCTCCAATGGTAAACATAATTGCATTTGGATCGCAAGATTCTAAATAAGCTTGTGCGTTTAAATGGGTTGTATATCTGTTAGACCTGTCATGATCATCCCAATTTTGGGAAGCCATTAAAGTTGGAACTGCTAATAAAGAGATTACAGAAACCGCAATTGCAACGGCTTTTTTATTGGCAAAATCTTTTAAATAGTCATACAAAGCAAGTACACCAAAGCCAATCCAGATGGCAAAAATATAAAAACTTCCTACAATAGCGTAATCTCTTTCTCTTGGCTCAAAAGGTCTAGGGTTTGTGTAAAAAATAATGGCAAAACCTGTAAACGCAAAGAATAAAAATAATGTAAAGAAGTTTTCTTTGTCCCATTTTATTTGATAAAACAAACCAATTAGTCCTAAAATAAGCGGTAGGAAATAGTATTTATTTCTTCCTTTATTTTCAGTTACTTGTGATGGAAGTTTTTTCTGAGAACCTAATCTAGCTTCATCAATAAAGTCAATTCCACTAATCCAGTTTCCGTTAAAAACATCTAGATTTCCTTGTTTATCATTCTGTCTACCCGTAAAATTCCACATAAAATAACGACCATACATGTACCCAAACTGATAACTCATCATAAACCTTATGTTTTCTGCAAAAGTGGGTCTACGTTTACTATTTGCAGGAATTCCAGCAATCGCTTTATACATTTTTTCTGATGCAGGGTTTACCATTCTCGGTATAAACCCCTTGTGCTTATCAGAGTAATTTGGTATTACATTTTTGTAATTGTTAACAATTACATATTTGCCATTTATTTGTTCATACTTAGGTTTATCATCTTTATATGGGTTTTCTGCATTCGGAGTTCTGTCATTAGAATAGTACGTATCATAAAACACATTTGCATCTCCATATTGTTCTCTATCATAATAGGCTAGTAATTCACGAGCACTAGAAGGATTGTTTTCATTAATGGTGGTATTTGCATTTGCTCTAATTGGTAACATCATCCAAGAAGAGAAGCCAATCATAATAAATAAAACAGATAGAATTAATGTGTTTGCTGTAATTTTTTGATGCTTACGTGTGTATTTTAATCCGAAGAAAAATAAGGCAATCAAGATGATAAAAGCAATAACACTTCCAGAATTGTATGGTAAACCAATAGAATTGATAAAAAATAACTCAGATGCACTAAAGAACTTTAATGTAAAAGGAAATAAAAATTTAAAAACAAACATTAACGTAATAACAGAAATTACCGTTGCAATGGCTGTTGTTTTTAGGTTGATGTTTTTATACGTTTTAAAGAAGTAGAGCATTACTATTGCAGGAATTACCAACAAAGAAAGTATGTGCACACCAAAAGATAAACCAACGACAAAACTGATTAATATTAACCATTTATTTCCTCTAGCAGTCTCAATTTCACTTTCCCATTTTAATCCTAACCAAAACAATAATGCCATTAAAAATGATGACATTGCATACACCTCTCCTTCCACAGCACTAAACCAGAAACTATCTGAAAAAGTATAGGCCAAAGAACCCACTAAACTACTACCTAAAATAGCAATATATTTTCCTTCTGAGATTTCTCCTGTTTTTAAAGCTAATTTTTTTGCAAGATTGGTAATTGTCCAAAACATAAACAAAATAGTAAATGCACTTGCTAAAGCAGACATGAAGTTTACCATTTTTGCTATTTCAGATAGCTCAGATGTAAACATTGCAAAAAAGGCACCCAACATTTGAAATAATGGAGCTCCAGGAGGGTGACCAACTTCTAATTTTACAGATGTAGAGATGTATTCTCCACAATCCCAAGCACTAACGGTTGGTTCTAGTGTTAAAGAGTAGGTGATTAATGCTATTGCAAATGCAACCCACCCAAGAATGATGTTCCATTTTTTAAAGTTTATTGATGTCATAGTTAATTAATAATCTGTGGGCGAATTTACTAATAAATCCTAATAAATAAGGGTGTTAACTATTATAATCAGGTATAAAAAATTGTTAAATAAAAAATTTATTAAAAAATGTTTGTGAAATTAAAACTTTGGGTTAAATTTGCACCCGCGTTAAAGCATTGGCCTATGGTGTAATTGGTAACACACCGGTTTTTGGTACCGACATTCAAGGTTCGAGTCCTTGTAGGCCAACAAAAGCAACTCTTAATCATTTGATTATCAGTTGCTTTTATCGTTTATAGCGTTTTGTGTGCTGGTATTGGTGGCGGAACTATTTTATGCTCTACTTTTTACAAACCGACTATTTATTTGATTTAAAAGGAGTTAAGTTAAAATAGCGCTTTATTAGAAGTGCTTAAATTGATTAGTGCTTTAAAAGTTACCGAAAACAAAATAGAATTATTTTATTTTTTTAAGTAGTTTCTCTATTTCTTCTAACTCAATGGCATCTTCTTTTTTGGTTTCTTCAAATTTTCTATTGGTATCAAATTCTGCGTATATTTTTCTAACTTTCTCTTCCATTTGTTTGCTAGAAATACTGCCTAAACCTTTTAAGACTTCTTTATCATTAAATTCTAATACTTTATCTACATTTTGTTTCCAGAAATTCATTGTAATATCGATACGGTTTTTGACTCTTAATTCTGCTGTTTCTAAAAAGATTACTACTAATCTGTTTAAGGAATCTAGTTCATCTTCATTTAGATAGTTTTTTGCAATAAAGATGTCTTGTTTTCTTACTGCATTGCCTTGCCAAGTTGTTAGTGCCATAGTATAGTAGGGTCTGTTGCACTGGCTCTTGCTACTACTAATTCTGTGGCTGTTTTATGTGTAACTGCCAATAGTAATTTGTTTTGTGTTTCGGCAAAAAACATTTGTGTGGCTTTGTCTGTTGCGTCGTAATCGCTGCATAATGCAAATAGGTCTCTTACTTTTTGATAGAATCTTTTTTCTGATGCTCTAACGTTTCTAATACGTACTAATAATTCATCAAAATAATCTGGTCTGCCATCTGGGTTTTTAAGGCGTTCATCATCCATTACAAACCCTTTAATCATGTATTGTTTTAGGTTTTGGTTTGCCCAAATTCTAAATTGTGTACCTCTTTTGCTACGCACTCTAAAACCAATTGCCAAAATCATATCTAAGGCATAAAAAGTTACCTTATACTCTTTACCATCTTGGGCAGTTGTTAAGTAATCCTTAATAACTGAATTGGACGGTAACTCTTTCTCTTTAAGTATGTTAGATATATGTATGCTGATGTTTGGTATAGAGGTGTCAAAAAGTGCTGCTAGCTGACTTTGGTTCATCCAAATAGTACCGTCTTTGGTGTATAAACTTACAGATGCTTTACCATCTGCAGTATTATAAATAATTATGTTTTGTTGGTTATTTTGCATTAGCCTTTCTTTTTTACGTGTTCTTTTTTTTTGCCATAGCAGCAGCATTTTTTTAGATTTATAAATGTAGAAAATTAATAGCTCACTTTAACTGTTTTTCTAGTCTATGATGAATTGAGTCTTTATCAACTAAATAGATTTAAGGAAATAGAAAGGGGTCAAGTTTGCAGGGGTTGGATGAATAATTACCGATTAACAAACATTTATGCTAAACTTAAAAAGTTGGATGAATGGTTGCGAAATAGGTTACGATATTGCATTTGGCATGATTGGAAAAAGCTAGAAAGAAAACGTAAAAAGGGCATTCAATTAGGCATAGAAGAGGGCCAAGCTTATGCTTGGAGTAGAACAAGAATGGGAGGGTGGGCAGTAGCCCAAAGCCCTATACTTAAAACTACAATTACTCTTTCTATACTTAAAAGAAAAGGTTATAAACCAATGATAGATTACATAAATAAGCAGCAAACTTCAATTTGGTGAACCGCCGTATACGAGACCCGCACGTACGGTGGTGTGAGAGGCGCACTGGCTACCTTTTGGCAGTCAGCCGTCTACTCGATTGGCAACTGGCTTTTATAGTGATGATAAATACCATAAATCATTCCTTTTTATTAAACCCATTTTCTCAAGTTTATTAGAACTTAATCCATATGCAAATTCAATGATTGCTGAATTACCATTTATTTTAATGTCTCCAATAATTCTCCCATTTTTGAACATATCAATTAGTTGCTGTTTTTCTTTTTTTCGTAACATTTCAGCAAAACAGATTTGATTTACATCTCTGTCATTTTCTCCATAAGGGTCACATAAATTTCTAAAATCCTCAAAGTTTTCCTTTTTTGCAGATTCGAAAATATATTCCATTACACTTCTTGGTTTTTTTTGAAATTCAAATGTTTTTAAATATTCAGATTGTGCAATTTCATTTTTTAGTTTCTTTTCATATTCACGTATTTCATTTAATTCCTGATATGCTTCTCTTAACTGTTTTTCCTTCGTTGATTTTGCACGACCAATTTGGAACATTTTTATTTTTTCAATATGTTTTTCTACTTTTTCATAAACATTTGGAAACCTCTGAAGTTTCATAGACAATTCGGTTATTTTCTTTCTTTTTCCAACATTTACCTTTTGTTCGTGAATTTTTTCTAATTCAATTTTTTTTCTCTCATTTTCAATTTTTAACTCTAATTTTTCTTTTTCAACCTTAATTTCTTTTTCGCTTTTTCCGCAAGAATTTAATGTTAAAATTATTACTAAAGTTAAAATGTAATTTATTTTCATAGTTATATTTATTATTCGTTTTTGCTTGTTGCCAACGGCTAGTATAAGAATAGTAGCCGAAAGCGGGCGACTTTCCTGTCAAGTTACAAGAAAGTTGAAGCGGGCTACAACCTTTGAAATTACTACTATCTCGGCTATTATTTTTATACATTGTTAGCGTTTCGTGCTTTATTGTTCATTATTATATTTAGAAAATATTTATTGTTTGTGCTTTTGGTTGCTCTCCTAATTTAATCCAATTATCGAAAATTATATATTTGAGAGATTCTTCAATCACAAAGAGCTTTTCTCCTAACCCAGATGTTGGAACTTTTTTTATGAAAGGATAAATGGTTAAATATTCAGCTCCAGCATATGAATTCGGAGCATATTCACTTCTAGATACAGGTATAATTGCACATTTATTTGTGTTTCCATCAACATATCCTAATTCCCACGGCATCCATTTCGAAACGGTAGCATTAGTTGAAATTGCAAGTAATAATGATCTAGAAATTTTTAATCTATTCTGAATTAATTTTGCAGATGCTTTTGTCACATTTGTTCTATCTAAATGAGGGTCAATAATCCAATCAACATAGACAGAATAACCTTGGTTAGTTAATTCAATATATAAACCTTCGACTTCATCTTTATCAAGAAAACTATGTGAAAGAAAAATATCAAAACTCGTATGAGTCTTTTTACTTTCATTCAGCACTTGTTCACTAAAAAGTACTGTCTTTCGTTGAGATAGATTTTTTAAATAATTACTTGTATATATAGACATAAAACATTTTTATTCTTTAATATTTATTACACTAATAAGCCATCAATTTCATAAGTGGGTTCTTGATCAAGTAAGGTATCTTCAAAACTTCTGATTTGGACTTCCTCCAATTTTAGAATTGTTGGTTTGACATTCTCATGACAATCAATGGCATCTTGAAACTTTAACTTTGTGAGTTCTTCTATTAAAGAAACGGGAACTTGATAATTCTCATCCTCCTTAAATTCAAGAAATGGTTTGAGCGAAGATATTTTCTCTTCTACTCCAAATTCTCGAAAACCAATTTCATTAATCAGATCGTCTTTTTTTAATGGATTAATTTGTCCCATAAGAAAACCTGCTTTATAAAGTTTACTATCATCCTTTAAATAATAGATTACCTTCCAAAATAAAATGGGGATTTTAAATATTGTTCCATCATGAAGCTTTACTTTGAATTCAGGATCTAAATTATCCAATACTGGGCCTGTAAAAACTGAGACTTTTGCAGGATTAGGAACTCGACCTTTAATAATAACTGAGTTTTCTAAATATTTCCAAGGTCCATTGTTTAAAGAATCATGTTGGGGAGCTGCATTAGGATAAAAGAATGTACTTATTGCTGCTTTTTGTGCATCCTCTTCAACTCCTTTTAAATCCCATTGAACATCTTCTCTTTTTGTCATGTGGCCTTTTTCAATGGCTGCTGCTTTAATTGTATTAAAACGCTTATAGTCGTTTGACGTTAGTTGCTCTCCGTCATTCAGTCTATTATCTTTCTTAAAATTACCCGACCTGTCAACTTTTCCGAATTTAGTTCTATAAATGTTACTAGCACTAATAATAGGAACCCTTCTGCTTTTACTCTGTATTACACTGTAATAGATATAATCTAATTCATATTTTGAAGTTTCATTATTAATTGCAATGTCATCAATAAACTCCTTGTAATCAGGCATTTTGACCACATTCCTCTCTCCCAAAAAATAAATATTATACCCCTTCATGTTTTTATATTTATATTCTATTTTCACTAACTAATCTCCAATAATGATGTCCTAAAGAAGTGAGTTTACACTTTTTAGAGTGCATCGCTGCAAAATACATATGCTCTTCACCAACTGGAACTATTAAACCTACACCTTCTAATTTTTGAAGATTTTTAAAAATTGCTACATTCTCTGGTTTAGCGAAAGGTTCTATTACTTTATGCTCAACATCATTTGAGTTGGTATCCTCAAATGAGGGATCTAATTGCAAGTTGTCTGAAGGAGAATGAAAATATTCAGTTAGTTTTCGAAGAGTGCTGAGTGGAACTTGAGGGATTACACTTCTTAATTCAACAAACTCAGTAACATTAGTTTTAAAAACAGGTCTTTGCTCGTGGGCACCTAGAGCCTGATCAATATATGCATACAAACCACCAGGGGAAATATGTCCTCTAACATCTGCTGCACCTCCTTTTAAGCCCTCTATTAAAAGATTCGTGAAAACACCATGACCATTTATTTCTTTTGATGGCTCATTTTTTCTAGAGGAAGTAAGTATTGTTGTTCCTGTTTCAATTGGTGTAATACTACCATTTTCATTAGGGTCTCCAAATTTTCCGGATTTACAACAATCAAGGATTATCACCTTGTTTCTTATTTTCGACTTGTTAGCAAAACCTAAAATATCATTCATAGCTATTCCTTCATTATAGCTTTCATGATCTGGTGTTACTATGAAGCCACCTAATTCATTTACATAACCATGACCTGCAAAATACAAAAGGCCCATATCTGCTTCAATATTAACATCAAAAAAAGCTACAATAAGTTTCATTAGCTCACCCCTTGTTTGAATGTCATCATAAAACTTTACTTCGAAATTCTTAGAATCAGTCCCATTAGTCTTTAGAAGGTTTGAAATATCTTTTGCGTCATTTATGGCCCCTTTGAGTGGTGCTGTTGGGTAATTGTTTATTCCTATTACTAGCGCTTTTTTCATATCTATTTATTTTTTCCTTCGGTCATACATTGGTCTATAGCAGCTGCGATTTTTGCCCAATCCCAAGCAATTGTTCTATTTCTTTGTAATCCTGTAGGCAAATTTGAAGATGTGCTAGCGCCATCAACATAAACTCCAAAAACAGGCACATTATGTTCCTTTGCAAAGGAAATTTCTTTTGCCACACCAGTAGCGGTGGACATACTTTTTCCAACTAGTACAATTAACATATTACAGTTGTTAATTTTTCCGTGAATTAACTTTTCCCATTCTTTTTGAGGTAGATGTGTTTTAGAACTCCAATCTTCTATGTTAAAAGGTGTTTTGGAATTTTTTGATTGTCCAACAAAATAAAGTTTTTGTCCACTATTATTGTCAAAATCAAAACTGATAAATGCTCTAGGGTTTGCCATAGTTCAATAGGTTATAATTGGTTAATAAATTTTTCTAAGTTATTCCAGTTCCATTCAATTACTCTTTTGCCTTTTAATTCTGTAGGAATAGCTCCTTTGTTATTTTTAAAAATATGCATTCCTATAATTTTTACTTCTTCTTCTCTAGCGCATTGAATTTCCCATCTTGCACCTCCAGCAAGATGTGTTTTTTTACTTAACAGTGCGATTACACCATCACATTGCTTAATTTTTGTTCTACATCTCTTCTTCCATTCACTTTGTTTCCAGGCTTTTTTTGCTGACATATCAATGAAGTAGAAGGGTGAGTTTTTCTTTTTTGCTTGTTCAACTAAATAATTTCTATATTGAATATCCTCAATGGCAAAACTTATAAAAACTTTTTTGCGCCTCTCATTGTTATTTTCTTCGGCTCCAAATAGCCATTCTAACAGTCCCATCTATCGTTTATTCTTTATCCAATCATTGTTACAGAGTTTCTTCGCATGAACGCTAACGTCTCGGCTATGGTTAGTGCGGGAATTAAAAAGCAATTAATTTCCGATTAAGCACTTAGCCAAAACTTTTTATTTTATCTTTTTTATTTCTAAAGCCAAATCAAAAGATTTGGCGGACTTGGTTAAAAGCACTAAACTTTGGGTTAAGCACCAAAACCCGTATTAATTATAACCATTGTTGTAGCTAGTTTTTTTTGTAAAAAAGGGTCAAATTGCTGGATGCCGTTTATGCCATTCTGTGGCTTGTTCAAATTCATAACCCAATCTGCATAAAATAGATTCACTAAATGGAGCTCCCATTAGTTGTAAACTATGAGGATATCCTTCATTCGATTTTCCACATTGAAATGTAATTGCAGGAGTTCCTGCAAGATTAGCAGGTGTAGCAAAGTGCATATTACCAGCTGCTTCATAAGGACTAAAAGCTTCCATACCTCCTCTTTGAATTTCATGAGTAATCCCTTCTGGTAAAGTTCCTGCAGGAGCCACTATAACATCAACATTATTAAATATTTTTAAAAATTCCTTCTTAAATGTCTCTTTAGCTAATTTGGCATCTTCGTAATCTTTTTTAGATACAGATTTACCATAAGCAAGGAAATCACGAAAATACGGTCCATACAAATCTTCTTTTGATGGATAATTAATTTTATGAGCAATCACAGCCTCTGGTGTGCAGACATTAAACCAAATTCCACCCAGAGCATTTTTGTCCCAAGGAATTTTAAATCTTACAATTTCTGCACCTAATTCCTCTAATTTATCAACTGCATTCAATATGCTGTCAACAATCTCCTTATCAACACCATCGGCAATATAACTTTCATCCAATCCTATTCTGAGGCCATTTATTCCCTTTGTTAGTTCAGCACTTAAATTTGAAGCAGGTTTATTTATAGAGTTTGGATCTTTTTCGTCATAACCACTAATTACATCAAACATAATAGCCGTGTCTTTCACACATCGAGTAAGTGGACCAACATGATCAAGAGAATCACTTAAAGGTAAAACACCATATTTACTAACTCTGCCAAAAGTTGGTTTGAGTCCAACAACGCCATTTGCCATTGAAGGAAAACGAATAGAGCCTCCAGTATCTGTACCAAGTGAACCAAAACATAGTCCAGCAGCAGTGGCTACACCAGAACCGCTTGAAGAAGCACCAGCCCAATGTTGCTCTTCCCACGGGTTTATGGGAATTTCAAAGTCACTATGATATCCTGCCATAGCACCTTCAGTAAGATTTAATTTACCCAGAATTATAGCTCCAGCGTTCTCTAATTTTTCAAAGACAGTTGCATTATATTCAGGAATAAAGTCCTTATAAAAAGAATGACCTCCAGTTGTTGGGGCATTTTTTGTAAAGATTAAATCTTTTACTGCTATTGGAACACCATGTAAAGGACCTTGATAATTCCCTTTTAATAACTGCTCATCAGCCATTTTAGCTCTTTTTAATGAATATTCACTCATAATAGTAATATAACTATGCAATCTTTTATCAATACTTTCTATACGATCTAACATTAATTGAGTCAATTCAACTGAGCTAATTGTTTTATTTTTAATAAGATCGGCTACCTCATAGAGGTTTTTAAAATGAATATTTGCTAAATTGAAATTCTTAGCTGAAGACATGCAACCAAAAGGAAGTGTAAGCCCAACAATACCTAATCCAATTAAGGAACACATTTCTCTTCTGGAAATACTATTTTTCGAATTATTCATTAGAAATTTAAATTTTAAGGTTAGTTTTTATTGTTTTTCATCAAATTAGCTACAACGTGCTTGTGTATGATTAGTAGGGGCTAAGTATAGTCTAATTGTTCAGAAATGCGAAATGATAAAAAATAATAATAATTTTAAAGTTAACAATACCTCCCCTATTAATTATACACGGTGTTGTGTTTAGTACTTATGGCAGACGATGTTTCAGTTTCAAAATTCGATATTATAATAGGAAAAACTAAATTAAAAATAGCTAAAATTCAAAATAGCTTAAATATTATTAATAAAGAATTAATAAATCTAAATAAACTTTGTGATGATGTCCGAAATTAGGTTTTCAAAAATTACAATACTTTGTTTATCTAACAGTTCTTTATCTTCATTAGATTTTTGAATTAAATCTTGTATTTCGTTTCCTAAAGGTTTCAATTTTAAATCAATCATTGATTCGAGTTCAAATAAAGATTCTATTGATTTTTCTAAATCTGTTCCAAAATTAAATTTAGGTTCTAGTTCTTTAATTATCTCTTGTTTACTTGTTTCGCACTTTTGCTTAATTAATTAAATTGTTTTCATAGTTTAATTTTTATTTATGTTTAAAAAATTTATTAGATAATGAATCAACTTGTTTTAATTTTATTGGTTTTATGGAGTTTTCCTTTTGTAATTCTTTATTTTCTTTTTCCGTTATTGATAAAGCTCCAAATAGACAAAGTGAAACTACAGAAAGAAAGAAAGAAACGTACAAAGTTTTGGTTGTTTTCTCGAAGAATTTCCCGAAAGGCACGAAGATGTCTTTGGCATTATCATTGTTTCCGTCCTCAATTAATTTTCTCCTTTTTTCAAGAGCCAGAATCCCATTATCTAAATTCTTTATTTTCTCGTACCAAACGATTAGAGAAAGTAGGATATTCAGTCCAAATAGAAATATTGAAGATATCAAAAGGAGGTAATGACCTTTATTCTCAAAAAATTTATTAAAAGCAATTGTTAAACCTAACAAAGTTGTAGATAAAACTAGAATTTGTTTTATAAAACTAAAAAATTCAGAATTTCTTTCTATTCTAATTTCGTTCTGTTTTTTATTTATAAAATCTATCATTTCCTTACTCATAATTTCCTTTTCACTCATTCCTTCTTCTTACTTAGTTACCTCTTCTTGTATTAAACACAACAATTGTATATGCGTATTGTTGATATATCACATATATGTTGTACGTTTTAAAATTATCTTTATTTGCTATTCGTAATTATTAATTGTTCGTGTGCTATTTCTAATGTATCAACAGCAACTTCGTTTCCGTCCGACTTAAGATCTGTGCTTGTAATTTTTGTAGGCCAAGCATTATTTAATTGCCATTGAATCGTTACTTTCCCATTTTCATCTAGTAACTTAATAAGAACTGTACGTCGCTTAATAGTATTCATTGAAATTTCTTTATGCCATTCCCAAAAAGTATTATCATTTACAAAAACGCCTCTTTTCATAGTAATATTTCCATATTTTACTATTCCTGGCATTTTTTCTGTAGAAAAAAGTTTGCTGTTGCCTTTGCGATATTCAATTATTTGATTTTCAACATCCATCCCAGAAAGTTCTTGAAAGGCAACGCCCTTGAGTTCAATTCCTAAGTCGACTTCAAACCTAAATTTAGGCATCGGCCATATTGCATCTTCATTACTACCATCGTCTGCCATAATAATTATTTTTTTTATTAGTCTAAATTGTTGCCAACAATTGTATATGCGTATTGTTGATATACGGCATATCTGTTTTACGTTTTAAAATTAACGTTTGTCAGCATTATGTTATGTCAGTATACTTAACCTATTTGGCAGGACATACTGATGTTTTACGCTTTATAACAATTTGTTTTATTAAAGCAATTATACATGTGGATTACCGCAAATATTCCTATTTCTTTTAAAGTGTTTTATGCTCGCGTTCCAAATGGAGCTGTTTATACTTAAAAAAGCAATAAGCCAAGTTACTCGTTTTAAGTATGAAAATATAGCGTATTAATACCTGTTTTAATGATGTAGATTTTAAAAAACACTGCTATCATTAATAGGTTGTTCCTTGCTATAATTGTCTAATGGTATGTTTTTTTTAATTTTAAAACTTCATCTAATGAACCCTTATAAGAATAGCGTTTTTTGTTTTCAGGAAACAAGGTGCTTACATCTAAAGAGGGGTGTGTTTCTTTTGTTTTAGCCGCTTTAATAGGTGAAAAACTTTCTAAAAACTCAAATATGGGAATTTCTTGTCTTTGTAGCCAACAAAAAAAAATCCTAACAATATAAATTGTTAGGATTTTTTACTTTTATAGAAGTACCGCATTTGATTATTTCATCAAATAAGCCTTTAAATTTTTAGACTTGGTAATTTTTATGGCGACCTTTTTATTTTTTTTTAAATCTTCCATAAAGACAATAATTTAAGTCTCTTTTTACACTTATTTACAAGCTCTTGGTGCTGTATTTTTGTCATTTTTGAAACCCAGCATTGTGTAATAATTGGAAGAAAATATGTTTACCTCGTATTGGAAAATCTTCCGCTACCGAATGGAAATAAACCTTTAGCACTTAATTTTTAAACAACAATGAGTATTATTGCTGTTTCAATTTAAATTTTATAATCAACCAGATTCCTTTATTTAAGATTACATTTACCGTAAATTTACCGTAAATTTACCCTAAATTTAGGATGTTTCTACCTATTCGAAGTTTAAATAGAATTAGTGCATACTAATAAAAAAAATACCCCAATAAAACACTCATAAATTAACGAAGTGGTCTCATTCTTCTTTATAAGAGTTGTTTATTTCACCAAGAACTATTATGAAGAAAATTACTTTTCTGCTCTTACTTTTTGTAATTCTTTTGTATAACCCTTTTGCTTTTTCTCAAACTAGTGTATCAGTAGATACGAGTGGAATAAATGCAACAAAAATCACAAAAAATAGCCAGGCTCACAGCTATCAATTATCAAAAAAAACAGCCTCATTGGTCCGTTTATTACCTCAAGTTTCAACAGCATCAGAAAGAGTACTAATTTTAGAAAATCTAAAAAACGAGAAATCAGCGAATAGCATACAAGAGCTAAAAGTTCAATTGACCAAAGTAGCGGGAGATGAAAGATTGGAAATGAAATTGAACGAAAGATTAGGTAGAGCGTCTAAATGGGTAAAAAATATAAATGATGCCTATCAATATTACACGAGGACTCTTTACTTGGCAGAAAAATTGCAAGAGAATAGGACCATCGCTATCGCATGTTTCGAAATTGCCAACAGCATCCGATTGGGAAATATAATAGATCGCCCATATGATTCTTATTTTTTAAGGGCCATCGAAATATTTGAAACCTTAAAGGATCCACTCAGTAAATCTTATCTGCTTTATGCAAAACTTCTGCTGGAAAAGGAGGACAACATAAGATTAACATATGCTAAAAAAGCTGTTGAGTTATTAAAACGGAATTTAAGCAGGTCTGATACATTGATGATGGAGTCCTTAGCGCGACATTTAAATGCAGTTGGTCTGTATCAGGAGGACGAGAAGGAAATTGAAACATTTAAAGAAGGTTTATTGATAGCCAAAGAAAGTGGTAATTATTTACTACAGGCCTATATCTTAAATAATATGGGGTATCATTTTCGTATGAAACAAGAATATGATAAAGCCATTCCATACCATTTAGAAGCACTTGATATTTCTATATTTGCTGGAATTAAGGGGTTAGCAGCGAACTCGTTTAATAACTTATCTGTTTGCTTTAGAAATAAAGGTATGTATAAAGAGGCACTGGAATTTTATCATTGTTTCTTTTTTTTTCAGTCAGAGATTAATAGCAATAATTTTTATGAAAACTTAGCGGAAGTACAGGTTACACATCATGTGAATAGCGTGGAATTAAAAAACGATGTATTACGTGCTGAACAAAAATTTCAGGGGAAACAAAGGTTGATTTTGAGCGTCACCTTATTTTTACTGCTACTGATTGTAGGGCTCATTTTTTGGAGCCGAAATAAAATCACAAAAACGAATAAAAAATTAGAAGCCTTAGACAAAATTAAATCCAGGTTTTTTGCGAACATCTCTCATGAACTAAGAACCCCTATTACTTTAATTAATGGTCCAATAGAAGCAGTGATTATGGGTGAGCATGGAAAAATTAATGCTGCTGTAACCAATCAGTTGACGGTGGTGAAGAACAATGGAAAAAATTTATTGAATTTAGTAAACGAAATTCTTGACTGGACAAAATTAGAGGCAGGCAAGCTAGAACTTGTCGAAAACCCTGTACAAATTTACTCATTTTTAAATGAGCTATTCGCAGCATATCAATCAGAGATTCATAGCAGAAAAATTAATTTCCATGTGGATTGCAGCTATGAGAAGGAGCTGTCAATAGCTATCGATGAATTGAAATTTGCTAAAATCATGAACAACCTTTTGTCTAATGCTTTCAAATTTACAGCAGACAATGGTAAAATCACCGTTTGTATAAAAGAGGAGAATGAAAAAATGGTTATTAGTGTAAAGGACTATGGACAAGGTATTCATCCCGATGATGTGCAGCATGTTTTCGAAAGATTTTATCAATCAGCACAATCAGATATTAAAGCCAGTGGAGGAACAGGAATTGGACTGGCGCTAGCACAAGAGTTGGCAAAGCTTCATAAAGGATCTATATGTGTAGTTAGTGAATTGGGTGTTGGAAGTGAGTTTATTTTTTCATTTCCACTCAAAAATGTAATTTTAGGGACCGCTGAAATCGTTGTTGATAAAGTAAACGTTCACATAATCAAAAGTAGTCTTGGTAACAGCATCACGAAATATGCAGCTATTTTCGAAATAGAAAAGCCAGTCCTGTTACTAACAGAAGACCATAAAGAGATGCGAGCATTTATTATATCGATAGTGAAGCCATTTTTTAGAGTACTTGAGGCTACAAACGGTTTAGAAGCACTAGAAATACTCGAAAACAACACCATTGATATTATTATTTCTGATGTGATGATGCCAAAAATGGATGGATTTGAATTGCTAAAAAATATAAAAGGTGACAAGAGATTCAAAAATATTTCCATGATCATGCTAACAGCAAGAGCATTAGAAGAGGATAAATTGTTTGCACTTAGATTAGGAGTAGATGATTACCTCACAAAACCTTTTAGTCCAGAAGAACTACTGGTGAGAACAAGGAATATTTTGGAGAATAGGATTGTTAGAAAGCAAGCAGTGGAAGAATTACCTTTAGATGTTGATAACAGAGATACTGTGGATGCAACATTCATTAAAAAATTAAAAAATCTAATAGAAAAGTATATTGACAGCGATGTATTAAATGTTTCATATTTGGCATCAGAAACGTTGCTCAGTGAGCGCCAATTGCTAAGAAAAGTAAAACTTCTTACCGGTTATACACCTGTGCAGTTCATTAAGGAAATACGCTTAATAAAAGCAAAATCATTCCTAGAAAACCGTCAAGTAAGTTCTGTAGCAGAAGCTGCTTATAAAGTTGGCTTTACTAAAGTTCAATACTTTTCAAATCAATATATAAAGAGGTTTGGGGAAAAGCCCTCTGATTCTTTTTCTACATAAACAAAATAACCAATTAAGATTAGGAATTTATCCTTGGGAAACGTGAAATATCTAATAAATTTGTCACTATTTTCTTAAGCTATATTTTTATTGTTTTTAATTATTAACGCTGTTTCCATTTCTACTGGCTATTTATAACCTAAGGCAGAATGTAGCCTCTTATAATTATACCATTTAATCTATAGGTTACTCTTGGATATTTGATAGTAAGAGGAGAAAACATCGTTTTCGGGTGGTTTGCTTACCACCTTTTTTAAGATGTCACGTTCCATCATTCCATTCTTTAATTCTTCCTTTAGTGCTTTGAGCTCTTGACCTGCTAGAGATGCTTCCTTCTTTTTAGAAAAATCTTCAGATTTTAACTTGTATTCTCGTTTCCAATGCCCAACCATACCCAAGCTTAAGTCATAATCCTCACCAACTTGTTTTGTTTTAATACCTGAATTTAACAGTTCTACGATTATAACTTTAAGTTCATTGTCATACTTTTTTACCATAAGTCAAATATAAAATTTATAAGCTCATAAAAATCGTCATATCAAAGGTAGACACTCCAACGAGACACTCTTTTTTGGAGGCAATTAATTAGGTCATGCAACACAAACCCGATGACAAAAAATAAAGTAAAATATATTTCCTCTTCATCTAGTAGTAAAAGAAAGTTTTGGTCTAAGAAAATAATTCTTTAAAAACTTCACTTTTTATCTTACAAAAAGATTAAAATGTCTGATTTAGGGCACAAGTTGGTCTGATTTGGGTACTATACTTGTCTTTATATTTGCAGTATCAGATAATTAAACCGCATATTTTTTTTTGGTCTAATTATGTATAACTCATTTTTTTTATAAAACAAATTAAACGATTATGAAGAAAGTTACTTTTCTATTTTTATCTAAAACTTTACGCAAGTCCTGTTATAAGGTTTTTATCTGCCTTGTGTTGTTCTCTCATTTTGCAGAAGTCAATGCTCAAACGCTTCCTACTATTAGTTCATTTACTCCATTAACAGGAGATGCAGGAGAAACGGTAACAATTACTGGAACCAATTTTAACACAATACCTGCTAACAATATTTTGTTTTTTGGAGCTACAAAAGCAACGGTTTCAGCGGTAACAGCCACTAGTTTAACGGTTACAGTTCCTGCTGGAGCAACTTACGGACCTTTAACACTTGTCGATTTATCTGTTAATAAGACTATAAATAGCAAAAAGTTTTTTACTCCTACTTATAGCCCTAGTAAAGGGGTTCTTACCCCTGCAGATTTTAGCACCGAGCAGAGTTTCTCAACAGGAACAACCGAGCCGAGCAAGATTGCTGCTACTGGAGATTTAGACGGAGATGGTAAGCCAGATATAATTATCGCAGAAGGTAGCGGAACAAATATAATGTTGATACTACGCAATACCGGAGGTAATGGTACTGCAAGTTTTGAAACTGCTCTTGGTATTAATACTGGCGGTTATAATACGAGTCTTGCAGTAGGAGATATAGATGCAGATGGAAAATTGGATATTGTAGAAGTCAATTATAATAATAACAGCTATGTGAAGGTTTATTTAAATACCACTGCAGCGATAGGCTCTATAAGTTTTGCAGATCCTATCAATTTGATTACGGGAGTTTCTGATTATAAACTTCAGAATGTGGCAATTAGCGATTTGGATGGAGATGGCAAGGCAGATATTGCTGTTGTATATAATGATAATACAAGTAATGATACAAGTAAAGTATTCCTGTTTCGCAATACTGGGAGTGTTGGAACAGTTAGTTTTACCAAATTTGAATTTGGTGCAGGAATTGGACCGAAAGGAATTATGATAGGTGATATAGACAGTGATGGCCTACCTGATCTTGCAATTACTTCAAAAGGAACTTCTATTCGAGTATTACGCAATACAAGTACAAGCGGTACTTTAAACTTTGTAAATAGTGGAGATTTTACAATCGGTGGTACTGAGCCCACTGATTTAGCATTAGGTGATTTAGATGGTGATGGTAAATTAGATATAGCAACAGTTAACTTCTATGGTGAGAATGTATCTGTATTGCTTAATACGAGTACAAACGGTACCGTTAGTTTTGCAAATAAAACAGATTTTGCAATCGGAAGTAGAGCAAAAAAAATTGCACTAGGAGATCTTAATGGAGATGGCAAACTAGATGTGGTTGTAACACAGAGTGGAGCAGCGGTGTTTATTTTAACGAATACAACAACTACAGCTGGAACAGTAACTTTTGATCCTAAGATAGATATTTTAAGTACGGGAACTTCACTACAAGCAATGATACTTGATTTAGATGGAGATGGTAAGACAGACTTTGCAACTGGAGGAAGTAAAAAAATAGTAGTATTTAGTAATGGAGATCCTCTTAAGAATGCAGATTTAGAGGCCTTAAGTATTTCAGAGGCTACATTAAGTCCAACATTTACACCAAGTACTACAGCCTATACGGCCTCCTCTGTAAGTAATACAATAACAAGCATTACAGTTACCCCAACCCAAACACAGTCAAATGAGACTGCAACCATACAAGTAAGAGTAAATGATGAAGCGTACACTGCCGTAGCATCTGGTGCTGCATCAGACCCTTTGGATTTAAATGTGGGGGCAAACACAATAGATGTAAAAGTTACATCTCCAGATGGTACAACTATAAAAAATTATGGGATCACCGTAACTAGAGAATTGCCTGTCCCTTCCTATATGGTTTCTGGTGCAGGTACGACAGCAGTAAATGGTCTATACGTATATTTCGGGAAAAACAACAGTAACAAGCAGGTTTGGCAATATGGTTCTTACTATTTAACAAGTAATGGTTATAATGCTTGGATAGGTACTAGTACTTCTTCCTATTATAGTTCACAATACTCTGCGAATGCTTATAATAAACCTTCTCCACTTGACTGGAATATGTCAAGAAATTATGGCGCTGATCCAGCTCCAATAATTGAATTAGCTGCACCAAAAGTAACGTACGCTTCTTCTACATTCATAGAGAATAGTACAAATAACGGTGCGGTTACTGCTACAACCACCATAACACATAATAACTACGAAAGCGCAACATTTACCGGTGCTGATGGTGAAGATTTTGTTACTTCTGGTAAGGCAGTGGTTACTGGAGTTCCAACAGGATTAACAGCTGTAATTACAAGAGACAATAACTTACAACTTACTTTTTCCTTGACAGGAAATGCAAGTGCTCATGCAAATGCTAATGACTTAAATAATCTTACTATTACTTTTCAAGATGCTGCTTTTAGCGATAGTGACGCTGCAAATACCACTAATTACGCTACAAACCTTAGTATAAATTTTATCGAGCAAATAAACGTTGGAAGTGGTGAAACTTATACTACCATTCAAAGTGCAATAGATGCTGCGGGTAATGGAGATGTATTGCTATTGGCGGCACAAACCTTTACGGAACAGAATATTACGATAACAAATAAGTCGCTTTCAATTATTGGTGTGAGCCCTGCGAGTACGATAGTACAAGCGCATGCTGTTGCTGGATCGGCAACGGATAGAGTTTTTAATATTACGCATAGTTCTTATGCTGAAACTAATTTTAATAGCTTCGAAAAACTAACAATTAGACACGGGAATGTTGCTAATAGCAATGGTAATGATAGAGGTGGAGCACTGTTTGTCTATCACACAACGTTAAAGTTAAAAGATTGTGCCATTGAGTCTAACAGAGTTGGAACTACTGGTTGGGGTGGATACGGTGTAGGTGGAGCAGGTGTTTATGTGCAAATATCAAACTTTATATCGGAAAATTCTACCTACTATGACAATCACCATACTTCTGAAAGTAGACCAGGAGATATGATGGGTGGAGGAGCAATCGCTTTTTTCCCTAACGATCAAGTTAATTACATGGAAATTACCAATTCCACATTTAGTGATAATAGCAGTGGTAATGCTGGAGGTGCTATTATGAATAGACCAACAGTTACAAATGACATTAGAATAACGAATTCTACTTTTGTAGGGAATTCTGCTCCATATGGTGGGGCTTACATGCAAATGGGATCTGGCGCTAATCCGCAGCCAATTTACCTAACAAACTCATTGTTTTATGGTAATACAGCTCCTTTAGGAGGGTCTCAAATGTACTCTGAACAAGCCACTAATTGGACGGTGAATAACTGTTTAATAGAAAATACTTCTTCTGGTGGCCTCGCTGGCGTATATACAGATTGTATTGTTGGAGAGGATCCATTATTGGGTACTTTAGCAGATAACGGAGGCTTTACAAAAACCTATAGTATCGGCGCTGGAAGTCCAGCAATAAATAGTGGTACAACAACAAGTCTGCTTTTAGACCAAAGAGGGTTTTCAATTGTGGGTACCAGGGATATAGGATCATACGAATATAGTGCTAGGGAGTCAAACACTTTTACTGCAAATGGTAATTGGTCTGAAAATGGTAATTGGTCAAATGGAAATCCATCTGAAAACCAAGATGTTATTATAGCAGATAACGTAAGTGTTACCCTAGATGTAGATGATATATCTATGTATAATTTTACTTTAAACACAGGAGCCTCTTTAGTAATTCCTAAAGACAAAGAATTAACAATACTCGGAAATTTTACAACGAATGGTTCTCTTTCTTTAGAGTCTGATGGCGCAGATAGTGGTGTTTTGCTTATAGAGGGTGCTACTTCAGGAACCATCACGTATAAAAGAGGTGGTTTGTTAGCAAATAAATGGAGCATTGTTTCGCCACCAGTTTCTGGTCAAGAGATACTTTCTTTTGCAGAAAATGCAGATAACAATATACGAACCAATACAACTGTTGCTCCTGTAAAATATGCGATTGCAAGCTATGATTCATCACAAAGTAACGATGCATGGAAATATTATACAGCAGCGACACCAGCAGCAGAAGAGTTTTTACAAGGTGAAAGCTATTCTATATCTAGAGTTACAGATGGTGAAGTTTCTTTTACTGGATCATTAAACATAAATGATATTTCTAAAAATTTAACGGCAAATCGCTGGTCTGCCATAGGAAACCCTTATACGACCTATTTAGCTGCAAACAAAAATGGAAATTCAAGTTTTTTAAATGATAATTTAGCTTCTTTACATGATACTTTTAAGGGTATTTATATTTGGGATAACGCACAAGAAAAATACATTGCTGTAACTGAGGTAGATACTAATAATAGATCTTTTGCACCAGGGCAAGGTTTTTTTATAAAAATGAAAGAAAATCAAAGTAATATTTCTTTTAATAAAGATAAAAGACAGTTGAAACCCGCTACAGGAACAACAGTCTTTGAAAAAAATCAAACGACAGTACCAGAAATAGTTGTAAGCGTATCTAACAGCAGTGTTACGGTAAAAACAAACATCAAATATTTTGATACGGCTACTACCGGTTTAGATCCTGGATATGATATTGGTAATTTTAACGGTGCTTCTTTAGATATTTTTACACACTTAATAGAAGATGGAAATGCTGTAAATTATACGATACAATCTTTACCAAAATATGGTTTTGAAGACGTGATTATTCCGTTAGGTATTAAAACGGATGCGGGAACGGAGCTTACATTTACTGCAGATTCTATTGATTTACCAACTGATTTACAGGTTTTTATAGAAGACCGCGTCTTAAATGTATTTACAGCATTAAATGACACTTCATCATATACCATAAATATTGATAGTGATATGAACGGTATCGGAAGGTTTTATATCCATACGGCCAAAACGGTATTAAGTACTAATAATGCGTTTGGATTAAATAATGTAATGCTCTATGTAAAAGATGCCACTACTTTAAGTGTTTCTGGTTTGACAGGTGGGCAAACAAAATTAAAATTGTATTCGCTTGTAGGAAAACAAATTTTAAAGACCACTTTCGAAGGATCTGGGGAGCGTGAAGTTTCTATACCAAGTCTATCTGTGGGTGTTTATCTTGTGCAACTGCAAACGAAAGAAGGGAAATTAATTAAAAAAATTATTTTAGAATAAATCAATACATAGTATGCAACAAATAAAACAGAGTACCGAAGCTATTTCAAGAAAAGAAGCTATAAAAAAATTGGGTAATTGTGGCAAATATGCAGCGCTAACAGCATTGGGAACATTTTTAATCTTAAGCCCGCTAAGTGCGCAAGCATCGTCACCAATAGCACCTGGGGAAGGTTTTTAGCCATTCTTTAAAATTAATAAAAAACAGTTTATTAATTTGTATAACAGCAAAAAAATCCTAACAATATAAATTGTTAGGATTTTTTTCTTTTATAGAAGTACCGTATTTGATTATTTCATCAAATAAGCCTTTAAATCTTCGTAACTAGTCGCTTTTATAGCCACTTTAGTATTGTCTATTATTTTTTTAATTTGCTCAGGGATTTCTACTTTAACGGGTAACGTTTTTTCTACAACATCTAAAAATTTTACGGGATGCGCTGTTTCTAGAAAAACACCAAACTCATTTTCTTTTAATCCGTATTTTTTTAAACCTAAATAACCAACAGCTCCATGAGGATCTGCAACGTAGCCAGAATTGGTGTAGATTTTTTTCATTGTTTCTCGCGTTTCATCATCCGTAAAACTATAAGAAGAAAAAGCCCTTTTAAGGGTTTCTAAGTCGTTATTAAACAATTCTTGTATTCTAATGAAGTTACTTGGGTTACCAACATCCATCGCGTTAGAAATAGTAGCTTTAGATAGTTTTGGTTTGTAGATTCCATCCACTAAATAATTAGGAACGGTATCATTTATATTTGTAGCTGCTACAAAGTGTTTAATAGGTAACCCTAATTTCTGTGCCATAATTCCTGCACAAATGTTTCCGAAGTTTCCACTAGGAACCGAAAAAATTAACTCTTTGTGTTTTTTATGTAATTCTTTATACGCAAAGAAGAAGTAAAACATTTGTGGCAACCAACGTGCAACATTTATAGAGTTTGCTGAGGTTAATGTTTTTGTAATCTCTTCATCTAAAAAAGCGGTTTTCACCATTTCTTGGCAATCATCAAAAACGCCATCAACTTCTAGCGCAGTAATATTCTGACCTAAAGTTGTTAATTGTTTTTCTTGAATATCACTTACTTTTCCTGAAGGATATAAAATAACAACCTTTACGCCTTTTGCTCCTAAAAATCCATTTGCAACAGCGCCTCCTGTGTCTCCAGAAGTAGCTACTAAAACAGTAACTTCGTCATCACTATCCTTATTGAAGTACTCTAAACATTGTGCCATAAATTTAGCGCCAACATCTTTAAAAGCCATTGTTGGTCCGTGAAACAATTCTAGAGAAGCGATGTTATCATCAATCTTTACCAAAGGAAAATCGAAAGAAACTGTTTTTGCAATAATGTCTTTTAGTTTTTCAGTCGGAATTTCATCACCTACAAATTGCTTGATTACTTCGTAAGCAATTTCATGATGTGTGTATTCAGAAATATTCGCAATAAATTCTTTTGAAAGTGGCGTGATATTATCTGGGAAATAGATACCTCTATCTTTAGCTAAACCTTCTACAACTGCGTTTTTAAAAGTTGATATTGGTGATTTATGGTGTAAACTGTAGTAGTTCATTCTTTAGAGTTTTTGGTTTTGAGTTTTAAGTTGCAGTGGAAACTAACCACTAAACATTTAAAACTAATAACTATTTTTAATTTTTATTCCTTCGTGATTTACTTTTGAAATAAACATTTCAAAATCAATTCCAGTATTTTTATAACTTTCTTCAATGCTTTTGTAAACGGTATTAGCAACTTCATCACCTTTACATAAGGCAAAAATTGTTGGACCAGAACCGCTAATTCCAGCACCTAAAGCTCCCGCTTTTAGTGCGCTATTTTTAACGTTATCAAAAAACGGAATTAAGCCTTTACGAGCAGGTTCTGCAATGATATCTACTAAAGAATTACTGATTAAGTTGTAGTTATCAGTATATAAACCACTAATTAAACCACCAACATTTGCCCATTGCGTAACTGCGTCTTTTAAGGCAATTTCTGTGGGTAAAACATCTCTGGCGTCTTTTGTTTTTATTGCTATTTGTGGATGAATTGCAACCACTCTCAACTCACTTGGTACAGGTAGTTTTATAATTTCTAAGGGTTCGTAACTTCTTACTAAAACGAAACCACCATAGATTGCTGCAGAAACATTGTCTGCAATAGGAGCTCCACAAGCAACTTCTTCCCCAAACATGGCAAATTTTGTCAACTCTAAATCAGAATATATATTTCCTAATAATTGATTTGCACCAAAAGCAGCACCAGCAGCACTTGCCGCAGAACTTCCTAGTCCGCTTCCGGGTGAAAACCCTTTATGAATTGTAAGTTCAATTCCGAAATCGGCATTTGCTTCATCCAAAACCTTTTTAACAACTGCACTTGCTGCATTTTCATCAACATTATAGGTTAAATCAGCACCCGTAATATTGGTTATTTTCACGCCTTTTTCAGTTGTTTTTGTAAACGTCATTTCATCTCCAATTGCATCAACAGCAAAACCAAGAGAATCGAATCCGCAAGAAACATTAGCAACCGTTGCAGGAGCGAAAATTTTTAAATAATCCATAATTTCAGTATTCAGTATTTAGTGCTCAGTTTTCAGTGTTTAGTTTTCAGTTTTTAGTGTTCAGTGCTCAGTGTTTAGTTTTCAGTTTTCAGTTTTTAGTGTTCAGTGCTCAGTCAGTTGTTAACTGCTTACTGCTACTGCCAACTGTCTACTGCCAACTGCGACTGCGACTGCGACTGCGACTGCGAAATGCCAACTTATTTATTCGCTATTCTAATTACATCTGCAAAAATACCAGAAGCAGTAACATCTGCACCAGCTCCAGCGCCTTTTATGATTAAAGGGTTCTCTGGATACCTGTCTGTAAAAAACAATACAATATTATCACTTCCTTCTAAATTATAAAAGGGATGATCTGAAGGAATGTGTTGTAAACCAACATTGGCTTTTCCATCAACAAATTCTGCCACATATTTTAAGCGACACTCTTTGTCATTTGCTTCTTTAAAAATGTTTTGAAAATGCGCTTCGTTCTTTGTAAGTGAAGCGTAAAAAGTGTCATTAGTATCAGTTTTTAAGCTGTCTTCAGGTAAAAAAGCATTGTTAGCAATGTCTTCTAATTCTAATTGATAACCACTTTCTCTCGCTAAAATTAAAATTTTACGAGCAACATCAACACCGCTTAAATCAATTTTAGGATCTGGTTCTGTGTATCCTTCTTTCTGCGCAGCTGCAACAACATCATGAAAAGTTGAATTTTCATTAAAGTTATTGAAAACAAAATTTAAACTTCCAGATAAAACTGCCTGAATTTTTTGAACGCGATCTCCAGAATTTATTAAATTTTTAAGGGTGTCTATAATTGGTAAACCTGCACCAACATTTGTTTCAAACAAGAAAGATGCATTGTATTTTCTAGAAACGTGTTTTAAAGTTTTGTAATTATCAAAACTAGAAGCACACGCTATTTTGTTACAAGTTACTACAGAAATACTATCGCGTAAATAGCTTTCATACACTTCAGAAACTTGCTGATTTGCAGTATTATCTATAAAAACACTATTTCTATGGTTTGCTTCTTTTACTTTTTGATAAAAAAGAGCTAACGTTGTAGGTTCTCCGTTTTCTAATGCTTCTTTCCAATTATTTAGATCGATACCATGATTGTCAAAAGCCATTTTTCTGGAATTTGCAATTCCGATAACTCTAATATTTAATTTCAGGTTTTCTTTTAAGAATTTCTTTTGTTGGTGTAATTGTGCTAAAAAGCGCTCACCAACATTTCCTACACCCGTTACAAATAAGTTTAACTGTTTTGTTCTTTCTTCAAAAAATTGCTCATGTAAAATGTTTAAAGCTTTTTTTGCATTGTATTTATTGATGACAGCAGAGATATTTTTTTCTGATGAACCTTGCGCAATTGCTCTAATATTTACATTATTCCTTCCTAAGGCGCTAAACATTTGTCCGCTTAAACCTTGATGGTTTTTCATGCTTTCACCTACAACAGCAATAATTGCCAAATCATTTTCTACAATAATTGGCTTTATTTTCTTCCTGTCTATTTCTATGCTAAAAGTTTCGTCTAAAAGTTCTTTTGCTTTTTTTGCATCGTTTTCATAAACACCCACACAGATAGAATGTTCTGAAGAAGCTTGCGTAATAAAAACGACATTAATTTTTTGAAGAGAAAGTGTTTCAAACAAACGTTTAGAAAAACCAGGAATTCCAATCATTCCACCACCTTCTAAAGTAATTAAGCTAATGTCTTCGATGTGAGAAATTCCTTTAACTTCATTTCCGTTTTCAGGATGCTTACAAATTAAAGTTCCAGCGCTTTCTGGGTCAAAAGTATTTTTAATTCTGATAGGGATTTCTTTTCTTAATGCAGGTTGAATTGTTGGTGGATATAAAACTTTTGCACCAAAATGAGACAATTCCATTGCTTCTTCATAAGAAATTTCTGAAATAGGATACGCTTGTTTTACAACTCTTGGGTTTGCAGTATACATGCCACTAACATCTGTCCAGATTTGTAATTCATCAGCATTTAAAGCAGCTGCATAAATGGAAGCGGTAAAATCAGATCCACCTCTTCCTAAAGTAGTTGTTTCTCCTTCAATATTAGAAGAAATAAACCCACCTAAAATAGTAACTTGATGTTTGTTTTCTTTAAAAAATGAAATAATATTTTTATTAGTAGCTTTAAAATTTACTTGTGCATTTAAATAGTCATCATTGGTAATTACTAAATCCCTACTTTCTTTATGATTCGCATCAAATAACTCTTTTGCAGCATTTGCGATGATGTAGGAAGAAAGTCTTTCGCCAAAACTAGAAACTTTAGCCAATGTTTTGTCAGATAATTCTTGTAATAAAAAAATACCTGAGTAAATAGACGCTAATCGATCAAATAAATAAGTAACCTCTTTATCAACTTCTTTTATGTTTTTGATAATTAAGTGATCAATTACTTCAAAGTGTACTTCTTTAATTGAATTTAAGGTTTTTTTAGCGGATTCAATATCTTCTAAAGCTTCAGTAGCACCCGCTAATAAAT
Organism: Polaribacter sp. SA4-10; assembly: GCF_002163835.1. Classification (NCBI taxonomy): domain Bacteria; kingdom Pseudomonadati; phylum Bacteroidota; class Flavobacteriia; order Flavobacteriales; family Flavobacteriaceae; genus Polaribacter; species Polaribacter sp. SA4-10. The sequence continues at coordinate 1,868,436 of NZ_CP019331.1, read as the reverse complement.
TATTTGTTGTTTTTCCAAAAGCAGAAACTACAACTGCAACTTTTTGGCTTTTTGAAGCTTTAGAAATGATGTCTAAAACCTTTTTTATGTTTTCTGAGTTTGCGACTGAAGAACCGCCAAATTTTAATACTTTCATCTTATTAATGATAAATAGTTACTGAAATTAATTTTTATATGCTTGTTCCGATGTTGTTTCGAAACAATAAGTGACCTAATTTTATATAAATAGAAATAACCCCTAAAGGGTGATCGTAGTAGATGTGCGAGTACTATTTTCCATAGAAATACCAACTATAGTACTAGTTTTAGAAGAATTTGTATTTAAATTTGAAATAATCACAAGGCAAAAATATTATTATTATTTAATTAGAAGACTTTAATTAGTCTTTATTTTGACTTACATGTTAATTTATATGATTTTAATGGAAATAATAGTGTTAAAATGTTAATTATCTATTTTTTACGCGCTCTATTCGATTTTTCTTTAATAATTAAAGCAATTGGTTTGTTTTCAATTTTACTTTCTAGCCAAGATAAAATATCTAAATAAAGAAAAGCTCTTTTTTCATACGGGTGGTTTTCGAATTTTTTTAGACGAGTATGTATTTTTTTAAATTCTTTTTTTATTTCATGCGGAAAAACATCACTTAAAGCTCTAATAGAGGTTATAAATTCTTTTTGAACTTCTTGTAAGTTCTCCATTTTTAATAAGAATTTATAAGTGTCTATAAACTGTTTTTCTAAATCATAATCTAAACCACACTCATAATGAGCAATAAGGTTTAAAACACGTGCAAAACATTGTAAATCTTCTGCAGAACCAAGGTTTTTAGAGCGTATTATTTTTTGTAAATAAGTAATACATAATTGGTTTTTACCCATTCCAAAATACAAACAAGCTATTTTATAATAGAGCATTACAACATAATGGTCGTCTAATCTATTCTGATATTTATTTATTTTATCGTTAATAATAGCAACCAGGTATTCTCCTTCAGAAAAAGTGCCTTCTAAGAAATGTAAATGGAGTTTATTAGAATATAAATAAAGGAAAATTAGTAGCTCTGTATTTGTATTTAAAGGTATTTTATTTTGCTCAATTTCACTTTCAAAATAAGCCAATTCATGTTTAAAAGTAGAGGATTTATGAACAAAGAAAGAAGCTTCTAATAAGTAATTTATCCCTTTTAAATAAAAAACAGGATGTAAAACAATAAGCTTGTTGTTTTCCTTAAATAAATCCACCCATTTTTTTGCATATTTATAACTCTGTAAAAAATCTTGCGTTAAAAAACTGAACCACAGATGTGCTTTATATAGCCATAATTTTTCTCTAAAACCCAGTGTTTTAAAATCGTATTTTGGCAGTTTACTATAGAAATATTCGTTAACAAATTCAAGTTCCTCATTATTTTTAACATAGCCGTTTTGTAATAAATGACTATATAATTGAAGAGATAAATTAGAGAGTTTGCTTGCAATTACATTTTGCTGACTTAATTCTTTTGCTTGTATAGAGAGTTGGCCCGCTCTATTGCTTAAACTTCTTGTAATATATTGTGTTTCAATTACTTTTTCGAGTTCAACAATTTCATAAGCAATGTTTTTTTCTTCATTATCTAAAGCCATATTTTTAGCTTTATCTAACAATTTTAAACTCTGTTTGTATAATCCTTTTTGGTATAAAACAGTTGCAAAATCTAATTGTTCTCTTATCTGAATTCGTATATTTTTATGCGCAGGATTTAAACGAAGACTAATTAAAATCTGTTTGTATAAATGTGCCTTTAGATTAGAAAGTTGTTGTTTAGAAACAATTCCACTACCAATAATTACTTTTTCATCATATACTTTTAGTTTTTCTAAAAACTTAAATAGTGAAAAGAATTTAGCGTCAATATTTCCACCTAACCTACCAACATATAAGTTAAATTGTCTCTTTTCAGACTTGGTTAAAGACTTAATTAGAACAAAAAGAGCATCATTTTGTTGATTGGCTGATGTAATGATTTTGCTCATAATAAACTGATTATTAGGTGATTATATTTTTTAAAAGTGAACTAGAAATCGTATAGACAACTAGGATAAATATACTTATTGAGTAAGCAATATATACATTTGAATTTATTATAAAGATAATCTTTTCAGAAATTATGCAAGACAATAAAGTACAAATATTTGATACCACTCTTAGAGATGGTGAACAGGTTCCGGGTTGTAAATTAGATACAACTCAAAAATTGGTAATTGCTGAAAGATTAGATTTACTAGGTGTAAACGTTATTGAAGCAGGTTTTCCGGTTTCTAGTCCAGGTGATTTTACTTCGGTTTCAGAAATTGCGAAAATTATAAAAAATGCGACAGTTTGTGGGTTAACTAGAGCTGTAGAAAATGATATTAAAGTTGCAGCAGCCGCTTTAAAATATGCAAAGTTTCCAAGAATTCACACGGGTATTGGTACAAGTGATTCGCATATAAAATTCAAATTTAACTCTACTAGAGAAAAAGTAATAGAACGTGCTATTGGTGCAGTTTCTTATGCAAAATCTTTTGTAGAAGATGTTGAGTTTTATGCTGAAGATGCAGGGAGAACTGATAATGAATATTTAGCAAGAGTTTGTGAAGAAGTAATTAAAGCAGGTGCAACTGTTTTAAATATTCCAGATACAACAGGATATTGTTTGCCTGAAGAATACGGAGCAAAAATAAAATATTTAAGAGAAAACGTGAGAGGAATAGAAAATGTAATTCTTTCTTGTCATTGTCATAATGATTTAGGAATGGCAACAGCAAATTCAATTGCAGGCGTAATTAATGGAGCACGTCAAATAGAATGTACCATAAATGGTATTGGAGAACGTGCAGGAAATACAGCTTTAGAAGAAGTTGTAATGGTTTTAAAACAACACCCTTATTTAAATTTAGAAACAAGTATTAATACAAAATTATTGTACGATACAAGTATATTGGTTCGTGAAAGTATGGGAATGCCAGTGCAGCCAAATAAAGCAATTGTTGGAGCAAATGCATTTGCTCATAGTTCAGGAATTCATCAAGATGGCGTTATAAAAAATAGAGAAACCTATGAAATTATGGACCCTGAAGATGTTGGTGTTACAGAAAGTGCAATCGTTTTAACAGCAAGAAGTGGTAGAGCTGCTTTGGCTTATAGGTCTAAGAAAATTGGTTACGAGTTAACTAAGGTACAGTTAGATGTTGCTTATTCAGCTTTTTTAGAAACTGCAGACAAGCAAAAAGAAGTAAAGGATGATGATATTCATGCTATTATGCACGTAGTAAATAAAATTTCAAAAATTGCTATAGCGTAAGTAAATAGCTTAAATTATACCTTTTTCTATTATTTCTGACAAACTTAAAGTCAGTGAATTAAAGTAAATAAATGAACTCTTTTCGTTAAAAAGAATTTAAATTTGCCCTTTTAAGGTAACATTTTAAAATATGAAATATACAATTGCAGTAATTCCAGGAGATGGAATTGGCCCTGAAGTAACAAATCAAGCAAAAAAAGCACTAAATGCCGTTGCGGATGTTTACAATCATGTTTTTATATTTAAAGAAGCTCAAATGGGTTCTTGCGCAATTGATGAAACAGGAGATCCATTACCAGCCGCAACTATAAAAATATGTAAAGATGCTGATGCCATTTTATTTGGAGCAATTGGCGATACTAAATATGATAACAATCCTTCAGCACAAGTAAGACCAGAACAAGGTTTATTAAGGTTGCGAAAAGAATTAGGTTTGTATTGTAATGTTAGACCAGTAAAAGCATATGAGCAGTTAATAGATAATTCTCCGTTAAAAAGAGAGGTTATTACAGGAACAGATATCGCTATTTATAGAGAGTTAACTGGAGGAATTTATTTCGGAATAAAAGAGTTAAGTGAAGACAAGCAAACTGCTTTTGACGGATGTACTTATACGGTAAAAGAAATTTCTAGAATTACTCATTTAGCATTTAAAGCAGCACAAAACAGAAAGAAAAAAGTAACCTTAGTAGATAAAGCAAATGTTTTAGAAACTTCTCGTTTATGGAGAAAAACGGTTTCTGAAATAGCAAAAGAATACAAAGATGTAACCATAGAATATATGTTTGTAGATAATGCTGCAATGCAAATGATTTTAAATCCAAAACAGTTTGATGTAATCCTTACAGAAAATTTGTTAGGAGATATTATCTCTGACGTAGCAAGTGTTATGGGAGGTTCAATAGGAATATTAGCATCTTCATCAATAGGAGACGAAAACGCTTTGTTTGAGCCAATTCATGGTTCTTTTTCACAAGCAGCAGGAAAAGATATCGCAAATCCGATCGCATCAATTTTATCAGCAGCACTGTTATTAGAACATTTAGGTTTGCATGAAGAAGCAGATGCAATTGAAAGAGCCGTAGAAAAATCATTAGTTTTAGGAATCACAACAGAAGATATAAAAGGTAAAACTTCATTTTTTGCAACTACTTCAAAAGTAGGCGATTTTATTGCAGATTATATAATGCATCAAGATGACAGTAATATGAATTTTAAGAATATTCATACCGGACAAAGTACTATTATATAGTGTTTTTTTAGAAGCTATTTCCAGCTTTCAGTACTCGCTTTTTACCTCTTAAAAAAGAGATAAAAGAGCTCAAACAGCCCCTTCAATCTGGGCTAAACTAGTTTGCCAACTAGAATAAATAAAAAATTTAAACTTTCAATAGTTGTAGACCAAATGAGAAAACAAATTTTAAATAGTATTTCATTTATTGTCATCGTAATAATTACGACAGGATAAGGAGGTGATATTTTTAATTTTAAATAGTACCTTCCTGTAAAAAGGAAGGTTTTTTTATGAAATTATTTTAGGGATTGAACATCATTTTTAAATATATTTAATTAATTGTTAATCAGTATTTTAAGATACTTTTTTAACACATGAGTTTAAAGCGTTTTATAAAAAATAGGTATTAAAAAAAAGGAAACAAACTAATTTAGTCACTTAAAGTAGTAATATATAGATGAATTTAAATAAACACAGTCGTAGATTAACTCAAGATGAATCTCAGCCAGCATCACAAGCAATGTTGTATGCAGTAGGTTTAACTGATGAAGACATGCAAAAAGCGCAAGTAGGAATTGCAAGTACGGGTTATGATGGTAATCCATGTAACATGCACTTAAACAACTTGGCTGCAGAGGTGAAAATTGAAAGTAAAATTGCAGGTTTAGTTGGTTTAGGGTTTAATACTATTGGTGTTTCAGATGGAATTTCTATGGGAACTTCTGGAATGAATTATTCATTAGCATCAAGAGATATCATTGCAGATTCTATAGAAACAGTTATGAATGCACAAAGTTATGATGCATTAATTTCTGTTGTAGGTTGTGATAAAAATATGCCAGGAGCAGTTATTGCTATGTTGCGTTTAAACCGTCCATCAATTATGATGTATGGTGGTACAATTGCATCAGGAAATTACAAAGGAAGAAAACTAAATATTGTTTCTGCATTTGAAGCTTTAGGGCAAAAAATGGCAGGAGAAATTGAAGAAGACGAATATAGAGAAATTATAAAAAGAGCAATTCCAGGAGCTGGAGCTTGTGGAGGAATGTACACTGCAAATACAATGGCTTCTGCTATAGAATGCATGGGCTTTTCTTTGCCTTATAATTCATCAATACCTGCAGAAAATCCTAATAAATTATCTGAAGCAGAAAGAACAGCTGCAGCAATAAAAAACTTATTAGAATTAGATTTAAAACCGTTAGATATTATTACTAAAAAATCTTTAGAAAATGCAATTGCAATTGTAAACGCTTTAGGAGGGTCTACAAATGCAGTATTACACTTTTTAGCAATAGCACACGCAGCAGACATTGAATTTACGTTAGAAGATTTTCAAAAAGTAAGTGATAGAACTCCGTTAATTGCAGATTTAAAACCCTCTGGAAAATACTTAATGGAAGATGTTCATGGAGTTGGAGGAACGCCTGCAATTATGAAATATTTATTAGACAATGGCTATTTACATGGAGATTGTATGACGGTTACAGGTAAAACATTGGCAGAGAATCTAGCAAGTGTTGAAGCGATGGAGTTTGATCATCAAGATGTAATTTATCCAAAAGATAACCCATTAAAATCATCAGGTAATATTCAAATAATATACGGAAACCTTGCAACGGAAGGTGCAGTAGCAAAAATCTCAGGAAATGAAGGATTGCTTTTTGAAGGAAAAGCAGTTGTTTATGATGGAGAACAAGCAGCAAATACAGGGATTTCAAACGGAGAAGTAGCAAGAGGAGATGTGGTCGTCATTCGATATGTTGGACCTAAAGGAGGACCAGGGATGCCAGAAATGTTAAAACCAACTTCTTTAATTATGGGAGCAGGTTTAGGTAAATCAGTTGCTTTAATTACTGATGGTCGTTTTTCTGGAGGAACTCATGGTTTTGTGGTCGGGCATATTACACCAGAAGCACAATCTGGAGGCACAATTGGTTTATTAGAAACGGGTGATACCATTAGAATTAGCGCAGAAGATAATTCAATAAATGTTTTAATTTCTGATGAAGAATTAGCAGAAAGAAAAGCAAGATGGGTTGCTCCAGCATTAAAACATAAAAAAGGAATTTTATACAAATACGCAAAAACAGTTGCATCTGCTTCAAAAGGATGTATTACTGACGCTTAATAATATATAGATATATGGAAACGCAAACCATAAAAAACACAAAAAAATCTACTAAAACTACAGAACGTATTTCTGGTAGCGAGGCAATTGTTAGATGTCTTATAGAAGAAGGAGTTAAGATTTTATACGGGTATCCTGGAGGGGCAATTATGCCTGTTTATGATGAGTTGTATAAATATCAAGATAAAATTCATCACGTATTAACACGTCATGAACAAGGAGCAACACATTCGGCCCAAGGTTATGCACGTATTTCTGGTAATGTTGGAGTTGCAATGGCAACTTCTGGACCAGGAGCAACAAATTTAATAACAGGTATTGCAGATGCACAGATAGATTCTACACCAATGGTGTGTATAACGGGTCAAGTTTCTTCTCATTTATTAGGAAGTGATGCATTTCAAGAAACAGATATTGTAGGTATTTCTACTCCAGTTACAAAATGGAACTGTCAAGTAACAAGAGCTTCTCAAATTCCTGAAGCAATTGCAAAAGCTTTTTACATTGCAAAAAGTGGAAGACCAGGACCTGTTTTGGTTGATATTACAAAAGATGCGCAATTTGAAGAGTTTGATTTTTTATATGAAAAATGTACTAAAGTAAGAAGTTATGTGCCTATTCCTAAAACAGATATAAAATCTGTTGAAGCAGCTGCAAAATTAATAAATGAAGCAAAAAAACCATTTGTGGTTTGGGGGCAAGGTATTATTTTAAGTGAAGCTGAAGAAGCACTTAAAGCCGTAATAGAAAAGGCAGGAATTCCTGCTGCTTGGACAATTTTAGGGGCTTCTGCTATTCCTACTTCTCATCCTTTAAATGTTGGTATGGTTGGTATGCATGGTAATTATGCGCCAAATGTGTTAACAAATGAATGTGATGTTTTAATTGCAATTGGAATGCGATTTGATGATCGTGTTACTGGTAAATTAGATGAATATGCAACACAGGCAAAAGTGATTCATTTTGAAATAGATCCTTCAGAAGTTGATAAAAATGTAAAATCGGATGTTGCTGTTTTAGGAGATGCTAAAGCAAGTTTAGAGTTAATTTTACCGTTAATAAATGAAAATTCTCATACAGAATGGCATCAAAATTTTAAAGATTTATATGCCATTGAATATGAAAAAGTAATAAAGGGCGACTTGTACCCAACCAAAGAAGGGTTAACAATGGGGGAAGTTTTAAAAGAAATAAATATTCAGAGTAAAGGTGAAGCTGCAATCGTATCAGATGTTGGGCAGCATCAAATGATTGCTTGTAGATATGCAGAATTCAACCAAACAAAAAGTAATATTACTTCTGGTGGATTAGGAACTATGGGCTTTGGCTTACCTGCAGCGATTGGTGCTAAAATGGCAGCTCCAGAACGTGAAGTAGTTTCAATTTCTGGTGATGGAGGTTACCAAATGACAATTCAAGAATTAGGTACAATTTTTCAGCAAAAAGCAGCTGTAAAAATAGTAGTTTTAAATAACGACTTTTTAGGAATGGTGCGTCAATGGCAACAGTTGTTTTTTGATAAACGCTATGCATCAACAGAAATGGTAAATCCAAATTTTGTTGCAATTGCAGAAGGGTATTATATAAAAGCAAGAAAAGTTACAAAACGTGAAGATTTAGCAGAGGCTGTTGCAGAAATGATGGCAAGTAAAGAAGCGTATTTCTTAGAAGTTTGTGTAGAGAAAGAGGGTAATGTATTTCCAATGGTTCCTTCAGGAGCAAGTGTTTCAGATATAAGATTAGAGTAATATGAATACAGAAAAACAATTATTTGCAATATCTGTTTATACAGAAAATAATATTGGATTGTTGAATAGGATTTCAGCAATTTTCCAAAGAAGACACATCAACATAGAGAGTATAAATAGTTCTCCATCAGAAATTGAAGGCATTTCTAAATTTACAATTGTTGTAAGTATGACAGAGGTAAATATTAAGAAAATTATTGGTCAAATAGAGAAGCAAGTAGAAGTTATTAAAGCCTACTATCATGATCTAGATGAGGTTATCTATCAAATTTCAGGATTGTTTAAAATTAAATCTGAATTATTGTTTGAAGAACGTCAAATTCAAAATATAATTAAAGAAAGTAATGCTAGAATTGTTACTGTAAATAAAGACTTTTTTGTTCTAGAAAAATCTGGTAAAAAAGAAGAAATAGTAGCGTTATACAATCAATTAAGTATTTTTGGTATTATGCAATATACCCGTTCTGGTTTAATTGCAGTTACTAAAGAAGAAATGAAAATATCAACATTGTTAGAAACATACAACAACTAAATAAATAGAAATGTCAAATTATTTTAACACATTAACATTAAGAGAGAAATTAGGTCAATTAGGGAAATGTAGGTTTATGGATGCTTCAGAATTTGAAGATGGTGTAAACGCATTATTAGGAAAGAAAATTGTTATTGTAGGTTGTGGTGCCCAAGGTTTAAACCAAGGTTTAAATATGAGGGATTCTGGTTTAGATATTTCTTACACGTTAAGAAAAGCAGCAATTGACCAAAAAAGGGAGTCTTTTATGAATGCTTCTTCTAATGGATTTACAGTTGGTACGTATGAAGAGTTATTGCCAAGTGCAGATTTGGTGATTAACTTAACACCAGATAAGCAACACACAAATGTTGTAAAAACGGTAATGCCATTAATGAAAAAAGGAGCAACATTAAGCTATTCTCATGGTTTTAACATTGTTGAAGAAGGAATGCAAATTCGTAAAGATTTAACGGTAATTATGGTGGCACCAAAATGTCCCGGATCTGAAGTTAGAGAAGAATATAAAAGAGGATTTGGAGTACCAACTTTAACTGCAGTTCACCCAGAAAATGATCCTGAAGGAAAAGGATGGGCACAAGCAAAGGCATATGCAGTTGCAACTGGAGGTAACAGAGCAGGGGTTTTAGAGTCTTCTTTTGTTGCTGAAGTAAAATCTGATTTAATGGGAGAGCAAACTATTTTATGTGGTTTGTTACAAACAGGAGCAATTTTATCTTTTGATAAAATGGTTGAAGAAGGAATTGAGCCAGGTTATGCTGCTAAATTAATTCAATATGGTTGGGAAACGGTAACTGAAGCTTTAAAGCATGGTGGTATCACTAATATGATGGATAGATTGTCTAATCCTGCTAAAGTTGAAGCTTTTAGATTATCTGAGGAATTAAAAGATATTATGCGTCCATTATTTCAAAAACATATGGATGATATTATGACAGGTCATTTCTCTCAAACAATGATGGAAGACTGGGCTAATGATGATAAAAACTTATTAACTTGGAGAGCTGCAACAGGAGAAACTGCATTTGAAAAACAACAAGTTACAAATCAAGAAATTTCTGAACAAGAATATTTTGACCATGGAACTTTATTAGTTGCTTTTGTAAGAGCTGGTGTAGAATTAGCTTTTGAGGCTATGACAGAATCTGGTATTATTGAAGCTTCTGCTTATTATGAATCTTTACACGAAACGCCATTAATTGCAAATACAATTGCAAGAATGAAATTGGCCGAAATGAACCGTGTAATTTCTGATACTGCAGAATATGGTTGTTACTTATTTGATCATGCTTGTAAGCCTTTATTAACTGATTTTATGAAAACAGTTGATACAAATATTATTGGTAAGAAGTTTACAGATTCTAATGATGTTGATAATAAAGAGTTAATTAGAATTAATGCGATTATTAGAAATCATCCAGTAGAAATTGTAGGTGCAAAATTAAGAGCTTCTATGACAGCAATGAAAGTGATAAAATCTGCATAAATAATAAATTTTAATTATTATAAAAACCTGTCAGATTTCAAAGCCTGACAGGTTTTATTTTTATATTCGGCCCATGCAAACAGAACAAATTTATTTTCCAACTTTAGAAGCGGTAAGAACCGCTTCTGAAAATTTAAAAGGTGTTGCTATACAAACCCCTCTAAGCAAGAATTTTAATTTATCAAAAGAATTGGAAGCAACTATTTTGTTTAAAAGAGAAGATTTACAAGTTGTTCGCTCTTATAAAATTAGGGGTGCATATAATAAAATGTCTTCTTTAAGCGATAATGAAAAACAAATAGGAATTGTTTGTGCAAGCGCAGGAAATCATGCGCAAGGAGTTGCTTTATCTTGTAAGCTATTGCAAATTAAAGGAACAATTTTTATGCCTTCTCCAACACCAAATCAAAAAATTAATCAGGTAAAAATGTTTGGTGAAGATTTTATAGAAATTGTTATTGAAGGAGATACTTTTGATGATGCTTTTAATGCAGCAAAATTAGAATGTGATGCAAAAAACAAAACGTTTATTCATCCTTTTAATGATGAAAAAGTAATTGAAGGCCAAGCAACAGTTGGGTTAGAAATTTTAAATCAAACTGATAAAAAAATAGATTATGTTTTTGTTCCAATTGGAGGAGGAGGTTTGTCATCAGGATTATCAACTGTATTTAAAGAAATATCACCAGAAACAAAAATTATTGGAGTAGAACCAGAAGGTGCACCTTCTATGCAAACATCAATAAGAAATAAACAAAATACCACTTTAGAAAAAATAGATTCTTTTGTGGATGGAGCAGCAGTTAAAAGAGTGGGCGATTTAAACTTTGCTATTTGTCAGCAGAACTTAGATGAAGTAATTACGGTTCCTGAAGGTAAAATTTGTCAGACAATTTTAGATTTATATAACAAAGACGCAATTGTAGTAGAGCCTGCAGGAGCATTAAGTATTGCTGCTTTAGATTTATTTGCTGATAAAATTAAAGGTAAAAACGTAGTTTGTGTTGTAAGTGGCAGTAATAATGATATTACAAGAACAGCAGAAATTAAAGAAAGGGCATTGTTGTTTGCGAATTTAAAACATTATTTTATTATAAAGTTTCCTCAAAGAGCCGGAGCTTTAAAAGAATTTGTAGCAGAAATTTTAGGTCCTAATGATGATATTACACACTTTGAATATACTAAGAAAACCAATAGAGAAAATGGTGCTGCAGTTGTTGGTTTAGAGTTAAAAACTTCTCAAGATTTAGCCCCTTTAATTAAAAGAATGAAAGCGCGTAATTTCTTTGGCGACTACTTAAATGATAAGCCAGATCTATTTCAATTTTTAGTTTAATCTTTTTTATCAATTAATAGTAACCAATTTTTTCCGAAATGCTTTTCGTGATTTAAAAAACTTTTTAAAGTAATTTGGTCTTATTTTTTGTTAATTTGAACTAGGTATTTTAAAATAAATTTATGAATCAAGTTCTAGTGTTTAGAATGAGATATAACAAAACAATTTATGAAAAAACAATTTACAGAGATTCCAGAAGTATATAAAATAAAATCACTTTTACATCAAAAAACGTATTTAGTTAATGGTGAGTTAAAAGAGTGGAAAGGTGATGTTACAGAAGTGTATTCTACAATTTCATCAACTAAAGAATACAAGCCAACTTTATTAGGTACTGTGCCAAACTTAACTGAAGACCAAGCTTTAGAAGCATTAAGTTCTGCTTATAAATCTTATGATAAAGGGCAAGGTTTGTGGCCGACAATGAGGGTTGTAGATAGAATTGAATGTATGGAGGAGTTTGCAGAGCAAATGAAAACCAAACGTGAAGAAGTTGTAAAGTTGTTAATGTGGGAGATTGGAAAATCGTTGCCAGATTCTGAAAAAGAATTTGATAGAACTGTAGAATATATCTACGATACGATTGAGGATTACAAGAAAATGGATAGAAATTCTGCTAAGTTTGAGAAAAATAGTGGAGTTCATGCACATATTAGACGTGGCCCCTTAGGCGTTGTGTTGTGTTTAGGACCTTATAATTACCCGTTAAATGAAACTTTTGCATTGTTGATTCCTGCTTTAATTATGGGAAATACGGCTGTTTTTAAACCAGCAAAACATGGAGTTCTATTATTATCTCCTTTAATGGAAGCTTTTCAGAATAGTTTTCCAGAAGGTGTAGTAAATATAATTTATGGTAGAGGTAGAGTTTTAGCTACACCTATAATGAAAACAGGTAAAGTAGATGTACTGGCTTTAATAGGAAACAGTAAATCTGCAAATGCTATTCAGGAAAATCATCCTTTTAAAAATAGATTACGTTTAGTTTTAGGTTTAGAAGCTAAAAATCCAGGAATTGTTTTACCAGATGCAGATTTAGATTTGGCTATTGATGAATGTCTGTCTGGAGCAACTTCTTTTAACGGACAACGTTGTACAGCTTTAAAAATATTGTACGTTCATGAGCATATTGTTGATAAATTTAACAAACGATTTGCAGCAAGAGTTGATGCATTAAAATTTGGAAACCCTTGGGAAAAAGACGTAAAATTAACACCTTTACCAGAACCAGGAAAGCCTGCATATATTCAAGAATTAATTGATGATGCCACTGCAAAAGGTGCAAAAGTAATTAATAAAAAAGGGGGTGAAACTACAGATAATTATATTTTTCCATCAGTTTTATATCCGGTATCTAAAGATATGAGAGTGTTTCAAGAAGAGCAATTTGGACCAGTCACTCCAATTGTTTCTTTTAAAAATATTCAAGAGCCTTTAGATGATATGGCAGAATCGAACTACGGACAACAAGTAAGTGTTTTTGGAAGTGAAGTAAAAACGTTAGCACCATTAATAGATACTTTAGTTAATTTAGTATGTAGAGTAAATTTAAACACTGCTGCACAAAGAGGGCCAGATGTATATCCGTTTACAGGAAGAAAAGATTCAGCAGTTGCTACCTTAAGTGTGCATGATGCTTTACGTACCTTTTCTATAAGAACTTTTGTAGCTTCTAAAGATACTCCTTATAATAATGCAATTTTGGCAGAGTTATTAGAAAAGAAAACATCTAATTTTATTAGTACAGATTATATTCTTTAAAAAAAAGAACTTATATAAATAAAAAAATCTCCATAATACACTGCCCTCAAAAAGTTAGATACTATTTGGGGGTATTTTTATGAAGTTTTGGGAACGTTAACGGTGATATGATGTCTGTTTTAATGGCTTATATCAGTAGTTGGTGTAGTTCTCGGTAAATAATTTTAGAAACAAACTAAACTATTTTCTAGACTTTAATGGTTAACATTGGTTTTAAAGCATTTTTAGATAGGCTTTTAGTAACGCTACCAGTAAATAAATGAGACAAGCCACTTCTACCATGTGTACATAAAGCAATTAGATCTGAATTAATGTCTCTAGAGAAATTTAAAATCCCTTTTTCTACAGAAGTATCATTGTAAATATTTATTGTGTGTTTAGGTAAATTATAGTCTTTAATAAAATTTTTCACCTTTTCTTGAGCATCATGTGTGCTTTCAAAATTTGAAGGAGTATTTACTTTTAATAAATGAATTTTACTGTTAAATTGGTTCGCAAAATCAATAACCTTATTAAAAACATCTTTATTTTCTTTTTTAAAGTTGGAAGCAAAAACCAAGTTTTTTAATTTGAATTTTTTATCATCTCTTTTTACTACAATTACAGGTATTGTAGAGGTTCTTACTACCTTTTCTGTATTAGAACCAATCATTATTTCTTCAAATTCTGATTGACCTTTTGAGCCCATTACAATAAGGTTTGCTTCAATTTTAGCGGCATATTTTTGAATGCCTTCAAAAGGGTTTTGTAGTATAATAGCGTATTGAATATCTATGTTTTCTGAAAAAAATTGCTCTTTAAACTCTAATACACGTGCTTTTATTTTTCTTAAATATAACATGCTTTCAGGAATGCTAAACCTGCTTGCTGTACCCATACCTACAACACCGTTAGGTAGTTCTATCATATGCAAAAGATATATTTTACTCTCAGATTTTTCAGCAATTCTTGCTGCCATTTTTGCTGCATATTCAGATGTTTTAGAAAAATCGATGGGAACTAGTATTTTATTCATCTTTTAAAAATTTTAAATTAAAAAAACTACATATCTAAAGTTACAAAAAAAAAATGAATAACACTCGTTTTGATAAACCATAAACATTTAGTATATTTGCACCGAAAATCACAATAAATGAAGAAATGAAGGGGACCGAAAGTCCCCTCTTTTTATATTTTAAGATGAACGAAACTAAGGTAAGAGATTTTATTGACGAGGCGTTAGCGCTTAATGAGTCATTGTATTTGATAAATTTTGAAATATCCACTAATAACAAAATTCAAATTGTTGTAGATGGAGATAATGGTGTTCCTTTAAGTGAGTGTATTAGGATTAGTAGAAGCGTAGATAGTAATTTTGATAGAGAAGAAGAAGATTTTTCACTTGAAGTTTCTACACCAGATATTGCACATCCCTTAAAAGTGAATAGACAGTATGTAAAAAATATCAACAGAATTCTAAAAGTTAAAACTGCAGAAGCAGAATTTGAAGGGACTTTGGTAGAAGCAGATGATGAAAAGATAGTTTTAAATTGGAAGGCTAGAGAACCAAAACCAATAGGTAAAGGAAAAGTTACTGTAAGTAAGGCAGCAACTATTTCATATAAAGAGATTATAGAAGCAAAAGTGAAGATTGTATTTTAAGCAAAAAATGTAATGGAAAATATAGCGTTAATTGATTCGTTTTCAGAATTTAAAGATAATAAGAGTATAGACAGAGTAACTTTAATGTCTATTTTGGAAGAAGTTTTTAGGGCTGCCTTAAAGCGTAAGTTTGGATCTGATGATAATTTTGATATTATTATTAATCCAGATAAGGGGGATTTAGAGATTTGGAGAAATAGAATTGTTGTTGCAGATGGTTTTTCTGAAGATGATAATGAAGAGATAGAGCTTGCTGAAGCAAGGTTAATTGAGCCAGATTTTGAAATTGGTGAAGATGTTTCTGAAGAAGTAAAATTAATAGATTTAGGAAGAAGAGCTATTTTGGCATTACGTCAGAACTTAATTTCTAAAATTTACGAACACGATAGTACAAATATCTTTAAGCAATTTAAAGAGTTAGAAGGAGAGTTATATAGTGCAGAAGTTCATCACATTCGTCATAATGCAATTATTTTGTTAGATGATGATGGGAATGAAATTGTATTACCAAAAAGTGAGCAAATTCGTTCAGATTTCTTCAGAAAAGGAGATTCTGTTAGAGGCGTTATTAAATCGGTAGAATTAAGAGGAAATAAACCAGCAATTATACTTTCAAGAACATCACCTTCTTTCTTAAACAAATTGTTTGAACAAGAGATTCCTGAAGTTTTTGATGGTTTAATTACTGTTGAAGGAGTTGCAAGAATTCCTGGTGAAAAAGCAAAAGTAGCGGTAGATTCTTATGATGATAGAATTGATCCTGTTGGAGCTTGTGTTGGGGTAAAAGGTTCAAGAATACACGGAATTGTACGTGAATTAGGTAATGAAAACATTGATGTTATCAATTATACTAAAAACGAACAACTATATATTTCTAGAGCATTAAGTCCGGCTAAAGTAACTTCTATGGAAATAGAAATGTACGATGAAGAAAAGAATGGTAAAAAAGGACGTGTAAGCGTGCTTTTAAAACCAGAAGAAGTTTCTAAAGCGATTGGTAGAGGCGGTGTAAATATCCGTTTGGCAAGTGAGTTAACAGGATATGAGATCGATGTTAAGAGAGAAGGTTTAGAAGAAGAAGATGTTGAGTTAACAGAGTTTGTTGATGAAATTGAAGATTGGGTAATTAAAGAATTCAAAAAAATTGGTTTAGATACTGCAAGAAGCGTATTAGAAACTAATGTTGAAGAGTTAGTTAAAAGAACTGATTTAGAAGAAGAAACTATTTTAGATGTTCAGAGAATTTTGAAAGAAGAATTTGAAGACTAATCTAGGTTATATAGGAGTATCGTAAAAAAGTATATTTTTACAAATTAAAGGCTAAAAAATAATATATGTCTGAAGGCAAAACAATGAGGCTTAATAAGGTTTTAAGAGAATTAAACATTTCTCTTGATAGAGCAGTAGAATATTTAGGAACTAAAGGTCATGAAGTTGAAGCAAGACCAACAACTAAAATTTCTGGTGATGTCTATCGAGTCTTACTAGATGGTTTCCAAACAGATGCTAGCAAAAAAGCTGCATCAAAAGAAGTTGGAGAAGAAAAACGTAAGGAAAAAGAAGCAATTCGTCTTGAGCATGAAGCTAAGTTAGAAAAGAAGAGAGCGGAAGAAGAGGTTAAGAGAGAAGTAGTTCTTAAAGCCAAAGCAGATAAATTAGAGTTTAAAACTGTAGGTAAAATTGATATTGATAACATTGGTGATAAAAAACCAGTAGTTAAAGTAGAAAAACCTGTCGTAGAAACTCCAAAGCCATCTCCTGTTTTAGAAGAAACGAAACCTGAAGAACCAAAAATTGAAGAAACTAAACCTGAAGAGCCTAAAGTTGTTACACCTGTTGTTAAGAAACAAGTAGAGCAGCCTAAAGTTGTAAGACAAGTTTCTGGTATAGAAAAAGAGGCTTTTAAAATAACAGAAAAACCTGTTGTTAAAAAAGAAAGTTTTTCTAAAGGTGAAAAAGCAACTGAATTACCAGATGAGGTTATTTCAGAAAATGCGGAAGCTATAAAGACGCAGTATAAGAAATTAGACGGTCCTAGAATTACAGGGAAAACAATTGACTTAAAGCAATTTGAAAAGCCAAAGAAAAAGAAACCTGAGGTTAAGAGAGATGCAAATGCTGACGCTAAAAAGAAGCGTAAACGTATAAGTAAGCCAGCAGGAGCTGCAGGAGCTAAAGGTAGACCAAGTCAAGGAGGAGGAGTTGGTAGGCCAGTCCAAGCAGGTAATAGGTCAGCTCAAGGTAATAGACCTGGATTTAGAGGAAAAGGAGCTCCAAGACCAGCAGTTGTTAAAAAAGAAGAACCTACAGAAGCAGATATCCAAAAACAAGTAAGAGAAACCTTAGAAAAACTTCAAGGAAAATCTTCTAAAGGTAAAGGTGCAAAGTATAGAAGGAATAAAAGAGATGCTCGAAGAGAACATTCAGATGCAGAGTTAGAAGCTGAAGCATTAGATAGTAGAATTTTAAAAGTGACAGAATTTGTTACCGTAAGTGAGGTAGCAACGATGATGGAGGTTCCTGTTACTAATATTATTTCTGCATGTATGTCTTTAGGTATGATGGTAACAATGAATCAGCGTTTAGATGCAGAGACATTAGTTATTGTTGCTGAAGAGTTTAACCACAAAGTAGAATTTGTTGGAGCAGAAGTAGAAGAGTCTATTGAAGAGGTAATTGATAAACCAGAAGATTTAGTAACACGTGCGCCAATTATTACAGTAATGGGGCATGTAGATCATGGGAAAACTTCGCTATTAGATTATATTAGAAAAGCAAATGTTATTGAAGGTGAAAGTGGAGGAATTACACAGCATATTGGTGCATATTCTGTAAATGTAGCAGGTCAAAAAATAGCATTTTTAGATACACCAGGTCACGAGGCCTTTACAGCAATGCGTGCACGTGGAGCTCAGGTAACAGATTTAGTTATTATAGTAGTGGCAGCAGATGATGACGTAATGCCACAAACAAAAGAGGCAATTTCTCATGCGCAGGCAGCAGGAGTTCCAATTATTTTTGCTATCAATAAGATAGATAAACCAAATGCAAATCCAGATAATGTAAAAACTCAATTATCTTCAATGAATTTATTGATTGAAGAATGGGGTGGAAGCATTCAATCACAAGATATTTCAGCAAAAACAGGAGAAGGTATTCCTGAATTGTTAGAAAAAGTTTTATTAGAAGCAGAGATTTTAGAGTTAAAATCGAACCCTAAGAAAAATGCAGTTGGTGCGGTAGTAGAAGCGCTATTAGATAAGGGTAGAGGTTATGTGTCAACAATATTAGTTCAAGCAGGAACTTTAAAAATTGGAGATTACTTGTTGGCAGGTAAACACAGTGGTAAGGTTAGAGCAATGTTTGATGATCAAGGAACCAATTTAACGGTTGCAGGTCCTTCAATGCCAGTATCTATTTTAGGTTTAGATGGAGCGCCACAAGCAGGAGATAAATTTGTTGTCTTTGATGATGAAAGAGAAGCAAAACAAATTGCTTCTAAACGTTCTCAATTACAACGTGAGCAATCTGTAAGAACTCAGAAAACATTAACATTAGATGAAATTGGACGTAGAATTGCGTTAGGAGACTTTAAAGAATTAAACATTATCTTAAAAGGAGATGTAGATGGTTCTGTAGAAGCTTTAACAGATTCTTTCCAAAAATTATCAACAGAAGAAATTCAAGTAAATATTTTACATAAAGGTGTTGGAGCCATTACAGAAAGTGATGTGTTATTAGCAACAGCTTCAGATGCAATTATAGTTGGCTTTAATGTTCGTCCGCAAGGAAATGCAAGAGTGGTTGCAGATAGAGAAGAAGTAGATATTAGAACGTATTCTATTATTTATGACGCTATTAATGACCTTAAAGATGCAATGGAAGGAATGTTATCTCCTGAAATGAAAGAAGAAGTTTCTGGTAATGTTGAAATTAGAGAAGTTTATAAGATTTCTAAAGTTGGTAACATTGCAGGTTGTATGGTGATTTCTGGTAAAATCTTTAGAGATTCAAAAATTAGAATTATTAGAGAAGGAATTGTAGTTCATGACGGAGAGTTAACATCATTAAAACGTTTTAAAGATGATGTTAAGGAAGTTGCAAAAGGATACGATTGTGGTCTTCAACTTAAGAACTTTAATGATATTGAAGAAGGGGATGTAATTGAAGCTTATAAAGAAATTGCTGTTAAAAAGAAGTTGAAATAAAAAGCTTTAATAGTAAAATTTAGAAGTATAGGTGTAAATAAGATTACCTTATAAAATAAAGAAAACCAAAGTGTAAAATTAATTTATACTTTGGTTTTTTGTTGTTTTATACTTGAGTGATGTATGTTAAATTTTGCTTCCACACCTATATAAAAACCATACAAAATTATTTTTCTCCCAATATTTTATGATATTTAACTTACATTAGTAACCAAACAACCTAATATCTTGAATACAACAAAATTAAAAGTAGTATTAATCTGTTTAGTTTTTTTTTCTAAACTCGTAATAATCGGACAAGAGTTGCCTCCTGTAAATGTTTTTACAACAAAGCAATATGGAGCAGAGAAGCAAAATTGGGCTATTTCTCAAGCTGAGAATAAATTTATTTATGTAGCTAATAATAAAGGTTTATTGGAGTATAATGGTGCTAATTGGCAACTTTATGAGACACCCAATGAAACAATAATGAGATCTGTAAGAGTTGTTGGGGATAATATATTCACAGGGTTTTATATGGATTTTGGGTTTTGGAAGAAAAATAATTTTGGAAGCTTAGAATACACGTCTATTGTAAAAAACAAGAATATAAAAATGCTTGAAGATGAGCATGTTTGGAATATCTTAGAATTAGATGGTTGGGTACTTTTTAAATCCTTAGAGAGAATTTATTTATATAATTTAGAAACGAATGTTATAAAGATTATTAATGCAGATAATAAAATAACTAAAATTTCTAAAATTGATGATGTTATCTACTTTCAAGAATTAAATAAAGGAATTTTTAAGATTGAAAATGGTATTCCAAAATTAATTTCAGAGAATAAGATCTTAAAAGAAAACATAGTAGTTGAAATTTTTAAAAAAGAGGATACTCTTTTATTTTTAACTCAAAAGAAGGGCTTTTTCTTTTTAAGAGAGAATAGGGTTGTTAATTGGGTTACACCTTCAGATGCAAACATTCTTAATAAAACAATCTATAGTGCAAAACAATTAAAAAATAAAGACTTTGTTCTTGGAACAATATCAGATGGTATTATCTATTTGAATAATAATGGGGAAATAAATTATAAAATTAATCATGTTTCAGGTTTAAGTAACAATACTGTGTTATCAGTTTTTGAAGATATCGATGATAATATATGGTTAGGTTTAGATAATGGAATAAACACTATTAATAATACATCACCGCTTAAAATAAGTAGCAATAAGAACCACTTTCTAGGAACTGTATACACCTCTATTGTTTTCGATAACACCTTGTATTTAGGAACTAATCAAGGATTGTTTTTTCAAAAAATGGACACAGATATGCCATTTAAACTTATTGAAAATACAGAAGGACAAGTTTGGAATTTAATACAGATTGATAATTCTCTTTTTTGTGGTCATGATTCTGGTATTTTTATAATAGATAAAGAAAAAGCGAATAAAATATCTAATATTCAAGGTGTTTGGGATGTTAAAAAATTAAACGAAACTACTTTAATTTTAGGTAGTTATGATGGATTATATGTTTTAACGAGGGCGTTTAATAATTGGAAAATTGCTAATAAAATAAAAGGATTTACGAACTCTAGTAGGTATTTTGTAATTGAAGATAAATTCAAAATTTTTGTAAATCACGAATACAAAGGAATTTTTAAATTAACTATAGATAAAAACTACCAGAATGTAATTAATATAAGTAAAGAAGAGTCGATAAAAAGAGGTACTGCTACTAGTTTAATTAAGTATAAACAGGATATTTTTTATGCTAGTAAAAAGGGTATATTTAAA
Source organism: Polaribacter sp. SA4-10 (assembly GCF_002163835.1). NCBI lineage: Bacteria > Pseudomonadati > Bacteroidota > Flavobacteriia > Flavobacteriales > Flavobacteriaceae > Polaribacter > Polaribacter sp. SA4-10. Next base: position 1,847,248 of record NZ_CP019331.1, on the reverse strand, counting down.
TATAATAAGCCAAAAGATACTTTTGTTATTGATACTATTTATAGTAAGTTAATTTCTAATGAAAATTTTTCTTCTGCAAGACTAATTTATAATGCTGTAAATGATAAATTATGGTCTTTTTCTAAGCAAGATGTAAAATTTTTAACTTCTGGTAAATTAAGTTCGAAACCAATTATAAAAAGTATCCCAATTTCAGAATCTTCGCCAAAAGGGGCCACGGGTTTTGAGAATATTATCCATTTTAAAAATAAGAAACAACTTATAGGTACTTCAGATGGTTATATAACTTTAGACTTAAATAAGATTAAAGAACCTAAAGACTTTATTATAGGGATTAATAAAATTAATAGTTTTAAACTAGGTCAACCTAAAAATCGAATTAATTTATCACAAAAAATTGAATTTGAAAATAAAGAAAATAATATTGAGTTTTCTTATAGTGTAACTAATTACAATAAAATTTTAACTTCTAAATATCAATATCAATTATTAGGTCAGAAGAAGCAATGGAGTATTCCATCTGAATCAAATTCTATACTATTTGAAAATATATCTTATGGAGATTATACTTTTAAAGTAAGGGGTATTGTAGGTAATAAGTTAAGTACTAATGAAGCTGTCTTTAGTTTTAGAATTCATAAACCTTGGTACCTTTCTAATTTTATGGTTACCATTTATGTTTTATTGTACTTATTACTTTTTTACTTGATACATAATATTACTAAAAGATATTATAGAAGACAAAGAGAGAAGTTGTTAGAAAATGCAAAAAAAGAGTTAGATATTAAAGAATTAGAGAGTTCACAAAAAATTATTAAATTAAATAATGATAAGTTAAGAAGTGATATAGAAAGTAAGAATAGAGAATTGGCTTCTTCTACAATGAGTATAATTAAAAAGAATGAGTTTTTAAATACCATAAAAACAGAGTTGATAAAAGGAGGTGAAATGAATATTGTAAAAGTTGTTAGAATTATTGATAAAGACTTAAACAATACAGATGATTGGGCTATGTTTCAAGAAGCTTTTAACAATGCTGATAAAAAATTCTTAAAAAAGGTAAAATCGAAACACCCAGAACTAACTCCAAATGATTTAAGACTCTGTGCATACCTTAGATTAAATCTATCTTCAAAGGAGATAGCTCCTTTGCTTAATATTTCTCCAAGAAGTGTAGAGGTTAAGAGGTACAGGTTAAGAAAAAAAATGGGCTTACCTCATGACTCTAACTTAACAAATTACATCTTAGAAATATAACTCCCCAACATTGATTTATTTTACCACTACATTACTACAACAAGGTTAAATATGTATACTTTTTAGTTAATTATTTACATGTTGTAAAGCCTTGTGTTTATTGTTGATCTGTTGTTTTTATTATATTTTTTTTTCCATGTATACTTTTTGTATTGGTTGAATTTATGATTTAATTAAGAATTAAATCTAATTTTAATAAAAAATACTAAATGGATAATTCATGAGAAAAAAAATCACATTATTACTCCTTTTACTTTTAACTTTTTGTGTTAATGCACAAACAATTAATGTAAAAGGTGTTGTTAAGGATTCTAAAACAGGTGACCCGTTGCCTGGAGTTAGTATAATAGTTAAAGGAACAATTGTTGGAGCTGAAACTGATTTTGACGGACTTTACAGTCTTTCAAAAGTAGAACAAGGTGCAACACTTGTATTTAATTATTTGGGTTATGCCCGAAAAGAAGTGATCGTTAACCAAGACACTATGAATGTGTCTTTGGAGGAATCAGCTGAGTCTTTAGATGAGATTGTTGTAGTTGGTTATGGGAAGCAGAAAAGAAAAGATGTTACAGGTTCTGTTTCTATTGTTGGGCAAGAAACTCTAGAGGTTTTAAAACCTATAGATGCAACAACTGCATTACAAGGAACAACATCTGGTGTAGCAGTAAACCTTTCTTCAGGTGCACCTGGTGCAAAAGTAAATATTTTAATTAGAGGTGTTAGTTCAAACACTAACAACCAACCTTTAACAATAGTAGATGGTTATGAAGGTGATTTAAATAGTATTAACCCAAATGATATTGAATCAATTACTGTATTAAAAGATGCGCAAGCAGCTATCTATGGTATAAAAGGAGCTAATGGTGTTGTTTTAGTAACTACTAAAATTGGTAAGAAAAATAAGAAAGCAACTGTTAAATATGATACATATGCTGCTTTTCAACAAACAACAAAAAAATTAGATTATTTAAATGCTACTGAATATGCTTTGGTTTTAAATGAAGCATATGCAGCAAGTGGTCAAACATTACCTTTTAATAATGTTGGTTCTTTAGGTAAGGGAACTAATTGGCAAGATCAATTATTTAATGATGCATTGTTAATGAATCATAATATTAGTGTCTCTGGTGGAGGTGAAAACTCTAGATATTTTATAAGTGCATCTCGCACGGAACAAGATGGTATTATTGCTAAAGAGAAATCTAATTTTATTAGAAATAACATCAAATTAAATGTAGGAGTTGATATTAGTGATAAACTAAATTTTTCTATAATTGCCAACTACTTTACAAGTGCCTCACAAGGGTTTGATGGTTCTTTACTATTTAATGGTTTAAATTATGCACCAACTTTTGGTTTAGAAGAAAACGATACAAATAACTTTTTAGGAATTGAAGTTGTAAATCCTTTATCATTACTAAAAAATACGTTTGGTGAAAATAATGGAAACGGAATAGAAGGAAATTTTAAATTAGAGTATAAACCAATTGAAGGTTTAAACGTAGTTTCACGTGTTGGATATAAAATTTATAATGAAAAACAACGTTCATTTACTCCAATACAAGAGTATGGTTCTAGTAAAGTATATAACAAAACACAAAGTTCTGTATATCAATTCAAAGCTACTTCTACAAGAGTAAATTGGGAAACATTTGCTACGTATCAAAAAACATTTTCACAAAATCATAATACAAGTCTTACTTTAGGAACAAGTGTGCAAAACGATTTATTTGATGGTATTTACACAACTGGTTTTGATGTACCAAACAACTTATATGAATTTGCAGATATTAGTTTAACAAATTCTCAAAGTGAACAAAGAAGTTTAAATACAGGAAATGGTGACATAAGACTTACTTCATATTTTGGTAGAATTCAATATGATTATAAAGGAAAATACTTGTTTTCTGGATTAGTAAGAAGAGATGGAGCTTCTGTGTTTGCAGAAGATAAAAGAGTAGATAATTTTTGGTCTGTAACTTCTGGTTGGAAAATTTCTGATGAGGAATTCTTAAAAGACAGTGATGTTATTAATTTCTTAAAATTAAGAGCAAGTTATGGTACTTTAGGAAACTTGGTTGGAGATAATTTATATAGATCTCTATTAAGTGGAGAAGGAACTTATGTTTTAGGAGGAGTTTTAGTAGATGGTTCCGCACAAGGTGGTTTGCCAAATCCAAATGCAACTTGGGAAACTGCTGAAAAATTAGATATTGGTTTAGACCTTAATTTATTTGATGATAAAATAACGATTGTTGCAGATTATTTTGAAGAAACAAGAAAAGATTTATTAATTCAAAATTTTCCAGTTTCTGGATTATTAGGTTCTGGTGCTCCAGGAGGTGCAAATCCAACTGTTAATGCGGGTACTTCTAAAAATACGGGTGCTGAATTAGCAATTAATTATAAAGCATATTCATCAGATGATCTTACTTTGAATTTTGGATATAATGTTACGTATATAAAAAATAATGTAACAGATGTTTTAGATGGTGCTTTTGTTGAAGGTGGTGGATTTGCAATTGGTAATCTTGCTCCATCAAGAATGGAAGTAGGACAACCAATTGGTTATTTTTTAGGTTTGGTAACTGACGGAATTTTTCAAACACAAGCAGAAGTTACTGCACACCCTTCTCAATCTGGTTTGGGTGCTTCTAGTACATCACCAGGAGATATCCGATATAAAGATATGAATGGAGATGGAGTTATAGATTTTGACGATAGAATTAATATTGGAAATCCACAAGCAGACTTTTATATGGGATTCAATGTTTCAGCAAAGTATAAAAACTGGGATTTTACAACCTATTTATATGCAGAATTAGGTAAAGACATGGTTAGAAATTTCGAACGTTTCTTACCTAATGTTAACAAACCTGCTTATTATTTAGATAGATGGACAGGTGCAGGAACAAGTAACTCAGTGCCAAGGTTAACAAATGATGCAACTAACAATAAATTGTTTTCAGATTTTTTTGTAGAAGATGCTTCATTCTTACGTGTGCAAAACATACAAATAGGGTATAATTTTACACAAGAATTATTAGAAAAAGTAGGGCTGTCTAAGTTAAGATTATATACATCAATCAATAATTTATTCACTTTTACTAATTACACAGGTTTTGACCCAACAATTAATGGGGGTGCAATTGGAGCTGGTATTGATTCTGGGAACTACCCATCTGCAAGACAGTTTTTATTAGGTTTAAATGTTACATTTTAAAAAATAAAAGATGAGAAATTACAATCAAAAAATAAAATTAGGATTCATCTTTATGGCAAGCTTATTTATATTAAGCGCATGTTCAGATGATTACTTAAACAATTCTAAAATTTATGCTGAAGATTCTGAATCTTTTTTCAATTCAGAAGCAGATTATTACAATGCCTTAGTGGCAGCTTATGATCCTTTACAATCTACATTTATTAATGTATTAATGGGAGAAATTGCATCTAACAACACACTTTGTGGTGGTGAAAGTGCAACAGATGTTCCTGGTTATCAACAAGTAGATGATATGACACATTCACCTATAAATGCACAACTTCAAAATCTTTGGAGCTGGATGTATGGAGGTGTAAATAGGGCAGCATATATTATAGAGTTTGAAGATAAAACCTTCTTTGAAGGTAAAGATATTATAATTGCAGAAGCTCGTTTTTTGAGAGCATACTATAATTTTGAATTGGTAAAATGGTTTGGAGATATTCCTATTAAGCCAGAAGGTCGTTTTGTTTTAGGTGATGAAAAAACAATTCCAAGATCGCCAAAAGCAGATGTGTATGCTTTAATTGAGGCAGATTTGCAATATGCAGTTGCTAATTTATCTTATACAGCTCCTCAACTAGGAAGAGCAACAAAAGGTTCGGCACAAGCTTTATTAGGGAAAGTATATTTATTTCAAGATAAGTTTGATGAGTCTGCTACTGTTTTAGAAAACTTAATTAACAACGGACCTTATATTTTAGAGTCTGACTATAATAAGATTTTTGAATTTGATGGAGAAAATGGTACAGGTGCAGTTTTTGAAGTTCAGTATACAGATATTGAAGGAGCTGGTTTTGGATGTTTACAATGTAGTGAAGGTAATGTTGCTGTAGGTTTTCAGGGAGTTAGAGGTTACCAAGGAACTTTATATACCTCAGGGTTTAGTTTTAATGTTCCTACTCAAGAAGTAGTAGACGAATTTGAAGATGGTGATAATCGTAAAGATGTTGCGATTTTAGATATAAACGCATGGTCAGATTCTACTGGTGCAGCTTTTACAACAGGTTATGAGCATACAGGGTATTACAATAGAAAATATATTCCAAGAGTAAGAAGTACAGATGCAGCAGGAGATTTAAACTTAACAAATCCTAATAATTATAGAGCAATTCGTTTTGCAGATGTTTTATTAATGGCAGCAGAATCTTTTAATAGAAAATCTAGTCCAGATGATACCAAAGCTAAAATTTATTTAAATAGAGTTAGAGAAAGAGCATTTGGTAATGCAACAAATAATATCACTACAAGTGGTACTAATTTAACGGCGGCTATATACAAAGAACGTAGAGTTGAATTAGTTGGAGAAGGTCATCAATTTTTTGACTTGGTAAGAACAGGAAGAGGAACTCAAATTGCAGGATTTGCATCTGGTAAGAATGAAGTGTTTCCAATTCCTCTAGAAGAAATACAATTTTCTCAAGGAAATTGGTCACAAAATCAAGGATATTAATATATATAAGTATGAAGAAACTTAAAACAATATACAAAGCATTAATAATTCTTTTTATTATTAGTGCATGTACAGAAGAAGATAGAAGTTTAGACTTCTTAGCTACTATGGTAGCTCCAACAAATGTTGCTGCAGTATATACGATTACGCAAGACAATACAGGTTTGGTTACAATAACGCCAACTGCAGATGGGGCAACATCATTTGATATCTTTTTTGGAGATACAACTACAGATCCAGAAAATATAGAAGCAGGTAAAAATGTACAACATACATATACAGAAGGAACTTTTGAAATTAAGGTTGTAGCATATAATACCAAAGGAGATACAGCAGAAGCAACACAAGCTTTAATTGTATCGTTTCAAGCGCCACAAAATTTAGTTGCTACTATAGAAAATGATAAATCAACATCAAAGAAAGTAAATATTACTGCAACTGCAGAATTTGCTTCTGTGTTCGAATTTTATTCTGGAGAAACAGATATTGATCAACCAGTAGCAACTGCTAATATAGGAGAGGCTGTTTCTTATCAATATACAAATCCAGGTACGTATTCTGTAAAAGTGATTGCAAAAGGTGGTGCTATTGAAACTACAGAATACACAACAGAATTTGAGGTGACTGAAATTTTAGCACCACTAAGCGCTGCAAATACACCTCCAAATAGAGAGGCTACAGATGTAATTTCTATTTTTAGTGATGCGTATACAGATGTAACTTTAGATGAACTACCAACAGAATGGTCATCATCAAATTTTGAAGCTACAACCGTTGAAGGCAATAATGTTTGGTTACTAACAAATTTAGATTTTGTAGGTATGGTAACAAATTATGCCAATGGTATAGATGTGTCAACTATGGAAAAATTACATATTGATTATTGGGTACCAGATGGAACTACAACTGAATTGTTTATAAAAATTGTAAACACAGTAGATGGAGGAGAAGATATTGAGTCTTTAGGAGCTACAGTTGGTGGTTCTTGGAGAGGTATAGATCTTGATATGACTGGTTTTGATGGAGGAGATCTTACTAATAAGGAAAAAATAACTCAAATATTAATAGATTCTGATGAAGTTGCTGGAGTAGTTTATATAGATAATTTTTATTTTTATAAAACGGCTTCTTCAACAGGTACACCAATTGTTTTTGATGACTTTGAAGGAAATGGAAATATTACTACTTGGGCAGGAGATGATTGCGGAATGAATACTGCTTTTGCAAATCCATTTAAAGATGGGTTAAATGATTCTGATACAGTTTTAGAGTATAATGATACAGGTGGTACGTATGCAAATGTGCGTTTTGATAAAGATGCTGATTTTGATTTATCTGGAGGTAATAGTGTATTTACATTAAAAATTTATGTGCCTTCTTCAAGTGTTACTGGTAGTCAAATCAATCAACTGTCTTTAAAATTGCAAGATTCAGATGCTAATCCTTGGGAGAGACAATCAGAAATTATTAAAACAATAGCTTTAGATACTTGGCAAACACTTTCTTTTGATTTTGAAAATGATGATGTATTAGGAGTTACCGATCCATTAAGTATTACTAATTTTAGAAGAGTAGTTTTACAGGTTAATTCAGAAAATAATAATGACAATGTTATTGCTTATTTAGATGATTTATCTTATGGTAATGAAATAGCTGGGGATACTGCTCCATTTGTAAAAGATAGTTTTGAAGGAGATGGTACAATTACAACGTGGGCAGGAGATGATTGCGGAATGAATAATGCATTTGCAAATCCATTTAAAGATGCTTTAAATGATTCTGATACAGTTTTAGAATACACTGATACAGGTGGTACTTATGCAAACGTTCGTTTTGATATTACACCAAATTACGATTTAACTGCAAAATCTAAATTTTCATTAAAAATTTATGTGCCGTCAACTAGTTTATCAGGTAGTCAAATAAATCAAATTTCTTTAAAACTTCAAGATGCAGATGCTAACCCTTGGGAAAGACAATCAGAAATCATTAAAGAAATTGCATTAGATACTTGGCAGGAAGTTACTTTCGATTTTGCAAGTGATACTGTATTAGGCGTTACTGATGCTATAAGTATCACTAACTTTAGTAGAGTTGTTCTACAAGTAAATTCAGAGAATAATAATGATACTGTAGTTGCTTACATAGATGATATTAATTATTTTAAATAAAATAGTACAAAGATGAAAAAATTTAAAAATATTTATATAATTCTATTTTCTTTAATGACTGCCTTTTACGGGTGTCAAGAAAATAGTTATCAATTTGGAGATGTAGTTTCTCCTTCAAACATTGTAATTAACGCAGAAATTGTTGGTGTTGATGCAGACAATCCTTATGGAGATGGAAGTGGTTCAGTAAATTTTACTGTAAGTGCAGATAATGGTTCTTCTTATGTTTATTATTTTGATGGAGCAGCAGAAGCTTCACCATCAGGAATTTTATCAAAGAGATTTTCAAAAGTAGGTGTAAATGTGTATACTGTTGTTGTAAAGGCAAATGGTACAGGTGGTGTTTCATCAACAAAAACAATAGATGTAGAAGTTTTTAGTTCTTTTTCTGATGTTGAAACTGAAAACTTTTTAAGTGGTGCTAATGTTGGCGACAGTAAAAAATGGTATTGGCAAGCAGATATAGATGTACATGTTGGTTTAGGCCCGGTTACAGATGATTATGGAAATGGAGAATTTGCTTATGAAGCATGGTGGAATGGTATTAAAGCATGGGATGCTGAAAAGGGATGTATGTATGATAATGAATTTGTATTTACAAGAACTACAAATGGTGTAACATTTGAGCAAACTGTAGGTCCTGCTTTTGTACCTGGTACTTATGCAGGAGACTTAGGTGTTGCAGGAGACCAATGTCATGATGAAACAGTTGCTACTTCAATGTTTGGGTTAAAAACAGTTTCTTTTGGTCCTTCAGTTTCAAAAGCAGCTTTAGAGGGTTCTTATGACGAAGAGCCATATAGAGGTACAACTTTCGAAATTTCGGAAGGTGGTTTTATGGGATGGTTAGTAGGTTCTAGTACTTATGATATAATTTCTATTTCTAATGATGAACTTGTGGTTAGAGTTATTCAAGCTGGAGATGGTTTTGCATGGTATCATAAATTTACTTCTACAAAACCTGTACAAGGTGCAAGTTATGAATTTAACACTTTAGCTTGGTCTGATGAGTTTGAAACAGATGGAGCACCAGATGCTACAAAATGGACATATGATCTTGGAGCTAATTCAGGCTGGGGTAATAATGAATTACAAACCTATACGGATACTGCAGAAAATGCTAAAGTAGAAGGTGGTTCTTTAATCATTACAGCGAAAGCTGATGGTAGCGGAGGATATACTTCTGCTAGGTTAAAATCTCAAGGTTTATATAACTTTACTTATGGTAGAGTAGAAGTAAAAGCAAAGTTACCAGCGTCTCAAGGTACTTGGCCAGCAATTTGGATGTTAGGTTCTAATTTCACTTCTGTAGGTTGGCCTCAAAGTGGTGAAATAGATATTATGGAGCAAACAGGTGGTGATAAAAACACAACACTTGGTACTTGTCATTGGTTTGATTCAGCAAGTTCTAGTAATGCAAGTTATGGTGAAACTACTTCAATAGCAAATGCATCTTCAGAATTTCATTTATATACTGTAGAATGGACGGAAGAAGCTGTAAAGATTTTTGTTGATGATATTAAGTTTTATGAGTTAACAAATGATTCAACTTTACCATTTAATGCAGACTTTTTCTTAATTCTTAATGTTGCAATGGGAGGATCTCTTGGAGGCACTGTAGACGCATCATTTACAGAAGATACTATGGAAATTGATTACGTAAAAGTATTTAAATAATAAGAGAACTTAGAAGAAAGAAAGAGGGTGAATTTTTAATGTAGTTCACCCTTTTTAATTTATAATACATATCCCTATAAATTTTTACTTATCAAGAAAAAAACATTAGAATTATTTACAATAGAAAGGTTTTAAAATTGACAACATTAGGTTAATAACCTATACATTGATACAACATTATTTAATACGGAAGTTTTTTTTAAAAGTATTGATAAGTATAATTTAACCTATTGTTAATAAAACACTTCAAAAATAATGATGTATACTATTTGTAGCGGTGTTTATTAATAATATCAGAAGTATATCTGCTTAAGTTTACAAAAACCTAACATAACTAACATAAAAAATTATGAAACACACCTTTTTAAGATTATTACTTTACTTATTTGCGTTAAATTCTTTCGCACAAGCAGATAAAGTTTCTGTAATTGATAATGAACAAGGAATGAAACTTGTTGTAAATGGTAAAGATTTTATGATTAATGGTATGAATTGGGATTATGTTCCAATTGGTACCAATTATGCATATAGCCTTTGGAACCAACCTGAAGAAGTGATTAAAGGAGCTTTAGATGAAGAAATGGGGTTATTAAAAAATATGGGTGTTAATACCATTAGAGTTTATACTGGAATTCAACCCAAATGGATAACCTATATATATGAAACCTATGGTATTTATACCATGTTAAATCATTCTTTTGGTAGGTATGGTCTTACGTTAAATGGGGTTTGGACACCAGTTACGGATTATAGAGACCCAGAAACAAAAAAATTCTTACTATCAGAAGCAACTGAATTGGCAAATACCTTTAAGAATACTAAAGGGTTACTTTTATTCTTACTAGGAAATGAAAATAATTATGGACTTTTTTGGGCAGGTGCAGAAACGGAAGATTTTCCAGATGAAAAGGAAAAACAGAAGGCGGTAGGAGAAAAGAGAGGAAGACCCATGTTTAAGTTAATGAATGATGCAGCAATTAAGATGAAATCTCTAGATGCTTCGCATCCAGTAGCAATCTGTAATGGAGATGTTTTATTTATTGATATTATAGCAGAAGAGTGCCCAGATATAGATATTTATGGTACAAACATGTATCGCGGTAAATCATTTGGAGATGCATTTAAAGTAGTAAAAGACAAATTAAATAAACCAATTTTGTTTACAGAATTTGGTGCAGATTCTTTTAATGCTCTAACCAACCAAGAAGACCAAAAAATGCAGGCCTTTTTTATGGTAGAAAATTGGAAAGAAATTTATCAAAATGCAGCAGGATTAGGAAAATCAAATAACGCTATAGGTGGTTTTACATTTCAATTTAGTGATGGATGGTGGAAATTAGGACAAACTAAAAATTTAGATGTTCATGACAATGGAGCTTCTTGGTCTAATGGAGGGTACTATTTAGATACAAAGAATGGAAGTAATAACATGAACGAGGAATGGTTTGGTATCTGTGCTAAGGGACCAACAAATTCTAATGGTTTATATACTTTATATCCAAGAGCAGCATATTATGCATTAAAAGAAGCACATGAAATTAATCCTTATCTATCAGGAATAAATTTAAATAAAGTTACCAATCATTTTGAGAACATTCAATTAATGGATGCAGTTCTTAGAGCTCGAGGAGATAAAGCCGCGCTAAACGGCGGTGGTGATAAAATTCGTTTAAGTAATTTAAGAGCAGAGTTTACAACATTTAATACTGGTGGTAGTTTAATTACAACACCTAGTACTGCAAATGAACAACAATCAAGCTACCCAAATCAATTAGGTTTTGATCATATGCAATCCTATTTTATAGGTATAGAAGGAAACCCTGCTCCTAATATGCGTGCAAATGTAAACTTTAACGTTCTTGGAAATGTAGCAGAAAATCCAATAGATGAAATTTTCTATGAAAATAGAGGCCGTTCTTATACTGTGAATACAGATCAAGGTAATGTTCAAATAACAGACCCTAATAGAGTTCAAGTATATAATTCAGAATTTGAATGGAATGCAGATAATTTTGATATGAGAGGTTTTTATAGAACTGGTCATTATCATTGGGGTGATGAAGGCGATTTCTTTGGCTTATACCCAGAAGCTAATTATGGACCTAATTTAGATACGTATAATGGAGAAATTTTAGGTATTGAAATTGATGGTAAAGGTGCTTTAAATGGTTTGAAAGCTGCTTTTGGACCTCAATTATGGTGGGGAGCAAACCCTACAGCCTTGTTAAAATACAGTAGAAATTTTGGAAAATGGGGTGTTACAGGTATTTATCATAGAGATTTAGATACAGATATTAAAATTGATCCAGAAACTGGCCGTAGAGTCTTAGATGCAAATCAATTAAGATCAGGTATTATTCCAGCATTTCCTACAGAGAGGTTTGCCCTTGCAATTGAAAGAAGTTTTGGTAATTTTAAATTTAATGTAGGTGCTCTTTGGTCAGGTAGCCCTTTAAACGGCAGCACATTTCAGGATGCTAGAGGTACTTCTGGTAATTATATTATATATAAAGATAAAATAAATTCAGAAGACAATTGGGGTAGTAAAGCTAAAATTACTTATCAGAAAGGACTTTTTAACTGGTATTTGCAAAGTGCTTATATGGGGTTAGTAGCTAATGGAGGAGCAGATCTAACAAAAACATTTACAGGTTGGAAATTAAAAGATAATGGAAGCGGAAATCAGGTGAATATTTTAACAGGTGCTACCTATACGATCTCAAACCTTCAGATAGCACCTAATTTTATATATCAAAAACCATTAATTGGAGCAATGCCTAATGACGTGGGTGGTACAGGTAGATTAAGAAATGTAATTGATGATCCTTTTGCTGTAAGAAACAACAGAGAAACTTTGGGAATGGAATGGTTGTTTACTTATGATCCTACTCCAGGAACTTGGATGTATGAATGGGACAATGACAGGACAGAAGATGCAGTATTCGCTATGAATTTAGGGTTTGTATATAGACACTTGCCAACAACACAAGATGCACATATTGGGTTTTTAGCAGATCGTTCATTCTTTGCTTTTCCAACGGCTGCTCCGGCAGAAGATTTATGGGAAATAAGTTCAAGAGTGGTGTCTAAAGTAAGTCCTAGTTTTGGGTTTATTGGTAATTTCTTTTATGGAAACGGACAAGCAAACGGGAATGATGAAAGATTGATTAAACGTTTTGGAGGAGATGTTAGAATGATCTTAAATAAATTAAAGGTTACTGCACAAGCAAAGTTTAATGATTGGGGGCCTTTTGACTACCACAAGGATTTTAACTTAACATTTCCAACACAATTAATGTTAGATGTATCTACTACTTTAGGAAAACCAGGTTGGTTTATTTTACCAAATACGAAGGTAGGACTCCGTGGTACATGGAGGTCATTAGATCAATATTCTCCAAGATATAGTCCTAGTATAGTTGAGGAATTTGCTACCTCACCAACAATTAGTCCTGTTGGGTTTCCTAATGGTTCAGAGTGGGAAATAAGAACTTACATTCACATTAATATTGGTAAATAATTTATAAAAGAGATATCATGAATACAATAAAAAACAAATATCTAAAATTAACATTTTTACTAATTTTAATGTTATCGATTGCTAGTTGTGAGAGAGAACTTTCAGAAAATGTTGAATTCACAAACTTCGGAACAACTGGAGAGATATACACAGATAATTTTATAGGAATGGGAAGTGATTTTTATTTCCCTTACGGTTCAGACGCAAACAATCCAGTTGGATCAAAACCAACAGCATGGTCTGTAGATACTAATGAGGGGTATGAAAGTGAATCTTCTATGCGTATTGATGTGCCAAAGGATACAGATCCCTTAGGGAATTATGCAGGGGCAATTTTAAGAATTGATGGTGAAGGTCGTAATTTATCAGGATATGATGCCCTAACTTTTTGGGCCAAGGGATCACAAACAGGAACTATTGGAGAAATAGGTTTTGGAGAAGATTTTGGTGAAAATAAATATTTAGCCACTATTACGAATGTAGATTTATCTACCAATTGGGTAAAGTATATAATTCCAATTCCAGACCCCTCTAAATTGATTAATGAAAGAGGGATGTTAAGATATGCAGTAGCAGGAATTAATGGTCTAGGTTTTACTTTTTGGATAGATGATTTAAAGTTTGAAAAATTAGGTAACCTTGGCCAACCACAACCGGAAATGGCAAATGGAGAAGATACAGAGGAAGGAAATTTTGTAGGAAACTCTTTTAACTTGTCTGATTATGGTTTAACACAAACATTTAATTTGCCTTCTGGGTTCAATCAAACAACGATTACGGCTCCTATGTATTTTGACTTTGAGTCAAGTGATATAGAGGTAGTTAGAGTTAGCGAAACGGGTATTGTATCTATCGTTGGTCCTGGTATAGCAAAAATAACAGCTTCTATTGCTGGAGTTAAAGCGAAAGGGTCTTTAACAATTTCTGCTTCTGGAGCTTTTCCGCTTGCACCTACTCCTCAAGAAAGTGATAGTAATGTGATTTCAATATTTAGTGATACCTACACGAATGTTCCTGTAGATTTTCATAATGGCTATTGGCAACCTTACCAAACAACATTGGGAGGAGAAACGATCATAGATGGTCAGAATATTTTAAATTACACGAACTTTAATTTTGTTGGAACTCAGCTTACAGAAGCGATAGATATTACAGAGATGACGCATTATAGTGTAGATCTTTTAATGTTAGAATTACCAGCAGACCTTGTTAATATAGATATTTTAATTACACTGAAGTCTGTAGATGGTACTTTTCAACAAAACCGTATTGGATCAAATTATCAATTAGATCCAAGAGCTCCAATTGTTTATCCTGCATCTTCATTAGTTGCAAGTGAATGGCAATCAATAAAGATTCCAATCAGACCAACTTCAGAAACTGGATTAAATAAATCAGCAATTAATATTATTATTATAGAAAACATAAAGTCTTCTCAGATAGAAACTTTTTATATGGATAATACATATTTCTATAAGTAATAATATAAAAACAAGAAAAAATGAACAAAACAAATAAAATCTTATTGGGTAAAAATGTAGTTTTATTAAAAACGCTCTTTTTAGGAATCCTTTTTATATTGATTGGTTGTAATCCAGATGAAACACAAACCGTTGCAGAATTTAAAAATATTGTGTTGTCTGATGAATTTGATACAGATGATTTTATAGATGGTGATATTTGGACTTTTGATATTGGGAATGGTACCAATGGATGGGGTAATAATGAAGAACAATTTTATACAAGTCGCACAGAAAATGTTTCTGTACAGAATGGTATATTAATTATTAAAGCTCTTAAAGAAGACTATAATGGTTCTGATTATACCTCTAGTAGAATTTTAACCAAAGGTTTAAAAGAACAAGCTTATGGTCGTTTTGAAGCGCGCATACAATTACCAACAGGTCAAGGAATGTGGCCAGCATTTTGGCTTTTAGGAGCTAATTGTGGTGATGGAAATAACGGTACTGAAGTTTGGCCAAATTGTGGTGAAATAGATATCATGGAATACCGAGGACAAGATCCAACAGTTGTTCATGGCAGTGTTCATGGTCCTGGTTATGCTGCAGGCAATGCGATTACTAAAAGTTATGCACTAGAAAACGATCGTTTCGATACTGGTTTCCATGTTTTTGGAATAGAGTGGGCTCCAGAATATATTAATTATTATGTTGATGATGTTTTATACAATCAAATTACACGCCAACAGGTGGAAGAAAAAGGAACTTGGGTATTTGACCAACCTTTCTATATTATTATCAATCTAGCAGTAGGTGGAGATTTTATAGGCGCACCAAATGAAGAAACTGTTTTTCCACAAAAAATGCTCATAGATTACGTAAGAGTATATAACAAATAATAAACATTTACAAACACACACATAAAATTATAAATATGAAATTAGTATTAAAAAACAGTAAACTTATTGCTTTCTTTCTTATAGCAATAACATACGTAGGTTGTTCAGAAGACGTTGTTAAACTACCTATGATTACTTCAGGTTTTACGTATACTTTAAATGAAAATACAGGTACGGTAGAATTTATTAATATTTCTGAGAATGCAACTACCTATTCTTGGGATTTTGGAGATGAAATACCAGTAGTACCCGCATCAACTTCTTCAGAAATTGATCCTATTAAAAGTTATACTAACGGTACCTATACCGTTATATTAAAAGCAATGAACGAGGCAGGAGCAATCTCTTACTTTGAAGATATCATTGTTATAAACATGCCGTTGCCTTTGGGTTTACCAATGACTTTTGATAACGATAATGTAAATTATAGTGCAACAGCTTTTGATGGTGCAGCCTATGAATTACTAGAGAACCCTGCACCAGGAGGGTCAAACGATGTATCTTCTATGGTAGCTTCTATTACAAATAGCGGGGCTACTTATGAAGGCCTGTTTTTTGAATTAGAAAAAGCAATTGATTTAACAACAAACAATACGATTAAAATGAATTTCTGGTCGGATGCGGCAGTAACTATTTTAGTAAAATTAGAAGAAGGAACTGCTTTTACAGAAGTTTTGGCAAGTCATACAGGTTCTGGATGGGAAGAGTTACAGTTTACGTTTTCCGATATTGCTAGCTACTCTAAACTAGTTGTTTTTGTAGACGGCGCTGGTACCACAGCAGGAACTTTTTATATGGATGATATTATTCAAATATCTTTAGGAGATGCTCCAGTGATCACATTAATTGGAGATGAAACAATTTCTTTAACAAAGGGAGATGCATATACAGAACAAGGAGCAACTGCTTCAGATACTGAAGATGGCGATATTTCTGGTGCCATTGTAATTGGAGGTGATACTGTAGATGTTGATACTTTAGCAACTTATGAAGTTACTTATACCGTTGTAGATTCAGACGGAAACATAACAGTAGCTACTAGAAGTATAGAAGTTTCATTAGGTGATGTACCTGTAATTACATTAATTGGAGACGCAAGTATTCGTTTAGCACAAGGAGATACGTATACAGAACAAGGAGCAACTGCTTCAGATACCGAAGATGGTGATGTTACAAATACTATTGTAATTGGTGGTGATACTGTAGATACGAATACTCCAGGAACTTATGCAGTAACTTACACGGTTATAGATTCAGATGGTAATACAGCTGTTGCAACCAGAAATGTAGAAGTATATGAACCAGGTGCTTGTGATTCAGAAACTACAGAATCTATGAGTGCAACAGATCTAAATGTAACTTTTATGTCAGACCAAACCGCAAATATAAGAAATGATAATGCTACTTTTGAGTATGTAGCAAATCCAGATTCTGATAATACAGTAAACAATTCTTGTTTTGTTGGTAAAGTGACAAAAGGCGGAGTTAACCCTTGGGATAACAATCAAATTGATTTTAATACTAAATTTGATTTAACTGCTAATGGTGGTTTTAAAATCAAGGTGTATTCGGCTATTCCAGGTTATAGCGTGTTATTAAAACTTGAATCAATTGCTGACCCAGGTCTTAATACTGAAATTGATTTAACAACTACCAAAACTAATGAATGGGAAGAGTTAACTTTTAATTTTAGCACGAATCATGATAATAAATATGACAGAATTGTATTAATTTTTGATTTAAACAAGTCAGCAAGTACCAATACATATTACTTTGATGATCTTAAGCTTTTTGAAAGAACAAGTGGCGGTGGAAATGGCGGTGGCGATATTCCTGCTGATGGAGATATTGCAAGTAATGGTGGTTTTGAATCTGGAGATCTTGAAGGTTGGACTTTATATGATAACGGTGGAACAGCTACTTTAGACAATACGGAAGCACAAACAGGAGATTGGTGTGTGAAGTTATTTGCAAGTGCTCCTAATGGATTAAATCCAACGTTGAAGCAGGAAAGAAAAGCTGCTGGCTCAATAGTAGTAGGAGATAAAGTACAAGTTACATTTAGCTATAAAGGATCACTAACAGGAGAGTCTGGTGCGGTCTCAATACAATCATTTGTGGAAGCTACAAACGGTGCGAGTCAAGTTGAAACTTTTGATGTGACCCCAACAGGTACATGGCAAACTTTTACAACTACTTATACGGTAACAGGAGCTATGCAAGGTGGTGATGTTAGTGGTGGTATAACTATGGAATTTGTTGCTATTTGTGGAGGCGTTGCAGGTTGTACTTCAACATTGTATTTAGATGATATTTCGTTAATAATAAATCCATAATAAAAACACAACACAAACTACAATATTGTAACATTGTAGTTTGTGTTTATTTATATAGTAACTATTTTTAGTTATCAATAAAGCTCAAAGTATAATAATAAGCCTCTTTAGAATAAATATAGAGGTTAAAAAAGGTTACCAATTTAATGACAAATAAGACCATTTTTTTAGGAAAAAATAAAGCAGACTTTCAAACGCAAGAAGTGAAAGGAGAAATGATAAATTTTGATAATGAAGTTTATTATAAAATTGCGAACAGTAATGAAATGAGACCATTTTTTATGAGTATTGTTTCAGACTCAAATCATTGGATGTTTATTTCTAGTAATGGAGGGCTTACAGCTGGTAGAAAGAATAGTGAGTATTCACTTTTTCCTTATTATACAGATGATAAAATTACAGAAGCTGCAGATGTAACTGGTAGTAAGTCTATTTTTCAAGTTTCTAAAAATGGAAATATTTATTTATGGGAACCTTTCTCTCAAAGACAAATTGGATTATATAAAACAAGACAAAATTTATATAAAAATAGTTTTGGAAACAAAGTTATTTTCGAAGAAGTTAATGAAGATTTAGAAGTAACCTTCAGATATCAATGGAGTTCTACGGATAAATTTGGTTTTGTAAAAAAATCAACATTAATTAATAATTCTTCAGATAAAATACAAATTACATTTTTAGACGGTTTACAAAATATTCTTCCTTCGGATGTAGAAACAGATTTACAAAACTCTCGAAGTAATTTAGTAGACGCATACAAGAAAAGTGAATTACAAGCAGAAGCTGGTTTAGGTATTTATGCCTTAAGTGCAATTATTGTTGATAAAGCAGAACCAAGTGAAGCTTTAAAAGCAAATATAGTTTGGTCTTTAGGTGTTGAAAATCCAACGTATTTATTATCATCATTACAATTAGATAATTTTAGACGAGGAAAAGAACTGCATCAAGAAGTAGATGTAAAAGCAGAAAAAGGCGCTTATTTTATTAGTACTGATTTAAACTTAGCAGCAAACGAAGCCAAAGAATGGAGTTTTATTGCGAATGTAAATCAAACTATTGGAGATATTCAAAGAATTTCTAAAGCAATTCTAAATGATAAAAATTTAGCTAAAAGTATTCAAGAAGATATTGAATTAGGAACTAAAAAATTAATTGCTTTAACGGGTGCTGCAGATGGTTTGCAAGTAACAAACGATCCTTTAGTGAATACAAGACACTTTGCAAATACACTTTTCAACTTAATGAGAGGCGGTACTTTTGATGATGATTATAAAATTGAAAAAGAAGATTTTATAAAATACATTGCAAAGGCAAATAAAAAAGTCATTAAGAAAAAAGAGGAATTGTTAAATGAGTTACCAAAGTTATTTACATTAAATACAATTCTTGAAATTGCAGAGAAAGATGAAGATAAAAACTTTAAAAGACTTTGTTTTGAATATTTACCATTAAAATTTAGTAGAAGACATGGAGATCCAAGTAGACCTTGGAACAAGTTTTCTATCAATACAAAAAATGAAATTGATGGTTCTAAAATTTTAGATTACGAAGGTAATTGGCGTGATATTTTCCAGAATTGGGAAACATTAGCACATTCATATCCTGAGTTTATAGAAAGTATGATTCATAAGTTTTTAAATGCAACAACTTTTGATGGTTACAATCCTTACAGAGTAACAAAAGATGGTTTCGATTGGGAAATTATTGAAGAAAATGACCCTTGGTCTTACATTGGTTATTGGGGAGATCATCAAATAATTTACTTATTAAAATTCTTAGAATTTATAGAAAACCATTATCCTAATCAATTAGAAAAACGTTTTTCTGAAGACATTTTTGTGTATGCAAATGTGCCTTATAAAATAAAAGACTACAAAAGTATACTTTTAAACCCTAAAGATACTATTGATTTTGACCATGAATTAGATGCTAAAATTCATCAAAAGAGAGAGGAATTAGGAGCAGATGGCGCTTTACTAAGAGATGAAAATTTCTTTATTTATAAAGTAAATTTAATCGAAAAATTATTAGCAACTGTTTTAGCAAAAGTATCTAATTTTATACCAGAAGGAGGTATTTGGATGAATACACAACGTCCGGAATGGAATGACGCTAACAACGCTTTAGTTGGTAATGGTGTTTCTATGGTAACGTTAAATTACTTAAATCGATTTATAAATTTCTTCGAAAAAGTAGTGACTAAATCTGCAACCGAAGAGGTTGAGATTTCATCAGAATTGGCAACGTTTTTTAATGAAGTTGTGGCAACTTTTAACCAAAATAAAGAGATCCTTTCAGGAAGTGTTTCAGATACAGAAAGAAAAACAGTTTTAGATGGTTTAGGTGAAGCAGGAAGTGTATTTAGAACTGCAATTTATGAAAACGGATTTTCTAGTGATAGAAGTACAATTTCTAAAACAGAATTATTAGCATTCTTTACAATTACAAAGCAGTATTTAGAGCATACGATTAAAGCAAATAAACGTTCAGATAATTTATACCATTCGTATAATTTAATGACGATAGAGAATGATAAAGAGGTATCTATTTCTTATTTACCAGAAATGTTAGAAGGGCAAGTTGCTGTTTTAAGTGCCGAATATTTATCACCAAAAGAAGCTTTAAAAGTTTTAGACGCAATGAAAGCTAGTGCGTTGTTTAGAGAAGATCAATACAGTTATATTTTATATCCAAATAAAGATTTACCACGTTTTGATAAGAAAAATGTAATTTCTAAAGCGGCTGTAAAAAACTCTAAATTATTAACACAATTGGTTAATGATGGAAATACTCAAATCATTAACAAAGATGTCTTAGATAATTATCATTTTAATGCAAACTTTAATAATGCAAATAGCTTAAAAGAAGCTTTTGAAGAATTACCAGCAACCTATTCAGATTTAGTAGAAAACGAATCTAGTTTGTTACTGGAAACTTTTGAAGAAGTTTTTAATCACAAAGCATTTACAGGTCGTTCAGGAACTTTCTTTGGTTATGAAGGTTTGGGTTCTATTTATTGGCACATGGTTTCAAAATTATTATTAGCGGCTCAAGAAAATTGCTTGTTAGCGGTAAAAAATAATGAAGATGAAGCTGTAATTGGTCAACTATTAGATCATTATTATGAAATTCAAGCAGGTATTGGTGTTCATAAATCGCCAGAATTATATGGCGCATTTCCAACAGATCCTTATTCTCACACACCAGGAGGAAAAGGAGCACAACAACCAGGAATGACAGGTCAGGTTAAAGAAGATGTGTTGAGTAGAATAGGAGAATTAGGTGTTTTTGTAAAAGAAGGAAAAATTAATTTTAATCCGAGATTATTAAGAGAAAGTGAGTTTATTAAAGCTCCAAAAACTTTTAAATATACTGCGATTAGCAAAGAAGAAAAATCAATTGATTTAAAAGAAGGTTCACTTTGTTTTACTTATTGTCAAGTACCAATTGTCTATAAAAATTATAAAGAAGAAGGTATAAAAATATTTTTTACTGACACACGTATTGAAGAAGTAAAAGATTTAATACTTGATACAAATATTTCAAAAATGATTTTTGAAAGAACAGGAGAAATAAATAAAATTGAAGTTTCAGTAAAAAAATAACAATGATTAATGACCAATAGCTTTCATAAGTATAAATTTTTTATTCCTTTATTATTTACTCTTTTTAGTTGCAAAAAAGCTGTAGAAACTAAAGTAGATAAAGAAATTATTATTGAGAAAAAAGTAGATTCTCTTTTAAAGTTAATGACTTTAGAAGAGAAAATTGGTCAAATGTCTCAAGTAAGACATTTTTGGGATATTTCTAAAAATGATGTTGCTACTAAGTTTATAGGTGCTGTTATTCATACACAAGGAGTAAATCCTGGAGAAACTGCTAAAGAATGGCAGCAGAAATTTATCAAATTACAAAAGCAAGCACTTTCTACACGATTGGGTATTCCGTTGTTGTTTGGTGTTGATGCAATTCATGGACAAAATACGTTTAATGGAGCAACCATTTTTCCACATAATATTGGTTTAGGAGCAACTGCAAACCCAAAATTAGTTGAAGAAGCTGCAGCAATTACTGCTATAGAAGCACAAGCAACAGGTTTTAATTGGGTTTTTTCACCATGTGTTGCAATTCCTTATAATGAAAAATGGGGGAGAGTTTATGAAGCATTTTCAGAAAGTACTGAGTTAACCTCTATTTTAACCAAAGCTTCTATAAAAGGGCATCAAGGAGACTTATCCGATGCTAAAACGGTGATGGCAACAGCCAAACATTTTATTGGAGATGGCGCTACAGAATTTGGTGTGGAAGGAGGAGAAACATCGCTATCTAATGACGAAATAAACAAAAGATTAATGCCTCCTTATAAAGTTGCTGTAAATGAAAAAGTTGGAGCTGTAATGGCATCATTCAATACTTTAAAAAGGAAACCAATGCATGCTAATAAAGTATATCTCATAGATACTCTAAAGCAGAAGATGAAGTTTGATGGTATTGTGGTTTCTGATTGGAAAGGGTATTCAAGATTTGGTAGAAATAATATTATTAATGCTGGTGTAGATATGATAATGGCTGTTGATGGTGATTTAGATTATTTTCAAAATAATTTAAAGAAGGCTGTTGATTCTAGTTATGTTTCTGAGGTAAGAATTAACGACGCAGTAAAAAGAATTTTAAGACAGAAGTTTAGGTTGGGCTTATTTAAAAATCCATTTCCAGATGCAACATTAGTTTCTGAAATAGGAAGTAAGACGCACAGGAATAAAGCAAAACAAGCGGTAAGAGAATCTTTAGTTTTATTAAAAAACGAGCATACTATTTTGCCTTTATCAAAAGAAACAAAGAAAATTGTGGTGGTGGGTGAACATGCAAATAATGCTGGTTTACAATCTGGAGGTTGGACAATTAATTGGCAAGGAACTTTAGAAAATTATAAAGGAGCTACCACTATTTTAGAGGGAATTAAAAAGCAATCAAAAGGTGATGTTGTTTATGATAAAGAGGCAACAGGAAACCATTTTGATGCAGATGTTGCAATTATAATTGTTGGCGAAACTCCTTATGCTGAATTCTTTGGCGATATTGGTCATGAATCAAATATTAGAAAACTAACACTTACCAAAGAACATAAAAAATATATAAAAACGTATTCAGAAAAAGGAATTAAAACGATTGTTGTTTTAATTTCTGGAAGACCTTTAGTGGTAACTAAACTAATAAAAAAATCAGATGCATTTGTTGCAGCTTGGTTACCAGGTTCTGAAGGAGATGGAATTGCGGAAGTTTTATTTGGTGATTTTAATTTCTCTGGAAAATTGCCTCATTCTTGGCCAAAAACAGTAAAAGATTTAAAAGGAAAATATGGACCTAATTTTTGGGACAAAAGCATAAAACCATTGTATCCTTTTGGATATGGTTTAAAGTATTAAATAATAGTAAAAAGAGTAAGAATATGAATTTCAAATTTAAAATTTTAGTAACGATTTTAGTATTGTTTATTGGTTTTGGATGTAGCTCTAAAAAGGAAAATAAATCAGTAAAGAAAGAAATTAAAGAAGAAATGACAGCAGCCAAAATTTTAGGAAACCCAGAATATTTAGCCATTTCTTATGGTGGATATAGAGAAAAATCAAGAGAAGATAATCAACCTACAATTCCACAGTTAAAAGAAGATTTAAAGTTGATGCACGCTATGGGTATTCGCATTATTAGAACCTATAATGTACAACCAAAGTTACCTCATGCAGCAAATATTCTAGAAGCAATAAGTCAGCTTAAAAAAGAAGACTCAAGCTTTGAAATGTACGTTATGTTAGGTGCTTGGATAGATTGTGTAAATGCTTGGACAGACAAAGAACCTAATCATGAAACTGAAAGCGAACAAAATGAAGGTGAAATTGATAGAGCAGTAGCTTTAGCAAACAAATATCCAGACATTGTAAAAGTTATTGCTGTTGGTAATGAAGCAATGATTAGATGGGCAACTAGTTACTTTGTGAGACCAAATGTTATTTTAAAATGGGTAAATCATCTTCAAAATTTAAAGAAAGATGGAAAGCTTTCTAAAGATTTATGGATTACATGTTCAGATGATTATACTTCTTGGGGTGGAGGAGATCCAAGTTATAGAGTAAAAGATTTAGAAGACTTAATTAAGGCTGTAGATTATGTTTCTATGCATACGTATGCGTATCATAACTCTCATTACAATCCTGGTTTTTGGAAAGTGCCAGATAGTGAACAGCATTTATCAGACAAAGAAAAAATAGATAATGCAATGTTACGTGCTTTAGAGTTTGCTAAAAGGCAATTTAAAGATGTTTCTGATTATGTAAAAAGTATCGATGCTACTAAAACAATTCATATTGGTGAAACGGGTTGGGCAACTATTTCTAGCGGTCATTATGGCAAGAATGGTTCTAGAGCAACAGATGAATATAAGCAAGGACTTTATTATAACCATTTAAGAGAATGGACGAATAAAGAAGGGATTTCTTGTTTTTATTTTGAAGCTTTTGATGAACAATGGAAAGATGCTAAAAATGCAAATGGTTCTGAAAATCACTTTGGATTATTCACTTTAAAAGGAGCAGCTAAGTATCCTATTTGGAATTTAGTTGATAATGGAAATTTTAAAGGTTTAACGAGAAATGGAGCGCCAATCATAAAGACATTTAATGGTGATAAAGAAACACTTATGAAGCTTGTTTTAGTACCTAATACAGACTATAATAGATAAAAATTAACACAATGAGAACGAACTATTTTTTTTCAATCCTTTTTTTATTAGTGATAATGAGTTGTAATCAAGTTGATAATAAATTGGTAGTAGCTGTTTATGAAACTTCAGAAAGTGGGAATAAACTAACAAAAATAACTGCATTTTTTTCTGATGAAAATACCTCAACAATTAAGCTGAATCCTAATGAACAATTTCAAAATATTACTGGTTTTGGAGGAGCTTTTACAGAAGCATCCGCTTATTTACTAAATAAAATAAGTAAAAAAAATAGAGATACTATTATACAAGCTTACTTCTCAGAAGAAGGCGCAAATTATTCGCTTACAAGAACACACATGAACTCTTGTGATTTTTCTTTAGGCCAGTATTCATATTCTCCTGTGGCAGATGATGTCAATTTAGAACATTTTACAATTAAAGATGATAAAGATGATTTAATTCCGATGATAAAAGATGCCATGAAAGCATCTAAAGATGGATTTAAAATATTTGGTTCACCTTGGACCGCTGCTCCTTGGATGAAGGATAATAATAAATGGGTTGGTGGAAAATTATTACCCAAATATTATGATACTTGGGCATTATTCTTTTCAAAATATGTAGATGCTTACAAACAAGAAGGAATTGATATTTGGGGTTTTACCGTAGAAAACGAACCTATGGGTAATGGTAATAATTGGGAAAGCATGCATTTTTCTCCAGATGAAATGACAAATTTTGTTCAGAATTATTTAGGACCACAATTAGAAAAAGACAAACATGATGTTAAAATTTTAGGGTATGACCAAAATAGAGAACATTTAAAGGAATGGGTAGATTCACAATTTCTAAATGAAGAATCTTCAAAATATTTTGATGGTACAGCAATACATTGGTATGCTAGTACGTACGAGGTTTTTTCTGAAGAATTACAATATGCGCATCATAAAGCTCCAAACAAATACTTAATTCAAGCAGAAGCTTGCGTAGATTCTCAAGTTCCTGTTTGGCAAGATGATGCTTGGTATTGGAAAAAAGAAGCTACAGATTGGGGTTGGGATTGGGCTCCTGAAAAAGACAAGCATTTACATCCAAAATATGCTCCAGTAAATAGATATGCAAGAGATATAATTGGTTGTCTAAATAATTGGGTAGATGGTTGGGTAGATTGGAACATGGTTTTAGATACAAAAGGAGGTCCTAACTGGTTTAAAAATTGGTGTATAGCTCCTGTAATTGTCAATCCAGAAACAGATGAAGTGTATTTTACGCCACTTTATTACACAATGTCTCATTTTAGTAAATACATAAGACCAGAAGCAAAAGTAATTGGTTTAGAAAATTCTGACAAAGAATTACAAGTTACTGCTGCACAAAATATAGATGGATCTATTGCTGTGATTGTTTTTAATGAAGGGAAAACAAAAAAGAGTTTCAAATTACTCTTAGGAGAAAAAGAAACACTTGTAAATATAAATGCACAAGCAATACAAACAATTATGGTATCAACCACTAAAAACTAAAAACTATGTCTAAAGTAAATACGTCTTCTAAAGTTCCTATGGGACAAAAAATTGCTTTCGGATTAGGAATGTTAGCAAATCAAATGTTTCCAGCTGCCATGGGTATTTTTATGGTAGTTTTAATTCAAGACTATGGTTTATCAACTTTGATGTGGGGGATTTTATTTTTTCTTCCCCGTCTTTTTGATTCCTTTACAGATCCAATAATGGGATTTATTTCTGACAATACAAGATCTATTTGGGGCAGACGTAGACAATATGTGCTCTTAGGAGCCCTCATTATGGGTATCGCATTTTCCTTTTTATGGCAATTATATATAGAAGATGGTGTAAGTTATAATTTCACATACTTTTTAATATGGTCCTTACTTTTTTATTTAGGACTTACTATTTTTTCTGTGCCTTACGTAGCTATGGGGTATGAAATGAGTGACGACTTTCACGAACGTACAAATATTATGGCAGTTGCGCAGTCAATAGGGCAATGGGCTTGGGTTATTGCACCTTGGTTTTGGGTGGTAATGTATGATGATAGTTGGTTTGGTACAACAACCGATACGACAAGAACTTTAGGTGTTTGGGTAGCTATTATTTGTGCTCTTTTAGCAATGGTACCTGCTTTTTTTATAAAAAGTAAGTCAACAAAGGATGATGAAAGTTTAACGCCTTTAACCTTAAAGACATTGGGAGGAAGTTTAAAACAGATTTTAGAAAATTTTAAAGAAGCTTTCAAGATTCCAGTTTTTAGAAAATTATGTTACTCAACCTTTTTAATTTTTAATGCTTTTAATGTTGTTGCTGGTTTTTCATTTTTTATTGTGGTCTATTATTTATTTAATGGTGATGCAGGAGCTGCAGGTCTTTGGCCTACATTATTAGGAAGTATAGGGGCTTTAGCAACAACTTTTATGGTAATACCTATAGTAGCTAAGATATCTAAAACAATGGGTAAAAAGAATGCTTTTTTAGTTTCACAAGGTATTTCTATTTTAGGATATATTATGCTTTGGTTCTTATTTATCCCTGGTAAACCCTATATGTTTTTATTTGCATTGCCCTTTTTCTCTTTTGGGATTGGAAGTTTATTTACACTAATGATGTCTATGACTTCAGATGTTATAGATATCGATGAGCTAAATACAGGTAAAAGAAGAGAAGGTGTCTTTGGTGCTATCTATTGGTTGATGGTGAAATTTGGTTTTGCATTTGCAGGCTTAGCAACAGGAGCTATTATGGCGTTAGTTGGGTTTGTACCGGATACAGAAAATACAGAAGCTTCAATTACAGGAATAAGAATATTCTACTCTGGTTTACCAATAGTTGGTACACTTACAGCAATGTGGATTATGCGTAATTATGATCATACAGAGGAAAAAGCTTTAGAAATAAGTGCAGAATTGGCAAAACGAAAAAAGAAAAATAAAAAGGCGTCTTCCGCTTATGGAGCGGGTCATTTAACTTCAATCTCGAATAGTAATTTAAAACTTGAAAATTTCACTGAAATTAATTTTACAGACAAAACTTTATCCGAAGTAAAAGGATTATTCAAAGAAAAATTGAAGAATAAAACACATGGACTTTGCTTTAGCCCTTATGTTGAAGGTCAGGACATAAATGATATTCTTTCTGAATCACAAATACGTATACGTATGGATATTATTTCACCTTATACAAAATGGGTGAGATCGTTTTCATGTGTAGAAGGAAATGAATTAATACCAAAAGTTGCTCATGATAAAGGACTAAAATCAATAGTTGGTGCTTGGATTAGTGATGATAAAGAACGAAATGAAAGAGAAATTAACAAGTTGATTGCACTTGCTAAGTCTGGTAAAGTTGATATTGCTGCTGTTGGTAATGAGGTATTACTTCGTGGAGAAATAACAGAGAAAGAGCTTATAGAATATATTAATAGGGTAAAAGAAGCGTTGGCAGGTTTAGAGATACCAGTTGGTTATGTAGATACTTATTATGAATATTATAAGCGTCCAGAATTAGTAAATGCTTGTGATGTTATTTTAGCGAACTGTTATCCTTTTTGGGAAGGATTTGGTATTGAAGATTCATTAACACATTTAAGAGAAATGTATGAAATTACGAAACAAATATCAAAAGGGAAGAAAATTATAATTGCTGAAACAGGTTGGCCAAGTCAAGGGCAAACTGTTGATGATGCACATCCATCTCAATTAAATGCTATGAGATACTTTATTCAAACTCAAGAATGGGCAACTGCTAAGAATATAGAAATATTTCATTTCTCTTCTTTCGATGAATCATGGAAAGTGCGTATTGAAGGAGAGTTAGGAGCTCGTTGGGGAATTTGGGATAAAAACGAAAAATTAAAATATTAGTAAATGTCATATAGAAACCAAGAATATCATATTTACACTGGTGTAAATGATGAAGAACAATCAGGAATTAATTTTGAAAAATATTCTACAATAGAATTAAGGCTTCTTTGGAAAGAAAGGCTTCAAAAAGGAATGCATGGAATCTGTTTTAGTATGTATGAAGATGGTCAAGAACCAGGAGATACTATTACAGAAGAACAGGTAGAAAGAAGAATGAACATTCTAAAACCATACACAAAATGGATTCGTTCTTTTTCTTGCATAGAAGGAAATGAACACATACCAAGAATTGCTTATAAACATGGGTTAAAAACAATGGTTGGTGCTTGGTTAGGAAATGATTTAGAAAAGAATGAAGAAGAAATAGATGCACTAATTAAACTTGGGAAAGAAGGATGTGTAGATATTGCCGCTGTTGGGAATGAAGTTTTGTATAGAAATGAATTATCAATAGAACAACTAATAGCATATATAAATAGAGTAAAAGACGCATTACCTAATGTTGAAGTTGGGTATGTAGATGCCTATTATAAATTTTCAACATATCCAGAACTAGTAGAAGTTTGTGATGTTATTTTAGCAAATTGTTATCCTTTTTGGGAAGGATGTCCTATTGATTACTCATTAAATCACATGCAAAAAATGTTTAAGCAAGCAAGTGATGTTAGTCAAGGTAAAAAAGTAATTATTACAGAAACTGGTTGGCCAAATCAAGGGGATAGTGAAGGAGGGGCAGGTTCATCAGATGAAAGTGCAATTAAGTATTTTATTAATACTCAAGTTTGGGCTTCAAATGAAAATATTGAAACCTTTTATTTTTCTTCTTTTGATGAGTCTTGGAAAGTTGGAGATGAAGGAAGTGTTGGTGCTTATTGGGGGCTTTGGGATAAGAATGAAAACTTAAAGTATTCATAATTTTAAAAAGGTTTCATATATGAAACCTTTTTTATTACCTTTATTTTTCATTTTTTTTTTAATTGACTCTAACAAATAAAATAGTAACAAAAACATGAAATTTAATAAATATATTTTTACGTTTTTTTTAAGTATTATACTCTTTAACTCTTGTAAAAAAGAACAAAGAGATAATAATCCCCAAGAGTTAATTGGTGGATTAGAATTACTTTCTTCAGATCAAACAGGGGTAGATTTTAATAACTCTATTAAAGAATCTGAAAAGGTAAATCATATTTATTACAGTCAAATTTATAATGGAGCAGGAGTTGCAGTTGGAGATATTAATAATGATGGTTTAGCGGATATTTTTTTCTGTGGAAACCAAGTGACCGATAAACTTTATTTAAATCAAGGAGATTTTAAGTTTAAAGATATTTCTAAAGAATCTAAAATTACCAGAAGTCCAGGTTGGTCTTGGGGTGTAACGATGGCAGACGTTAATAATGATGGTTACTTAGATATTTATGTGAGTAGAAATGGTGCGTCTATGAATACTTCAGACAGAACCAATAAACTTTTTATTAATAATAAAGATTTAACTTTTACAGAATCAGCGAAAGAGTATGGTTTAGATGATGCAGGATTTTCTTCGCAAGCTGTATTTTTTGATATGGATAATGATGGCGATTTAGATATGTATCAAGTTAATCAACTTCCAGATTCTAGATTATTTCAACGATATAAAAACATACCTAAAAAGAGGTTTCAATTGTATAAGGATAAATTGTACAAAAATGAAGTTGGAAAATACATAGAAGTATCAAAAAATTCCGGATTAATAGATAGACATACCTATGGATTAAGTGTAAGTGCCAGCGATTTAAATAACGATGGTTTCACAGATTTATATGTTGCAAATGATTATGACGATCCTGATTTTATGTATTATAACAATGGAGATGGAACTTTTACCAATGTAATTAATTCAAAATTAAAGCACATTTCTAGATTTAGTATGGGGTCAGATACTGGAGATATTAATAATGATGGAAACATCGATTTAATTACCTTGGATATGGCTGCAGAAGATCATTATCGTTCTAAAACCAATATGAAATCTATGAACCCCATAGAGTTTCAACAAATGATTGATAAAGGAGATCATTATCAATATATGTTTAACACTTTACAGATTAATAATGGACTTGGTGCGTTTTCTGATATTGCAAATATTGCAGGTTTAGGAAAAACAGATTGGAGTTGGGGAGGGTTATTAGTAGATTTAGATAATGATGGTTTTAAAGATATAGTTATTAGTAATGGTATCAAAAAAGACATTAGAAATAATGATTTTTTAACAGGTTTAAATAAAAAACTAAAAACTACTTCACAAGATTTTTACAAGATGGCAAAATTGGCGCCTTCAAACCCTTTGCCTAATTATGTTTTTAAAAATAAAAATGGTTATGAATACGAAAACGTTACAAAAAAATGGAGTTTTGATACGCCTACTTTTTCTCACGGTATTTCTTATGCAGATTTAGATAATGATGGAGATTTAGATATTGTGATAAATAATATGGAAACTTCTGCAGCTATCTATAAAAACAAAGCCAATGGTAATTTTTTAAAAATTAAATTTCAAGGTTCTGATAAAAATAAATTTGGATATGGTGCAAAAGTAAAAATTTATTATGATGATAATAAATCTCAAATTGCAGAAAACACCGTTACTCGCGGTTATTTTTCATCTATAGAGCCTAAAGTGTTTTTTGGTTTAGGTAAAATAAAAACAATTGATAAGGTAGAAATTACATGGCCTGGTGGTAAACAAAATACTATAGAAAAAGTAAGAGTAAATCAAGAATTAGTTGCTAAATATTCATCAGCAAGTAAAATTCAAAAAATTCAATTACAGCCAAAACCGTTTTTAAGTTTATTGAATGCTGAAGAATTAGGGATAACTTATAAACACAAGGAAAATGTTTTTGACGAATTTAAAAAAGAGATATTATTACCACACAATCTTTCTCAAAACGGTCCATTTACAGCAGTAGCAGATGTAAATGGAGATGATTTAGAAGATGTTTTTATTGGCGGAGCTTTAGGGCAAGAAGGTGTTTTATATCTTCAAACTAAAGAAGGTCAGTTTTATAAAAGTAACTCTCAACCCTGGATTAATGATAAAGCATCAGAAGATTTAGAAGGGTTGTTTTTTGATGCTGATGGTGATAAAGATTTAGATCTTTATGTTACAAGTGGCGGTAGTGAATACAACCAAGGTAATGTTTTACTAAAAGATAGATTATATATAAATGATGGATTAGGTAATTTTACTAAAAAATCAACAGCGTTACCAAATATTTACCAAAGTTCACAGACAGTGAAAACGTCTGATATTGATGGTGATGGAGATTTAGATTTATTTGTGGGTACACGATTAATTTCGGGAAAATATATTTTTCCAGCTACAAGTTATTTATTAATTAATGAAAAGGGAAACTTTAAACAAGCAGTTAAAAAAACGGCACCAGATCTCGAAAAAATAGGTATGGTAACAGACGCTGTCTTTTCTGATATAGACAAAGATGGCGATGATGATTTATTAGTGGTAGGTGAATGGATGAAAATTATAATTCTAGAAAATAACAATGGGAATTTTAAGGATAGTTCAGCGAAATTCGGAATTAAAGATGATAGTAGAGGTTTGTGGTGGTCTATAACTGCTAATGATATAGATAATGATGGAGATGATGATTATATCATAGGTAATTTAGGAAGAAACAATAAGTTTAAAGCCTCAATAGAACATCCTTTTAAGGTTTACGCCAATGATTTTGATAATAATGGAACAAACGATGTTGTACTAGCAAAATACTACAAAAATGATTATGTTCCTATGAGGGGAAAAGAATGTTCTACACAACAAATGCCTTATCTATCAAAGAAATATAAAGATTATCATAGTTTTGCTTCTTCAACCTTAATAGATATTTTACCTAAAGATAAACTAAATGATGCAGTTGTATATGAGGTTAGTAACTTTGAAAGTATAGTTTTAATTAATGAGAATAATATCTTAAAAAGAGTAATTTTACCTATACAAGCACAGGCTAGCCCAATAAAAGATGCGTTAATTGAAGATTTTAATAGAGATGGCTTTAAAGATATTATGTTAGTAGGTAATCATTATGGGGTAGAAGTAGAAACCACTCGGTATGATGCGGGTTCCGGATTATTACTTCTTGGAGATGGTGAAAATAATTTTAAAGTTACTTCTTTAGAAAATAGTGGGTTACATCTTTCTTTAGATTTTAGATCGCTAAAGATTATAAAAAGAAAAGTTGAAAAGGATAACTTAATCATTGTTACTAGTAACAATGATTCCTTAAAAGTAATGTCATTTTAAAACAGTTGTACCATTTTTTAATCAGCCCCTGGTGTTAAAAATAATATTTGAAACTAAGTTAATTAATTGTTTTGTGAATTATTTCTTTTAAACTATGTATAATGAAAATTTTGCATAGTTTTTTTATTTAAAACTTTACTTATTAATCTTACAGTATAATGTCTTCGATTAATAACAATACATTACCTATACATAATTAATAGTTAACCTTTTTTTTAAAAATAAAAAGAGTCTTACATCCTATTATTCATCGGTTTCTTTTAATAACTTATCGTTAATTTTAAAATGTATGTTTTTTGTAGTGGTATCACCTGGTTAATTTTATATATAATAAAGTTAATATTGTTGCATAACTTTAAATACACGGTCACATGAAAAAAATTACTTTATTATTTACGCTATTTTTAGCAACAATTGGGTTCTCTCAAACCTTACCCTTAGATTTTAGTGACGCTAGTCAGGCATTTCAATGGGATGCTTCAGGGGGAACAGGTGGAGATGCTATTATAAATACAACCTCAGAAAAGTTAGAAATTTTTGGTAATGGTAATGCATGGGATAATGCTTTTATAACTTTTTCAGGTACAGATGTAGTAGATCTTTCTAATGATGCTGCAAATACAATTACTTTTACAATACAATCAACAACAGCTTCAGCAGGTGAAGTGCATACTCATTTAATGAAATTGACGGGTGCAGGTGTTTATGAAACGGACTTTACTACTACAGGACAAGAAGTGAAAACAGTTTTTATTAATCCTCCTGCTTTAGGCGATTTAACAGAATTAAGAATTTTTGTAGATAAAGGTAGTGCTGATGGTGGAACCTATTTAGTAGATGATATTTCTCTTTTTGCAGATGCTGAAGCGCCTACAGCTTTTACAGCTACAGTAGGAACTATTGGAGCGTATGGAGTAGAACTGTTATTAAATGCAACAGATAATTCTGGATCAGTAACCTATGATATCAGTTATAATGGTGGAGCAAATACTGTTCAAACAACTGGTACTTCTGGGGTTGAAAAATCTTTTACAGTTTCTGGGCTTACCCCAGAAACAGCTTATAGTTTTGAAGTATCTGCAAGTGATGGTACAGGAAACGTGGCAGCTAATAACCCTATTACTGGCTTAGATGCTACAACAATAGCAGATACAAGTAATGAATGTGAAGGGTTTACTTCTGAAGCTCTTGAGGGATCATTTTCTGTTGGGATTAATTATTCATTTGTAACAAGTGGTACAGATGTGACCATTACATTTGAAATGTTAGATACCGATAAACCGGGTCTTAATCCTGAAGTATATATAGAGCCTTCTACATTTATAGCTATGGATCAATCTAATGCGCCAACTTATACAGCGACTTTAACTGATCAAACTCCTGAAGCAGATATCAGTTTTTCTTTTAGAGCTGCGTATGCTGGAGGTCTAGTAAGATCTAAAATTTTTACTTACACCGTTGGTGAAGATTGTGGTGGTTCTTCAGTAGACACTACTTTAGAAGACGCTACTTTAAGTAATTTAACAGTAAGTGACACAACAGTAAGTGGTTTTTCTGCAGGTACATTAACTTATGACATAGAATTGGCTTATGGTACTGTTGCAGTTCCAACGGTTGTAGGTACTCCTACTCAGTCAGCTCCTGCTAATGCTGTTACTACAGATGCTGCAGCATTACCAGGAACAAGTACAGTACTTGTAACTGCTAAAGATGGAACTACCACAAAGACCTACACTTTAAACTTTACCGTTGCAGGTCCTTCAGTAACCTTACCATTAGATTTTAGTGACGCTAGTCAGGCATTTCAATGGGATGCTTCAGGGGGAACAGGTGGAGATGCTATTATAAATACAACCTCAGAAAAGTTAGAAATTTTTGGTAATGGTAATGCATGGGATAATGCTTTTATAACTTTTTCAGGTACAGATGTAGTAGATCTTTCTAATGATGCTGCAAATACAATTACTTTTACAATACAATCAACAACAGCTTCAGCAGGTGAAGTGCATACTCATTTAATGAAATTGACGGGTGCAGGTGTTTATGAAACGGACTTTACTACTACAGGACAAGAAGTGAAAACAGTTTTTATTAATCCTCCCGCTTTAGGCGATTTAACAGAATTAAGAATTTTTGTAGATAAAGGTAGTGCTGATGGTGGAACCTATTTAGTAGATGATATTTCTCTTTTTGCAGATGCTGAAGCGCCTACAGCTTTTACAGCTACAGTAGGAACTATTGGAGCGTATGGAGTAGAACTGTTATTAAATGCAACAGATAATTCTGGATCAGTAACCTATGATATCAGTTATAATGGTGGAGCAAATACTGTTCAAACAACTGGTACTTCTGGGGTTGAAAAATCTTTTACAGTTTCTGGGCTTACCCCAGAAACAGCTTATAGTTTTGAAGTATCTGCAAGTGATGGTACAGGAAACGTGGCAGCTAATAACCCTATTACTGGCTTAGATGCTACAACAATAGCAGATACAAGTAATGAATGTGAAGGGTTTACTTCTGAGGCTCTTGAGGGATCATTTTCTGTTGGGATTAATTATTCATTTGTAACAAGTGGTACAGATGTGACCATTACATTTGAAATGTTAGATACCGATAAACCGGGTCTTAATCCTGAAGTATATATAGAGCCTTCTACATTTATAGCTATGGATCAATCTAATGCGCCAACCTATACAGCAACCTTAGCTGATCAAACTCCTGGAGCAGATATCAGTTTTTCTTTTAGAGCTGCTTATGCTGGAGGTCTAGTAAGATCTAAAATTTTTACTTACACCGTTGGTGAAGATTGTGGTACTTTAGGAACAAATGATTTTGATTTAGCGTCATTTAGTGCATACCCTAACCCAACTCAAAATAGTTGGACGGTTAAAACACAAAACGTTAATATGTCATCTATAAAAGTTTATGATGTACTTGGTAAAAATGTTTTATCATTATCTCCTAATTCATCTGAAACTGTAATTGATGGATCTAATTTAAAAACTGGATTATATTTTGCACAAATAAAAACAGAAAAAGGTGTTCAAAGAATAAAACTTGTAAAAAACTAGTTTAGTTTATTTAAAATGTTTAGAAAAGTGGGGTTTTATAATCCCGCTTTTTTTTTATGGAATTTTTTTCAAACTTGCTAGTATATATCATCTTTTAGGTAATATAGTAAAAAGTGTTACAATTAATAAAGTAAGTGCTTATATTCATATTTCAACTTTAAACTCGGGTATTTATAAATTAAAATATAACGTAAATAATATAGTAGGTACAATGAAATTCATAAAGAATAATTACAGAAACTTAGAATTTTTAAAGCACTCAAAATTTAATTTCGAGGGCTTTTTTTATTTACAGATATAAGTGGAATCAAATGAAATTAATATCTTTATAAAATAAAATAAAATAAAATAAAATCATATTCATATTGAAAGCTGCTACTAAAATTCTTCCTGTTTTATTATTAATGTTATTTATAATTAATAGTTGTAGCAAAAAGAAAAGCCTTAATGATAAAAAAAGTAATGCTTTAATTCATGAGACAAGTCCGTACTTATTGCAACATGCTTATAATCCTGTTAATTGGAAAGCTTGGAATACTAAAACATTAGAACTTGCGAAAAAAGAAAATAAGTTACTTGTTATTTCTGTTGGTTATTCTGCTTGTCATTGGTGTCATGTAATGGAAGAAGAAAGTTTTGAAAATGATTCTATTGCTAAAATTATGAATGATAATTTTATTAATATAAAAGTAGATAGAGAAGAAAGGCCAGATGTTGATAAAGTGTATATGAATGCTGTTCAATTGATGACAGGTAGTGGAGGTTGGCCTTTAAATTGCATAGCGCTTCCTGATGGAAGACCCATTTTTGGAGGGACTTATTTTACGAAAGAGCAATGGTCTAAAGTTTTAACCAGTATTTCTAAATTATATAATGAAGAACCAGAGAAAGCAATAAAATTTGCAGAAAATTTAACCAAAGGAATTCAAGAATCTGAACTTATTACCTTGAATAAAGAGGTTCCTAGTTTTAGTGATAAAGAAGTAAGTTTATCAATAGAAGTATGGAAAGAACAAATAGATACTGTTTTTGGTGGATTTAAAGGTGCTCCAAAATTCCCAATGCCAAATTCTTTAGAATTTTTATTAAGATACAGTCATCAATTTAATGATAAAAAAATAGAAGATTATTTAAATACTACACTTACCAAAATTGCTTATGGAGGAATTTATGATCACGTTTCTGGTGGGTTTTCTAGATACTCTGTAGATGAAAAATGGCACATTCCTCATTTTGAGAAAATGCTATATGACAATGCACAACTTGTTAGTTTATACTCAAAGGCTTATTTAAAAAATAAGAATGAGTTATATAAAAATATAGTTTTTGAAACTTTAAATTTTATAAAAGAGGAATTAACGGCAAAAAACGGAGCGTTTTATTCGTCTTTAGATGCAGATAGTAAAAATGAACTGGGCGTAAAAGAAGAAGGTGTTTTTTATGAATGGAAAGTTGAAGAATTAAAAAAGCTACTCGGCAGTGATTTTAACCTTTTCAAAGATTTTTATAATATAAATGATTACGGATTTTGGGAAAATGACAAATATGTTTTGATTAGAAATAAATCAAAAGTAACATTTGCAAAAGAACAAAAAATAACCATATCAGAATTAAATAGTAAAGTATCAAAATGGAGAAAAATTCTAAAAAATGCAAGAAATAAAAGAAGTAAACCCAATTTAGATGATAAAGTGCTTACTTCATGGAATGCGTTAATGGCGCAAGGGTATATTGATGCTTACAGAGCTTTTGGTGATGAAGAATTTTTAACAGCAGCATTAACAAATGCAAACTTTCTACTAAAACATCAATTAAAAAAAGAGTACAGTTTATATAGAAATTTTAAAAATGGCAAAAGTACTATTAATGCATATTCAGAAGATTATGCTACAGTAATAAATGCTTTTATATCTTTATATGAAGTTACTCTAGATGAAAAATGGTTAACATCAGCTAAAAACTTATTAGATCATTTATTTGTTAATTTCTTCGATAAAAAAAATAAAATGTTTCACTTTACTTCTAAAGAAGATGAAAATTTAATAGCTAGAAAATATGAAGTTGTAGATGGAGTAATACCTTCATCTAACTCAATAATAGCAAATAGTTTATTTAAATTGGGACATTATTATTCTGATAAAAATTATTTAGAAACTTCAGAACAAATGCTTAATAATTTAAAAGATGATGTTCAATTGAACCCTGCTAATTACAGTAATTGGTTAAACTTAATGACAAATTTCGTAAAACCTTATTACGAAGTTGTAGTTGCAGGAAATAATTCTTCAGAAGTAAATAAAGAGCTCATTAATAATTATTTTCCTAACATTCTAATAGCTGGAACTGCGTTAGAAAATAGTACATTGCCATTGTTATCATATAAATTTAATGAAGACAAAACTTTAATTTATGTATGTGTAAACGGTACTTGTAAAATGCCAGAAACAAATATGAAAAAAGCGTTAGAAAATATTAAGAAATAAAAGAATATTACTTCATATTATTAGGGTTTTATTTCCCCATAGAAATTACAATAATACCAATAAACTCTTTCTTAAACTTTATTAAAGCTTTGTCTGCTTCAAGTCTTGTTTTGTAATTACCAACTTGAACTTTCCATTCTGGAGTATTGTAGGTTAATTTTGAGTAAATACCTGGAAATTCAATTTTAAAGCGTTCTTGGTAACTTCTTGCTTTTTTTTCAGTACCATTATATAATTGAATTCTATATCCAAAACCATGAGTCTGATTATAAGACCTTTTTTTTGCTATTAAATTTTTAATTTGTGCGCTGCTGTTTGTGTTGTTCTGTGCAGAACAATTTGTAATACCTACATAAGATGTTAGTATAAAAGCAATTAAAAATAGTCTAATATTCATAGTATATAATCTTTCTGCAAAAATAACGACTTGTATCAGAATAAATTGGACAAAAACCTTATTTAGAATTATTATAAATTGAATTTAACGCTCTATTAGCTTTTTAAATTTTGAGAAGAAGTGGTACTTTTGTCAGACGAAAAAAAATGACTTTTATCATTTTATATTAGATATTTTTAAACAAAGTTTAAATATGAAAAGTGTAGAACTGCACAACAGACTAACCACGAGACTTTTAAGAAGTTTTATTTTTTTCTTAATTTTTGCATTTAGCTTATCTTCTTATTCACAAGATATAGATGAAGCGCGTCAAAAAGAAGGAAAAAAATTATTTAAATCTTTATGTGCTTCTTGTCATAAATTAGACAAGAAATTAGTAGGTCCTGCATTAGGTGGGATTGAAGAGCGTAGAGAGAATACTTGGTTAAAGGCATGGATTAAAAACAATGCAGAATTAAGAGCTTCTGGAGATTCAGATGCAAATGCGATCTTTGACGAGTATAACGGTTCTAATATGACTGCTTTTCCGCAGTTAACAGACCAGAATATAGATGATATTTTATATTACTCTACCGTTGGTGAAATCAAAAAGGTTCCAGCTCCTGGTCAAGTTTTAGCTGGTGGTCAAGTTTTAGAAAAAACGGGCCCTCCAGATTGGTTGATTTATTTCTTAGCAGGAGCAATTATTGTGGCGTTTTTAATGATTGCTAGTTTATTAAAACAAGTAAACGAATTAAAAGGGAATAAAAGACCAGATAATAATTCGGATTTAAGAAGAGATCTTCAAGAACTTTGGGTGGGTATTAAGAAGAATACTTTTTTGAAAGTGTTGGCAACAATATTTTTAGTCTTAATGGGTATTTATATTGTTTTTGGAATGATGTTTACTGTTGGTGTAGATCAAGGGTATCAGCCAATCCAGCCTATTGCATTTTCACATAAAATTCACTCAGGAGAAAATAAAATCGATTGTCAATATTGTCATTCATCAGCAAAACATAGTAAGCATTCAGGAATACCTTCTGTAAATGTTTGTATGAATTGTCACAAAGCGATTGCTGAAGTTGCTGAGGGAACTGAGATTCAATGGGATGGACAAACGTATGGTAAAGAGCAATTAGATCAAGAAATTGCAAAGGTTTATGATGCTGCAGGATGGGATCCAGAAGAGTTAGAATATACAGGTAAAGAAAAGCCAGTAAAATGGATTCGTATTCACAATCTTCCAGATTTTGTATACTACAATCACGCGCAACACGTAACAGTTGCAGGTTTAAAATGTCAGAAATGTCATGGTCCTGTTGAAGAGATGGATGAAATGTATCAATATTCTCCACTAACAATGGGTTGGTGTATTAACTGTCACAGAGAAACAAAGGTAGATTTAAAAGGAAATGAATATTATGCTAAAATTCACGATCAATTAGCGAAGAAATACGGAGTAGAAAAAGTTACTATTTCTCAGCTAGGTGGATTAGAGTGCGGTAAGTGTCATTACTAATTGAAGAAATAAAAGATTCAAAAATTAAAAGGTCTATAAAATTGAGATATTCAATTTTTAAAATCTTTCAATCATTAAATAAAAAAGTATAAATGGCTTCAAACAAAAAATACTGGAAAAGTGTTGAAGAACTAAAAGGTAGTTCTGTTGTTGAAACGCTGAATAAAAACGAATTTGTAGAAAATATTCCTACAGATGATTTTTTAGGTGATAAAGAAACACTTGAGAACTCCTCTACTTCACGTAGAGATTTTTTAAAGTATGTTGGCTTTACAACAGCAGCAGCTTCATTAGCTGCTTGTGAAGGACCGGTTATTAAATCGATTCCTTACGTTGTAAAACCAAACGATATTATTGCTGGTGTTGCAGATTGGTATGCTACTTCTATGGCAGATGGTTATGACTTTGCAAGTGTTTTGGTTAAAACACGTGAAGGTCGTCCGATTCAAATAATGCCAAATAAAGAAGCAAACGGAACAACAAGCGCTAGAGTGCAAGCCGCGGTTCTTTCTTTGTATGATGAGCAATTACGTTTAAAAGAACCAACTAAAAATGGTACTGCTATTTCTTGGGCGGAAGCTGATACAGAAATAGGACAAAAATTAAATAGCTTAAAAGAAGCTGATACTAAAGTTGTTTTATTAACAGGTACAATGGCGAGTCCATCAACAGATAAAATTGTTGGTGAATTTTTAGCGACGTATCCAAATGCAAAACATGTTGTTTATGATGCAATTTCTGAAGATGCTTCAGTAGATGCAATGGAAACAATGTACGGTAGAAGAGCTTTACCAAATTATAAATTAGAAAATGCAGAGACAATCGTTTCTTTTGGGGCTGATTTCTTAGGTGATTTTCACGGAGGTTTTGAAAAAGCGTATGTTGCTGGTAGAAAACCAGAATCAGGTAAAATGTCTTACCATGTTCAGGTAGAAAGTAACATGTCTCTTACTGGAGCAAATGCAGATAAGCGTATTGTTGCAAAACCATCTGATGTAGTTTTTGCTTTATTGAATTTATATAAAGAAATTACTGGAGAGTCTATAGCTTCTAATGCTACACCTATTGATGCAGAAATTAAGAAGTTAGCAAAATCACTTAAAAAAGCAGGTTCGAAAGGAGTTGTAATGACAGGTGTTAATGATAAGAACGCACAGTTAATCTCTTTAGCAATTAACAATGCTTTAAGTAGTGAGATTTTAGATACTAAGAATTCATTAAATATTCGTCAAGGTAATTTTGAAGAAGTTCAAAATGTAATTTCAGATATGAAATCTGGAAATGTTGGTGGTATTTTTACTGTGAATGTAGATCCATCATATTCATTACCAAATGCGGCTGAATTTACAGAGGCATTAGCAAAGGTAGATTTAAAAGTAGCTTTATCAGTAGAAAATAGTGATACAGTAGCTGCAATGGATTATGCATTGCCAGCGCCACACTTCTTAGAGTCTTGGGGTGATACTCAGTTTTCTGAAGGGGATTATGGTTTAATTCAACCTACCATTCAACCATTATTTAAAACGCGTCAAATTCAGGATACGTTATTAAAATGGTCAGGAAGTTCAACTTCATATTATGATTATTTAAAATCTTTCTGGTCTACAGAAGTTTTAGATGGATCTTCTTGGAACAAAGCTTTACATAATGGTTTTTACAATAAAACTATTTCTGAGACTAGAAATGCTATAAGTGAAATTTCAATTTCAGAAGTAGCATCCGCATTAAAGAAAAGTACAGCAACTTCAGGAATGGAGTTGAATTTATATATTAAAACTGGTTTAGGAGACGGTAAGCAAGCAAACAATCCTTGGTTACAAGAATTCCCAGATCCAATTACTAGAGCTTCTTGGGATAATTACTTAACCATGTCTATGGCAGATGCTAGAGAGTTAGGTTTTTCTAATCCTGTGAAAGATAATGGTGCTATTAATGGTGATTATGCCAAAGTATCTTTAAACGGCGAAGAAGTTGTTGTTCCAGTAATGGTGCAACCAGGTCAGGCAAAAGGTTCTGTAGGATTGGCTTTAGGTTTTGGAAAGACTTTTGGTTTAAAAGAAGAAATGCAAGTAGGTGTTAATGCATATCCTTTATATAAAGGGGGGAATAACATTCAATATAATGTTGCTATAGAGAAAGTAGCCGGAACGCATAAGTTTGCTTGTACACAAGTACAAAAAACAATTGCAGGACGTCACGATATTCTAAAAGTAGCAACTTTAAAAGAATACAATACAGTAGCGCCTAAAGATCATGACAATGGTTGGAACAAGCCGGCGTATGTGTCTTACGACCATAAAGAAGTTGAAGCTAAAACAATTGATTTATGGGAGGAGCACAACAGAGAAATTGGCCATCACTTTAATTTATCTATAGATTTAACATCTTGTACAGGTTGTGGTGCTTGTGTTGTTGCATGTCATGCAGAAAACAATGTACCTGTTGTAGGTAAAAATGAAGTTAGAGTTGGTAGAGATATGCACTGGTTGCGTATTGATAGATACTATTCTTCAGAAGTTGAAACTCGTGAGGAAGCTAAGGAAATGGGGCTAAGTGGAGGAGACTTATATAAAGCTTTAGAAACGGAAGCAGAGAATCCTGAAGTTACTTTTCAACCAATGATGTGTCAGCACTGTAATCATGCTCCTTGTGAGA
The DNA here is from genome assembly GCF_002163835.1 of Polaribacter sp. SA4-10. NCBI lineage: Bacteria > Pseudomonadati > Bacteroidota > Flavobacteriia > Flavobacteriales > Flavobacteriaceae > Polaribacter > Polaribacter sp. SA4-10. The sequence goes on along the minus strand of NZ_CP019331.1, from coordinate 1,804,202 downwards.
CGGTTTGTCCAGTAGCAGCTACATCTCATGGTCGTCAAGGTCAAAACCAAATGGCATATAACAGGTGTGTAGGTACAAGATATTGTGCAAACAACTGTCCATATAGAGTTCGTCGTTTTAACTGGTTTCAATATTCAGATAATAAAGAGTTTGACTTTAATATGAATAATGATTACGGTAAAATGGTGTTAAATCCAGATGTTGTAGTTCGTTCTAGAGGAGTTATGGAAAAATGTTCTATGTGTATTCAAATGACACAAGCAACTATTTTAAAAGCTAAAAAAGAAGGAAGAGCTGTAAACACAGACGAATTTGAAACAGCTTGTTCATCAGCATGTACAACAGGAGCTATGGTTTTTGGAGATATAAATAACGATAAAGACGAAGTAGCAGCATTATCAGAAGATAAAAGGGCTTATCACGTATTAGATTATCTACAGACAAAACCAAATGTAGTGTATCAAGTGAAAGTTAGAAATACAAACCAAGCGTAATTAAAATTTAAGCTATAAAAATATGTCTCATTACGAAGCACCCATAAGGGAACCTTTAGTATTAGGTGATAAAAGTTACCACGATATTACCGAAGACATTGCGAAACCTATAGAAGGTCAAGCAAATAAAAACTGGTATATCGCATTTTATATTTCTTTGGCAGCAATGCTTTGGGGATTTGGATGTATTTTCTACACGGTAGGAACAGGTATTGGAGTTTGGGGATTAAACAAGAACATTGGATGGGCTTGGGATATTACCAATTTTGTATGGTGGGTAGGTATTGGTCATGCAGGAACATTAATCTCTGCAGTACTTTTATTATTCCGTCAAAAATGGAGAATGGCAATTAACCGTTCTGCAGAAGCAATGACAATCTTTGCTGTTTTTCAAGCTGGATTGTTTCCAATTATTCACATGGGACGTCCATGGAATGCATTTTGGGTATTACCGCTTCCAAATCAATTCGGATCATTATGGGTGAATTTTAACTCACCTTTATTATGGGATGTTTTTGCAATTTCAACGTATTTATCTGTATCATTAGTTTTCTGGTGGACAGGTTTATTACCAGATTTTGCAATGATTAGAGATAGAGCTGTAAAACCTTTTCAGAAGAAAATATATGCTTTATTATCATTCGGTTGGTCTGGTAGAGCAAAAGATTGGCAACGTTTTGAAGAAGTATCATTGGTACTTGCAGGTTTAGCAACACCATTAGTACTTTCTGTACATACAATTGTATCTATGGATTTTGCTACTTCAATTAACCCAGGTTGGCACTCAACAATATTTCCACCTTATTTTGTAGCTGGAGCAATCTTTTCTGGATTTGCAATGGTACAAACCTTATTAGGAATTATGAGAAAAGTTACTAATATGGAAGATTATATTACACGTATGCACGTAGAATATATGAATATTGTAATTATCCTAACTGGTGGAATTGTAGCTGTGGCTTATGCAACAGAATTTTTCATTGCTTGGTATACAGGATCTCCTTATGAGAACTATACGTATTTATCTGTAGGTGCTGCAACAGGACCTTATGCATGGGCATTTTACTCGTTATTATTCTTTAATATCTTAACACCACAGATATTATGGTTTAAAAAGATTAGAAGAAGTTTTATATGGTCTTTTATCATTTCAATATTTATTAATATTGGTATGTGGTTTGAGCGTTTTGATATTATAGCAATTGTATTAAGTAAAGGTCACTTACCATCAACTTGGTGGCGTTTTGAACCAACATTTGTAGATGTAGGTATTTTTATTGGTACGATAGGATTTTTCTTTGTATTATTCTTATTATATGCAAGAACGTTCCCTGTTATCGCGCAAGCGGAAGTAAAAACAATATTAAAATCTTCAGGTGAATATTACAAGAAGAGAAGTGAACAAGGAATCCCAACTAAACCTGCAATTGTTGTTTTAAATGCAGAAAGTAAGAAGGAAGATTCTGATAACAATTTAAACGGATAATTATGGAATCATCAAAAGTTATTCACGCGTTTTATAATGATGACGAAATTTTGTTAGATGCAGTAAAAGCTGTGAAAGCAAAACATCATCATATTGAAGAAGTATTTTGTCCTTTTCCAGTTCATGGTTTAGATAAAGCCATGGGATTAGCACCAACTAGACTTGCTATTACAGCATTTTTCTACGGAATTACCGGTTTAGCTTTTGCTATCTGGATGACAAACTACATGATGATTGAAGATTGGCCACAAGATATTGGTGGTAAACCAAACTTTTCATGGTGGACAAATATGCCTGCCTTTGTACCAATTATGTTTGAATTAACAGTGTTTTTTGCAGCGCATTTAATGGTACTTACTTTTTACATGAGAAGTAGAATTTGGCCATTTAAAGAAGCTGAAAATCCAGATCCAAGAACTACAGATGATCATTTTTTAATGGAAATCCCTGTACATAATAATGAAGAGGAATTAACATTATTATTGTCTCAAACAGGAGCAGTAGAAATTAATATCGTAGACAAGCACTAATATATAGATAATGAAGAATTTTAAATTAATTATCGCTTTAGTAGTTTTTGCAAGTAGTATATCTTGTAATGACAAAAAAATAAGACAGTTACAATACATGCCAGACATGTATGAATCTGTACCTTATAATGCAGATGGCGCAGAAGGTTTAGGTGGCGAACCTGTAAATAGTAAACCTGTTACTGGTACAATTGCAAGAGGAGGAACTCCAGCTTATGATATTCCAGATACTACGGAAGGTTATGAGGAAGCTAAAACAACTTTAAAATCACCTTTAGATGCTACTGAAAAGAATTTAGAAAATGGTAAGAAGATGTATGCAATTTATTGTGTTTCTTGTCATGGTAAAAAAGGAGATGGAAATGGTTATTTATCTACCTCAGATAAATTTTTAGGAATTCCGAATTATAAAGACAGAGATATCACAGAGGGAAGTATTTATCATGTATTAATTCATGGTAAAAATTTAATGGGCTCGCACTCATCTCAATTAACGTACAAAGAACGTTGGCAAGTAGTACAATACGTAGAACAATTACGTATAGATTTATTAAATTAATTAATTACAAAAAGATAGAATACGAAAGATATGTATCAATTCTCAGGTAAATTAAAAACAGTATCATTAGCACTAATTTTATTAGGTGCTTTAGGTATAGCCTATAGCTTTTTATCAGCACCAAAAACAATTGAAGACGCTAAAGAAATTATAGCGAATCAAAGTTCCCATGGAGATAGTCATGGAGCATCTCATGCTGATGTAACTATAGAAGAACATAAAATCGAAATGGTTGAAGAAGCACATGCTAATGACAAGGATAGTCATCAAGAAGTAGCTGATGAAAATCACGGTGAAATAAAAGAAGCTCATACAGAAGCTGGTTCTCATGATGTAAATCATGAAGATGAACATGCAGAACATGTATTACATCAATTACAAAATAAACCTTGGTCTGCTTTGTATGTAGCATTGTTTTTCTTCTTAGGAATCTCTTTATTAGTACTTGCTTTTTATGCATCACAAAGAGTAGCACAATCAGCTTGGTCTGTTGTTTTATTTAGAGTAATGGAAGCAATAACGGCTAATTTAGTACCAACATCTATTGCAATGTTGTTTGTAATTGGTGCAGCAGTTATGCATTACAATCATATGTTTCCTTGGATGGCAGATGGAATTTTTGATACTACAAGTCCTAATTATGACGCAATAATAGACGGTAAATCTTGGTGGATGAATGTACCAGGTTGGGCTATTAGAAGTGTTGTATATTTAGCAATATGGAATGCTTACAGATTTATTATTCGTAAAGGTTCTATTGCAGAGGATACTGCAAATGATGAAAATAAGACGTACAAAAGAAACTTTAATGCATCAGTTATTTTCTTATTCCTTTTTATGATTACAGAATCATTAATGTCTTGGGATTGGATTATGGGGTTAGACCCACACTGGTTCTCTACATTATTTGGATGGTATGTTCTAGCGAGTTTATTAGTTAGTGCATTAACCGTAATTGCATTTGTAACAATCTATTTAAGATCAAAAGGGGCTTTACCTTTAGTAAATGATAGTCATATTCATGATTTAGCAAAATTTATGTTTGGCTTCTCTATATTTTGGACCTACTTATGGTTCTCTCAATTTATGTTAATATGGTATGCAGATATTCCAGAAGAAACTACTTATTTTGTAGCTAGATTTAATGAATATAAATTACCTTTTTTAGCAATGGTTGTTATGAACTTTGTTTTTCCAATATTATTACTACTTAATAGTGATTTTAAAAGTATTCCTTGGTTTATTGTAATTGGTGGTTTGGTAATATTAGGAGGGCATTATGTAGATGTTTTTGTAATGGTTATGCCTGCAACTGTTGGTGCTCAATGGTCATTTGGTATACCAGAAATTAGCGGCTTATTGTTTTTCTTAGGTATCTTTATTTATACCGTATTTAGTGCATTTGCAAAGGCGAATCCTGCACCACAAGGAAATCCATTTTTGAAAGAGAGTGCGCAATTTCACTATTATAATATTGAACACAGAGGAGAAGGATCAGTAGATCATTAATAAATAATTAAATTAAAATAATTAAGACGAGATAAATATGCTAGCTCTATTTTATATTTTTATAGGTGTCGCAATCGGTGTAAGTTTCTGGCAATTAACCAGAATAATGAACTTAAGAGGCGTAATTGCTACTGATCAGGATAATGCAACACAAGGAAAATTTGCCCTTGCTTTTTTGGCTTTTTTCTACGCAATAATGGTTTATTGTTTAATAGCCATGAATGTTATTATGTTACCAGAATCTGCTTCTATTGAGGGAGAACATGAAGATAAATTATTTAATATTACATTTTGGTTAATTGGTATTGTACAATTTTTAATGCAATTTTTTATCTTTTACTTTACCTTTAAGTATAGAGGTTCTAAAGATAAAAAAGCAAAATTTTATGCAGATAGCCATAAATTAGAGCTTATCTGGACGATTACTCCAGCAATTGTTTTAGTTGTTTTAATGGGATATGGCCTATGGCAATGGAATAATATAATGGATTTATCTGATGATAAAGAAGCTGTTGTAATAGAAGTATATTCTCAACAATTTAGATGGGATGCGCGTTATGCAGGTGAAGATAATACCTTAGGTTTAGGAAATGTAAACTATATCGACATCAACAGCTTAAACACAATGGGTGTTGACATGACTGATAAAAACTCATTAGACGACATACAAGTAACTGAGTTGTATTTACCTAAGGGTAGAAAAGTTCATTTTAAATTCCGTTCTCAAGACGTATTGCATTCCGCATATATGCCTCACTTTAGAGCACAAATGAATTGTGTTCCAGGGATGGTTACAGAATTTGGTTTTACACCTAAATTTACTACTGAAGAAATGAGACTACAACCCGAAGTGATTGCAAAAACAAAGGGTATTAACAAAATAAGAAGCGCTAAAGGAGAAGACCTTTATGAGTTTAATTATTTGTTATTATGTAATAAAATTTGTGGAGCGTCACATTACAACATGCAAATGAAAATTACTGTTGTAGAAGAAGACGAATACAACAAATGGATTGCAGAGCAACCAACATTGGCTTCAGTTATTAAAAAAATTAATTAAGATACTACAAATAAATATTATGTCAGAACATCATCATAAAGAAACATTTGTAACAAAATATATTTTTACCCAAGATCATAAAATGATTTCCAAACAGTTCTTAGTAACTGGTATGTTTATGGGAATTATTGGTGTATTTATGTCTATGTTATTCCGTATGCAAATTGCATGGCCAGAAACATCGTTTTCTATTATAGAAGCTTTTTTAGGGCACCATCAAACAGATGGAATAATGAACCCAGACATTTACCTAGCAATTGTAACAATTCATGGTACAATAATGGTATTCTTTGTTTTAACTGCAGGATTAAGTGGTACATTCTCTAACTTATTAATTCCATTGCAAATTGGAGCTAGAGATATGGCTTCTGGTTTTTTAAATATGGTTTCTTATTGGTTATTCTTCTTATCAAGTATAATCATGGTTATTTCATTATTCGTTGAAGCAGGACCTGCATCTGCAGGATGGACAGTTTATCCTCCATTAAGTGCATTACCACAAGCAATTCCAGGTTCTGGAGCAGGTATGACTTTATGGTTGGTTTCTATGGCCATATTTATTGCTTCTTCTTTAATTGGATCTTTAAACTATATTGTTACTGTTTTCAATTTAAGAACAAAAGGAATGAAAATGACAAGATTGCCATTAACAATATGGGCATTCTTTGTTACAGCAATAATTGGTGTTGTTTCGTTCCCTGTACTATTATCAGCTTCTCTATTATTAATTTTTGATAGAAGTTTTGGAACTTCATTTTACTTGTCAGACATTTTTATTTCTGGTGAAGTATTGCATTACCAAGGAGGATCACCGGTATTATATGAACACTTATTCTGGTTCTTAGGACATCCAGAAGTATATATTGTATTATTACCAGCTTTAGGTATTACATCAGAAATTATATCTACAAATTCTAGAAAACCAATTTTTGGATATAGAGCAATGATTGGTTCTATTATAGCAATTGCATTTTTATCTACAATTGTTTGGGGTCACCATATGTTTATCTCAGGAATGAATCCTTTCTTAGGATCTGTATTTACATTTACAACACTATTAATTGCAATTCCATCAGCAGTAAAAGGATTTAATTATATTACTACTTTGTGGAAAGGGAATTTACAATTAAACCCGGCAATGTTATTTTCTATTGGATTAGTTTCAACATTTATAACAGGAGGTTTAACAGGATTAGTTTTAGGAGATTCAGCCTTAGATATTAATGTTCACGATACGTATTTCGTTGTTGCACATTTCCACTTAGTAATGGGTGTTTCTGCAATTTTTGGAATGTATGCAGGTATTTATCACTGGTTCCCAAAAATGTATGGTAGAATGATGAATAAAACATTAGGATATTGGCATTTCTGGATTACTATTATTTGTGCTTATGGAGTATTCTGGCCAATGCATTTTATCGGTTTAGCTGGTTTGCCAAGAAGATATTATACAAATACAAACTTTCCAATGTTTGATGATTTAGCAGATATTAATGTTGTAATCACACTATTTGCATTAGTAGGAGGAATTGCTCAAATTATATTTATTGCTAACTTTTTTATCTCTATTTATAGAGGACAAAAAGCAACGAAAAACCCATGGAACTCTAATACATTAGAATGGACAACTCCTGTTGAGCATATTCATGGAAACTGGCCAGGTAAGTTACCAGAAGTTCATAGGTGGGCTTATGACTACAGTAAACGTGTAGACGCTAAAGATGATGATAGTGATTATTTACACGGACAAGATTTTGTTTTACAAACAACTCCTTTATTAGAGGGTGAGGAGCCTTCTTAATATAAAAAAAATATAATTAATATAAAAACCTTTCCATTTTCGGAAAGGTTTTTTACTTTGTAACAAAACTTACAAAAAATGTAATTTAAAATCATTTATCTTTGTAGTTATGAACGAAAACTTGAATCCTGAAAATAGTAACTTTACAAATGAAGAATTAGATGTAGAAAAAAAATTACGTCCTCTTTCCTTTGATGATTTTACTGGACAAGATCAAGCTATTGATAATTTAAAAATATTTGTTGAAGCTGCAAATCAACGGGATGAAGCATTAGATCATACACTTTTTCATGGACCTCCAGGATTAGGTAAAACAACTTTAGCTCACATCTTGGCAAATGAATTACAAGTAGGAATTAAGGTTACTTCTGGTCCTGTTTTAGACAAACCAGGAGATTTAGCTGGTTTGCTTACAAATCTAGATGAGCGTGATGTTTTATTTATTGATGAAATCCATAGATTAAGCCCTATTGTAGAAGAATATTTATATTCTGCAATGGAAGATTACAAGATTGATATTATGATTGAGTCTGGCCCAAATGCTAGAACAGTTCAAATTAATTTAGAACCATTTACTCTAATTGGTGCAACAACTCGTTCAGGATTGTTAACAGCACCAATGAGAGCTCGTTTTGGAATTAGTAGTAGATTACATTATTATAAAACAGAATTACTAACTACAATTATACAAAGAAGTGCTTTTATTTTAAAAGTAGCAATTTCTATGGAAGCTGCAATTGAAATTGCAGGTAGAAGTAGAGGAACACCAAGAATAGCAAACGCTTTATTACGCAGAGTTAGAGACTTTGCACAAATAAAGGGAGACGGAAACATTAGCATAGGAATTGCAGAATATGCTTTAAAAGCGTTAAATGTAGATGCCCATGGTTTAGATGAAATGGATAATAAAATCTTGTTAACTATTATAGATAAATTCAAAGGCGGACCTGTAGGATTAAGCACAATTGCAACTGCGGTTAGTGAAAATACAGAAACGATAGAAGAAGTGTATGAACCTTTCTTAATTCAACAAGGTTTTATTATGAGAACACCTAGAGGAAGAGAAGTAACAGAATTAGCATACAAACATTTAGGAAGAACAAAAGGTAAAAATCCAGGAGAACTTTTTTAAGTACATGAAAATAAAAAAAATAATACCAATTTTAGAGTGGCTTCCAAACTACAATTCATCTCGTTTTAAAGGAGATTTTGTTGCTGGGGTTACGGTTGGTATCATTTTAATTCCACAAGGAATTGCCTATGCTTTAATTGCAGGTTTGCCGCCAATTTATGGTTTGTATTGTGCTTTAGTTCCTCAATTAATATATGCTATTTTTGGTTCCTCAAGACAAGTAGCAATTGGTCCTGTTGCAATGGATTCTTTAATTGTAGCAACCGGAGTTTCTACGTTAGCTTTAGCAGGTTCTGGTAGTTATATTTCTATGGCTATTTTATTAGCGTTAATGGTTGGAGCAATTCAATTTTTAATGGGAGTTTTTAGCCTAGGTTTTATTGTTAATTTTTTATCTAAACCAGTAATTACAGGTTTTACATCTGCTGTAGCTTTAACTATTGGTATAAATCAATTCAGAAATTTATTAGGCGTAGATTTTGTTCAAAGTGATCAAATACAAATTATTTTAGAAGATGTTTGGTTTCAAATTTTAGATTTTAATGAGCATACAACTATTATAGGATTCATATCTGTAGTTGTAATTATTATCTTTAGAAAAATTAATAAGAAGATTCCAAATGCACTTATTGTAGTAATATTTGGAATTTTAACTATGAAATATTTTGGAAAAAGTTTTTCTGATGTTTCAATTGTAAAAGATATTCCTTCAGGTTTACCAAAATTTGGCATTCCAGAATTTGACCTCGATCAAATTAGAGAATTATTACCAATTGCTATAACTTTAGTAATGGTTGGTTATCTAGAAACCATTTCTATTGGTAAATCTTTAGAAGCAAAACAAGATGAATACAGAGTAAGACCAAATCAAGAATTAATAGCTTTAGGTTTAAGTAATATGGTAGGTTCTTTGTTCAAAGCATATCCTACAACATCTAGTTTTTCGCGTTCTGCAATCAATCAAGAAAGTGGAGGAACAACTGGTATGTCTGCATTAATTTCTGTTTTAATGGTGGTTTTAACACTCTTATTTTTAACACCTTTATTTTATCATTTACCAAAAACAGTGTTAGCAGCAATTATTATAGTTGCAGTATTTGGTTTGATAAATTTTAAAGAAGCAGCATTTTTATGGAAAGCTAATAATTTAGATTTTTGGTTAATGATGGCAACTTTTCTTTCAACTTTACTATTAGGAATAGAATATGGAATTATAGTTGGAGTAGGGTTATCATTAATAATTTTAATCTTTAGAACATCTAGACCCTATGTTACAGAATTGGGAAAAGTTCCTGAGTCTGATTTTTACAGAAATAAAAATCGTTTTAATGAGGTTTTAATTGAAGAAGATGTGTTGGTTTTTAGGTTTGATGCACAATTATTTTATGCAAATTCTAATTATTTTAGAGATAAATTAGACGATATGGCAGCAGAAAAAGGAAAGGCATTAAAATTGATAGTTCTAGATTCAGAAAGTATTAATAGAATTGATAGTACAGGTGTAGAAATGCTAAAAGAACGAATTAAATATTATCATAAAAGAGGAATCTCATTTTATTTTGCGGGAGTTAAAGGGCCTGTAAGAGATTTATTGTTTAAAGGTGGACTTTTAGAGATTATAGATATTAATCATTTTTTTATGCGTGATAATGATGCAGTTAATTTCTATAAAACGGGTAATAGAGACCATCAAGAGAAATACTCTAAGTATATACACCAATCATACAAATAACAAATAATAGTCATGATTATAGAACAAATTTATACAGGATGTTTAGCACAAGGTGCATATTATATAGAAAGTAATGGAGAAGTAGCAATTATAGATCCATTAAGAGAGGTACAAGATTATATAGATAGAGCAGAAAAAAATAATGCAAAAATAAAATACATTTTTGAGACACATTTTCATGCAGATTTTGTGAGCGGACATGTTACACTTGCAGAAAAAACGGGAGCTAAAATTATTTTTGGTCCAACCGCAAAAACAAATTTTGATGCTATTATTGCAGCGGATAATCAAGTTTTTAAGGTAGGCGATATTACAATAACAGTTTTGCATACTCCAGGTCATACGTTGGAGAGTTCTTGTTACTTATTAAAAGATAAAAATGGTAATGATTATGCTTTATTTAGTGGCGACACCCTTTTTTTAGGAGATGTTGGGCGTCCCGATTTAGCTCAAAAAGGAGCTGTTTCTGAAGAAGATTTAGCGGGTTATTTATATGATAGTTTGCGAAATAAAGTGATGACTTTAGCTGATAATGTAATTGTATATCCTGCTCATGGTGCAGGTTCTGCTTGTGGAAAAAACTTAAGTAAAGAAACTGTGGGTACAATTGGTAATCAAAAAGAAACTAATTATGCCTTAAGAGCAGATATGAGTAAAGAAGAATTTATTAAAGAAGTTACTGATGGTTTACTTCCTCCACCAGCATATTTCCCTCTTAATGTAAAATTAAATAAAGAAGGATATAAAGATATTGATGATGTTATTAAAAATAGTGCAAGACCTTTGTCTGTTAAAGATTTTGAACTAATTGCAAATGAAACTGATGCACTAATATTGGATGTAAGACATCAATCAGAATTTGTACAAGGATTTATTCCTCAATCAATTTTTATAGGTTTAGGAGGAACATTTGCTCCTTGGGTTGGCGCATTAATTAAAGATATTACACAACCAATTTTATTAGTTACGCCTGTTGGAGAAGAAGAAACAGCGATTACACGTCTTTCTAGAGTTGGTTTCGATAATGTTTTAGGGTATTTAGACGGTAGTTTTAATTCTTGGAAGAAAGCAAATAAAGAAATAGATACTATAAAATCTATATCAGCAGCTGTTTTAGAAGAAGAAATAAAAGAAAATGTACCGGTTTTTGATGTTAGGAAACCAGGCGAATATGAAAGCGAGCATATTAAAGATGCAGAAAGTACTCCTTTAGATTTCTTAAATGATCATATTGCAGAATTCCCAAAAGAGAACACTTTTTATGTGCATTGTGCAAGTGGTTATCGTTCTATAATTGCAGCTTCTATTTTAAAAGCTAGAGGTTTTCATAATGTAATTGATGTTACAGGAGGTTTTGTAGCAATTAAAAATACTGGAATAGAAAAAACAGCTGCAGTTTGTCCATCAACTTTAAAATAAAAAAATGAAATATTTAATAGGTGTAGTTTTAGTGACTTTATTTTTTGTGAATTGTGATAAACAACAAGAACTAAAATCAATTTCTATAATTGAATTAAAAGCTTTATTAGAAAAAGAAAATATTCAGTTGTTAGATGTAAGAACAGAAAATGAAGTAAAAGAAGGGTTTATAAAAACAGCGATTTTCGCAGATTTTTATGATGATAATTTCTACACGAAATCAACAAAGCAGTTAGAAAAGAAGAAGCCAGTTTATATTTACTGCAGAAGTGGGAATAGGAGTGGTAAAGCACTTAAAATATTACAAAAAAAAGGGTATGATGCCTATAATGTTTTAGGCGGATATTCTAAATGGAAAACAGAAAATTAAAAAAAATGAAAACAGATATTCAAATAGAAAATTTAAAATGTGGTGGTTGTGCTGCTACAATTAAAAAAGGTTTATTAGCATTAGATACGATTACTGATGTTGAAGTTGATGTTGAGAACTCAATAGTTTCTATTTCTTCTGAAAGTGATGTTTTAGAAAATGTTAGAGAAAAATTATCGAAACTAGGTTATCCAGAAGTTGGTGAAAAAAACACCGTTTTACACAAGGCAAAATCTTTTGTAAGTTGTGCAGTTGGTAAAATGGAATAAATTGTTCTAAAGTCCTTTAATACTTCTTTATTTAAGAAGTATCCTATTTTTCTACTCCGTCTATTTTACCCCAACCAACCTTCTCTATCTAAACTTCTATATTGTATTGCCTCTGCAATATGATCTGGAGAAATATCTTCAATATTCGCTAAATCTGCAATGGTTCTAGAAACTTTTAGAATTCTATCATAAGCTCTAGCTGAAAGATTTAGTTTTTCCATAGCAGTTTTTAACAATGTTTTACTTTCCTCAGAGAGTTTACAGAATTTCCGAATCTGTTTTACATTCATTTGTGCATTATAATGTACGTTTTCAAAGTCTTTAAAACGCTCAGATTGTATTTCTCGTCCAGCAGTAACACGCTTTCTAATTTCTACACTTCCTTCCCCTTTACGTTCTTCAGAAAGTTTTTCAAAAGGGACTGGTGTTACCTCAATATGAATGTCGATTCTATCTAATAAAGGGCCTGAAATTTTACTCAAATAACGCTGCATTTCTTGTGGAGACGAAGTCATAGGAGAATTTGGGTCGTTAAAAAAACCAGACGGACTTGGGTTCATACTTGCCACCAACATAAAACTACAAGGATAAGTAACTGTAAATTTTGCTCTAGAAATAGTAACATCTCTATCTTCTAAAGGTTGTCTTAAAACTTCTAAAACACCTCGCTTAAATTCTGGTAATTCATCTAAAAATAAAACACCGTTATGCGAAAGGGATATTTCTCCTGGTTGTGGATACTGACCTCCACCAACCAAAGCTACATCAGAAATTGTATGATGAGGACTTCTAAAAGGACGTTGATATAACAATCCGTTATTTTTTGTTTTACCAACAACTGAATGAATTTTTGTTGTTTCCAACGCTTCATGTAAAGTCATTGGAGGCAAAATTGAAGGCAAACGTTTTGCTAACATTGTTTTTCCTGCTCCTGGAGGACCAATTAATATTACATTATGGCCACCTGATGCAGCAATTTCCATACAACGCTTTATAGATTCTTGTCCTTTTACATCAGAAAAATCAAATTCTGGAAAGTCTATGTTTTTGTAAAATTCAGCTCTAGTGTCAATTATAATTGGTTCAATTTTTTTATTCTCATTAAAATGATTAATAACTTCTAGAATGTTTTCAACTCCAAGAATTTCTAAACTGTCTACAATTGCTGCTTCTTCTGCGTTTTGTTTTGGTAAAATAAGATATTTAAAACCTTCTTCTCTCGCCTTAATTGCTATTGGTAAAGCACCTTTTATAGGCTGTAAACTTCCATCTAAAGAAAGTTCACCCATAATAACATACTCATTTATATTGTCAGATTTAATTTGATTTGACGCAGCAAGAATTCCTACAGCCAGTGTTAAATCATAAGAAGCACCTTCTTTTCTAATATCAGCAGGTGCCATATTAATGATTATTTTTTTACCAGGAAGTTTGTAATTATTGTTGTTAAGAGCAGCAGAAATTCTGTAAGAACTTTCACGAACTGCATTATCTGGTAAACCTACCAAATGATAACCAATACCTTTATCAATATTTACTTCAACGGTAATTGTGGTGGCCTCAATACCAAAAACGGCAGAACCAAAAACTTTAACAAGCATACTTTTTTCTTTAAAGATAAAGAAAAAAGTATGAAATGTTATTTGTAGCTTTTAAGCAGAATTTCTACTTGCATTAATATTACCAAATAAAGAACGCATTACAATTTTTTCGTACACTTCTATTTCTTTAATTGACCCATTAGATTTTTGAAGCTCTTGAATTTTTTTAAGAGCATATTGTTGAATTGTTAAAAGGGGTAAAACAATTTTTTCTCTTACTTCAATAGAAGCTTTTCCAACCGGAAAATTTTCCATTAACTCTTTATGACCCGTAAGTTTTAAAAGTAATCTTTTTGTAGTTTCATATTCCGTAAAAATCAACTTCCAAAACGCTCCAAATTCTTCATCATCAGCCATATATGCTGTTAACCCAAAGAAAGATTTTGTTAAACTCATCATACTGTTCTCTAGTAATGTTCTAAAGAAATCTGAAGCGTTGTAAAATTCGATAATTTCATCAAATCTACCAGCATCTTCATATTTTTTTAAAGCTGTACCAACACCAAAGAAACCAGGGACATTTTGTTTTAACTGACTCCAACTACCAACAAAAGGGATGGCTCTAAGTGCAGAAAAATCTAAAGTATCAGAATTTGAACGTTTACTAGGTCTACTACCAATGTTCGTTTTTGCATAGTATTTTAACGTACTCATTTTTTCTAAATACGGTAAAAACCTTGGATGATTTTTGAAATCTACATACGTTTTGTAACTGATAGAAGCCATGTCATCCATTAATTCTCTATGCGTATCATTTAATTGGTCTTTTGTAAAAACCTCGTTTTTAATTCCAGAACTAATTAATTGCTCTAAGTTGTATTGAGAAGAGTTTTTTGTTCCAAAATTAGAACTAATTGTTTGACCTTGAATCGTTAATTGAATTTCTTTATCTTCTATTGTTGGTCCTAAAGAAGCATAAAATTGATGTGTTTTTCCACCTCCACGTGCAGGTGGTCCTCCACGTCCGTCAAAGAAAATAACTTCAATATCAAATTCTCTAGAAACTTTAGTAAGTGCTTCTTTTGCTTTGAAAATACCCCAGTTTGCCATTAAATAACCTCCATCTTTTGTTCCATCAGAAAAACCTAACATTATTGTTTGTTTGTCTTTTCTTTTAGATACATGATATCTATAGGTTTTGTTAGCGTATAGAGTTCTCATTACATCTTCTGCATTTTCTAAATCTTCTACAGTTTCAAAAAGCGGAATTACATCTACTGGTAATTCATTTTCAAATCCACATAAATTTAACATAGCAAATGTTTCCATCACATTTAGAGCCGTTTGATTGTTACTAATAATGTAACGATTTGCTCCACGTTCTCCGTTTCTTTTCTGAATTTCTTTTAAGGCATAAATAGATTCAATTGTTTTAACAGCATCTTCATCAGTTAAAATACTAGGGTCAATAGTTCCTTTTACAACCGCTAAAATTTCTATTTGTTCTTTTTCTGAAAGGCTTAAATAATTTTTAGGGAAGGTAGTGTCTCCTGTTTTATGTAAATCTGCTATAATTTGTGTAAAAGCTTGATGGTGTACTCTACTATCTTGTCTTATATCTAAAGTAGCAAAATGGAAGCCAAATATTCTTACTTTGTTAATAAAATCATTTAACTCTTCTACAAATAAAGATTGATGATTGTTTACTATAATTTCTCTAGCAGCATATAATTCTTCTAATAAGATTTTTTGAGAGAAATTAACTTTGGCATAACTTCTTACAACGTGTTTATATAATCTTTTTTCTATTCTAGCTAAAATTTCATGAACACCGTCAAAAGTGAATCTTCTTTTTAATCGTCTTACATCTCTGTAATAACTTCTTAATGCAGTTTGTCTTAACCTTTCTGCAACATCTAAGGTTATCTTAGTAGTTACAAATGGGTTACCATCTCTATCTCCACCAGGCCAAAAACCAAGATCAATAATTTCATTTTCTATTGGTTTTCCATCATAAATATGATCTTGTATATAGTTATATATTTTAGGAATAGAATGATAAAAAACATGCTCTAGATACCAAACTAAACTAACAGCTTCATCAAAAGGAGATGGTTTCTCTTTTTTGTAAAAAGGGGTTTTTCCTAACTGTGCTAATAATTTTTTTATTAAAAGTAAGTCATCATTCTGAATCGCTTTGTCTAAATCTGTAATAATACCTAAAACGGTACCTGGATAAAATTGAGTTGGGTGGGCTGTTAAAACAATACGTACTTTAAAGTCTTCTAAATGTGCTTTTAGTTCGTCTTTTTTATTGTTTAAGTAGGCAAATTCCTTAGAATTTCTAAGAGTTCCATAGCCATCCATATTATTTACTACAGGATAAGCAGCGTCTTCTACAGCATCAAATAAAACGACTTGACGTTCTATAAACTGAATAAAACGAAAAAGTAAATCTGTTTTCTCTTTTTCTGTAGGATTTTCTTGATATTTTTCAAAAAAATGGTCTACAATTTCTGTAGGATTTTTCTCTAATTGAAAACCTTTCTCACATACTTTGTGCAAAAGAGGTAATAAAACCCCAGTATCATCTATGGTGTCAAATGGAAGCGTTGTGAAAATACTGTTATAAATTTGATATTTAGAAAGTACATTCTCATTAAATCTTTCAAGCTTAGGTAAATTACTCATTTTATTATGGTTTTGCGGATTAAAATTACAAAAAAGCAAAATCATAAAACCTACCTTTTTACGAATAATCTTGTAATTATTTACGAAAACGATAGAAATATTAGCTGTTTTAAAGAGAATGTTTAATTTATCTCTCTACTTGAACTTTTTGTAAGTTATAAATTTTTAAATGGTTGCGATTAGTTTAAAAAATGATGCTATTTTCACCTAGTAGTATTACTTCTTTTTAAAAAGTAATAAACTTTCTTTTAGCCAATTGTAATACGTATCTCTGTCTGTATATTGTTGTGGCACATTTAAAATTTCTAAATCAGCATTCATTAAAACATAATAAGGTTGTGATGCAGTTTTGAAGTTTATTGCTTGAAATGTTGCCCATTTATCACCTACAGTGTTAATTTTTTTAATTTTTCCATTGGCTTTTAAATAGTTGAATTGTTGCTCTTTTGGAAGCTCTTTTTCGTTATCATCTACATATAGAGAAATTAAAATATATTCATTTTTTAATAGATTATAAATAGCTGGTTCACTCCAAACATTCTCTTCCATTTTTCTACAGTTTACACAAGCCCAACCCGTAAAGTCTAATAGAATTGGTTTATTAGCTTCTTTTGCAGCAGCCAAACCTTCATCAAAATCTTTATAACAATTTAAACCTAAAGGACAATCTGATGCTTGCTCGTAAATACTGTAAAATTGCGGTGGTGGAAAACCACTTAATAAATTCTGATTCCATGTTGGGTTTTTCATTACACCAGGTACTAAATAAATTACAAAAGCGATTGTTAAAACGCCAAATGAAATTCTAGAAAATGATAATTTTTTTATTGGTGAATCATGTGGAAATTTTATTTTTCCTAATAAATATAAAGCCAAACCTATAAATATGACAACCCAAATTCCTATAAATATTTCTCGTTTTAAAAGATCCCAATGTCCAACTAAATCTGAGTTTGATAAGAATTTAAAGGCTAAAGCTAGTTCTAAAAAACCTAAAATTACTTTTGTTGTGTTTAACCATCCACCCGATTTTGGTAAAGAATTTAAAAGGCTAGGAAATAGTGCGAATAAAGCAAAAGGTAATGCTAAAGCCATTCCAAAACCAGTCATACCTGCAGTTAATTGCATTGCACCTCCATCCGAAGTTAAAGAACCGGCTAAAAGAGAACCTAAAATTGGACCTGTACAAGAAAAGGAAACAATTGCCAATGTTAAAGCCATAAAGAAAATACCTATTATTCCTCCAATACTAGAAGCAGAATCCATTTTATCTCCCCAAGAACTTGGTAACGTAATTTCGTAAAAACCAAAAAACGAAAACGAAAAGAAAATTAATACTACAAAAAAGAAAATGTTTAGCCAAATATTAGTAGAAATTGTGTTTAAAATTTCTGGATCTAAACTATCTAAAAAATGAAAAGGTAGACTTAATAAAATGTAAATTATTACAATAAATAAACCGTATAAGACAGCATTTGTAATTCCTTTGCTTTTGCTTTGAGATTGTTTTGTGAAAAAGGAAACCGTTAAAGGAATCATTGGGAAAACGCAGGGCGTTAATAAAGCGAGTAAACCACCAATAAAACCTAAAAAGAAAATATTAAAAAGTGTATTTTTAGATTCAGATTTGTCATCAGAATTTGCTTTTAAAAGAGCGGTATTTTTTAAATCTAATTTTAATTTTTTTGTGAGTGTCTTGCTTTTATCATCTAAAATAATTGCTTTTTGTACAACTGTTTTTCCATTTAAAGAAAACGTAAAATCTTCTTCTATTTGAATACAAGCTTCTTTACAAACTTGAGCAAATAAATTTAATTTTACAGTTGTAATCTCTTTATTTGTAAGTTGAATTCTTTGAGTTATTGTTGCTTTTTCTTTAAAGAAAATTTCATCCTTTTCCCAAATTTCGGTATATTCTTTATGAGTTTCACTTTCTTTTGCTTTTCCAATTAAATTAAAGTTATTTTCTTCTTCAGAAATTGAAATAACTAACGGAAGTGAAGCATCTTCTGGATTATATTGAGAATATAAATGCCATTTATCTAGTATTTTTGCAGTAAAAATTAAATCGAATTGAGTGTCGGAAATTTTTTCTACAGATGTTTTCCAAACAACAGGGTTTTCTTCAGTTTGTGCATTAATTGAAATCGTAAATAGTAAAATAAGTAGTGATATAATATTCTTCATTATAAAGCGGTTATTTTTAAAATATTTTTGCTTGTATTTGTTGCTAAAAATCGGTTGTCTTGTCTGTAACTAATTACCCAAATAATTTCGTTATCAGCGTTAGCAAGCAACCAAATGTTCTCTTTATCTAGGAGAGATAATTTTTTGTCTTTAAAATAACGACTTATTTTTTTAGTCCCATTCATTCCTGTTGGGCAAAAATAGTCGCCATATTCCCATTTTCTTACAATTAAAGGAAATTTTAACAAGTCTTTATCAACATAGATAGTCTTGTTATCTATATCTATTTCTTCACTAACAATATTTAAACTTAAAGCAATTGGTTTTTTAATTTTCCTTGTTGATGCTAGGATCTTAAATTGATTTATAGCTTCTAAAGCTGTATTAATTTTTGTTAGAATAATAAACTCTCTATCTTTAATTAAACGATATTCTTTAGAAAATAATTGTTTGCCAGATTGTGCCGTAATTAAATCTACAACATCATTCCATTCTGTAAAACCATAATCTTTTAAAATCTGATATAAATATGCTTTTTTATGGGGTGTTTTATCGAACTCTAAAATGTCAATTTTAAGAATTCCATTTGGGTCTTTTTTAATTATTTTTGATGAAATTTCAGCTACTTTTTCATCAATAATTTGCTGACTTTCATTTAAGTAAGTTAATGTATTCTGAAAAGAACTTAATAAATTTGGATTTATCTCTCTAAGAATTGGAAGTACTTGGTGTCTTACTTTATTTCTAACGTATTTTATAGATGCGTTGGATTTATCTTCTCTCCAAGTAATATTATTTTTTATAGCAAATAATACAATTTCATCTCGAGAAAATGCTAATAATGGCCTAACAATTTTACCATTAATAGGAGGGATTCCTGTTAAACCTTCTAAACCGGTGCCGCGAGATAAATTGATTAAAAATGTTTCTAAATTATCATTGGTATTATGCCCAGTAATAATGTAATCGTATTGGTATTCTTTTATTAATTCTTTAAACCAATTATAACGTAAATCTCTTGCCGCAATTTGTATGGATTTTTTGTTTTCTTTTGCGTAATTTTCTGTATCAAAATGAGTGGTAAAAACTTTTTTGTTAAGTATTTTTCCAAGTTCTTTTATAAAAACCTCATCCTCATCACTTTCATTTCCTCTCAAGTTAAAATTGCAATGCGCAAAAGAAATATCAAAATTTGAAAGATGTAATAAATGACTTAAAACAATACTATCAATTCCGCCAGAAATAGCAATAAGTAATTTTTTGTCGCTTAAAAACGAAAAATCACTATTAATATGTTCTTTGAATTTTTGTAACATTTTGTTTAAAAATAGGTTATTTTAATGTAATTAAAAATGAGGATTAATAGCTTTTGTTATAACGTTAAATGGGGATTATATTTTAGTGTTTAACCAATTAATAATAGCTGCCATAAACTCTTCTTTACACAAGTCATTATGCAATTCATGATAACCACCCTCATATAATTTTAAAGTCGCTTTTTTTGTATTTTTGGCAAATTCTTCAGTTCCTTTATAATCAATAATTTTATCACCAGTTCCATGTAATAGTAACATTGGTGTTTTTAATGAACTTGCATTTTTAATCGCCCAATCTCCAGTATCAATAAATGTTAAAGAAAAATTAGGACTAATTTTATCATGTACTAATGGATCATTAATATATTTTTCAACCTCTTTTTTATCCCTAGAAATATCATTAGGGTCTAATTCATTACCCATCGTAATTGAGGGTGCAATTTTCTGCAATAATTTTCCCATCCCTAATTTCCAAGCTGGTGGCTGAAAAGCCAGTTTTAAAAACGGACTTGTTGCAATCACTCCTTGTAAAGAATTTTCTTTTCTAAGTACGTAATTTAGAACGGCATTTCCTCCCATAGAATGGCCATACAAGAAAATAGGTGTATTAGGAAAAATAGTTTTTGCTTTTTCAATTACTTTAGAAACACTCTCTAAAACGGCATCAAAACTAGGGTTATGACCACGCTTTCCAGAAGTTTTCCCGTGTCCAAAATGATCAAAAGCAACAACGCTAAAATCATTTTTCAATAAATTTGGAACAACAAAATCTGCATATCTTGCAGAGTGTTCTCCCATTCCATGAACTAAAACTACAACAGCTTTTGTGTTTTCTGCTTCCCAAAATTGACCATAAAAATCTGTTTTATAAATAGTAAAAGTAAATTCTTTATGTGTCATGATTTTAGGTTTAAATAATACTGTTTTTCTTTTTTAACCAAACTCTAATAGCTGTTTTTAAGGATTGCTCAGGTCTTGGTAACGGAATCGTTTTACCAAATTGTTTGCTTCTTTTAAATTTAGAAAATGTGATTTTTAGCTTTTTCCATTCTGCAGGATACACTTCTAAAAATTTATTAAACATTGCTTGTTCAGTAATTCTCTCTGTGAGTTGAGAAAGTACATTTTCAAATTTTTCTTCTTGATCTGTAATCATAGAGTAAATATAGTTAAATCTTACTTTGAATTCAATAAAACATGTCTCATTGCTTTGGCTTTAAGCAAACATTCTTCGTATTCTTTTTCTGCGGTAGATTTTGCTGTAATTGCTCCTCCAACGGAATAAGAAATGTATTTTTTTTCTTCGTTATATAAAATGCTTCTAATAACAACATTAAAGTCAAAATCGCCAGTAGGAGTAAAGTACCCAACAGTTCCAGAATATAAACCACGTTTGGTTTCTTCTAGTTCTTCAATTATTTTCATTGCAGAAAATTTTGGGGCACCAGTCATACTTCCCATAGGAAACGTTTCTCTAATAATGTCTATTGGATGTGTATTTTCTTCAACTTCTGAAACCACTGTAGAAATTAATTGATGCACTTGTTTAAACGAATAAACTTTGCATAGTTCTTCCACTTTTACGCTTCCTTTTTTTGCAATTTTAGATAAATCATTTCTTACCAAATCTACAATCATTACATTTTCTGAGCGTTCTTTTTCATCGCGAGACAAATCAAATGCAATTTTATCATCATCAATTGTGCTTATTAATCTTTTTGCTGTTCCTTTTATTGGCTGAGAAATAATTTTTGTTCCTTCTTTTTTGATATACCTTTCTGGCGATGCCGATAATAAATATTGATGTTCCATTTTTAAAAATGTAGCAAAAGGAGGTTCTGAAATTTCATTTAAATGTTGATAAACTTCCAGCGGATTTATGGTTGCATTTTCAGCATAAAATTCCTGACAAAAATTAGCTTCATAAATATCTCCACGATGAATATGTTCTAATACTTTAGTTACTTTTTTATGGTATTCTTCTTTATGAATTCGGAGTTTTATTTTAAGATCAGCTTTATTTTTTAATTCCTTTTTTTCTGAGTGAAAAGACAGCTTTGAAATAACTTCAAAATCATTTTCAATTTCATCATCAACCATTTTTAAGTATTGAAATTCAACAGAATTTCCTTTAATAAAAACAAGTTTTTGTGGTTGAAAGAAATACAAATCAGCAAAACCTAAACCATCAAAATTTTTGGAAGTAAGTTGTTCAATATCATTTTTTACATCATAAGAAATATATCCAAAAATATAATCTTTTGTAATTGTCTGATATTCTTTTAACTTCTCAAAAGCATTAAAATAATCTGTTTTTATAGCGGTAAATTCATCTGCTGCCAAAGCACAGTCAAAAGAAGAGTAACTTTTATTGTATTGGTTAGAATCTAGCCATATAACTGTTTCATACTGTTGTGACCATGTTAATAAATTAGATTTAAATTCATTAATTTTATCAATAGAAAAAGTTTTGATTGTTCTTTGCATAATTTCTACAAAAATACAAATCTTATTATTTAGAAAGCGGAATTTTTAAACTGATTCCAGTTTGTATATCTGGCGCATTATTTACGTATAAATCTTCTTTTATATATAGAGAAAATTTGTAGTTTTTTCTACCATAAGTATATAGGATAGTCCAAGCAGAAAGGTGTTCATATAATTTTTGAAACCCGTATTGCCAACCAGCGTGTATTTTTTTATACAAGCCAATATATTGTGTATAATCTGCTTGTTTTCTATTACTATAACTTGTTTGTCTTTGGTAATTAACACCAAAGGAATGATAATTCTTTTTTTGAGTATATTTTGTGAACTCAATTTGTGGTTCTAAGGTTCCTAAAAAAGTATTATCTCCTAATTCTACAACATCATTAAAGTTGATAAAATTTTTTCTTAAAACGCTAATTCCAAGCCCTAAGCGTACATCGTATTTGTCTTTTATATTCCATTTTTTAATTGCATTTGCAGACAAACCAATATCAATTGATGGATTAAATTTTGAGGTATTTATTCCTAAATGAGAACCGAAGTTCATCTTAAAATCATCATTTTTTTTATTGATGAATTCTGGATAGTAAAAATGGTTAAGCTCAATTCCAGCAAAAATAAAATCGCCATTTTTCAACTCCATTTTACGGCCATTTCTGTCAGTATATTTTACGTTTACTTTATTTAAACCACAATACCTTCTACCATAAGGATCTTCTCCTCCAGCAATATTGCTATGAAACCACTCTAAAGTTTCATCATTTGAAAATACAGAAAAAGGATAATGACCTTGTGTTACTAAATAAGTTCTTAATGAAATTCCTAGCTCGTGATTTTTAGCAATTCTTGTATTAAAATCAACTCTAAAACCTTTAAAAACAGCATCAACAACAATGTTCATATACTCTGCAGGCGTTGTTTGCTGGTCTACAAAATTAAAATTTCTATTGTACCAGGCTAGTTCGCTTAACTGTTGTCTAACTAATTTGTCTTTAGGTAAATAAGCTTCTACAAAAGGATGAAAATTATTACCACTTTCTATTGTAAGTTCTATTGTTGATCTCTTAGGTGGTCTAACTTTAAAGTTCTGATTTATTCTTGCGCTAAAAATTCCAAAATGATGTGTTGTTAGAATACTTTGTTTATCGATACCATTTTTTAATATAATTGTATCTTTTTCTTGAGCATGAAAGAAAATGGAAAATAATAATAAGATATGGAACATTTTTTGTTTCATATTATAAAAATACGCAAAAGTTTAGAAAAAAAAAAGCAATCCAAATAGGATTGCTTTTTTTTTGTGTTGTAAAAATATTACATTTTTTGTAACCAATTTTTTACATCAACTTCTGCTTTAATAATATCTTTTAAATCAGAAATAGCTACACGTTTTTGCTCCATTGTATCTCTATGTCTAATGGTAACACAATTATCTTCTAAAGTGTCATGATCTACTGTAATACAAAAAGGAGTTCCTGCTGCATCTTGTCTTCTATAACGCTTTCCAACAGCATCTTTTTCATCATAAAAAACATTGAAATCCCATTTTAAATCATCCATAATTGTGCGAGCAACTTCTGGTAATCCATCTTTTTTAACCAATGGAAAAATTGCTGCTTTAAAAGGGGCTAAAACTGCTGGTAATTTTAAAACCGTACGTGTTGTTCCGTTTTCTAATGCTTCTTCAACTAAAGAGTTAGAGAAAACTGCTAAAAACATTCTATCTAAACCAATAGAAGTTTCTACAACATAAGGCACATAACTTTTATTTTCTTCATGATCAAAATACTGTAATTTCTTACCAGAAAATTTTTCATGTGCTTTTAAATCGAAATCTGTACGAGAATGAATTCCTTCTAATTCTTTAAATCCAAAAGGGAAATTAAACTCAATATCTGCTGCTGCATCTGCGTAATGTGCTAATTTATCATGGTCATGAAAACGATAATTTTCAGCGCCCAATCCTAAAGATAAGTGCCATTTTAAACGTGTTTCTTTCCATTGATCATACCATTCTTTTTGAGTTCCTGGTTTTACAAAAAATTGCATTTCCATTTGTTCAAATTCACGCATTCTAAAAATAAATTGCCTTGCAACAATTTCATTTCTAAAAGCTTTTCCTGTTTGCGCAATTCCAAAAGGAATTTTCATTCGCCCAGTTTTTTGAACATTTAAAAAGTTCACAAAAATTCCTTGAGCTGTTTCTGGACGTAAATATAAATCCATTGCAGTTTCTGCAGAAGCACCTAATTTTGTTCCAAACATTAAGTTAAACTGCTTAACGTCTGTCCAGTTTCTAGAGCCAGTTAAAGGATCTGCTATTTCTAATTCTTCAATTAATGCTTTTACATCTACTAAATCTTCGTTTTCTAAAGAGGTGCCCATTCTTGCAAGAATAGTATTTATTTTTTCTTGATAACCAACAACTCTTCCGTTAGTAGAAATAAACTCCTCTTTATTAAAAGTGTCTCCAAAACGCTTTTCTGCTTTGGCTACTTCTTTATTAATTTTTCCTTCAATTTTAGCGCAATAATCTTCAATTAAAACATCTGCTCTATATCTTTTCTTTGAATCTTTATTGTCAATTAAAGGATCGTTAAATGCATCTACATGACCAGAAGCTTTCCAAGTTGTAGGGTGCATTAAGATAGAGGCATCAATACCTACAATGTTCTCATTCATTTGAACCATTGCTTTCCACCAATAATCTCTAATATTTTTCTTTAACTCAACACCATTTTGAGCGTAATCGTAAACCGCGCTTAAACCGTCATAAATTTCACTAGATTGAAATACATAACCATATTCTTTTGCGTGCGATAGTACTTTTTTAAATTGATCTTCTTGTTTTGCCATAATGGCGACAAAGATAAACGTTTACACAAGTTTTTCAAGAAAAAGTTAAACGACTTTTTTACAGCGGTAAACAAAAGCTGGAGGAAGGTTTAATGGCTCAAAATCTAAGGAAATAGATTTGTTAAAAACTGTTTTTAATTTTTTAAAATAGGTTAAACTATATTGAAATTGAATATAAGTTCCACCATTTTCTAATACTTGAAACGACTTGTCTAAAATTTCTGATGAAACTACTTCTGGAATAATAGTAAGAGGCAAACTTGAAATAATATGACAAGTTTTTGAAAAACCTAACTTATTAAGTTCTTCTTCTATTTTTTCTGCAGAAGACTTAATAACAATTAGTTGTGTGTGTTTAATTTCTAGTAATTGACTGTAGAAAGTCTCGTTAATTTCAAAACAAATTAAAGTTGCATTTGGTGGTAAGTTGTTTAAAATATGCTTTGTAATAGCACCACTTCCAGGACCTAATTCAACTAAAACTTCAACTTTAGAGAAATCAATTTCTTTTAACATCCTATTCGCTAAAAAACGCGAACTAGGAGTTACAGTGCCTAGTGTTTTAAGGTTTTTTACAGCTTCTTTAAAGAACTTTATCCTGCTTGTCAATTGTAATTCTATTTTTTATTATTTACCTTTCTCAAAAAAACGTGAGGTAAAGATGCAAATTTTAAAAGACTTTTTCCAACTATTCTATCCCAAATTATGTGCAAATTGCCAAAATCAATTAATAATTAATGAAAAGGTTTTATGTACTTTTTGCAGACATGATTTGCCGTTAACCAATTTTGTAAATTATCGTGATAACAAAATTGCGCAAAGTTTTTACGGGAAAATAGCAATTGAAAAGGCTAATTCTTTGCTCTTTTACAGGAAAGAAGGAATTACAAAAAGGTTAATACATGATTTAAAATACAAAGGAAATCAAGAAATTGGAACTTTCTTTGGGAATTGGTTGGGAGAAATTTTGAAAGAAAATAAGCAATTTTCTGATGTTAATTATATTATTCCTGTTCCTCTTCATCAAAAAAAATTAAAACAAAGAGGGTTTAATCAAGTAACAAAATTTGGAGAAGCTTTAAGTAATTTTCTAGAAGTTTTATTTATTGAAGATATATTAATTAGAACTTCTGCATCAAAAACACAAACTTTTAAAGCCCGCTTTGAACGTTTTAATAATTTAGAAACAAAATTTTTACTCAATGATCATTTAATCTTTAAAGACAAACATGTTTTATTAATTGATGACGTTATAACTACGGGTGCAACTTTAGAGGCTTGTGCAAAAGAACTACAAAAAACAGCGGGTATTAAAATCAGTATTTTAACAATGGCGTATACTGAATGAGTTTTATGATTTTTAAATGGAAAATTAATTGTTAATTTGTAACAAATTTGCTTTTGTGAAACACATATTTAGATTCTTTTTTTACACAATTATTTTAGCAATTATTTTTAATTGCGCAAGAACAGGTAGGCCAGATGGTGGCCCAAAAGATGAAGAAGCACCCTTATTTGTTACTTCTAATCCGCCTTATGAAACTTTAAATTTTGATAAAAAAGAAATTAAAATTTATTTTAATGAGTATGTCAAACTTAAAGATATAAATAAGCAACTGGTGGTTTCTCCACCATTAAAAAGTCCTGCATTAATAACGCCTCAAGGATCTGCAAGTAAATTTATAAATATTAAAATATTAGATACTTTAGTTAAAAATACTACCTATATTTTTAATTTTGGAAATGCCGTTGAAGACAATAATGAGGGTATTCCATTAGAGGGGTTTAAATATGTTTTTTCAACAGGAAACTATATAGATTCGTTAAAATCTAAAGGAACAATTAAAGATGCTTTATTAGATAAAACGCCTGATAATATTAATGTTTTATTATATAAAATTGATAGTTCTTTTACAGATTCAATTATATTCAAAAAGAAACCAAATTATGTTACAAATACTTTAGATACCACAAATTTTAACTTTTCTAACCTTAAAAAAGGGAAGTATTTAATGATTGCATTGAAAGAAACTTCAAATGATTACTTATTTAACCCAAAAACAGAAAAAATAGGTTTTTATTCTGATACTATTTCATTACCACAAGATAGTATTATAGAAAAACCAATTATGTTATTTAATGAAATACAGCCCTACAAGTTTAAACGAGGAAAAGAACTTAGTAAAGGTAAAATTGCTTTTGGTTATGAAGGAGAAGTAAAAGATTTTAAAGTTAAAATTCAATCTGAAGTTCCAGAAAATTTTAAAAGCATTTCAAAGTTTGAAATAGATAAAGACACTTTAAATTACTGGTTTACACCTTTTGAACTAGATTCATTGAATTTTATTGTTTCAAATGCCAGTTTTTTAGATACTGTAACAGTAAAACTAAGAAAAAAGAAAATAGATTCTCTAATTGTTAACTCTTCTATAAGTGGCTCATTTCACTTTAGAGACACGTTCTTTTTAAAAACCAATAACCCAATTGTAAAAATAGATACAAGTAAAATTAAATTAACAGATAAAGATACAATTTCAGTCCCTTTTTCTAGTTTTATTTCTTTAAAGGAAAATAAAATAGGGCTTTTTTTTGATAAAAAACAGAAAGACAGTTATAATATTAAAATTTTTCCAGGCGCACTCGCTGATGTTTTTGAGCAACAAAATGATACCTTAAACTTTAATTTAAGAACCAAAGATATTGAAGATTATGGTAGAATTACGTTAAATATTGTAAATACAGATGCTGAAAATTTAATTATCGAACTTCTTTCTGGAAAAGATAAGAGTAATCTTATAGAACGAAGGTTTGTTAAAGCGTCAGAGACATTACAGTTTGACCTCCTAGAACCTAAAGAATATAGTCTTAGAGCTATAGTAGATAGTAATAAAAACAATAAATGGGATACAGGTAATTACCTTAAAAAATTACTTCCTGAAAAGATTATTTATTTTAATACTACTTTAAAATTAAGAGCAAATTACTACTTAAATGAGACTTTTATTGTTATAAATTAACAAGTAGTTTTATTATTAGAGTAATTTTAATATATTTGTAACTTACTTTAAGACCCCTAAATCTTGAGAACACATATTACAATAATTTTTGTAATTGTTTTTTTTCTAGAAGTTAAAGCTCAACATTTTACTCATGACATAGGGGTGTTTGTAGGTTCTACTAGTTTACAAACAGATTACGGACAAAGAGAAAACTTTGGAAGCAACTTTAGAAACAATGGCATGGCTATTTCTGTAGCTCATTATTTGCATTTTTTTAATAAAACTCTTCGTTGGGACCCAAATAATGGTATGTATAATCATATTATGGTAAAAACAGAACTTCAATTTTTAGGTAAGAATAAACTTGAGCATCATGGAATTTATGCCGCTAGTCAAAGTTATTCAGGAGAACAACTAAGAGCGATGAAAGGAACTGCTAGAATGATTAATTTTGGTGTAAACATGGAATACTATTTAAGACCTTTAGAGGAGTTTTTTTATCCTTATTCAGAGATGGTTTTGAATCCATTTTTTACATTTGGAATTAAATACTCTTTCTATACAAACAGTTTAAAATCTGATCTAGGTGATTGGAAGGAAGATAGAAGTGTTTTACCACAAAAATATACTTTAGAAAATTCATTGGCAATAGGTTCTGGTCAAGCTTTTTCTTTAAACCTAGGAATAGGAACAAGAATTAAAATAACTAAAAAGTTAGACATTTCTGCCTCGTATAGTTATGAATATTTCTTTTCTGATAAAATTGATGGTTTACAGGCAAGTGTTGTTGAAAATAAAAGCAATGAATGGTTAATTAATATGCAGTTAGGATTGGTTTATCACCTCAATTTTAATACTCCACTATTCTATTAAGACACCCTTAGATTCGCTGAATAAATCTAATTATTTAGTAGATTTAAAAAGAGAGCCATTTACACTCTTTGTTTGTGGTTAATTTTATCTATTCAAGGCTTGCTCTAAGTCTTTCAATAAATCTTCTTCATCTTCTATACCTACACTTAGTCTAATTAAAGAATCTGTAATTCCTATTTTTAAACGTTCTGGTTCAGGAATTGAAGCGTGTGACATTGTTGTTGGATGATTTGCTAAACTTTCTACACCTCCTAAAGATTCTGCTAACGTAAAAAGATGAGTGTTTTCTAAAAATTTAAAAGTAGCTTCTTTGCTTTTATCTTTTAAATGAAAAGAAACCATTCCTCCAAAATCTTTCATTTGTTTTTTTGCAATTTCATGGTTTGGATGACTTTCAAAACCTGGATAATAAACCAATCCAACTTTTGGGTGATTCTTTAAGAAATTAGCAACTGCTTTTCCATTTTCACAATGACGTTGCATTCTAAGGTGTAATGTTTTTATCCCACGCAATGCCAAAAAAGAATCCATTGGGCCAGCAATTGCTCCTGCAGCAAACTGAATAAAATGAATGTCATCAGCTAATTTTGCATCTTTAACTATTAAAGCTCCCATTATTAAATCTGAGTGTCCTCCTAAGTATTTTGTTGCAGAATGCATTACAATATCTGCTCCTAAAGTTAAAGGTTGTTGTAAATAAGGAGTTGCAAAAGTGTTGTCTACAGAAATTAATATGTCAGAGTTTACGTCTTTCACAGCAGTTGAAATTGCCTCAATATCTGCAATTTTCATTAATGGATTTGTTGGTGTTTCTAACCAAACTAATTTCGTTCTTTCATTAATTGCATCTGTAACATTTGTAACAGAATCCATATCAACAAAAGTAAATTCTAATCCGTATTTTTTGAATAATTGAGTAAACATTCTGTAGGTTCCTCCATATAAGTCATCTCCAGCAATAACCTCATCTCCTGGGTTTAATAACCGTAAAACACAGTCTATTGCAGACATGCCTGATGAAAATGCAAAACCATGAGTTCCGTTTTCAATTGCTGCAAAACTATTCTCTAATGCAGTTCTTGTTGGGTTTGCTCCTCTAGCATATCCATATCCTTTATGTACACCAGGACTAGATTGTGCAAATGTAGATGTTTGAAATATTGGAGGCATTACTGCGCCTGTAGCTTCTTCTGGTTTTTGACCTCCGTGAATTGTTTTTGTGTTGAATTTCATTTTATAAATTGTTAGTCAATCTTAAAATAGATTACATTTTATTAAGTGAATTTTTTTATTAATTTCCCAACTGTTAATCCTTGAATAAGTATTGAAAACACAACAATTATATAGGTCATTACTAAAAATAAATCACGCTCCATTGTTTGGGTTAGGCTCAAAGCTAAAGCAATAGAAATACCTCCTCTTAAGCCACCCCAAGTCATAATTAAATTTGTTTTCGGAACAAAATCTAATTTTTTCGCATAGAGTTTTATTGGTAATAATAACGAAATATATCTTGCAATTAATAATAACGGAATTGTTATAAAACCAGCCAAAATGTAACTTGCATCTAAGGTTAAAACTAGAATTTCCATTCCAATCATAACAAAAAGAACCGTATTTAAAAGAACGTCTATTAATTCCCAAAATTTATCTACATACACTTCTGTAACGTCACTCATAGAAGATTTTCTAACTGTATCTGTACCAATAATTAAACCTGCTGTAACGATTGCTAATGGTGCCGATAAGTGGAGCTTTTGGGCACATAACGTTCCTCCCATAACGGCAGCTAATGTTATAATAACTTCTGTGTCATAATCATCAATGCTTTTTAGTAATCTGTAAGTTACCCAACCAATAATACCTCCAAGAATAATACCTCCACCTACTTCAACTAAAAATAATTCTGCGATATGACTTACAGATATTTCGCTACCACCTTTTGCTATTTGATAGATTGTTAAAAAGATTACAACTCCAACTCCGTCATTGAATAATGACTCTCCAACAATTTTTGTTTCTAATTTTTTTGGAGCGCCAACTTTTTTCATAATTCCTAAAACAGCTATAGGATCTGTAGGTGAAATCAATGCTCCAAACAATAAGCAATAGATAAAATCAACATCAAGATGTATTATTTTAAGTGCGTAAAAAACAAGTATACCTGTTAAAAAAGTAGATATTAAAGTTCCTAAAGTTGCAAAAATTAATACTGGTTTTCGTTGAATTTTTAATTGCTGAAAATTGGTATGTAAAGCTCCTGCAAATAGCAAAAAACTTAGCATAATATCTAAAAGAACTGTTTTAAAATCAATACTTGTAATGAGTTCTCTTTCTTTGATAAGTAAGGTGTCATCAAAATAACTTAAAGCAAAAACGGCTAATGTAAACAGTATGGTTATCAGCATTAAACCTATAGTATTTGGCAGCTTCAAAAACTTTGTATTAATATATCCAAAAGCTGCTGACAGCACTATTAGAACGGTTGCTATTAAGAAATAATCCATAGAAAATTTATACTAATTTTTTTATACACATAATAATTCCTAAATGTATTCCTTCATGAAAATTATTGAAACTAATTGCCGTTTCTATTGAATTTAAAACGAAACCTGTACTTGTTGGGTATTCTGTGTAATTTTCAAAAATACCTGCTTCAAAATCTTCCTCTAAGGTGTCTGGTAAACCAGCTAATAAATCTTTTACTTCTTCAAACTCTTCTTCCGTAAAATTTTTTGTAGGTAAAGTGCCTTTTTTATGTTCTTCAATTAATTCATCTGGACATAAACAGTCTAAACCTGATAATTTATAATGTAATAATTGTTGAGTAATAACTATATGTGCAACATTCCAAGCAATATTGTTTTTAAACCCTGTTGGAATCGCATGTAATTGCTCAATTGTTAATCCATCGATAACTTTTAAAATTAGCGCTCTAGATTTTTTTAAAACATCAAATTGTGTCGTCATTTTTTATCTTTAAATTCGCAGTAAATATACAGATAAATACAATGAAGAAAGTCTACTTTTTACAAACTTGCGATACTTGCAGAAGAATTTTAAAAGAAGTGAATACAGCTGGTTTTGATCGACAAGAAATAAAAGCAAAACCTGTAACTGTAGCTCAATTAGAGGAAATGTATACGCTTTCTAATAGTTATGAAGCCTTGTTTAATAAACGTGCAAAGTTGTATAAATCTATGGATTTAAAAAGTCAAATTATTTCTGAAGCAGAGTATAGACAATACATTTTAGAGGAATATACTTTTTTAAAGCGACCTGTTTTTATCGTTGAGGATGAAATTTTTATTGGAAATAGTAAAAAAGTAATAGAATTATTAAAAGAGAAGATTGGATAAAACAATCTTCTCTTTTAATAATTAATTGGAAGATATATTTATATCTGATGAAGACATCATAGCTGATAACTCATCTTTTGTTATTTTGGTCTTTAAGCCAAATAAAACGAGTTTATCATCATCACTATTTGCTCTTATAATAATTTCTCTTATGTAATTGTTTTTTTTAATAAAATATAATTCAGCTTTACTGTCTTTATCTTTTACTCTAACAAGAGTTTTTAAGTTGTTTTTTCTTTTGAATTTGTTAAAATCTTTTGAGATAGTATGATCTTCATTATTAAAAATCATTAATTTAAAGTCACTAGATTTTTTAATTACATTCATAATATCTCCATCATCTTCATTGTCTAAAAAAGAACCTGCTAAAGAAGCTGATAAATTGATTGAAAAAGTTGATTTGTCTTTATTGGTTTTATAGAATTTGTTAAAAGCTACTTCTTGTGCTGATACATTTACTATAAATGATGCGAAGAAAATTGTTGCTAATCGTTTCATGTTACTAGGTTTTCTTTTGAGACGATTACAAATAGAGTTTGTTACAGTTTGTTATTTTTAAAACCTATTTTGATTGATATACCTTAATTAAGTTTTCTGCTTCTTTTTTTGAACTCCAATTTTTTAGAATTTCTTCTCTAGCTTCTTTTCCTAAGAGAGGAATTTCTTTAGTTATTAATTTTTTTAGCAGTTTTTCTAATTCAGCAATAGTACCAGCTTCAAACAAATAGCCATTTTTTTTATGTGAAATTAAAGAAGAATGAACGCCAACATTTTTTGTTGCAATTACTGAACACCCACAAGACATTGCTTCTGCTGTAACTAGAGAAAATCCTTCAGAAAAACTGGGCACAACTGCAATTTTTGCTGCTTGATAATATGAAATAATATCAGAGGTTTCATCAATAAAATAAACTTGATTTTCTATCGAATACTTTTTTGTAATTTCTTTTAATGCGTTTAAAAAGGCAGGTTTATCAACTTTACCAACAATTACCAGCGCCCAATTTTGATGTTCTTTTAAAACTTTTGCAGCTTCAACTAAAACGACTTGTCCTTTTGCTTTACGCACTCTACCAGCACATAAAATGATGTTTTCTTGCGTAATATTTTCTACGCTAATATTTGCTTTTGGAGAGAATAAATTGACATCTACTCCGTGGCCAACAATTGTGTTTTTAATACCTAAATTTTTACTCATATTTTCTATGAGCGTTACAACTTTATCTGCTTTCTTTAACAGTTTCATTGTTAAGCCAGACGGAACCGTTTCTGCATGGCGCGTTGCAATCAATTTGAATTTTGCTCCTAAAAAACGGAAGAAAAGCATCCTCATTATTTCATTGTTTCTATGACAATGAACAACAACTTCTCTATCAGAAAATAAGATTGATTTTAATTTTGATGTTGTAATTTTATTCCCTTCTACATTATATCCATAAATATACGTTTCATATGTATCGATAAAAAAAGGCAGTACATTTTCTATACTTCTAGTAACACCCGTTCTTCGCTTATGAAAATGCGTATGGATTAAAATAGGTTTCAAATTTTGATTTTTAAGCAAACCTACGTTCAATTATATTCATAAAACGAGCTTCTAGTTCTTCTTGTTTAGACCAATTATAATCTGGCTTTACCATTTTATTGATAAATTTTTTAGCCTCTTTCTCAGTTTTGAATGTGTTTAGTTGAGAAACTACTCTATTAAAGTCTTCTTGACTGCCTTCAAATAAGTTTTTCACAAAAATAATTCTGTCATTTAAACCTATCTGAATATTTGTTTGCAATCTATCATTTAAAGATTTTACAGCAACGGTTTCAAATAAATCAGCCATTACATCAACAGGAATTGTGTCTTTTAACTCTTCTTCTAAAGTAGTTATTTTAATTCCTGCAACATCTTTTACATCGTCTTTAAAACGAGTGCTAGCTTCTTTATTGGCATTTATGATATCTTCTAAATCATCAAAAGGTTGTTCTAAAATTTCTTCTGTTGAAACTTGTAAAGAGTGGTCTTCTAAATTATAAATACCTGTTTCTGCATCTTCTATTTCAATAATTTCCTCAAGAATAGTATTTTTAACTGCTATCGCTTTTTCAACTTTAGAAATTAGTTCTTCTTTGGTCTCTTTTAAATTAGGAGTTGTGTTTACATATTCTTCAACAAACGCTAAAAGAGATAATTTCTCATAAATTTCTTGCGATTTTTCTTTTAAAGCGAGCACATTGTCTTTATTTTTCATCTGTAAAATGCTGTGTGCTAAACTAATTAAATCACTTTCTAGTTTTTTGTGCATAAGTTGTAAGTTGAAGTTAATTTTTCCTAGTTAATTTTAATAAATTTGTTGAAAACCAAAGTAACACATAATTTAAATTATTAAAGCCTTAAAATTACAAAATGTTTCTTGAAAATACAGTAAATCATACAGAACAATTTGGTTGGATAGAAGTAATTTGCGGCTCTATGTTTTCTGGTAAAACCGAAGAATTAATTAGAAGATTAAAAAGAGCACAGTTTGCAAAACAACGCGTAGAAATCTTTAAACCTGCTTTAGATACACGTTATGATGAAGAAGAAGTTGTTTCTCATAATGATAATAGAATTCGCTCTACACCGGTTCCTGTGGCATCGAATATTAGGTTACTTGTAAATGATGTAGATGTTGTTGGTATTGATGAAGCTCAGTTTTTTGATGATGAAATTGTTGCAGTTTGTAATGATTTAGCAAACAGCGGAGTTAGAGTAATTGTTGCAGGTTTAGACATGGACTTTAAGGGAAATCCTTTTGGACCAATGCCCGCTTTAATGGCAACTGCAGAATATGTAACTAAAGTGCATGCCGTTTGTACACATACAGGAAATTTAGCACATTATAGTTTTAGAAAAGCGCAAAATGACAATATTGTTATGTTGGGTGAAACGCAAGAATATGAACCTTTAAGCAGAGCTGCATATTTTAAAGCAAAGCAAAAGCAACAACAAGAAATTACTTCAAAAGAAGAAAAACCTACAGATGAATAATCATGTAACTGTCTTAGAAATTGATGGAAATGCATTATTGCATAATCTAAATTATTTTAAAAAAAAGCTAAAACCAGCAACTAAAATTTTAGCAGTTGTTAAAGCTTTTGGCTATGGAAGTGATGGAGTGCAAGTGGCAAAGTTTTTAGAAGATAAAGTAGATTATTTTGCTGTAGCTTATTCTCATGAAGGTATTGCGTTGCGAGAAGCAGGTGTAAAAACACCTATTTTAGTATTACATCCACTGGTTCAAAATTTACAATCTATAATTGATTTTAAGTTAGAACCAAATTTATACAGTTTTACAATTTTAAATGCTTTTTTAAAATTAGCAGACGAAACTCCGTTAATGAATTACCCAATTCATCTAAAATTTAACACAGGTTTAAATAGATTAGGTTTTTGGCATACTGATATTCCTAAGATTTTAAGTATTTTAAAAGAAACAAATCATATAAAAGTGCAGTCTTTATTTTCTCATTTAGCAGCGAGTGAAGACTTAGAAGAGCAAGATTTTACAATAAATCAAATTAATAATTTTACTGCTATCGTTCAGCAATTTTATAATCATTTAGCGTATGAACCAATGTTGCATATTTTAAATACTTCTGGAGTTGTTAATTACCCAAAAGCACAATTTGATATGGTAAGAATTGGTATTGGTTTATATGGTTTTGGAAATGATAAGTTAGAAACTTCTAAACTTAAAAATACACATAATTTAAAATCTATAATTTCTCAAATTCATACTATAGAACCAGGAGAAACAGTTGGTTACAATAGAGCATTTGTAGCTAAAAAGCAGACAAGAACAGCAACAATTCCTATTGGTCATGCAGATGGTATTTCAAGAAGGTTAGGAAATAAAAAAGGTTATGTAATCATAAATAACCAAAAAGCACCAATTGTTGGGAATGTTTGCATGGATATGATTATGGTAAACGTTTCAAAGATTGATTGTAAAGAAGGTGATGAAGTTATCATTTTTAATAATCAAGAAATGATACAAAATATTGCAGACGTTTCAGAAACAATTCCTTACGAAACACTTACGGCAATTTCTCAACGAGTTAGGAAATTGCTAAAGTAATTTTTTTTTATTATTTTAGTAACCTAATAATTAATTAAAAACACACAAAAATGGGAATGCTTAAAGAGTTTAAAGACTTTGCAATGAAGGGAAACCTTGTTGATATTGCAGTAGGTTTTGTTATGGGTGCAGCGTTTAAACAAGTTGTTACCTCTTTTACAGGAGGAATTGTTTCTCCGTTAATTGGCTTATTATTTAATGCTGATTTTAAAGATTTAAAATATATTGCTAAAGAAGGTGTGGTAGATGATGCCGGAAAGGTTGTTGGTGAAGTTGCCATTTTATATGGAGATTTCTTAACAAATGTAATCGACTTTATAATTGTTGCTTTTGTAATGTTTATGATTGTAAAAGGTTTGAATAGTATGAAGAAAAAAGAAGCTCCAGCGCCTGCTCCAGCTCCAACAGGACCAAGTCAAGAAGAATTGTTAGCACAAATTAGAGATTTGTTAGCTAAAAAATAATAAACGCTTCATAGTGTATTTAAAATCCTGAGCAATTGCTCAGGATTTTTTTTATGAAAATTTTATTCGCTATCTTTTATAGTTAGGCATTTTCTTTTTTTAAGATTGGTTTTTATATTCAAAACAACTAGTGCGTACTGTTTTTTTTTATTGCAGTGTTAAGAATTATAAAGAGTGAAGAACAATGTAATAGTAGTAAAAATAAATTTAAAGAGCTTTTAAAAAATCATTTCTATCAATTTCTCTGGCGCCTAAACTAGCTAAATGTTCATTATAAATTTGGCAATCTATTAATGTGTAGTTCTTGTTTTTTGCAAGATGAATAAAAGCTAATTTAGAAGCATTAGAAACTTTGCTAAACATACTTTCTCCACAGAAAACAGTGTTTATCTCTAGTCCATACAATCCACCAACTAGTTTATTGTTTTGCCAGACTTCAATAGATTTTGCAATTCCTTTTTTATGTAAATTGATGTAAGCTTGTGCCATATCATCCGTAATCCAAGTTCCAAAACCATCACTTCTGTTTATGTTTTTACAGTTGTAAATGACTTCTTCAAAAGCCTTGTTTTCAGTAATTGTAAAATCATTTTTTTTGATGATTCTCTTCATCGATTTTGAAATCTTAATTTCATCAGTAAATAAAACCATTCTTTCATGGGGGCAATACCAAACAATGGGATCTCCTTCAGAAAACCAAGGGAAAATTCCGTTTTTGTAAGCGTAAATTAATCGTTCTTCAGATAAATCTCCACCTAAAGCAATAATGCCGTCATCTGTAGTAAGATCATACGGTGGGAATTCAATTTTTTCTGTGAGCCAAATCATCTTGTAAAAATAGACAACAAAAAAATGGCATCAAAAATTGATGCCATTTATATTCAAAATATTGTTGGCAGAAATTTGATAAATTAATGTGTTTGATACTGCTAGTTCATTAACAGATAAAGTTTTTGTTTTGTAAATCTCAATTTCTTTAAGAAAAAATGAGATTCTTGTTTTAATTGAACACCACCAACTGTTGCTGCTTTTATTAAAATTGTGTGTGAATACTAAAAAGAAATAGTAGAATTAAATAGTTTTTTTTCTTTACAATTTCATTTTAAGACTTGCTTTTATTGAAAGTAATTTTGTTTTCATGAGGCGCTGAATTTGGTAACCTAATCTAGTTAACCAAAAAGTATAAAAAATAATAATACAAAACAAACTTCTAAAAACGTTAATCTAATTTTATTGTAGTCTATAATAACTTTTTAGTTCTTATTTTTGCAATCTGTTTCAAATAATATAGAAACTAAAAATGGCAAGAAAGAAAAGAATAAAAACGAAAGGCGAGAGAGCAAAGTTATTACATAGCTACTTTTCTAGAACTGGGTTTTATATGTTTGTATGGGGAAGTTTAAAAAAAGCTTTTTTTCCCATTACTATAATTGTTTTACTATTATTTTTATTGAACAGGTATGTTTATAATATTAATGATGGATTACAAATTATTACAGAAACATTTTCTAAGTTAGGTGTTTTTACTACTTTCTTTATTTCTGAAACAATCCTTGGATTAATTCCTCCTGAAATATTTATTGCTTGGACAAAAAAAACGGCTGATCCTGTTTTAAATTTATCCATTCTTGCAGCCTTGTCTTATATTGGTGGACTTTTATCTTATTATATAGGTAAAATGATTTTAAAAATTAAAGCTGTAAAAGTTTATTTAGAGGTTAAAATGGCTAAAAATTTAAAAAACACCAGTAAATGGGGTGGTTTTTTAATAATTGGAGGAGCATTACTTCCTATTCCTTTTGCTATCACTTGTATGGCAGCAGGTATGATTAAATACCCTTTTAAAAATGTAATTCTTTTTGGTTTATTTAGATTTGCAAGATTTGCTGTTTATGCTTGGGCAATTTTTCAAGTTGTAGACTAAAAAATAATTACATTTGCAGTATGGGATTAACAAATAACGATATTTTAAAGAAACTTCGTGTGGCGCACAAATTGCGTGATACAGATATTGTAGAAATTTGCGCTTTGGTAGATTTTAAAGTAAGTAAAGGAGAATTAGGCGCTTTATTTAGAAATGAAGAACATCCAAAATATGTAGAATGTGGAGATCAAATTTTACGTAATTTCTTAAACGGATTAGTTATTCACTTACGTGGTCCGATGCCTAAAAAAGAAGAAAAGAAAAAATAATATTTATTTTTATAACAATAAAAAAGAGCGCAAATTGCGCTCTTTTTTATTTATTTAATATCTACTATCTAGAATGGTAAATCGTCTGGCTCTTCATCTGAAACAGATGCTGCTGGTTCAAATTTATCTACTGGAGGTAAATTACTTGGAGCAGATTGTGCTAAACTTTCTATTCTCCACCCTTGAAGCGAGTTAAAATATTTAGCTTCACCTTGAGGGTTAATCCACTCTCTACCACGTATGTTGATAGAAATTTTTACATCTTGCCCTACAGCATAACTATTTAATAATTCACATTTGTCTTGCACAAATTCTATCATAATCATTTGTGGATACTGCTCATCAGTAGTTACAACTACCTCTCTTTTTCTAAATCCACCAGTTCCAAACGTTTGTACTTCTCCTATTAACTTTACTTTACCAATAACTTCCATAATTTCTATTTTAATAAAAGTACTTTCCAAGCACTTTCTACATCGTTTTTACTTAAAAAATCTTTAGCAAATGTATGTTTTTTTGTGAGTTCTAATCCTATAAAGTGTGTATGTTCTTTACCAAAGTTATTAACAGTTTCTGTTGTTGGTAGTTGCTCTACGTTACCCAACATACCTAAATTGTTTCCTGTTAAAACAGTGCTGTTTCTTATTTCTACGGGTATCTTATCAACACCAATACCCAATGTTGATATCGGTTTTGGAATCTCGAAAAAGCCATCTCTAGCTCTGGTGTAATAGCTTC
Organism: Polaribacter sp. SA4-10; assembly: GCF_002163835.1. Taxonomy (NCBI): domain Bacteria; kingdom Pseudomonadati; phylum Bacteroidota; class Flavobacteriia; order Flavobacteriales; family Flavobacteriaceae; genus Polaribacter; species Polaribacter sp. SA4-10. The sequence goes on along the minus strand of NZ_CP019331.1, from coordinate 1,764,022 downwards.
CACCAGCTCTTGCAACCAAATCAATTTTATACTGATCTATGTTTCCGTTTTCGTCTAACACATTTTCAGAAATATGAATTTTCACAACTTCACAAACAATTAAATTACCTGCTCCACCTTTATCACCCGTAAAAATGACATCATTTACTTTACATTCAAACTGTACTGGAGATTCTGCAACTCTAAAAGGTTTTATTTTATCAGATTTTAACATTGTAAAACCAGCTTTTTCAAACTCATTTACACCTTCAGGATATTCTGTACTACTCAAAGACATTTGTTGTACAATATCATAATTTACAACATTTATAACAACCTCTTTCGTTGCTAAAGCATTCTCTAATGTATGTTTTGTGGTGTTATCTCTAACTCTTCGTGCTGGAGAAAAAATTAATATTGGTGGGTTTGAACCAAAAACGTTAAAAAAACTAAAAGGTGATAAATTAGGGTTTCCTTCTGCATCAATTGTACTGGCAAAAGCAATTGGTCTTGGTGCAATTGCGCCTAATAAATAACCATGTAATTCTCCTGTTTTTATTTCTTTTGGATCTATAGAAAGCATTCTCAAAAAATTTAGGTACGTAAAGATACTATGAATTCTACAAATGAGTTATATAGTGGAATAGTTTATATTTGTTTTCATGAATTTTTATACAAACACACTTTTATTTAAACGAATTTCCATACTTGTTTCGTTTATAATAGTCTCCTTAATCTTATGGAATACCTCTGTTTTCTTTCAGAAATTTAAACAAGAAGAACGTATTAAAATGGAAATTTTAGCAACTGCTCAAAAAGAAATTGCTACAAATACAGATTTAAATGCCAATGTAGATTTACCCTTAAAAGTAATTGAGAATAATAACAATATTCCAATGATTTTGGTTGATGAAAACGGTAAAATAGAATATTTTCAAAATCTAGATTCTATAAAGGCTTTAAAATCTGAGTATTTAGAGGAGCAATTGGCGAAAATGAAATCTGAAAATGAACCTATTGAAGTTAGTTATAATAGAAAAAATAAGCAATTTATTTATTATAGAAATTCAGATTTATTAAATAAACTCACCTACTATCCTATTGCTTTAATTCTTATTTTATTACTGTTTTTAAGTGTTATTTATATGTTTTATAGCTCTAATAAAGTTGCGGAGACTAATAAATTATGGACAGGAATGGCAAAGGAAACGGCACATCAAATAGGTACACCTTTGTCTTCTTTATTAGGTTGGATTGCCATTTTAAAAATGGAAAAGGTAGATGATAAATATGTTGAAGAAATTGAAAAAGATGTACATAGATTAAATACGATTGCAAATCGTTTTTCTAAAATTGGCTCAACGCCAGAACTTAAAAGAAAGAACATTGTTGAGGTTACTAAACAAGCTTTTGATTATTTAGAGTCTAGAAGTTCTAAACAGATTTCATTTTCTTTTTCTTCTCAGGAGAATGAAATTTTTACAAAATTAAATGCAGAGCTTTTTGGTTGGGTAATAGAAAACTTAATAAAAAATGCAATTGATGCTATGCTAGGAAAAGGGCAGTTGGCAGTACGTATAGAAAATAGTGAGAAAAAAGTTAAAATTATAGTTTCTGATACTGGAAAAGGAATGCCAAAAAAACTCTTTAAACAGATTTTTAAACCTGGTTTTACGACAAAAAAAAGAGGTTGGGGTTTAGGTTTGTCGCTCTCTAAACGTATTGTAGAAGATTATCATAAAGGAAAAATAATTGTAGAAAAATCAGAAATTGGAAAAGGAACTACTTTTCAGGTTTTGTTAGATAGCGTTTAGTTTTTTTGTTATTCTTGCGAAAGCAGGATTCTATAATTGGTTTTTATAAAACTCTTGTCTTCGTAGTAATCACAAACCTTTTTAAAAAATTTTAGCCCTGATTGAACGGTTTGTTTAAGCTCTTTTTGGGGTGCTGAACTAAATTCAGCAGAACAAAAAAGCGAGTAGTGAAAGCAGGAAATAGCTTCTAAAAAGAAAAATAGTTAAAACGCTATATAAAATTACTAGCAATTCTTTCCGCCAAAGCAGCAAACTCTTCATTTGTCAACTTTACTTTTTTAGCAAATTGAATATCTGCCATTTCATTTAAAGGAATTAAATGTACATGAACATGAGGCACTTCTAAACCAATTACACTCATTCCAACACGCAAACAAGGCACCGTTTTTTCAATTGCTTTTGCCACTTTATAAGAGAAGTCCATCAATTCTAAATATTCCTTTTTAGGTAAATCAAACAACTTGTTTTCTTCCTTTTTTGGAACAACCAATGTATGTCCTTTTGCATTTGGATTGATGTCTAGAAAAGCAATAAAATCATAGTTTTCAGCTACTTTATAACTTGGTATTTCACCTGTAATTATTTTTGTAAAAATGCTCATAGAATAGTTTTTAAAGTTTAGTTGTTGATTTTTAGTTCAAGTACCAATATAAAAAAGAATTCGGATTTTGACAGTGTCAAAATCCGAATTTATAATGAAATAAGTCTTTATTTCTAATTTAATGAAGCAATCTTTTAATAGAAAAAGAGATTACTTCGTTCTTCTTCTTCTTAGTAATTGCGTTATCTAGAAATAGCAATAACTTCAAATTTCATAATTCCATTAGGAACTTGAATTTCTGCAGTATCACCAACTTCTTTACCTAATAAACCTTTACCAATAGGTGAATTTACAGATAGTTTTCCGTTTCTAACATCCGTTTCAGAATCTGCAACTAACGTGTAAGAAAACTCCATTCCGTTTGTGCAATTTTTTATTTTTACAATAGAATGAATTAATACTTTAGAAGTATCTAATTGAGATTCATCTATAATACGTGCATTAGAAATTACATTCTTTAATTTTGCAATCTTAAACTCTAAATGAGATTGCTCTTCTTTTGCTGCATGGTATTCTGCGTTCTCACTTAGATCCCCTTTATCTCGTGCATCTGCAATTTCGATAGTTACTCTTGGTCGTTCAAATTGTTCTAATTTTAACAACTCATCTTTTAATTTCTTTAATCCTTCTGCAGAATAATAGGATATTTCGCTCATAGTTACTATAATTTAAAAATCCCATTACCCTTTACAGGAATGAGATTAGACTACAAATATACAAAATATTTGTAACTTGCAAGCGTTTAAATATAAACGAAAAACATTAAATGATAAAAAAAGTAGTATTTATAATTATTTTTACAACGATACTATCTTGTGAAGATAACACAAGAATTAATGATTGTTTTATGGGCATATCTGTGTCAGAAGTTTTAAATACGAGACTTCCAAGCTATCAAAATTTAACAATAAATGGTACTAGTGACACCTATTTAATTAACGGTAGGTCAATTTATATTATAAGAAATAATGCTTCAAACTTCGTAGCTTTTGATTTAGAATGTCCTGATAGAACTTGTAAAACATCCTTAGATATTTCAAACTTACCAACTATAACGTGTATTTGTCATAATAAAAACTATAATTATTTAGAAGGTGGTAGGTTAATTGGAGAAGAAGGGTGTGGTATGCTAATGTATTCTGTTAACTTAATTAGTAATGATGCAGTACAAATAAGAAATTAATTTTATAGATTAGTTAAAATGAGTTGTGTATTTTTGCTAAAACACAACAATATTCAACGTGAAAAACTATTTTTCTTCAGATTTTAAACTAGGTGTTCTAGGTGGTGGACAATTAGGTAGAATGCTTTTAGCAGAAACTCAAAAATTAGACATTTATACCAGTATTTTAGACAGTAATAAAAATGCACCTTGTGCAGCAATTTGTAACAAATTTATTGTTGGAGATTTATTGGATTTTGATGCTGTTTACAGTTTTGGAAAAACAGTAGATTTACTTACCATAGAAATTGAAAATGTAAATATCGATGCGTTAGATAAATTGGAAGAGGAAGGTTTAACAATTTTTCCGAAGCCAAAAGATTTACGTATTATTCAAAGTAAAGCAAGACAAAAAAATTTCTATGTAGATCATCAAATTCCTACAGCAGAATTTTCTCATTATGCCTATTTAGAAGAATTAAAACATTCTTATGAAAACAATATTGTAAACTTTCCTTTTGTTTGGAAAGCTGCACGTTTTGGGTATGATGGCACAGGAGTTAAAATTGTTAGAACTATTGAAGATCTAGAAAATTTACCAAATGTAGAATGCATTACAGAAAAACTAATTCCGTTTAAAAATGAATTAGCAGTGATTGTAGCAAGAAATGCAGACGGAGAAGTAAAAACATATCCTGTTGTAGAAATGGAATTTCATCCAGAAGCAAATCAAGTAGAATATGTAATTTGTCCTGCAAGAATTGATTTTAAAGTTGCAGAAAAAGCGAGAGAACTTGCATTAAAAGTTGTAAAAGAGTTAGATTTTGTGGGCTTATTAGCTGTTGAAATGTTTCAAACAATAGATGATAAAATCTTAGTAAATGAAGTGGCTCCAAGAGCTCATAACTCTGGGCATTATTCAATTGAAGCAAGTTATACAAATCAGTTTGAACAACATATTCGTAGTATTTTAAACCTTCCTTTAGGGAATACAGATAGTAAAGTTGCTGGAATTATGGTAAACTTGGTTGGTGAAGAAGGTTTTTCTGGTGATGTAATTTATCAAAATATAGAAGAAATTCTAAGTATTGATGGGGTTACGCCACATATTTATGGAAAAAAAGAAACACGCCCTTTTAGAAAAATGGGACATGTTACTATTGTAAATAGTGATATTGATAAAGCGAGAGAAATAGCACAAAAAGTAAAAGAAACAATTAGGGTAATTAGTAAAAATAATTAACAGTGAACAGTAGTCGGTTATCAATGATAACTGATTATTGATAATTGAAAAAATATGGTAGGAATAATAATGGGAAGTGATTCTGATCTTCCAATAATGCAAGAAGCAATTGATATTTTAGAAAGTTTTGATATTCAAATAGAAGTTGATATTGTTTCTGCGCACAGAACTCCAGAAAAATTATTTGAGTACTCTAAAAACGCTCATAAAAGAGGCGTAAAAGTAATTATTGCTGGTGCTGGAGGTGCTGCTCATTTACCAGGAATGGTAGCTTCTATGAGTCCGTTGCCAATAATTGGAGTTCCTGTAAAAAGTAGAAATTCTATAGACGGTTGGGATTCTGTTTTATCAATCTTACAAATGCCTGGTGGTGTACCTGTTGCAACGGTAGCTTTAGATGGTGCAAAAAATGCGGGTATTTTAGCTGCACAAATTATTGGAGCTTCAGACAAATGTGTTCTCGATAAAATTATTGTTTATAAAGAAGGTTTGAAATTGAAGGTAGAACAAGCTTCTAAAAGAGTTAGAAAATAGTTTGCTACTCACAATAAAAAGATAAAAAACGCTCTCTATAAAGCGTTTTTTATCGTGGTAATTAAAATAGCATTTTTTTAAACTATTAATGGTAACTACAAGTAGATATCGTAAGCTGTTTGTTTATAGGTTAGTGGCACTTTTTTGTTATAGGCAGCTATTTCAAAGTAAAACTCACTTCTCTTTTATCGTAGTTTATAATTTAATTCATGGTATTCACATCATGTAAATGCACACGTGCCTCTCCAATTAGTGGAAAGTTGTTAGCGAGTTCTTTTAATTCATATTTTAAAAATGGTTTGAGTTAACCAAGAACTTTACACGCTAATTTTAAAACAACAGAAAACTTAAATTTCAGTATAAATACTGACTTTTTTTAATGTTAAAAACAGGTTCTTTGCATTATTGCATTGTGTATTAATACATTTTGTAATAGAGAACTTCCCCCACACCTTTAAATAAATGAATCAAACTGAATTTATTTAAAGTTAACTTATAAATATATTTTATACTGGGGCCCATGAATTTCTTTAAAAAAAACACGCTTGTAGCGTGTGTCTTATTTGCTACTCAATTCGTACATTCACAAAATGCCATAACCTCTTCAGGAGGTGAAGTTATTAGTGCTGGCGGTACAGTAGTTCACACTATTGGTCAAGTGTTTTACGCCAATTTAACAAGTGACAATGGTATTACAATTCATGAAGGGTTACTACAGCCCTATGAAAAAAAAACCTATACTTTTAACACTGCTTGGTCACCAATCGACCCTACTGCTCTTTCCTTTGCAGAAGATGCCATTGTTGTAACTACAGGAGATGTTACCTTTTCTAATAGCAATACTTACTTCGATACTTTAACGATTGACCCTGGGGCTTCTTTAACAGTAGCTGCCGGTGCTATGATATCTGCTAATAGTGCTACCACATTAAATTCAACATCGAGTTCCTTCTCAAGTCTAATTGTTAAGGGCTCCATTAATGGTACGGTAAACTATAACCGCTACACTGCATTAATTGGCTCAGCAGAGGGCGGTACAAACGATTTAATTTCATCGCCAGTTGTAGGTCAAGTTTTTGGAGCTTTTGCCACTGCAAATACAAATTTAGCAGCTTCCGGCAACTTAAGAGCTTTTGCGCCTTATAATACAAGTGCTGGAGCTTATCAAAATTATGATACTGCTAACAATGCAAACACAATAATATCGTCAGGTATAGGATATAGAGCAGCCACCACAGACGGCAGCACGTTAAAATTTACGGGAACCGTAAGTACAGCTGATGTAAATGTATCGATTTCAGATGACAGTGCAGGAAATGCATGGAACCTTATAGGAAATCCATATCCTTCCTACATTGATTTTAACAGTTTCTTTACTGATAATAAGGGTCAATTTAACACTGACGGTGAATACCAAGCCGTATATGGTTATAATGGTGACGGTACCTCAAATGGTTGGACGGTCTGGAACTCAGCCACCATAGCAGATCCCGCGATTACAGAATTAATAGCACCAGGGCAAGCCTTTTTTGTAAAGGCTAAAACAACAGGAGGTAGTGTTACATTTACAACCGCCATGCAAACCACAGGGAATGCAGATGATTTTATTAATGGAAAGCAAACAAATTTGGAGGTTGCTTTATGTAAGGTTCGTTTAAGCAGTGGAACTGATAAAGCAACTACCGATATTTATTTTATAGAAGGCACCACTAGAGGTTTAGACATCGGTTATGATGCCGCTACGTATTCTCAGAGTTCTTCTGGTTTTTCAATCTTCTCTAATCTGGTGGCTGACAATTCAGGCTCAGCAATGGCCATACAAAGTTTAGACTATGCAGATTTTAATGATGTGGTTGTGCCTTTAGGTATACATGCAAAATTAGCAGCGTTAACCATTAGTATAGATGCGCTTGCTACCACTTTACCAGCAGATATAAATGTGTATTTAGAAGATCGAGTAACAAACACTTTTACCTTGTTAACTAACAAAGAGTACACGTTTACACCTTCGGCAGATTTAGAAGGAGCAGGACGCTTCTACCTACATTATACCGCTAAAGCTTTAGACATAGAAAACAATAACTTTAATTATATACAGATTTATACTACTATTTCTCCAAGAGAAATCATGATTAAAGGAAGCTTAAACTCAGATGCTACCGCCGTTTTATATGATGTAAATGGCCGTTTAGTATTAAGCCAGAAACTAAAACAGACAAGTACTACGCATCGCATAGATGCATCAAGACTTAGTGTTGGTTTGTATCTTATAAAGGTATCTAATGATCAGGAAGTGAAGACTCAAAAATTATTTATTCAATAGAAAACAGCATGAAAGAAAACACAGATAACGACCTTATTTCTCGCAAAGAAGCGGTGTTAAAAATAAGTAAATACGCAGCATTAACCGCTTTGGGTACTTTAATAATTTTAAGTCCACAAAAAGCACAAGCAGGTTCACCACCAGAAGCAGGTGGCGATCCTTTTTAATTAAAATTACAAGAAATTTCTAGTACAATAACATCGTAAAAACAGCTCCATAAATAACTATAAGGAGTATTTAAAACTCTAAGAAAAATCATGAATAAAATAAGATTCACACTTTTAGCAGCCCTATTAATTACAGTAAGTATTTTTGGGCAATCACCAGAACAAATAAGTTACCAAGCGGTTGTACGTGATGCCGCTAATGCCATTGTTGCCAACCAAGTTGTAGCTATGAAAATAAGTGTTTTGCAAACCACGGAAAACGGAACAGCAGTTTATGAAGAATTACAAACACCAACCACCAATGCAAATGGTTTATTAAGTATTTATATAGGTGCAGGGACTACACTTAGTGGGGTTTTCTCTAATATTGTTTGGTCTACCGGATCTTACTTTGTAAAAATAGAGATCGACGCAACGGGGAATGGTCTTTACACAATTACAGGTACCACCCAATTAGTAAGTGTGCCGTATGCTTTGTATGCAAAAGCGACTGCTGCTGGAACATTAACAGGAACTGCCTTAAATGCAACTGTAATAGGTTCCTCTTTAACCTCCGTTGGAACTTTAACCGATTTAACCGTTACAGGGACTTCAGAAACAGGCTTGGTTAAAATTACAGGAGGTTCACCTGCTGTTGGTAAAGTATTAAAATCTGATGCAGATGGTTTAGCAAGTTGGGAAGTAGCACCTGAAGGGCAGTCTTCTGGTACAACAACCGGAGATATGCAATACTGGAACGGTACAGCATGGGTAGTGGTAGCTGCTACACCAAATGAAGCCGCTACACTACAAATGATAAGTGGCGTGCCAACTTGGGTTGGAGGAACACCACCACCACCACCAGCAGTTGGTGATGATTTTCAAGGAGGAAAAATATTTTATATATTCCAAGCTGGAGATACAGGTTATGTTGCAGAAGAAACACATGGTCTAATTGCTGCACCTTCTGATCAGTCTGCCCCTGGTGTTACGGATTGGTTCAATGGCTCAGGAGATTTTACTCTTCGAGGTACTTCTACGGCATTGGGATCTGGAAATGCAAATACCGATGTAATAGTTGCTCATCATGGAACTGGCCCTTATGCTGCTTATTTATGTTATAACTTAACAAGTGATGGATATGATGATTGGTATTTACCTAGTAAGGATGAACTTACTAAATTATACGAGAATAAAGCGGTTATTGATGGAATGTCTGGTAGTGTATACTGGAGTTCCAGTGAACGTCAAGCAGACCAGGCCTATGTAAGAGTTTGGACTGGATATGACGGGTATGACACGAAAAATAGATTGCGTACCGTACGTGCTATACGATCATTTTAACTATTTAATTATTTAATTTAATGCCGCGTAAGCGGTCGATAATAAAAAACACAAAACCACGATCACTTTTAAAAATGTGGTCGTGGTTTTTTTATGTTTAATAAAAATAATTACCGGTCATTACAAGGGAAGTATGACCGAAGTAATCTCATGAAGCCATACAAAAACAAAATAAACGTATTGAGCATATGCCAAAACCTAGTGCAGCAGAAAAGCATTTTTTTTAGAGTTCTTGTTATGCGCCTTGCAAACGATATCGTTTTCAATAACACGCATGCAGCCCAAAAATATTTAGGGTAAAGCAGATGGTAAGATTAACGTTCGTCTGCTTTAAAGGCGCCACGCATGTGCAAAATCCATTGTGCTTCATTCAGCGGCGAAACTCCTTTATAGCTTCTAATTTTGTCTGCGGTAGTGGTGGTTTTTTGATAGCCATCAAGTTTTAGTTTCAGGCGTCCTTTTCCGGAGGTAGTGGCATTAAATTTTATGGCATAATTCATCGCAGCAGTAACAGATACGCTTCCGCGCATCACAAAAAAATCCTCCTCAAAAACGGGCGCAGCGATTGTTGCCTGCATTTGATTTAAATCACTAGAAATAGGTCCTAATAAATCTTGATTTGCTTTAATTTCAAAAGCATACATGGGTTCTAAAAGTGTAGACCCAGCATTTTCTATTCCCCTAAGGACGCCCATCGGTGTTGCCAATAAAAAATCTCCAGGATTTGAGTGCACCGTATGTTCAGAGCCTTCGATAAGTGTAATGGATATATCGGTAACTTCATACCCGTGAATGCCCTGTTTTAAAGACCAAGGAATGGCGCGTTTAACTTCATTCAGATATTTAGTGCTAATATCAGTTGTGCGTACGTTCGATTTAAATGAAACGCCACTTCCCAAGGGTGCCGGTGCTATTAAGAAAGTCATAATTGCCCAACATGGCTTTGGCATCCAATAGCGCACATAGCCTTCTGCCGCTTTGGTAGGTGTTTCTTTATAAATTACCTTGGGTTTGTGAAAGCTTGCTTCAATGCCCCATCGTTGACTTAAATTTTCTTTGAGTACTTCTGTTTGAATGGGACCTAAAATTTTTAAGTGAAACTCTTTTTCTTCTTTAAACCATTTGAAATCTAATATAGGATCTTCAATATTGAGAATTTCTAAAGCTGCTCCTAATTTTTGATATTCTTGAATGTTGGCGGCAATTACCTGCACGTCTAGCACCGCCTCACTAATTTTAGCATAGTGATCTTCTAAGTTTTCTGTACCTAAAACATCTCCAGGAAGTATCATTTCTGACGTGGTGATTACTCCGATTTCTCCGGGATGTAATGTTTTAATTTGGACTAAACTGCCAAGATGCCGTTTAAAAATTTGATTAATTTTAATGTTTTTATCGAGCTGTTGCGATCGAATAAAGTCTTTGCTTTTTAATGGGCTTCCGTAAGATTTTATAGCGGCCAATCTTCCTTTTTTTTCATCAAATGTTACTTTAAAAACTTTTGCAGCTGCCGTTGGAAAGCTATTTTTTGGTGCTGGTATTAATGCTACAATGTTGTTTAATAAGGCTTCGATGCCCAAGCCTAATTTTGCACTTCCAAAGAGCACCCCATAAAGCGCTCTTGCTTTTATTTGTTGTTTTCCTTTCTCTAAAATAGCTGCTAAATCGCTGGTGTCTTCTTCGAGATATTGCGCGAGAAAAGAATGGTCACAGTCGGCTAGGTTTTCTAGAGAGCTGTCTAGTATTGTAGACGTTATATGCGCATCACAATTTATAAAAGGCACCAATTTAGGCGCGTCTGGAAGTGAAATGTCTGGATAATTCAGGGCGAAAAGCTTTGCACCCAAGTCTTTTTGAAAATCTAAAAAAACGGCATCGATTACAACGCCAGCGCGGTCTATTTTATTAAAAAAAATAAGGACCGGTAGTTTGCGTTCTGTCAAGCTTTCCCAGAGGTTTAGCGTATGTGCTTGCACGCCTTCCTTTGCAGAAACTACCAGTATTACGGCATCTAAGATAGAAAGAGATCGATCTACCTCCGCAGAAAAATCGATATGGCCTGGAGTATCTACGAGTTGAAACAAACGCTGTTTCCAAGTAAAATGAACAGCAGCGGATTTTATAGAAATTCCTCTGCTTTTCTCCATGGTTAAGCCGTCTGTAATTGCCGAACCTTTATCTACACTTCCCAATGCTGTTGTGCTTCCTGAATGATGCAGTAGTGCCTCGGTAATTGAAGTTTTTCCGGCATCTACGTGGGCTAAAATACCGATGGTTATTACTTTTTTAGGAGACGACATGTTTTCTGAAGCTGTTTATTTTTAAAGATTTTGTTGTTTTTGCGTTGGCTTTTAATGGACGTATCTTGTGCAGGTTAACCCGCGTTTTTATGCATTAGAAAGTTGCATTTTAAAGCGTTAAAGTTAATAAATAAAGTACAGATAGCAAGCCGGCAAGTAGCAAGCGCTTTTAGTTTTGTAAGTGTTTGAGAACTAGTACGTCATTTTACCTTTGGTTGCAATTGCCTTTTTTTGTGTTTCATTTAAAAGAAGAAAAAGGATAGGACGCTTCCGCTAAGCGCTTTTATTCTTTATACCTTTGGGTCTTGAAAGTACAAAAGCATTCCGTAGTATGAAAATAACCAATGCCTATCAAAATAATCTAAAGAACACCGATGTACTTATTCCTTTAGGCCAAATAATCTATCTTAAATAAACTTTTAAACGCTTATTATTCTTTGTAATTTTGTTTTAGAAACAGAAAGCAATGATTGTACAAGGAAATATAGTTGACATACAGCACAAACGAATTTACAAAGGAGAAGTTTACGTTGAAAACGGGAAAATTGTTTCTGTAAAAGAAACAAATCACAACCAAGAAAATTTTATACTTCCCGGTTTTGTAGATGCACATATTCATATAGAAAGCTCGATGTTGGTTCCATCAGAATTTGCTAAAATAGCGGTAATTCATGGAACCGTTTCAACGGTTTCTGATCCGCATGAAATTGCCAATGTTTTAGGTGTAAAAGGAGTTGATTTTATGATTGAAAACGGAAAAAAAGTTCCGTTTAAATTCAACTTTGGAGCACCAAGTTGTGTGCCTGCAACCTCTTTTGAAAGTGCTGGCGCAATTATAGATGCGGATGATATTAATTTAATGATGGAAAACCCAGACATTAAATATTTGGCAGAAATGATGAATTATCCAGGTGTTTTGTTTGATGATGAGGAAGTGTTAGCAAAAATAAAACACGCAAAAAATAATAATAAACCAGTAGATGGTCACGCTCCAGGTTTACGAGGAGATGATGTTACCAAATATATTGCTGCAGGAATTTCTACAGATCATGAGTGTTTTACTTATGATGAAGCGTTAGAGAAATTGCAAAAAGGAATGAAAGTACTTATTAGAGAAGGAAGTGCCGCAAAGAATTTTGAAGCTTTAATAGCTTTATTACCACAACATTTCGAAAATATGATGTTTTGTTCAGATGATAAACATCCAGATGATTTGTTGGTTGGTCATATTAATCAATTGTGTGAAAGAGCAGTAGCAAAAGGAATTGATGTTTATAAAGTATTACAAGCAGCTTGTGTAAACCCTGTAAAGCATTATAATTTAGAGGTTGGTTTGTTGCAAAAAGGAGATGCTGCAGATTTTATTTTGGTTGATAATTTAAAAGAATTCAACGTTTTAGAAACGTATATAAACGGTGAGTTAGTTGCTAAAAACGGAGAAAGTTTTGTAAAATCGGTTCCTTTTGAAGTGTTGAATAATTTTGATACTGATATTAAGAAAGTAGAAGATTTTAGATTCATATCTACCGCTGAAAAAATTAGAGTTATTGAAGCTTTAGATGGCGAATTAGTAACCAATCAAATAGCAGTAGATTCTTTAATTATAGATGGGAATTTAGTTTCAAACACTGTAACGGATGTTTTAAAAATGACCGTTGTAAATCGGTATAAAAATGCGGAACCTTCCATTGCTTTTATTAAAAATTTCGGAATCAAAGAAGGCGCCATTGCAAGTTCTGTTGGTCATGATTCTCATAATATTATTGCGATTGGGGTTTCTGATGAAATGATTTGCAAAGCCGTAAATTTAATTATTGAAAACAGAGGCGGCGTTTGTGCAGTGACTTCATCTGAAGAAAAAATAGTTTCATTACCAGTTGCAGGAATCATGTCTGATAAACCTGCAGAAGAAATTGGAAAAGCGTATGCAGCATTAGATGCAATGGCAAAACAAATGGGAAGTACATTACGAGCGCCTTATATGAGTTTGTCTTTTATGGCGTTGTTGGTAATTCCGTCTTTAAAGTTATCTGATAAAGGGTTGTTTGATGGAACTTCCTTTAAATTTACTTCTTTGGAAATTGAATAAAACGCATCATTGTGAGAATGCTTTGTCATTCTGACGTTAGGAAGAATCTCATTTTAAAAAAGAAATTTCTCAATTGCTTAAACAAGCTCATTTCGAAATGACAATAGTGCTTTGTCATTCCTTTGAAAAAAGGAATCCATATGAAGTAGATTTTGAGTGCTTTTTTTTAGTGAAAACAAATAGTTAGCAAGTAAATAAGTATAGCCCTGAATGAAGCCGTTCAAACATCTTTTGATATATTGTTATTTTAAACAAGCGTCACTACTAGGAACGAAGTAATCTCTTTCGGATTTAGAGATTTCCACAGTTTACAAAAAAGTAAACTTCGCAATGACAGTAATAAAAAGATATAGCGGAAAGCAGGGAAAAACTTAAATTCAACAACAACGTTTTTTTTATCATCAAAAATCACTTTTTTTTAGTAAAAATAGCAAGTTAGCAAACAAGTATAGCCCTGATTGAACGGTTTGTTTGAGTGTTTTTTTTTATGCTGAAATAAATTCAGTATAAGAAAAAAGCGAGTAGTGAAAGCAGGAAATAGCTTCTAAAACTCAAACTCAAAAACAGCATCTTCTTCATTATCAAAAATTACTTTTTCACCAATATATTTAAAATTAAGGTTCTTTAATAATTTTTGAGAATTCTCATTATTTGGTTTTGTAAAAGCATACACTTTTTTCTGTTTAAACGTATTGCGTACATATTCAATAATTAATTTTGTGGCTTCAGTTGCATAACCTTTTCCTCTAGCTTCTGGTAAAAAACCATAACCAATATCTACATATTCTAATGCATCTCTTTGCAATGCTGTAGAAACACCAATAGCTTCGTTGGTTTCTTTTAAGAGTACCGTAAAAAACCCTAATCCGCCTAATTTTGAATTTTCTGACTTCATTTTCTCTAAATAAGCGGCAGTTTCATCAACTGATTTTAAATTCTTATCAGAAATAAACTTTATCCAATCTGGGTTGTTAAACAATTCAAAATAAAAAGCAGCATCATTTATTCTAATATCTCTAATGATAAGTCTTTCACTTTCTAATTTCATTCGATAAAAATAAACAGATAAAATTAAAAATGTACTTTTGTGCAACTAAAATTTTAAAATGAGTTTACAACAAGATTTAGAAAGTAGAAGTGGAAATAAATGCGAATTATGCGCATCAACTAATAATTTATCAATTTATGAAGTGAAACCAACATCTACAGTTGGTGGAAGTGGAGTAGATGGAAGCTTGTTAGCTTGTGAAACTTGTATAACTCAAATAGAGAACCCAGAAGAAACAGCTGCAAATCACTGGCGTTGTTTAAATGATTCTATGTGGAGCGAATTTAGACCCGTAAAAGTGGTTGTTTGGAGAATGCTTTCTCGTTTAAGAAATGAAGGCTGGCCAAAAGACTTGCTAGACATGATGTATTTAGAAGATGATGAATTACGTTTTGCTAAAGAATCTGGAGATCATTTAGATGAAAGTGAAAAAATTATTCACAGAGATGCAAATGGCGCTATTTTACAAGCTGGAGATTCTGTGGTTTTAATAAAAGATTTAAAAGTAAAAGGTTCTAGCTTAGTTGCAAAACAAGGAACGGCAGTTCGTAGAATTTCTTTAGATCATGAAAACGCTAAACATATTGAAGGCAAAGTGGGGCCAACTCAAATTGTAATTATTACAGATTTCGTTAAAAAAATGGCAGAAAAGGAGTAGTTTTTTGTGAGCGTTACCTTTTAGGTCTCGCTTTATGCACTCGCTTTTTTGTTCTGCTAAATTTAAAACTACAGTTACCTCAGTTAGATAGTTTATTGCAAGAGAGCGTTTAAAATTTAGCAAAGATTCATCCAGTTATTTAAAAAAGGAATTCCAGTAACCACAAAATAGAGACTTCCCATAAGGATATTGGTTAAACACTAATTGTATGTTTTAAACAAAAAGCATTACATTTATAGAATTAGTGTTTTTATAACCCTTAGTATAAATAAATATCAATTAAAATTGATATTCTACATATGAATAACTTTAAAAAAAAAATACAAGGACTTGGAAGCGTTGAAGGTTTTGAGGTAAAGAGTCATAGTTTTCTGTTATTTTTAATTGGTCCTACTTTATTTATTTATTCGTATTTTATTAATAATTATGGGGATGAAACTTTAAGAATAGAAGGAGCCAGAGAAGTTTCTGCCTTGCTGTTTTTAATAGCTAGTATACTGCCTTTTATTTTTAAAAAAACTATAAATTCTTTTTACGGATGGATTGTCTTTTTATTAATGTTGGGGTTTACACATTATTTAATAATTAACTTACACCTTAATAATTTTAGCATTCGATTTATTTTAGGATTCTATGCAGTCGTTTTTGGATCTATTATATTGTTTAGTACAAGAATATTTGTGAATATTTATTTTGTGACTGTATATGCGCATTTATTGCAAAAATTAATGATATCTGAAGTAGATGATATCACTTATAAAACAATTTTAAGCTCTTTTTCTTTAATATTTGTTTTTGGTATGATTCTTCTAAATAACGCTACTAGGTATAGGGAATTTCTTTATCGCAATAATAAACTCTTAGAGAAAGGCAAAATTAAAAGAACTTTAGACTTAAAAAAAAGAGCGAAAGATTTAGAAGAAAAAAATGAAGATTTAGAAGATTTTGCGCACGTAGTTTCCCATGATTTACGGACACCGTTAAGAAACACATTGGCCTTATCTAATTGGGCCAGAGATGATGTAAGAAATAATAATATGACTAGCCTTAATGAACACTTAAGGTTATTAGAAATGCAAGTTGTTAAAATGGATTCTATTTTAGAAGGGGTTTTAAATTATTCTTTGCAGAATAAAGTTTCAAATAGCAATGAGGAGGTAGATACAGATCTTTTAATAAAAGACTTTATCCTTTTAAATAAAAAAAATAATTGTAATATAACAGTAAAAAAGAGGCTTCCATTTGTGAAAATTAATAAATCTCAAATGAGTCAAGTTTTTCAGAATTTAATTCACAATGCAATTAAATATAATGATAAGGATGTTTGCGAAATTGAGATTGACTTTACTCAAGATAACAAGTTTTATACTTTTTCAGTAAAAGATAATGGTATTGGGATTGATAGTAATTATCATGAGAAAATATTTGAATTATTTCAAAAATTAGAAATAAAGAAAGGGGTAGATTCTACAGGTATAGGTTTGTCTTTAGTAAAGAAAATAATTAGTAGAAATAAAGGCAAAATATATTTAGAAAGTAAGGTCAATAAAGGAACTACTTTTTATTTTACGCTACCAGTTTAATTCAACATTCCCTCAAGTGTATCCTTTAATTCTTGCAAACCAATTTCAGTAATAGCAGATATAAATATAGCGACAATACCTTCTGGTAATTCTACTTTTATTTCAGTTTGTAGCTTCTCATCTAACCTATCTGTTTAAGAAATCGCTAATAATTTGTCTTTGTATAATAACTCAGAGTTCTGTTTTTTTAGTTCATCGAATAAAATTTCATATTCTTTGTTGCTATCATCACTATCGGTAGTACCTTCAATAATTCCAGCGATATTGGCAATTACAAATATTTGTTAACTTTTATGTACTGCAGTTCCTAAGTTCGGTTATAAGGTTGTAAAAGCATAATCTGTAACTTTAGGTTTTGCAGATGTTAAAACTGATTATAGAGTTCCTTTACTTCTTTACTTCTTTACTAAAGACATAAAAGTGAGCATCCTACTCTTACTAATTTTTTAGATACAATTTTCAAAAGAGTGTTTCTTTCCTTTATAGAGATTAAGGGAAGCTTATTACAACATTTTTTGTTGTTTTTTATAAAAAGAATCGGCTTGCAATTTCATTAAATCGCGAGCCATTTTTTGTTTATAGGCATATAACTCTTCCTCTTCGGTAATAGTATTATATACTTTTTTGTTGATGTTTATATCTGCTTTTAGCATTTCTTCTCTTTGCTGTACTTGTTGTTGTACCCAAGTTTTTACAGCGGTTTCATTATTTTCTAATTTAAAATCATATTCACCTCTTGGTGAAATTAATTTTGCAAATATTGGAGATGTTTCAATTGCTAAAAACAATAAGAAGATAAAGAACGATGGCAACCACGGTAATTTACCTAAAGCATTTATTCTTGCCATTAAACCGTCAAAATTTGCAATGATGGGTTGTGTTTTTGTTTCGTATACTTCTTGTTTTTTTTGTAAGTCTATAATTGCTGTTTCCTTGGTGCTTATTTTATCTGCATTGCCTTTTTTAAGTTGATTCAATTCTGCTAAAGTAGCATCATGTTTTTCTCTTTTTTCTTTGTAAACTGGTCCTTTTCCTAATAATTTTGTTCCTTTTCTGCCTTCTGCTTCAGAAATATACGTTTCATACAAAGCATTCGTTTTTGCTTCTTGAGTTGTAATTTCTTGTTTCAATACACCAATTTCTGAATTTATCTTAGAAATTTCAGGCGTAAATTGTTCCGCAATCTGCGTTTTATTATCCAACTTCATTTGGTTTTTTTCTGTCAATAAAACCTGATTTATTTCCTTCTCAAATAACTTTAATTCTAAAGGTTTAGAAATAACAATCGCAATAATAACTGCCAAAATAATTCTTGGTGAAGCTTGTAAAAACTCTTTCCATTTAGAATCCGATTTTTTAATTGTAGAAACAATAAATCGGTCTAAATTAAATATTAATAATCCCCAAATACTTCCAAAAAAGATTGCTGCGTACAAATTATCAAAAACAGTAAATAGTGCATAACTTCCAGCAATTGTAGCCATAATAGCGGTGAAAAATATAGTAGCACCAATACCAACATATTTATTTTGTTCGCCATCAGAACAATTATTTAGAATCGTTTTATCTACTCCAGAACAAGTAATAAAGAATTTTTTAAGCACGGTTTTCTATTTGGTTATATAGTTACAACGTGTTTGTACAGAATTTGTTACAAAAAAAAACATCGAAAGCTCGAAGTTTTTTTAGTTGAGGTTGGTTAGATTACTCTTTTTTACTAGTTATATAAACAGATCCAGTGCCATCTTTATTTTTTTTAACATCGACGCTTTTTATGTTTTCAGTGTTCAATTTATCCATTTCTTTTTTTGAAATTATCTTTCCGTCTAAGTAATAAGTTGGTTCCTTTTTTTGTTCTGTATCAATTGCTTTAACGGTAATTGTTTTTTTACTTGATATATAAACAGATCCAGAGCCATCTTTGTCTTTTTTAACATTTATACTTTTTATTTTATCAGGGCTCAATTCTTTCATTTCTTTTTTTGATGTAAGCTTTCCATCTATGTAATAAGTCGATTTTCCTTTTTTATCTGGATCAATTCTTTTAACAGTAATTGGAGGTGGAGGAGGTGGAATTACATCAAAAACATTCTCCACAGAATTTTTTTGTTTTTCAGACATTACTTTATACAAATACTGCATTTTTAGTACATCTTTCTGTTTAAACATTTTATCCTTTTTCCCTTTCGCTAATAATTTGTTGTATTCTCTTATTTCAGATTTTGTAGCAACTATTTTTTCATATTTTATTTCTACATTAGAAGGAATTGTGTCTTTACTTTGTTCTAAATTCAGTTCATTAACTTTTAGGTCAGAAATTGATATTGAATTTTCATTTTTTGCTTCAACTCTTTTAGCAAAGAGGAATATGAAACCTGCTAATAAAGGAATAATAGCGAGTTTTTTTAATACTATTTTTGAGTTTGAACTCTTTGTTGTCATCATTGTTAATCTTTTTTTAGTAAGTGAATAATTCAAATTACTGGCCAAGTAATATTCGTTGTTCCAAGCAGCTTTACCTAATAGTAAATGCTGGTATTGAGATGTGTTTTTATGTTGATTAATAACCTTTTCGTCGGCTATAAATTCATGGTTTAATTGTATTGCTTTTTTAAGAATGATAAATAATGGGTTTATCCAAAAAAGGATGAAAATAAATTCCATTATTAATACATCAATAGTATGTTTTTGAATAACATGCGTTAATTCATGTGTTAATAATTCAGGCTCAATTTTATCTGAAATGTATTCTTCTTTATTGATAAAAATATAGTTTAAAAAAGAATGTGTTAAGATTTTATCATCCACTAAAACAAGTGTAGCATAATCTAGTTTTTGATGTTGATTTCTTTTAATTTTAGTAATTATTTTAAACAAGTTTTTACCAAATCTAAAAGCAAAAACACTTGAAATTATAAAGTATATACTAGTTAATATTAATGTGTAATTTATGCTTTTTTCAATAGGAGTTTCTAATGTAGAAAAGCTCATTGAATTTGTTGATGTTACTATTTTAGGGATAGCTTCAATATAAATAATAAAAGCAGGAGCTAAAAAAGAAAACAAAACACTACCTAACAAAAAGAAACGATTGAATTTGTGCATTTTTTCGCGTTCTAAAACAAAGTGATAGAAAGCAAGCAAAAGCGCTAAACAACCAGCAGATTTTAAAAGATAAAATATCATTATTGTTGTTTTTTAATTTGATTGTCTATTATTTTTTTCAATTCCTCTAATTCTTCATTAGAAAGATTAGTTTCTTTTGTAAAGAAAGAAGCAAACTGACTTGCAGAATCATTAAAGAAGTTTTTAATTAGACCATTTACATGTTTAGAGAAATAATCTGTTTTCTTTATTATTGGAAAGTATTCTCTAGACTTACCAAACAATTTATAATCTATAAAACCTTTATCAGAAATTCTTTTTAGCAAAGTAGCAACTGTTGTTGTTGCTGGTTTTGGTTCTGGAAAATCTTCTAATAATTCTTTTAAAAATGCTTTTTTACGTTTCCATAAATATTGCATTAATTGTTCTTCGGTTTTAGATAATTGCATCGTTTGTCTTTTTTACTCTACAAACATAGAATAAAAAATTGAATTCTACAAACGTAGAGTTAAATTTTAAAACTTCATTGTAGTATATTTGCCCAGTTATAAAGAGAAAACGAACAGAAAAAAATGAAAAATAAGATTCTATTAATAGCAAGTATTGTACTTTTTAGTTCCTGTGCGACTAAAAAATTCAAAGAAAAATGGTTTGCAAAAGAAGCGCCAGTTACTTTTAAAGCACGATTTGAAACTACAAAAGGGAATTTTGATATTGAAGCAATCAGGGATTGGTCGCCAAAAGGAGTAGATCGTTTTTATCAGTTAATAAAATATGGATATTATGATGATGTTGCTATTTATAGGGTCGTACCTAGTTTTGTAGCGCAATTTGGAATTCACAATGATTCTTTAATTAATAAAAGTTGGCAAAAAGGAATTGAAGATGAACCAGTAATTCAAAAAAATGATGCAATGACACTTGCATTTGCAAGAGGAGGAATAGAAACAAGATCGAATCAGATTTTTATCAATTTAAAAGATAACTATCGTTTAGATAAATTAACTTATTCTGGTGTTTCTGGTTTTCCTGTAATTGCAAAAGTAATTGAAGGTAAAGAAAATGTGTTGAAATTTTACAATGGTTATGGCGATAATTTAGGGAGACAACAAGATAAAATTAATAAAGATGGAAATACTTTTTTAAGGGAGAAATACCCAAAAGTAGATTACATAATAAAAGCATATTTAATAAAATAATAAAAGCTGCATTTAATAGCTTTTATTATTTATTTTTTTTGTGTAGATATAAAAATTTGGATCTACTTTTATTTCTGATTTTTCAGATTCTAAATCCATTTCCTTCAGTTCTTCTGTAGGATAAATCCATTGTTCTTTATTATTTATTGTAACTTTTATTGGCATCTTAAAAGCAGCTACAACATTTGTCCATTTGTAATTTAAAACCTTGTTTTTAATAGAATATTCTAATGTTGGTATTTTAATATCTCTTAAATATTGATTAAAGAATGGCGTTAAATCAAAACCAGTTTCTGAGCTTAAAAAATCTTCAATTTGTACAGTTGTAACTGTTTGATGATAAAATGTTTTGTTCATTTTTCTTAAAATAGAACGCCATTTTTCATCGTTATTAATTAATTGTCTTAAAGTATGAAGCATGTTTCCTCCCTTGTTGTACATGTCTCCAGAGCCTTCTTTATTTACATCGTATTGGCCAATAATGGTGTTTTTATTTGCAATAGATTTCCTTAAACCTATTACATATTCTGAGGCTGCTTTTTTGCCGTAGTAATAATCTAAAAATAAATTTTCTGAGTAATTGGTAAAACTTTCATGAATCCACATGTCTGCAATATCTTTGTTGGTAATATTATTAGCAAACCATTCATGTCCAGATTCGTGAATTATAATAAAATCGAATTTTAATCCCCAACCAGTCTCAGACAAATCACGTCCTAAATATCCTTGCATATATTTGTTTCCATACGTAACAGAACTTTGGTGTTCCATCCCTAAATATGGCACTTCTACCAATTTATAACCGTCTTTGTAAAAAGGGTAAGGACCAAACCAATGTTCAAAAGCTTTCATCATTTTTGGCGCATCTTTAAAATGCTCTTTTGCTTTTTCTAAATTGTCTTTTAATACATAATAATCCATATCTAAAGGGCCTTTTTCTCCATAGAAAATTTCAGAAAAATGAGCATAATTACCAATATTTACATTTACACCGTAATTATTAATAGGATTGTCTACAAACCAATTATAGGTTTTTGTAGTTCCATGATCCTCTACACTTTCTAATCTACCATTAGAAATATCCATTAAATTACTGGGTACAGTAACACTAATTCGCATGTTTTCTACTTCATCATACATATGGTCTTTGCAAGGCCACCAGACACTTGCTCCTAAACCCTGACAAGAAGTTGCTATAAAATGATTTCCATTTTTATCTTTTTTCCATGAAAAACCTCCATCCCAAGGAGCTCTAATTGCTTCTTTAGGATTTCCTTGATAATAGACAACAATAGTTTCAGTCTTTCCTATATGTTGATTTTTAATCAATTTTATAAAATGTGCATTTCCATCATGAATCACTTTTAATTCTTTACCATCTTGTGTAACTTTTGTAATTGTTAAAGATGCTTGTAAATCAATTTGCATTGTTTTATAAGCGCTTAAAACTTTGTACTTAATGGTGTTTTTTCCTGAAATGTGTTTTTTATTTGGTGCTACTTTAACTTCTAAATGATAATAGGTTAAATCCCACCAAATTCTTTCTGGTGTAATGGTGCCTCTTAAACTATCTTGTCTTGTAAAGTTGCTTTTCTCACTTAACAATCCTTGAGAGTATGAATTTAAAGAACAGAGTATTGTAAAACAAATTAGAAGGTAAAAGCGATATTTCATGATGATTAAATGTGTTATAAATTGCTTTTTTTACTTGCCAAAATATTTTTTTGACAAGTTGCTTTTTGTAGTTTTTTAGAACTATTATTTCAGTTTAAAATCTTTTGCAGGTTTGGCATTTAAAAGATGTGTTACAAAATAATCCCAACGTTTACGTGTCATGTATTTTGTCATATCTCCATAACCATGTCTTTTATTTGGAAACAAAATCATGTCGAAATCTTTGTTTGCTTTAATCAATGCCTCTACAACCAACATTGTGTTTGAAGGTGGCACATTATTATCCATAGCTCCATGAGTAATTAATAATTTTCCCTTTAAATCTTTTGCAATTAATTGATTTGCTTGATTATCATAATTAGTTGTTCCATCACCTTTTCCTTCTAAGTTACCTTCAACTAAAAGCCCTTGCCATTTTTCTCCCCAATCTGCTTCATAATTTCTATTATCATGATTTCCTGCTCCAGAAACTGCAACATCGTAAAATTCAGGATACGCAAAAACAGCTCTTGTAGAAGCAAAACCACCACCAGAATGGCCCCAAATACCAACGCTCTCAATATCCATTCCTTTATACTTTTGTGCAAGCTGTTTAATTGCAGTAATATTGTCTGGCAAACCATTATCTCCCATGTTTCCATAATAAGCGTCATGAAAAGATTTTGATCGCATTGGAGTTCCCATTGCGTCTACTGCAACGACAATAAAACCTAATTCTGCAACTGCTTGAAAATCTCTCCAAACGGGTCTAAAGTTATAATTACCAACACTACCAGATTGTGGACCTGGATAAATGTAATTTAAAACAGGATATTTTTTACTTTCAACATAATGACTTGGTAAAAATAGTAATCCATATAAATCTGTTTTTTCATCTCTTGCTTTTACAGAGAATTCAACTGGTTTTTGCCAGTTATTCGCCTTTAATTCAGAAATGTCAGCAGTTTCTAAATCCATTATTTTTTCTCCTTTGTTATTTCTTAAAACTGAAATTGGTGGAGTAGTGGTTGTTGAATAAGTATCTATAAGTGTTGAATTATCATCAGAAAAAACAACGATATGTGTTCCTTTACTTGGTGTTAAATTGATGTTATTTGAACCATCAAAGTTTACTTTGTAATAATAATTATGATATGGGTTTCCTGTTTCTTTTCCTCCAGCAGTAAAATAGATTTGTCTATTCTTTTCATCGATACTTTTAATTTGTTTTACAAGCCAATCTCCAGTAGTAATTTGATTTTTTAATTTTTTAGTTTCTAAATCATACAAATAAACGTGTCCCCAGTTTGTTTTTTCTGAATACCAGATAAACTCATTAGAATCAAATAAAACCTTCCAGTTTTCTGCTTTTACTCCAGACTCATAATAAGTATCTACTTCTTCTTTATGAATTGATTTTACAACTCCAGTTTTAGCATTTGCAATTTGTAAATGTGCTACTTTATGATCTCTAGAACCAGAAACAAAAGCAAATTTTGTGCCTTGTTTATTCCATTGTGCGTCTAATAATTCGTTTTTTCTACTTGCAATATGATCTGTTGTTGATCCTCTTTGAAAATCTTTATCCATTTTTAAACGAACCATTTTTGGAGTGGTTCCTAAATGGATAATTACACGTTCTATTGTAAAAATGTTATCATCTCCAGGTAATGGATGTTTCCAAGCTTCTAATTTGGGATGCCCAACATTAGAAGATGTTAAATACATCATACCAACACCTCTTGCATCTTGTTGAAAAGTGGCAATTTTATCTGAATTTGGAGACCATTTTAAAACAGCTCCATCACTTTTGGTCCAACCAGCATTGTTAGTTGCGTATCCATAATTTTGAACACCATCAAAAGTAAGCTGTGTCTTTTTATTCGTTTCTATGCTGCGTACCCAAAGGTTAAAATTGTCTATATATGCCGCTAGCTTTCCGTTGGGGGAAACATTTTCATTTCTTGACGTTTTTTTAAGTTTAGGAGTCACTTTAGATAAGACATTACTCGCTATATTAAAATTAAATATTTGTTTGTGAGTTGTAAAACGAATACTTTCTATATTATCAGTAAACTCAAAATCATAAATGGGTAAATTACTTGCTTTTATTTCTGTATCTAATTCTTTGGATAAAATTTTGGCCAATTCTTGATGATTAAAGGCCTCTTTTTTTGTTTTTGCCTCTATATCAACAAGAAGATATTTTTTACCTTCTTTATTTTTTGTTGAATAAATTAGTTTGTTATTATCAATAAATGTGCTTCCAGAAACTTTATTATAAACTAAATCATATAAATCTCTATCCATATGTTTTGCTGCCGCTTCATACTCTGCAACTGTAAATTGTTTTTGCTCTTTTGTTTTTGAACAAGAAAAAATGAATGTGGTTATGCCTAAAAATACAACAAATTTTAAATAATTTTTTTTCATTTGTACGTTTGTTTTATTTTGATAACTCCGTAAAATATTTATAAAAATTAGGAATGGTTTCAATTCCTTTTAGGTAATTGAAAATTCCAAAATGTTCATTTGGAGAATGAATTGCATCAGAATCTAAACCAAAGCCCATTAAAATAGTTTTGCTTTTTAATTCTTGTTCAAACAAGGCAACAATAGGAATGCTACCTCCACTTCTTTGCGGAATTGGAGTTTTACCAAATGTAGTTTCATACGCTTTACTTGCAGCTTTGTACGCAATATTGTCTGTTGGCGTTACATAACCTTGCCCTCCATGATGAGGTTTTACAACAACGGTAACAGCGTTTGGAGCAATACTTTCAAAATGGGTTTTAAATAATTGGGTAACCTCTCTCCAATCTTGATTTGGTACTAAACGCATTGATATTTTTGCGTATGCTTTAGAAGCAATCACTGTTTTTGCACCTTCGCCAGTATAACCTCCCCAAATTCCATTTACATCTAAAGTAGGGCGAATAGAATTACGTTCGTTGGTAGAATATCCTTCTTCACCAAAAACTTCATCAATTTTTAAAGCCTCTTTATATTTATCTAAAGAAAACGGTGCTTTTGCCATTTCTGCTCTTTCTTCTAAAGACAATTCTTCTACATTATCATAAAACCCAGGAATGGTAATATGATTGTTTTCATCATGTAAAGAAGCAATCATTTTTGTTAAGATATTAATAGGATTTGCAACGGCGCCGCCATACAAACCAGAATGTAAATCTCTGTTTGGACCTGTAACTTCTACTTCTACATAACTCAACCCACGCAAACCTGTTGTAATTGATGGAATGTCATTTGCAATCATTCCTGTATCTGAAATTAAGATAACATCGTTTGCTAACTTTTCTTTGTTCCTTGGCACAAACCACGCTAAACTTTCTGAGCCAACTTCTTCTTCACCTTCAATCATAAATTTCACATTACAAGGTAAATTCCCTGTTGAAGTCATGTATTCTAGTGCTTTAACATGCATATACATTTGTCCTTTATCATCACAAGCTCCACGCGCAAAAATGGCTCCTTCAGGATGAATTTCTGTTGATTTAATCACAGGTTCAAAAGGAGGAGAGTCCCATAAATCAATAGGATCTGCTGGCTGAACATCATAATGACCATAAACAAGAACAGTTGGTAAACTTTTATCGATAATTTTTTCTCCATAAATAATAGGATATCCTGGAGTTTCACAAATTTCGACTAAATCACATCCTGCTTTTTCTAAACTTTTTTTAACAAAATCTGCCGTGAGTAAAACGTCTTTTTTGTAAGCAGAGTCTGCACTAACAGAAGGAATTTTTAAGATTTGGATCAGTTCGTCTATAAACCGATTCTTATGAGTTTCAATATATGTTTTTATGTTTTTCATGGTATAAATTTATTCTGACTCAAATGTAGAAAAATTATAATGAACTGCTTTGAAGTTTGCAAGTATTGTTTATATTTGCATCCCATTAAATTGGATAATTTGCAGGCGTGGTGGAATTGGTAGACACGCTAGACTTAGGATCTAGTGCCGCGAGGTGTGAGAGTTCGAGTCTCTCCGCCTGTACAAAAAAAAGCTTCTCATTTTGAGAAGCTTTTTTAATTTTTAGAAGTTTGTTAAGATTACAAACAGTCTTTAATCATTTTAACTGCCTGTTCTGCCGTAATATCTCTCTGTGGCGATCCAAACATTTCATAACCCACCATAAATTTCTTTACAGAAGCACTTCTTAATAATGGAGGATAAAAACTCATATGCCAATGCCAATGCTTATTTGCATTATCATCTGTTGGTGCTTGGTGAATACCACTAGAATATGGGAAAGAAGTATTAAAAAGTTTATCGTACGCTTTTGTTAAAACTGAAATTGCTTCAGCATATTGCAAAGTTTCTTCTTTATTCATTTCTAAAATGTTAGCCTGATGTTTTTTAGGAACAATCATTGTCTCGAAAGGCCAAATAGCCCAAAAAGGAACTAAAACTATAAAGCCATCATTTTCAAAAATAATACGTTCTTTCTTTTCTAATTCTTGTGCTAAATAATCACCTAATAAGCTAGTTTTATTCTTGTTATAGTAGTTTAATTGTTGTGTGTTTTTTTTATCAACTTCATTTGGTAAAGTAGACTGACTCCAGATTTGTCCATGAGGATGCGGATTGCTACAGCCCATTACTGCACCTTTATTTTCAAAAATTTGAATATAGTTGATGTTTGGATTCGCTCCTAATTGGGTATATTCTTTTTGCCAAGCAAAAACAACTTTTTGAATTTCGGAGGAAGACATATCTGCTAAACTTTTTGAGTGATCTGGACTAAAACAAATTACTTTACAAATTCCTGTTTCGCTTCGTGCTTTTAAAAGTCCGTCATTTACCTTAAATATTGGAAAATCGTTTTGTAAGGCCGCAAAATCATTTGTGAAAACAAACACATCTTTATACGCTGGATTTACTTCTCCATTAATTCTGGTATTTCCTGCACATAAATAACAAGAGGCATCATAAGTAGGTCTTTTTTCGTTATTGATGGCTTCACTTTGTCCCTGCCAAGGTCTTTTAGCTCTGTGTGGAGAGACTAAAACCCACTCTCCTGTAAGAATATTATATCTTTTATGTGAATACTCTTGTAAATTTGTGTTTTCCATTTTACACTATTTTTTAATTCTTACCTTATTAAATGTGTACCTTTTGAAAGCTTAATAAAATAAACAGAACATTCTTTATTAAATTCTTTTTTATATGCTTTAGAAGCTTCTTCTGCAAAACGATTAGCTTTATCTTTAGTGACTAAGTTGATTGTGCAACCACCAAAACCACCACCCATCATTCTTGCTCCTAAAACACTTTTGTTCTCTTTTGCTTGATTTACAAGAAAGTCTAATTCATTGCAACTTACTTTGTATTTAGTCGTCAACCCTTCATGAGATTGATAGATTAAAGCGCCTAAAGTTTCTAAATTTCCATCTTCTATTGCTTTGACTGCTTTAAGTGTTCTTTCATTTTCTTGAATTACATACAACGCTTTTTGATAGTTTGCAGGTATAACTTTATCAATAATTCTTTTTAAATCGGCCTCAGTAGCATCTCTTAATGCTTTAACTCCTAATAATTCAGAAACTCTTTCACAAGCAGAACGTCTGTCATTATAAGCGCTATCAGATAAACTATGTTTAACGTTTGTGTTTATTAACATTAATTGATGCTCCTTAAAATTGATTTCGTAAGGTTTAGATTCTATAGTTCTACAATCTAAGAGTAAAGCATTGTTTTTAACGCCAAACATACTCGCATATTGGTCCATTATACCGCATTTTACACCAACATAATTGTGTTCTGCTTTTTGTGATATCAATATCATTTCATGCTTTGTTAGACCAAGGTTAAACAATTCATTTAAACCAAAAACAACACTGTTTTCTAGAGCAGCAGAAGAAGACATGCCTGCTCCTCCAGGAATATTTCCTTTAAAGACAATATTAAAATTGCCAATAACTTTATTCCTATTTTGAATTTCTGCAACGACACCAAAAACATAATTCTCCCAACTTCCTTCTTTTGATGGTTTTAATTTATCTAGTTCAAATTCTATCGTACTATCTAAATCTAAAGCAACAGCTGTAGATTTTTTTGAATCACTTTTTTGAATTGCTGCTGCAATACCTTTGTCTACAGCTGCAGGAAAAACAAATCCATCATTATAATCTGTATGTTCTCCTATAATATTTATCCTTCCAGGAGAAAAAATAAGCAAAGGCTCCGTTTTAAAAGTATTAATAAATGTGTTCTTGACATCTGTTATTATTGCCTTACTCATTATTGTTTATTAATTATTTTCAAACCCCATTTTATAGTATAAAATTCATCTGGATTTAAAATTTCTAAACCTATTTTATTATTAAAGCTATCAGAAACACCTGTTGTTGGTTCAATAGCGATCGTATTTAATTTAGGAGGCGTATATACTTGAAGAACATTGTTTTTTGCCGATGAATCAATAAATAATTGATATTTTGGAGTATTAAATTGAATTTTATTAGAATTTAAGAGCCAACAATCGTCTAACTGTTTGTCTTTGATTTCTAAATTTTCTTGAACTTTTATTTCTTCAATGCCGGTTGTAATATTTCGTTCTCCTATTATTAATTTTTGATTGCTAACAAAATTTAATTTGCTTTTTTGTAAATTATCACTTAAAAAATAAGGATGCCACCCAATTGTATATGGAAATGCTTCCGAATCTGTATTTTTTACAGAAACAACTAAACTTAGATTGTCTTTTGTAAAAATATATTTTAGTTGAATACTATAGGTAAAAGGAAAACCGATAGATTTATTTTTTTCAATATATTCTAATGTAATTGTTACCCAATCTTTATTTGTCTCCTTATTTATAACACTAAAAATTTTATTATAAACTAAACCGTGTAAAGCATTGTTTTCTTCTTTTTGATTTATTTCAAATTGATAATTTTTTCCATTAAAGGAGTAACTTCCATCTTTAATTCTATTAGCAAAAGGAAATAGAATTGATGATGCATAGGTGTCTTTATAGTTTAATGGCGATAAATCTTGAATTATGACTGTTCCATTTAAAGTTAGTTTTTGTAAGCTAGCTCCATCATTAAGATATATTTTACCATACAATAATTGATTAGAATCTTTAATTTCTAAAATATTTAAATCCTGGTTATGTATAATATTGTACATTAAAATTTAATTGTTTTAAAGAGAGTTTCTAATAATTATATTATTAGGGTTCTCTATTTTTAGTTGTTCTTTATTTAAAATCATTTCCGCTAAACGTTTCCCCATCATTTTAAAATCTGTGGAAATAGTTGTAATACCACCTTCTACAATTTCCTTTAATAGGGTTTCATTATAAGAAATAATACCAATGTCTTTTTTAAGAGATAAACCTTTACTTTTCATTTTTTTTATAACTTGAAGCAAATTCTTATCTTCAGGAATAACATATAATTCACCTTTTTCAAGGTTTTTATTTTCAAGAGAATTTATAACCTCAAAAGGGATGTTTTTTTCTTTGGAAAATAGAATAAACCCATCTTTCATTCCTTTTGGTTGCTTTTCTTCTGAAAAAACTAAAACAAGCTTTTTATAGTTTTCAATAAGATGAAATGCTTTAGTAAGGTTGTTAAAAATAGCTTTTTCAAAATCTTGATAAATGGCAGGATACGTTAATAAATCTTCATGTATTTGATCTAATATGTATACTTTATCCTTAGGAAGGTTTTGTATTATTTTATTTGTATTTTTTAAGTTTGCAGGCATAATTACATAGTAATTGTAATCTCCAGAATTATCATGAATTAATTTATTAAAGCTATTTTCATTAAAGTGGTGAAAGAAAATATCTACTTGAATATTTGATGCTAAGTTTTCTGAAAATGAATTATATAAATCTTCTTTAAATGAGTTTAATTCATCAAAAAGTAAAAATATTTTTTGCTTTACATTAATGTCTTCACTAGAAACATAATACCCTTTACCAACAACAGATTGTATAATGCCTCTGTTTTTCAACTCATTAAAAGCACTTAAAACGGTGTCTCTAGAAAGCGTATGCTTGTTTTTAATAAAGTTGATAGAAGGTAACTGATCTCCTTTTTTTAAGACACCAGAAAGAATAGCCTCTTCAATTGAATTGATGATTTGTTTATATTTAGGAATCCCTATTTTTTTTTCTAATTTGATCATAACTAATACAAATGTATAAATTATAATTAAAAAAACCTACCTCACCCTACCGGTTTGTAAAAACATTTAACATGAAATACATTTTTTTAATTTATATGTTTATATTTGGTAAATTAAAAATTAACTAAACTAATTACAATGCAGATTTTAACATTTTTAGGGTTTACTTTATTGGTGGCCATTATTTCTTATTTTGCTACAAGAAAAACAGAAGAATCTTCTTCCGATGGATATTTTTTAGGAGGTAGGAGTTTAACAGCAGGAGTAATTGCAGGTTCTTTACTATTAACAAATTTATCTACAGAACAGATTGTAGGTTTAAATGGTTCTTCTTATCAAAGCGGTTTATCTGTAATGGTTTGGGAAACTTTAGCGGCGATAGCAATGGTTGTAACTGCGTTGTTTTTATTACCAAGATATTTAAAAGGAGGCTTAACAACGGTACCAGGTTTTTTAGCAAAAAGATTTGATGTAACTACAAAAACGTTAACATCAGTTTTATTTTTATCTGGTTATGTTGTGGTTTTATTACCTGTGATTTTATATTCGGGGTCACTTGCAATTAGCGGAATGTTTAATGTTCCAGAATTATTAGGAGTTACACATACTCAATCTATTTGGATTTGTGTTTGGGGTATCGGAATTATAGGGTCAATCTACGCTGTTTTTGGAGGACTAAAAGCTGTTGCGGTATCAGATTCAATAAATGCTATTGGTCTACTAATTGGGGGTATTTTAATTCCTGTGTTTGGTTTGATGATGATTGGAGATGGTAGCATTATGGACGGATTAAATATATTAACTACAGAAAACCCAGAGAAATTTAAATCAATGGGTGGCCCCACTGATCCAGTTCCCTTTTATACCATTTTTACAGGAATGATGTTGGTTCAATTATTTTATTGGGGAACAAATCAGCAGATTATTCAAAGAGCTCTAGGTGCAAAAAATTTAGAAGAGGGTCAAAAAGGATTATTGTTAGGGTCTTTTATAAAAATACTAGGGCCAATTATTGTTGTTTTACCAGGAATTATAGCTTTTCATATGTTTGAAGGGAATCTAGATAATCCTGATAGTGCTTATCCTATGTTGGTAAACAAAGTTTTACCAGATGCATTTGTTGGCTTTTTTGCAGCTGTTTTGTTTGGTGCAATTTTAAGTTCTTTTAATAGCGTTTTAAATAGTTCTGTTACTTTATTTGGGATTGATATTTACAAAGAACATATTAATAAAGAAGCAGATGAGAAAACAATAGTAAAATATGGTAAAATGTTTGGTATTGTATTAGCAATAGCGGCTATGTTTATAGCACCTTTAATAGCTAATGCAGGAAGCCTTTTTGCTTATTTACAAGAAATTAATGGTATTTATAGTATTCCAATTTTAACAATTATTGTTGTCGGATATTTAACAAAACGTGTTCCAGCAATTGCGGCTAAAATTGGTTTAGTTTCAGGGTGTTTGTTGTATATAATTAGTCAATTTTTTATGCAACCCTATTTTGTTGATACGGCTTTAGAAAGTGCAAAAGCAAACGGTATTACAGATGCTGCTGAATTAGCTTTAGTTGAAGCGCAGGCGTACCCTCACTTTTTAGATGTAATGGCTATTTTGTTTGTATTAAATGTGGTAATTATGTTAATCATTGGAAAGATAAAACCAAGAGCAACTGATTTTGTTCAAGAGTACACACAACAAGTAGATATTAAACCATGGAAACATGTAAAGTCTGCAGGTGTTAGTATTTGTATAATTGTTATTGCTATTTATATTTATTTTGCTTAAATATCTTATTAAACTTAGGTAAAAGAGAACGCTTCTAAAATTAATTTTAGAAGCGTTTTTTTTATAATATCTAAATTAGAGGATTCTAATTTATTGTTTTTTTAAAGAGATGGTTTTAAAATCTTCAGTCTTTTCTGCATAATCAAACATGTCATTTGTTTCTTTTGGAGGAACCGTTAACTTTCTTTTTGTTAAATCGATCCAAGCTCCATACACTTTTATTATTGCAGATAGTTTTCCTTCTTCATTAAAAACTTCATGCGTAAGTTTCCAACGTTCGTTATTTTTAGATAAACCAGATAATTTAAAATTTACAGTGATATTTTCTCCTAAATGGATTTCTTTTCTAAAGGAAGTTTTCTCAGTAAAAAGAATAGGTCCAATATTGTGTTTGGTAAATTCATGTATAGAAAAGTTATGTTTGGCAAAATAACGCACTCTCACTTCTGCAGCATAATCATTATATGCTGTGTGACGCATATGTCTATTTGGGTCAAAATCTGACCATTTTGTGGCAAAGGTTACTTGAAAACTCATATAGTAAAAATAAAAAGCCTGATAGCATAAACAATTCTATCAGGCTTTAATTAAAAATATTCTTTTATTAATTCTTCACAATCTCTGAGGGTGTTTTAAGTTTTAATTCACTTAAAACATTTAGCGCTTCAGAAACATACATGTCTTTAGATAAATTTTTATGCCAAGCAACCCTTTTATCAGCTAAAATAGTGTCCTTTTTTAATAAAGGAAGTTCATAATTTGGTGAAGCAAATGTTAAATCTGACTTATAATCAAAAACAGTTTTAAATTTTTTAGCTTCTTTTTCTTGCGTTTCGCTTTCTTTAGAAAATGATTTATAATTTAAAGAATAAGAAGTGTCGTCTTGATTTTCTTTTAACCATTTTGCATATTCATTTATCAATTTAAATTTAGGGTCTGCAGCAATTCTCTCTTTACTTTTATAAATAACATCACTAAAGTTGATATAAGAATTTGTTTGTAAATATTTTGCTTGTGGTACTTTATCCCAAATTAGTGCGCCTTCTAAATCTTTCTCTCCAAATTTCATGTAACTGTATTTACTTGGTATTGCAATATCAGAATAGACACCTTCAATTTGTGTAGAACCACCATTAATTCTATAGAATTTTTGAATCGTCATTTTTAGGTATCCTAAGTCTTTTTCATACTTTGGATAAAACTGATTAATTGGTAAAACATTCTGAACAGTTCCTTTTCCATATGTTTGATTTCCACCTATAATTATAGCTCTTCTATAGTCTTGCATTGCAGCAGCAAAAATTTCTGATGCAGAGGCAGAAAGCTCATTTACCAGAACAACTACAGAACCATCCCATTGTATTTTTGGGTCAATATCATTTTTTACCATTGGATTTTCTCCTCTGTATTTTACTTGTACTATTGGTCCTTTATCAATAAATAGCCCAGCAATTTCAATAGCAGTTTTTAAAGAGCCACCGCCATTATTTCTTAAGTCTATAATTAACCCAGTAACACCTTCGTTTTTTAATCTTTCAATTTCTTTTTCCATGTCTTTTGCAGAATCACGGTAGCTTTTATCTTGAAAGTCGATATAAAATCTTGGTAAATCAATAATTCCGTATTTTTTACCATTTTTTTCCACAGTACTAGACTTTACAAAAGTTTCTTCTAACTGAACAACGTCTCTAATTATTGAAATTATTTTTGTAGAGCCATCTAATTTTTTCTTTACGGTAAGTCTAACCTCTGTACCTTTTTTTCCTTTTATAAATTTAATTGCATCGTCTAAACGCATACCAACAATATCTAAAGGTTCTTTATCTCCTTGTGCAACCTGAAGAATAATATCTCCGGCTTCTAATTCACCTTGTTTCCAAGCAGGTCCACCAGAAACTAATTCAAAAACGTGTGTATAAATTCCTTTTTTTTGTAAACGAGCTCCAATACCTTCTAGTTTTCCAGACATGTCTTGATCAAAGCGTTCTTTTATTCTTGGTGCCATATAAGTTGTATGTGGGTCAAAAGCACCAACAACACTATTTAAAAAAGTAGAAAACCAATCTTCATGTTCGAGTTCTTCTATTCTTAAATACAACTCATCCATGTTTTTTAGAACTTCTGCTCTTGCTTCTTTTTCTAAAACCCTAAATGATTTATTTTTAAAGTTTTTGTCTTTTTTAACTTTTTCTTCTTGCTGCTTCAATTCTTCTTGAACCCTGCTCAAAGTATTTAGTTTTAATTGCTTACGCCAATAGTTTATTAGCTCGTTTTCATTTTCTGCAAACTTAGCTTTGTCAAAATCAATGTCTATCGTTTCTTTCTTTTTAAAATCAAAAGGTTGTGCTAATAAAGCTCCGTAGTAAGATTTTGCATTTTTAATTTTATCAGAAAAATGGCTATAAACTAAGTTGTAAAAAGAAACATCATCAGCTAATAATTGATTATCAATTTCATATTTATACTTAGAGAATTCTTTGAGATCCTTCTGTGTAAAATAACGTTTATTTGGATCTAAACCATCTATGAAACTTTTAAAAACATGTTCAGAAAAATTATCATTTATGTCTTTTTCAACAAAATGACCTCTTGTTAAAATATTTTTTAATACGTAAATTAAAATTTTATCTTTTTCTGGATCTGGATCAGATTTTGTTGTTGCCTGTGCTGTAAAACTGCTAATTAACAAAATAAGTGCTAAAATAGAAGTAGAGAATTTATATTTTGTGTTCATAGGTTTATTGTCGTTATTTTTACTGAGTCCTAATTTTTTCTTAGTAGCTAATTTACTAAAATTATGCCAAACTTAATTTTAGTACAATGTTACACAAAATTGAAATGAAAAATTCTTTAGAAAATGTTAAAAAGAAAAATCGCTTAAAATAAATTACATTTGTATTTAAAATGAATAATATGCAGGAAAAGCCATTAATTTTAGTTACAAATGATGATGGAATTACAGCTCCAGGAATTAGAGCTTTAATTAGTATAATGAACAAAATTGGAGATGTAGTTGTTGTTGCACCTGATAGCCCACAAAGTGGAATGGGCCATGCAATAACTGTTGATAATGTTTTGCATTGCAATCCAATAACGATAGATGATGGTCCGCAGTTAGAATATACTTGTTCTGGAACTCCTGCAGATTGCGTAAAAATGGCAGTCAGTGAAATTCTAAATAGAAAACCAGATTTGTGTGTTTCAGGAATTAATCATGGTTCAAATTCATCAATAAACGTTATTTATTCAGGAACAATGAGTGCTGCTGTAGAAGCTGGTATAGAAGGAATTCCTGCAATTGGTTTCTCTTTACTTGATTTTAAATGGCATGCAGATTTTAAGCCCTCAGAAGAATATGTAAAAAAGATTACTTTAAACGCCTTATTAAATGGTTTGCCAGAAGGCATTGTTTTAAACGTAAATATTCCTAATTTAAAGAAGGAAGAAATTAAAGGAGTTAAAATTTGTAGACAAGCAAATGGGTATTGGAAAGAAAATTTCGACAAGCGTAAAAGTCCTTTTGGAAAAGAATATTATTGGCTTTCTGGCGAGTTTGTAAATAAAGATAAAGGACAAGATACAGATGTTTTTGCATTGGAAAACGGATACGTTTCTGTTGTTCCTGTTCAGTTTGATTTAACGGCACATCACATGATTCAAAAATTAAATTCTTGGGAACTGTAAAAAAAGACATACTTATTGGAGTTTTAGTTTCTCTTTTTGCAACTTTTGGAGGCATCTTCTTGTATTTAGAATATATTTCTCGTTTCGGATTCTATGAAACAATAGACTTAATAAAAGAAGGGAAATTATATGGAAAAGTGTTGTCTTTAGCTGCAATTCCTAATCTTTTTGTATTCTTTATTTACATAAAAAAGAAACAAGATAACAAAGCAAAAGGCGTCTTATTAGCAACACTATTAATTGCGATTACAACATTAATACTAAAGTTTTTCTAGGATGAAATATTACATTGTTGCTGGCGAAGCTTCAGGAGATTTACATGGTTCTAACTTAATGAAAGCTTTGTATAAAGAAGATACAAATGCAGAGGTACGTTTTTGGGGTGGAGATTTAATGAGTGAAGTTGGAGGTACGCTCGTAAAGCACTATAAAGAAAGAGCTTTTATGGGGTTCATTGAGGTGCTAATGAATCTTACTAAAGTTTTAGGTTTTATTAAGTTCTGTAAGAAAGATATTGCAAAATTTAATCCAGATGTTGTTGTTTTTATTGATAATTCTGGTTTTAATTTACGAATTGCAAAGTGGGCAAAAGAGCAAAATTTTAAAACTAATTATTATATTTCTCCACAAGTTTGGGCAAGTAGAGCAAGCAGAGTAAAAGATATAAAAAGAGATATCGATAAAATGTTTGTTATTCTTCCCTTTGAAAAAGACTTCTATAAAAAATACAATTATAATGTTGAATTTGTTGGACATCCTCTTATTGACGGAATTGCTGATAGAAAACAAGTAAGTTTGACTGCATTTAAAAAAGAACACAACTTAAATGATAAACCAATAATTGCTTTACTACCAGGAAGCAGAAAACAAGAAATCACAAAAATGCTTTCGGTAATGCTCTCTCTGGTTGATGATTTTTCTGACTACCAATTTGTAATTGCAGGAGCGCCTAGTCAAGATTTTTCTTTTTATCAGGAAATTATAGGTAATAGAAAAGTGAATTTCATCAACAATAAAACCTACGATTTATTAAGTGTTTCCTATGCAGCTTTAGTAGCTTCAGGAACTGCAACTTTAGAAGCTGCATTATTTAAATTACCACAAGTTGTTTGTTATAAGGGAAGTACTATTTCTTATCAAATTGCAAAAAGAATTATCACCTTAAAATTTATCTCTTTGGTAAATTTAATTATGGATAAAGAAGTTGTAAAAGAATTAATACAGAACGATTTTACAAAAGCCAACTTAAAAGAGGAACTAACAAATATATTAGAAGAAAAATACAGAGAGAAATTGTTTTTTGAGTATTACGAATTAGAAAAAATTTTAGGAGGAAAAGGCGCTTCTGAACATGTAGCAAAACAAGTTGTTGCTGATTTGAAATTAGTTTAAATGAAAAAAATATTACTTCTTTTTATTGCTTTTTCTTTTGTAATGAGTTCTTGTTCTTCCTCTAAAAAAGTAGTAAAAAATACCACTAAAAGAAAACTTTCTAAAGTTGACAAAATTGTTGCAAATGCAATGAATTATAAAGGTGTTAGATATAAGTTTGGAGGAACAACAAAAAGAGGAATGGATTGTTCTGGAATTATTTATGTTGCTTTTGGAAGTGAAAATGTTCAGTTGCCTAGAATCTCTAGAGATATGGCAAAAAGAGGAAAGAAAGTTTCTTTAAGTACAACAAAAAAAGGTGATTTATTATTTTTTAAAACCAGTAAAAGAGGTCGCGGCATAAATCATGTTGGGTTAGTTGTTTCAGTTAATAAAGGGCTTATAAAATTTATTCATTCAACATCTTCAAGAGGCGTAATTGTTTCTTTACTTTCAGAAAAATACTGGAAAAAAGCTTTTGTTAAAGCAACTAACATTCTGTAAAAAAAGCACTTAAATATTTTTCGCTAACTTTAACCTGCTATGAAAAGGTTATTGAATTATTTACCCTTGCATTTTGTTGTGCTAATGATTGTTGGAATTATAGTTCAATTTCAAACCCAATTTTGGAAATTTGGGTTCTTTACTATTTCCATTTTATCTACTTTTTTAGTTGTACTGTTCTTGTTGATTAAAAATAGAAAATTTACGACAGTTATAAGTTTAGTTCTATTCTTTTTTGTGGGTGTCTTTTCTGTTTTTTTAAATGATGATAGAAATTACAATACCTATTATAATAATTATTTAGAGAACAATTCTTCCGTTATTTTTATGGTGAAAAAAGTTTTAAAACCAGGATTTTATTATGATAAATATGAAGTGGATGTAACGCAAGTGAATGCGAGAAAATCTATTGGTACCGTTTTGTTAAATATTCAAAAAGATAGCTTGTCAGCGAAACTAAAAGTTGATGACAGAATTAGTGCGAAACCACTATTTGAAGAATTAACTCCGCCTTTAAATCCAGGTCAATTTGATTATAAGTTTTACTTGTCTAAACAGGGGATTCATCATCAAATACTCTTAGAAAATAATCAGTTTTTAAAATTAGAAACAAGTAGCGCTTCGTTGGTGGGTTTGTCAGCAAGACTTAGAAGTTTAATTCAAGAATCACTTAAGGAATATCACTTTAAAAAAGACGAATTAGCCGTAATTAACGCTTTATTATTAGGGCAAAGACAAGACATATCTAAAGAACTAATAACGGATTACCAAAGAGCAGGAGCAATTCATATTTTGGCAGTTTCTGGTTTACATGTAGGAATCATATTACTCATTTTAACTCAGCTATTTAAACCATTAGAAAGATTAAAAAAAGGCAAGGTTCTAAAAACGATATTAATTGTTTTGTTATTATGGATGTTTGCATTTATAGCCGGCCTTTCTGCATCTGTAGTAAGGGCCGTTACCATGTTTACTTTTTTAGCGTTTGGACAATCATTTCAAAGAAAAAATGTGGTTGCCTTTTCTTTAATTGCTTCAATGTTTTTTTTATTGATTGTAAAACCAATGTTTTTATTTGATGTTGGGTTTCAGCTAAGTTACCTGGCAGTTTTTGGTATTATTTGGGTGCAACCAAAGTTGTATGAAGTTTGGAAACCAAAATTTAAAATTATTGATAAGTTTTGGCAATTATTTACAGTTTCAATTGCTGCTCAAGTAGGAATATTACCTCTTAGTATTTATTATTTTCATCAATTTCCGGGACTTTTTATTGCTTCAAATTTGGTGATAATTCCATTTTTAGGATTCATTTTAATTGGCGGTGTTTTTGTAATTGTTTTATCGCTTTTTAATTTGCTGCCACAATTTTTTGCAACTTTTTATGGAGCTGTTATTTCTTTGATGAATCGTTTTGTAAGTTGGATTTCTCTTCAAGAAGAATTCCTGTTAAAAGAAATTTCTATTTCTTTTTTGATGATGATTTCATGGTACCTTTTTATTCTTTTAGGAGTGCAGTTTTTTATCAACCAAAAAGCTAGAAAACTTGTTTATTTTCTAATGTCAATTTTGTTAGTTCAGGGTGTTATTTTATTTGAGAAGAGTAAAAATACTCACCAAAAAGAAGTGATTATTTTTCATAAAAGCAGACATGCAGTAATTGGAAAAAGAGTAGGAGGTAAGTTGTTTTTACAACACGATTTAGATAGTTTAAATTTTATAAATGATAGTAGTTTGAAGTCTTATAGAATTGAAGAGGTTAATGAAGTTAAGCAAACAGATTTTAATCATTTATTGCAATTTTATAGCACTACTATTTTACTAATTGATAGCTTAGGAAGTTATCAATTAAAAGGTTTACAAAAGCCAATTGTTGTGTTGCAATATTCGCCAAAGATTAATTTAAAAAGGATGATTAAATTATTAAAACCAACTCAAATTATTGCAGATGGATCTAATTACAAAAGTTCAGTTTTAAGATGGAAAATTACATGCAGAGAAGAAAATGTTCCATTTCATTACACAGGACAAAATGGCGCTTTTATAATTGAAAAATGAAGCTATAAGTTGCTTTTAAAATCGTTATTAAACTCCTTCCATTTCTGTGTTTTATAGCGTTCTTCTGAAAAGTAAACTAATATTTTTTCCATAACATTTTTGTCTAAATAACCAGGAATTCTGTCTACAACTTCTTCTTCTTTTGATAAAAATAGAGTTGTTGGGTAGGATAATTTTCCGTTCATTAAAGTTGCAGAAAGTTGATGATAACCACGTCTTCCTTCCTTTTGAAATTTAAATGTATGTTCATTAAAAATAATATCTTTTTTTCCTTCACCATCTAATTTTACGGCGTAAAAGTTTTTATTTATATAATCTGCAATTGTTTTATTAGAATACGTATTCAAATCCATTTTTTTGCAGTATCCACACCAATCCGTATAGATATCAACTAAAATAGGTTTAGGGTTTTCTTTATTAAGCTTTATAGCTTCTTCAAACCCTAACCATTTAACACTTTCTTGGGCATTTGTACTCAAAGAGTAAAAAATAATTGAAATAAGTAATATAAGTTTCTTCATGTTTTAATTGTAACAATTGTTGTGCCGAATTTACAAAAAATAAAAGCATCGAAAACTCAATGCTTTTATTTTTATAGTAAGGGAATTAAATTTATTTAACTCCGTGCATTAATTTTTTAATTACTGGGTGCATTACTGCAGAGAAAATAGCTAATCCTAATGATATAAATGTTAATAACCAAAAGAAGCTACTGAGCCCTTTTTCTTGAGCAATTGCTTCAGAAGATTCGGCAAATACACCTGCTAATTTCATTCCAATAGCCACGGCTAAGTACCAAACACCAAACATAAAAGCAATCATACGTGCAGGTACTAACTTAGAGACATAAGAAAGTGCTACTGGAGAGACACAAAGTTCTCCCATTGTGTGGAATAGGTATACTAAAACTAACCAAATAATACTTACGGATGCTGTTTTAGCTCCAGCATCAATTCCTCCAGAGCCTATTGCAATAATTGCCATTCCTAGACCTAAAAAACCCATTCCAATTGCCCATTTCATATTCGCATTTGGGTTGTATTTACTTTCCCACCATTTAGAGAACAAGGGTGCTAATGTAATTATGTAAAGTGAATTTAATACAGAGAACCATGATGCAGGGATTTCTGTTTTATCTTGTTGAAATTGTTGTATTAACATTCCAATAGCGATTATCCAAATAATTAGAAAACTGAGTGCTAGAAATAAATTAGACCATTTATATTTTTTAAACGTTTTTTGAAAAAGCAAATATAAGACCCAAGTTATTATTCCAAGAGGAATTAACGTCATTAATGAATTTACAATTTTAAAAATTAGACCTGCACTTCCTTCTAAAACTCTATCGGTATAATCTCTTGCGAAAACGGTTAATGAACTTGGTGCTTGTTCAAAAATAGCCCAAAAGAAGATTGTTATAAATGCAAAGAACATTACGGCTAACATTCTATCTCTTAAAACTGGTGTGTATTTTGGAATTCTAATTATAAGAAGAAGAATAAAAAGAATAAAGGCGGCTATAATTGCTATTGTAGAGCCTGAGTACCCGGCAAATTCGAATGGAAAAACATTGTACTTTCCTTCAGAGATTTTTGAAATAGGATCATTAAAAATCCATAGTAAACCTAATAAAGAAGAAATTGCAATTAATGCTTTTTGGAACCCTGTAAAAGGATTTCTTTTTTCATCATCATTTGTAATTTTGTTAGCGTTAATTAAGGTATCACTAACATCTTTGTCTTTTGGTTTTAAACCAATATCACCAAAAATATTCTGAGCATACCAAAATTGTAACAATCCAAATAGCATAAAAATACCTGCAACACCAAATCCCCAAGACCAACCAATTTTTTCACCTAAATAACCACATAAAAGTATTCCTAAGAAGGCTCCTGCGTTTACTCCCATATAGAAAATGGTAAAAGCACCATCTTTCTTTTCTGGTTTTTCTGCATACATTTCAGAAATAATAGAAGTCATATTTGGTTTAAAAAAACCACTTCCAATAACTAATAACCCAAGTCCTACGTATATAAAAAATGAAGTCTCTAGAGCCATACAAGCATGCCCAAGCGTCATAAGTAAAGCACCAATAACTACTGCTTTTCTAATACCTATTACGTTATCGGCAAAATAACCACCAACCATAGTTGATAAATATACTAAAGAAGTATAGGTCCCAAAAATAGCGAAAGCCCATTCTCTTGGCCAACCCCAACCATCATCTAATAGAGATGCTGTAAAGAAAAGTACTAATAATGAACGCATTCCATAGTATGAAAAACGTTCCCACATTTCAGTAAAGAATAAAACGAATAATCCTGTTGGATGCCCTAAAACTTTGTTTTTAAAAAGACTTTCGAGATTTGTGCTCATAAAATTTTTTTTAGAATTATTTAGTAATAAAAAACCTCATAAAGATTTAGTTTATGAGGTTTTTAATATGTTATTTTTAATTGTCTGCTAATTCAAAACCTTCTGCTTCTTCATTATTAGTTCCTTTCATGTCTTCAGCACCATGTGTTAATCGTTTTAAAGGTTTTAAGACAGCAATAATTAACAATCCAAAAATTGTACAAGTAATTGCTATTCCTGTAAATACCTCAAAATCTCCAGCATTTTCAGAAAGCCCTCCAATAAAACCAGCAACTTTATTACCTAACCCTGTTGCTGCAAAATAGGCACCCATCATTAATGAAGCATATTTTAGTGGAGCTAGTTTTGTTATAAATGATAATGCAACTGGAGAAGCACATAACTCCCCAATAGTATGGAAAAGATAAGCTAAAATTAACCATATCATTGCAGATTTTTCTGCAACTTCATCTCCATTCATAATTACTTCAGAAGCAGCTTTACTCATAAAGAAAAAACCAAAAGCCATAATGATTACACCTATTGCCATTTTAAATAATGAAGAAGATTCTTTTCCTTTACTTTTCCATTTATGCCAAAATCCACCAATAGCAGTTCCTAGTACTATAATAAAAAAAGCATTTACAGATTGAAAAACAGCTGCAGGAATTTCATTCCCGATAAAAGGTAAAGAAAATGATAAAATTCTATTTGTTTTTTGTTCAGTGTATAAACTCATTAATCCCCCTGCTTGTTCAAAAGCACCCCAAAAAACAATAATAATAAGAAATGATAAAAACATAACTAGCATTCTATCTTTTTCAACTTTATTTAAAGGTTTCTTTAATAGATCTTTATTTGGAGAATCAGCTTTTCCAATAAAGTCTCCAACACTTCCTAAGTATTTTAAACCATACATATATACTATTTGACCTAATGCCATTCCAATTCCTGCCAAACCAAATCCATAATGCCAACCATATTTTGCAGCTACAGCACCAACAATTAAGGCTCCTAAAAAGGCACCTAAATTAATTCCAATATAGAAAACGTAAAAACCTCTATCTCTCCTATCATCTCCTTGTTTGTAAAGTCCTCCAACCATAGTTGATATGTTTGGTTTTAAGAAACCAACACCAATAACAATAAAAATAAGAC
Organism: Polaribacter sp. SA4-10; assembly: GCF_002163835.1. NCBI lineage: Bacteria > Pseudomonadati > Bacteroidota > Flavobacteriia > Flavobacteriales > Flavobacteriaceae > Polaribacter > Polaribacter sp. SA4-10. The sequence goes on along the minus strand of NZ_CP019331.1, from coordinate 1,720,162 downwards.
CCGTAAAAAATGCCCATTGTGCATTTACAGCTAAAATTCCATGTCCTATGCACAGCAAAATACCTCCTAACATTACTGCTTTCTTTTGTCCTATAAATTTATCAGCAACCCAACCTCCTGGAATTGACGTTAGATAAACAAACATGGTATAAGTTCCATAGAAAGAAAGAGTTTCACCATTAGACCATCCAAAACCTGATTGAGGATCTCCCATTATAATGGGGGCAGCAAGATATAATGTTAAAATAGCTCGCATTCCATAATATGAAAAACGTTCCCACATTTCCACAAAAAATAATACATACAATCCTACAGGATGCCCAAATAATTCTTTTTCATGGGGTTTTTTTACTAAGTCATTCATAATTTTTATCCTTTTATTTCTATTGATTTATCTTTGTTTTTATTTAAGTTTTCTTGAATGAAGTTTGTCATTTTTGTATATAAATTCAATCGTGTTCCTCTTCCTTCGTAAATTCCGTGAGTTCTGTCTGGAAAAATAGCCAAATCAAATTGTTTATTGGCTGTTACCAGTGCATTTACCATTCTGTATGTATTCTGAACATGAACATTATCATCTCCTGTACCGTGAACTAATAAATATTTTCCCTTTAGTTTGTCTGCATAATTAATTGGTGAATTATCATCGTAACCACTTGCATTTTCTTGCGGAGTTTGCATATATCTTTCTGTATAAACAGAGTCATAAAAACGCCAAGAAGTAACAGGTGCAACTGCAATTGCAGTTGTAAAAATATCATTTCCTTTTAAAAGACAATTTGTACTCATAAAGCCTCCATAAGACCAACCCCAAATACCAATATTGTTATTGTCGATATAACTACGCGCTGCTAATTTTTTTGCAGCAGCAATTTGATCGTCAACTTCATATTTACCTAATTCTTTTTGGGTCACTTTCTTGAAATCTCTTCCTTTTAATCCTGTTCCTCTTCCGTCTACACAAACTACAATTATTCCTGTTTGCGCTAACATGTTATGCCAGTAGTCATTACTTCCGTTCCAGCGATTTCCAACTTGTTGTGAACCCGGACCAGAATATTGAAACATTAATAATGGGTATTTTTTATTATCATCAAAATTTGCAGGTTTAATCATCCACATATTTAAATCGTTTCCATTAATATTAATCGTTGAAAACTCTTTAGGACTCATTTTATATTCAGACATTTTTTCTTTTAAACTAGCATTGTCTTTTATCACTTTTAACATTTCTCCTTCACCAGAATATAAAGCGTAAATTGGTGGAATTTCAGTTGAAGAATATGTATTTATAAAGTAGTGTAAGTTTTTACTAAAAGCAGCGCTGTTTTGTCCAGATTCATTGCTTAAAAGTTGCTTGTTTTTTCCGTCTAATCCAATAGAATATACACCTCTGTTTACTGAGCCATTTTCTACAGATTGATAATAAATTGTTTTCTTATCTTTATTAAAACCATAGTATTTAGTTACTTCCCAATTTCCTTTTGTAATCTGATTTATCAGTTTTCCTGTTGATGAATAATGATAAATATGATTATAACCGTCTTTTTCACTTGTCCAGATAAAACTATGATCATTTAAAAAAGTTAAGTTGTCATGTATGTCTACATAAGCGTTATCTTTTTCGTTTAATAATAGCGTAGAGCTTGTTCTTGATGCATTTACTTTAAATAGTTTTAAATCATTTTGATGACGATTTAAAGTTGTTGCAATTAAAATGTTGTCTTCGTTAGACCATTTTATTCTTGGAATGTATTCGTAATTTCCTAAGCTAATTTTTTTAGAGTTTCCTGCATTTATAGTATACATGTGCAAAGAAACAGTTGCATTTTTTTCTCCAGCTTTCGGGTATTTAAAAACTTCTTGTGTTGGGTAGTTTTCTTTACCAACAATATCCATAGAAAAAGTTGGAACTGTAGTTTCATCAAAACGTAAAAAAGCGATAAAATTACTATCATTACTCCATTTAAAAGCTTTTACAAAAGCAAATTCTTCTTCGTAAACCCAATCTGTTGTTCCGTTAATTATGTGATTTTTTTTACCATCTTTAGTAATTTGAGTAATTGCATTTGTAGCGAGATTTTTAACAAATAAATTGTTGTCTTTTGCGTAGGCAATTTTTAAATTATCTGGAGAAAAAGTGGGTTCTTGAATTTCTTTTCCAATTAAAGAAAGTTTTTTAGAAGCAATGTCATAGGCATAAAAAGTACCAGTAAAAGAATGTCTATAAACCGGGTTAAAATCAGTTCCTAAAATTAATTTTGTTTCATCATTATTAAAAGAATAGGAAGAAAAACCATCTAAATTTTTTAAATCTTGACTATTAACAACCGTTTTAATTTTTTCTAAAGTTTTATAACTATAAACATCTACAGTAGTTAATTTTGTTTCTTTATCAGTATTTAATAAAGAGTAAAAATCACCATTCATAGAATTTAAAGCATTCATTCTTTCTGATGAAAAAGTGCCATTCCAAATTTCTTTTAGCGTAATTTCTTTAGTTCCCGTTTTATAACTTGAAGTTGTTTGTGAAATTGCCACACAACTTATAAATAAAGAAATAGTTGTAATAATGATTGATTTTTTCATGGAATACTCCGTATTTAATAATAGTTTGCCAAGTTTACGGAAAAATCAGTAAAAAACGGCTTAAAAAATGATAAAAATTAAATATACTATAATGTTTTATATGATTGATTTATATTTGTTGTTGATAGTTTATAGAAAGACAGATGAGCAAAATTATTTCGGGGTTTTCAAAGTTGACCAAAGAAGAAAAAATAAAATGGTTAGCAGCAAATTACTTTAAAAATCAACCAGAAAGTGTAGGTATTATTAAGCAATATTGGAATATTGATAATGATTTACAAGAACTTCATGATGATTTTATAGAAAACACCATTTCTAACTTTTACATGCCTTATGGTATTGCACCAAATTTTGTGATTAATAATAGGACATATGCTATTCCAATGGTTGTAGAAGAAAGTTCTGTAGTTGCTGCAGCTTCTTTAGTCGGTAAGTTTTGGAGTACAAGAGGAGGTTTTAAAACAACTGTAATTGGTACTACAAAAATTGGTCAAGTACATTTTATGTTTGCTGGCGATAAAACTGAATTAGAAAATTATTTCAATAAAAATAAAACGGATTTATTTGCCGCAACGGCTTCCATTACTAAAAATATGGAAAAACGTGGAGGTGGAATTCTAGATATAAAATTAGTTGATAAAACGTATAAATTACCAAACTATTATCAACTTCATATAACTTTTGAAACAAAAGATTCTATGGGAGCAAACTTCATAAACTCTTGTTTAGAAGTAATTGCAAAAAAGTTTGAAAGGGAAGACATTGAAATTGTGATGAGTATTCTTTCTAATTATGTCCCAGAATGTTTAGTAAGAGCAGAAGTAAGTTGTAAAATTGAAGAATTGGGTGGTGAAAATCCACAGAAATTTGCAGAGAAATTTTATCAAGCAGTACAAATTGCCGAAGTAGAACCTTATAGAGCAGTGACTCATAATAAAGGAATTATGAACGGAATTGATTCTGTAGTTTTAGCAACAGGTAATGACTTTAGAGCCGTTGAAGCGGGTGCGCATGCATACGCATCTAGAAGTGGAGAATACAGAAGTTTGTCTCATTGTTCTATTAATGATGGGATCTTTAAATTCTGGATAGAACTTCCACTGGCTTTAGGAACCGTTGGAGGTTTAACAGCTTTACATCCAATGGCAAAATTATCTTTAGAAATGTTGCAAAAACCATCTGCTAGCACTTTAATGCAAATTATGGCTGCTGCTGGTTTAGCTCAAAATTTTGCAGCTTTAAGAGCATTAACAACTAAAGGAATTCAGCATGGACATATGAAAATGCACTTGCAAAATATCTTAAATCAGTTAGGAGTAACAGACGCAGAAAAAATAGAAATTACTAATTATTTTGACAAAAGAACGGTTTCTCATAGTGCCGTTGTTACAAAATTTAATGAATTAAGAAAACTAAGAATTCATTGGGTAGATTTTTTAAATATTGATGCGGTTAGAAGCAAATTATCAACGTTAAAAGTTGATGATAAACCTGTTTTCGGAAAAATGAATGGGCAACAAATGGTTGAACATTTAAGCGCCGTAACACAGATTGCTAATGGAAATTGGGACGTAGAAATATTTGTTTCTGATGATAAAACGTCACGTAGAAAACCTTTTTTAAATACAGAAAATGAACTTCAAGCTGGTTTTAAAGCCTCATTTTTGTCTGAAGAGCCAAGTGATTTAAAATTTGAAAGTATAGAAGATGCAATTGATGATTTAATAGGTCAAATTCAGTTTTTTGTAAAAGTTTTTGCTGAAGATAAAAACAACACTGTAGTTCATCCATTTTTTGGTGAATTAGATTATGAGTATTGGAAGAAATTTCAAGTAAAACATTTTACACATCATTTTAAACAATTTAAGTTGGTATAATGAACTTTTATTCAAACGGAAAATTATTATTAACAGGAGAATATGTTGTTTTAGAGGGGGCAAAATCTTTGGCTGTTCCAACAAAATTTGGACAAGATTTAATTGTTGAAAAAATACGTGAACCTCAATTAATTTGGGGTAGTTTTACAAACTCTGGAGAATGTTGGTTTGAAGCAGTTTTTGACTTGCAAAAACTACGTTTGGTAAATTGTAGTTTTAATTCTGATAAAGAAGGAAATGCAGAGTTTATAGCAGAAACATTACTAACAATATTACAAGAAGCTAAAAAGTTGAATCCAGATTTTTTGCAAACTAAAAATGGATTTGTAGTAAAAACAAACTTAACATTTCCAAGAGATTGGGGTTTAGGAAGTTCATCAACATTAATAAATTCTATTGCTTCTTGGGCAAATATAGATGCTTTTAAACTCTTGTGGAATTCGTTTAAAGGAAGTGGTTATGATATTGCTTGTGCTCAGAATAATTCGCCTATTTTTTATCAATTAGAAAATAAAAAACCGATTGTTGAGCAGGTAGCGTTTAATCCATCTTTTAAAGAAAATTTGTTTTTTGTGCATTTAAACAAGAAACAAGATTCTAAAGAAGGAATTGCGAAGTTTAGGGAAACGAAACAGCACATAGAGAAAGAAATAAAAATGATTTCAGAAATTTCTGATGCATTTTTAAGTGTAAAATCATTGGAAGATTTTAATAGATTAATTGTTGAGCATGAGAAAATCATCAGTTCAATTATCAAAGTAAAAACAGTAAAAGAAAATTTATTTCCAGCTTATTTTGGAGAAATAAAAAGTTTAGGAGCTTGGGGAGGAGATTTTGTTTTAGCAACAGGGAACTCAACAACTCCAGCTTATTTTAAAAATAAAGGATTTGAAACAATTCTTTCATATTCAGAAATGGTTTTATGAACAAAGTAATAATTATTGGAGGAGGAGCAGCAGGATATTTTACAGCAATAAATGCGAAAGAAAATAACCCTGAATTAGATATTACAATTCTTGAAAAATCGGGTGATGTTTTACAAAAGGTTAAAATTTCTGGAGGTGGAAGATGTAATGTTACGCATGCGTGTTTTGAACCTAAAGAACTGGTTAAGTTTTATCCAAGAGGAGAAAAAGAATTATTAGGACCTTTTCATCAATTTATGACAGGTGACACTTTTGAATGGTTTGATGATAGAGGAATTCCTTTAAAAATTGAAAGTGATAACCGTGTTTTTCCAGAAGCAAATACAAGTCAGGCAATTATAGATTGTTTTCAAAAAGCGGTTGATAACTTAGGGATTAAAGTGTTAACAAATCACGGAGTAAATTCTGTTTATCAACAAGATAATAAATGGGTTATTAACACAAAAGAGGAAACTTTTAAAGCAGATAAATTGGTAATAGCTGCAGGAAGTAGTAAGAAAATTTGGGAATTGTGTGAAACGCTAGATCACTCTATTATTCCTCCTGTTCCCTCTTTATTTACCTTTAATATAAAAGATAAAAGATTAACAGATTTATTGGGAACTTCTGTGCCAAATGCTACTGTTAAATTAGTGGGTACAAATTTAGAAACTTCTGGGCCTTTACTAATTACGCATTGGGGAATGAGTGGACCAGCAGTTTTAAAATTATCTGCTTTTGGTGCAAGAATTTTAGCAGAAAAAAATTACCAATACAATGTAGAGGTAAATTGGTTGTCTAGATCTACCAATCAAATTGTAAATGTTTTACAAAATTTAAAGAAAAAAGAACCAAGAAAAACGATTATTTTAAAATCGCCTTTTGAAGATATTTCTAAAAGACTTTGGGAACGTTTTGTATTGTATTCTCATATTAAGGAAACTCAAAACTGGGCAGATCTTAGTAATAAACAGATAGAAAGTTTAGCAAACGAGCTTACTAAAGGTGTTTATAATGCAAATGGAAGAACAACTTTTAAAGATGAATTTGTAACTGCTGGAGGAATAGATTTAAAAGAAATTAATTTTAAGCGTTTTGAAAGTAAGCTTCACAAAAATTTATTTATTGTTGGTGAAGTTTTAAATATTGATGCTGTAACTGGTGGGTTTAACTTTCAGAATGCTTGGACTGGTGGTTTTATTACAGCGAAAGCGTTAGCTGAAAATTAGTTAATTAGAAAGAAAATTTTAGATGCTAAAAACCTTGTACAATTTTTTCTAATTCAACTTTGTTGAGTATTGCAATGTTTTTTCCTTTAAACTCTATGATGTTCTTCTTTTTAAATTCTGATAATAATCGAATGGCAGATTCTGTAGCGGTACCAATTAGATTTGCAATTTCTTCACGGGAAAGTTTCAGATTAATAACATCTTCATTTTTATTATGAAATATAGTATTTAATTTTAAGAGAACTTCAGCAAGTCTTTGTTTTACCGTTTTTTGAGCCATATCAACAATAACATTATCTGCTATTTTTAAAGAAGTAGCCATGTCTTTTAAAATGCTTAAAGTAAAATCTGGATTTTTTTCTAAGTCGCTAAGTATTTCTTCCTTTGGAATAAAACAAACTTTCATATCATTTAATGCAACCGCTTTTAGATTAGAAACTTCATCTGAAACTAAACTTCTTTGCCCCAATAAATCTCCGTGTTTAAGCAAGTTTAAAATTTGATTTCTACCGTTTTCACTCATTTTAGAAATTTTACAAACACCTTCTTTAATGCAGTAGATTCCATTTATACGTTCACCTTCTTCAAAAAGAGTTTCTCCTTTTTTAATTTTTCTAGTAGTTTTACAAGAAGATATTCTTATTAACTCCTCTTTAGTGAGGCTGTTAAAGGAATTAAATCGCCGAACAATACAATGTTGACATTTGCTCATAATTACTGTGTGATTTATTGTGCAAAGATAATTTTACACAGAAATTTAAAAGCTGATTAATATCATATTTTAAAGCGAACTCTTATTGGTAATTTGTTGGAGGCAAAATAGTAAATATGAAAGCTACACAATGTTACCACTGTGGCGATTCTTGTGATAAAAATTTAATTCAATTTAACGATAAATCTTTCTGTTGTAATGGTTGTAAGACTGTTTATGAAATTTTTTCTGAAAATGATTTAACGTGTTATTACAATTATCAAGACAATCCTGGAGCAATTCCAACTGACATTCAAGGAAAATATAATTTCTTGGATAATACGGAAATTGTAGATAAACTATTAGATTTTAATGATGGAAATACACAAATAGCAACTTTATACCTACCACATATTCATTGTAGTTCTTGTATTTGGGTTTTAGAAAATTTACATAAATTAAATACCAATATTTCTTCTTCTCAAGTAGATTTTCCTAAGAAAACAGTTAGCGTTACCTATAATTCAGCTACTACATCTTTAAAAGAAATAGTATTACTATTAAGTTCTATTGGCTATGAACCCTACATTAGTTTAGAAGACTATGAAGCTGGAAAAAAGAAAGTTGATAGAAGTTTAATCTATAAATTAGGAGTTGCTGGTTTTGCTTTTGGAAATGTTATGTTTTTATCTTTTCCAGAATATTTTGAAGTAACAGGTTTTTGGATAGAACACTATAAAGGTGTTTTTAGGTGGTTAATGTTTTTCTTCTCTCTTCCAGTAGTTTTTTATGCAGGACAGGATTATTTTATTTCTGCATTTAAAGGAGTAAAGGCTAAAATATTAAATATTGATGTTCCCATTGCATTAGGGATTTCAGTTTTATTTATTAGAAGTACAGCAGAAATTATATTTGATTTAGGAACAGGTTTTTTTGATAGTCTAACAGGGTTGGTTTTTTTCTTGCTTCTTGGGAAATTTTTTCAACAAAAAACCTATAATTTTTTGTCTTTTGAAAGAGATTATAAATCGTACTTCCCCATTGCTGTTACAAGAATTACAACAAATTATAAAGAAGAGAATGTTCAGATTTATGACATTCAAAAAGGAGATAGATTACTCATTAGAAACCAAGAATTAATTCCTGTAGATGGAATTTTAATGAACGGAAATGCAGAAATAGACTATAGTTTTGTTACAGGTGAAGCCGTGCCAGTTAGTAAAAAGTCTGGAGATAAATTATTTGCAGGAGGTAAGCAACTTTCAGGAATTTTAGAAATGGAAGTTTTGGCTTCTGTTTCACAAAGTTATTTAACGCAATTATGGAGTAATGATGTTTTTAAAAAAGACGAAAAATCGCACTTTAAAACAATAACAGATAGCATAAGTAAGCATTTTACGATTGTTGTTTTATTAATCGCCTTTTTATCAACTGCATTTTGGATGTATTTTGATGCTAGCAAAGCATTAAATGTCTTTACCGCAGTTTTAATTATTGCGTGTCCTTGTGCTATTGCATTGGCAGCACCATTTACATTAGGAAATATGTTGCGCATTTTTGGAAAACAGAAATTCTATTTAAAAAATGCAACTGTTGTAGAGCAATTAGCAGCAATAGATACATTGGTTTTTGATAAAACGGGAACACTAACTACGAATAAAGAAAATACAATTTCTTATACTGGTATTGCGCTAAATGAACAAGAAGAAATTATATTAAAAAGTACATTAAGAGCCTCAAATCATCCTTTAAGTAGAATGTTATATGCTTTTTTTGAAGAGGTTGAAACTGTTGTGATTCCTTATTATAAAGAATTTGTAGGAGAAGGGATTGAAGCAAATTATAATAATTTAAATCTAAAATTAGGGTCTTCAGCTTTTGTGATAAAGAAGGAAGAAAATTTCTCATTTGATACTGCAGTTCATGTTCGTTTTAACAATGATTATAAAGGGAGATTTACTTTTAAAAATGCATATAGAGAAGGAGTAAAGCCGCTATTTAATTCTTTAAAAAATGAATATAATTTAGCGGTAGTTTCTGGTGATAATGAAGGCGAAAGAATTTACTTAGAAGAAAATCTTCCAGAAGGAACAGCCCTATTATTCAATCAAAAACCAGAAGATAAATTAAAGATTGTTGCAGAATTTCAAAAGGAAGACAAAAAAGTAGCCATGATTGGAGATGGTTTAAATGATGCAGGTGCATTAGCACAAAGTGATGTTGGTATTTCCTTATCAGAAAATATAAATGTTTTTTCTCCTGCGTGTGATGCAATTTTAGATGCAACAAAATTCAATAAAATAGAGGTTTATATTAAAGCATCAAAAAAAGCGATACAAATTATAAAATACTCTTTCATACTCTCTTTATGTTACAATATAGTTGGTTTATATTTTGCTGTAACGGGTCAATTAATTCCTGTGATTGCAGCAATTTTAATGCCTTTGAGTTCAATTAGTATCGTAATATTCACAACCATTTCAACAAATTTAGTTGGAAAAAAAATCAAATAATTATGAGTGTACATATAGAAGCAAAAAAAGGTGAAATTGCAGAAACGGTATTATTACCTGGAGATCCAATGAGGGCAAAATGGATTGCAGATTTTTTCTTAAAAGAGGTTGTTAAATACAATGATGTTCGTGGAATGTTAGGTTTCACAGGAACTTATAATGGAAAAAAAGTATCGGTTCAAGGAACAGGAATGGGAATTCCATCTACACTTATTTATTGTCATGAATTAATTACAGAATATGGTGTAAAAAACTTAATTAGAGTTGGTTCTGCAGGTTCTTATCAAAAAGAAGTAAAAATTAGAGACATTGTTATCGCAATGGCAGCCTCTACAAATTCGGGTTTAAATACCATTCGTTTTAATGGAGCAGATTATTCTCCAACGGCAAGTTTTAAGTTGTTTAAAAAAGCGATAGAAATTGCTAATAAAAAAGAAATAAAGGTGAAAGCAGGAGGTGTTTTGAGTTCTGATGAATTTTATGCTGATGATTTTGATAGTTATAAAAAATGGGCAGAATATGGTGTGTTGTGTGTAGAGATGGAAACTTCTGGGTTGTATACCGTTGCAGCAAAACATAATGTAAATGCATTGTCAATTTTAACAATTTCAGACAGTTTAGTAACAAGAGAAAGAACAACTGCAGACGAAAGAGAAAGTACATTTAAAGAAATGGTAGAAATAGCTTTAGGAACTTTATAGATGAACAAATCATTAATTCAAAAATACAATATTCCAGGACCTAGATATACGAGTTATCCAACAGTGCCTTATTGGAATAAAGAAGGAATTGATAAAGAAGATTGGATACACTCTTTTCAGAAATCATTTATAGAAAGTAATGCTACAGAAGGTGTTAGTATTTACATTCATTTACCCTTTTGCGAAACTTTGTGTACATTTTGTGCGTGTCATAAACACATCACTAAACGTCATGAAGTAGAAGAAGAATATATAGAAGCCGTATTAAAAGAATGGAAATTATATGTTGATTTGGTTGATGAAACGCCAATTATTAAAGAATTGCATTTAGGTGGAGGAACTCCTACTTTTTTTTCAAAAGAAAATTTAGAATACTTAATGGATGGAATTTTTTCACTTTCAAATAAACATCTAGATGCAGAATTTAGTTTTGAAGGTCATCCAAATAATACAACAAAAGAGCAATTGCAAACTTTGTTTAATTGTGGTTTTACAAGAGTAAGTTTTGGCGTGCAAGATTATAACGAAAAAGTACAAAAAGCCATTCATAGAATTCAGCCCTTTGAAGCAGTTGAACAAGTTACAAGATGGTCTAGAGAAATTGGGTACAATTCTGTAAGTCACGATTTAATTTTTGGGCTTCCATTTCAAACAAAAGAGAACGTAATTCATACTATAAACAAAACAAAAGAAGTACAGCCAGACAGAATTTCATTTTACAGTTATGCACATGTTCCTTGGGTAAAAGGAGTTGGTCAACGTGGTTTTAATGATGAAGATTTACCAAAGAATGATACAAAAAGAGAACTCTATGAAATAGGAAAAGAACTTTTTGCAGAAATGGGTTATGTAGAAATTGGCATGGATCATTTTGCTTTAAAAACAGATAGTTTGTATAAGGCAACCATCAACAAAACATTGCATAGAAATTTTATGGGGTATACTGCTAATAAAACGCAATTAATGATTGGCTTAGGAATGTCTGCAATTTCAGATTCTTGGTATGCATTTGCTCAAAATGTAAAAACGGTAAAAGAATACCAAAAGAGTGTAAATCAAGGAGAACTGCCAATTTTTAGGGGACATTTATTATCTGATGAAGATAGAGTTATTAGAAAGCATATTTTAAATATTATGTGTCATTTTTATACTTCTTGGGAAGAGGATTCAATGAAAATAAATAATCTAGAATCATATTTAGAATTATTAGAAGAAATACAACAAGATGGATTGGTTAAAATTGAAGAAAACTGGTTGTCTGTGCCAGAGAAGGCAAGACCATTTGTAAGGAATATTTGTATGGCATTTGATTTACATTTATTAAAAAATAAGCCAAAAACTCAATTGTTTTCAATGACAATTTAAAGAAATAAAAACAACATGATAATTATCATGTTTTTAGAAAACGACCAATAGTACTTTTGAAAAACTAATTATCAGGCAAGATATGAGCGTAATATACCTATTACTTACACTAAGTATTTTAGTGGCAATCATTTTTTTTATAGCATTTATTTATTCCGTTAAAAGTGGGCAATATGATGATTCATATACACCCTCTGTACGCATGCTATTTGATGATGAGCTCGTAAAAGAAAAAAAAGAAGAATTAACTAGAGACTAAATTTTATTTTATGGAAATGCAACAATTTTATTACGACAATAAAATCGTTAAGAATTTTATCTATGCTACTTTACTATGGGGAATAGTAGGTTTTAGTATCGGATTAATGCTCGCTTTTATGTTTTTATTTCCCAATTATACAGAAGGAATTTCTTGGTTAAGTTTTGGGCGTTTAAGACCATTACACACCAATGCAGTAATTTTTGCTTTTGTTGGAAATGCAATTTTTGCAGGAGTTTATTATTCGCTTCAAAGATTATTAAAAGCTAGAATGGCAAGTAATTTTTTAAGCAATTTTAATTTTTGGGGTTGGCAGTTAATTATTGTTGCAGCTGCTATAACATTACCTTTAGGATACTCTACATCAAAAGAATACGCAGAATTAGAGTGGCCAATAGATATTGCTATTGCAATTGTTTGGGTTGCATTTGGCGTAAATATGATTTGGACAATAATGCAAAGGAGACAGCGTCATTTATATGTTGCAATTTGGTTCTACTTAGCAACTTTTGTAACGGTAGCAGTGCTTCATATTTTTAATAGTTTAGCATTACCAGTAACTTTATTTAAAAGTTATTCTGTTTATGCAGGTGTTCAAGATGCACTAGTACAATGGTGGTATGGACATAATGCGGTAGCATTTTTCTTAACAACACCTTTTTTAGGGCTGATGTATTATTTTGTTCCTAAAGCAGCTAACAGACCGGTATATTCATATAGATTATCAATTGTTCACTTTTGGTCTTTAATTTTCATATACATATGGGCAGGGCCACACCATTTATTATATACAGCATTGCCAGATTGGGCGCAAAATTTAGGTGTTGCATTTTCTGTAATGTTAATAGCGCCTTCTTGGGGAGGTATGATTAATGGGTTATTAACCTTACGTGGTGCTTGGGATAAAGTAAGAACAGATCCTGTTTTAAAATTTATGGTGGTTGCAATTACGGGGTATGGTATGGCAACTTTTGAAGGACCAATGCTTGCTTTAAAAAATGTAAATGCAATTGCGCACTATAGTGATTGGATTATTGCGCACGTTCACGTTGGTGCTTTAGCTTGGAATGGCTTCTTTACTTTTGGTATGTTGTACTGGTTAATACCTAGAATGTTTAAATCAAAATTACATTCAATAGCATTAGCAAACTTCCATTTTTGGATTGGTACTTTAGGTATAATCATGTATACTTTACCAATGTATGTTGCAGGTTTTGTACAAGCCTCTATGTGGAAACAATTTAATCCAGATGGGACTTTAACTTATGGAAACTTCTTAGAAACTGTAAATGAAATTATACCAATGTATTGGATGCGAGCTATTGGTGGTACTTTATATATTATTGGGGCATTTGTAATGTTATACAATGTAGTTATAACAGTAAGGTCTGGTAGTGGAGTAGAAGATGAATTAGCAGAAGCGGCTCCATTAACAAAAGTTTCAAAACACAGAACTAAAGGAGAAGGTTGGCATACTTGGTTAGAAAGAAAACCAATAAAATTAACAATTTTTGCTACAGTTGCAATATTAATTGGAGGTGTTGTTCAGATTGTTCCAACATTACTAGTAAAATCTAATATACCTACTATTAGTAGTGTAAAACCTTATACACCATTGGAATTAGAAGGAAGAGATATTTATATAAGAGAAGGTTGTGTTGGTTGTCACTCACAAATGATAAGACCTTTTAGAAGTGAGGTAGAGCGTTATGGAGAATATTCTAAAGCGGGAGAATTTGTATATGATCATCCATTTTTATGGGGAAGTAAACGTACAGGTCCAGATTTACATAGAATAGGGCAAAAATACTCAGATTCTTGGCACTTAAATCACATGTATGATCCACAAAGTACATCGCCAGGTTCAATAATGCCCTCTTATAAATGGTTAATTAGAGATGAATTAGATACGTCTGATACAGAAGAAAAATTGAAAACGATGGTTCGTTTAGGTGTGCCTTATACTGATGATGAAATAGCAAATGCACAAGAACATATGTTAGCTCAAGGAACAAAAATTGAAGAGAACCTATATTCAGATCCAGATTTTGCAAAAAATTACGAAGCAGATAAAAAGTATGCACAAGAAAATGGTGAAGCTTTTATAGAAATGAAGAACAGAGAGATTGTTGCATTAATTGCTTACATCCAACGTTTGGGTACAGATATTAAGGTAAAAGACGAACAAAAAACATCTAAAAACTAGGAAACATGTTAAAATTTGTAAAACACCATATGGAAAGTATTATTGGCATTGAAATTTACCCAATAATATCACTTCTAATATTCTTTACTTTTTTTGTCGCCTTATTTTGGTGGGTTTTTACCGCAAAAAAAGAATATATAAATTCGGTGAGTCAATTACCCTTAGATAATTAAAATATAATAAAATGAAAAAATATTTTCAATCTACAGCATATGTAATTTTTGTAATTGTTACGTTTTTAGCCCTTGCAAAGTCGTTTATGGTATATGAGAATCCATTAAATATATATGAAAATCCATTGGTTTGGATTGCGCTTATTGGTCTTATTCTTGTAATCGTTTTAAAAGAAATGGTAAGTATTATTTCTATAAGTAAAACACAAGAATTACTAAATGAAAAAAATGGAATAATTGCCGAAGAAAATAAAAATGTTTGGATTAGTAAGCTGTTAAAATCTTGGACCAAAGCAAAAGATATTGAAGAAGAAGGTGAAATAGTTCTTGATCATAATTATGATGGAATTAAAGAATTAGACAATTCTTTGCCGCCTTGGTGGGTATATATGTTCTACGCTACTATCGTTTTTGCAGTTGTTTACCTTGTAAGATTTCAGGTTTTAGATGGAGACACTCAGGTGGTTGAGTATCAAAAAGAAGTAGCTGAAGCAAAAGCAGCATTAACTAAATATAAATCTACAGCTACTGATTTAATAACTGCAGAAAATGTAACGTTATTAACAGGTGAAAAAGATTTAAATAGAGGTAAAGCAGTCTTTAAATTAAATTGTACTTCTTGTCATTTAGCAGATGGAGGAGGTTCAATTGGACCAAATTTAACAGATGAATTTTGGATTTTAGGCGGAGGAGTTAAAAATGTATTTTCAACTATTTCCAATGGAGGTAGAGATGGTAAAGGTATGATTGCTTGGAACAAAATTTTAAAGCCTGCAGACTTGGCAAAAGTTTCTAGCTATGTAATTTCCTTACAAGGTACTACACCAGCAAAAGGGAAAGCAGCACAAGGAGATAAATGGGAAGAACAATAAGTAGTTTATAAAATAGTAAGTTATTTTTACTTAGGCGATTATGGAAACACCACAAAACGAACAGTTTAGAGATAGTATCGCTACCATAAATACTGAAGGTAATAGATCTTGGGTGTTTCCTAAAAAGCCAAGTGGTAAATTTTATAAATATAGATCTTATGTAAGTTATTTTTTACTTGTATTTCTGTTATCTGCACCTTTTGTAAAAATTAATGGAAATCAATTTTTACTGTTTAATGTACTAGAAAGAAAGTTTACTATTTTTGGGTTCCCTTTTTGGCCACAAGATTTTTATCTTTTGGTTCTTTCAATGATTATAGGCGTTGTTTTTATCATTCTTTTTACCGTAGTTTTTGGACGTATTTTCTGCGGATGGATTTGTCCGCAAACAATATTTCTAGAAATGGTCTTTAGAAAAATAGAATATTGGATTGATGGAGATAGAGGGAAACAAATTAGACTAAGTAAGCAAAAATGGAACGCCGAAAAAATTAGAAAAAGAGTATTAAAATGGGTGATTTTCTTTATAATTTCATTTATAATTGCCAACGTATTTTTAGCGTACTTAATTGGTGGAGATACCGTAATTAGTTACATAACAGGTGCTCCTTTTGATAATGTTAAAACACTTATTTCCTTAACTATTTTTACAGCAGTTTTCTATTTTATATTTGCTTGGTTTAGAGAGCAAGTTTGTATAATTGCTTGTCCTTATGGTAGGTTACAAGGTGTTTTATTAGATAATAAAACACTTAATGTGGCGTATGATTATGTCCGTGGAGAAGGTGATAAAGGGAGAGCTAAATTCAGGAAAAATGAAGATAGAGCTTCTGTAGGAAAAGGAGATTGTATTGATTGTAAACAGTGTGTAGTTGTTTGTCCTACAGGAATAGATATTAGAAACGGAACTCAATTAGAGTGCGTAAATTGTACAGCTTGTATTGATGAATGTGATCATATGATGGAGCAAGTTGGGTTGCCAAAAGGCTTAATTAGATATGCTAGTGAAGATAATATAGCAAAAAAGATTCCTTTTAAATTTAATGCTAGAATGAAAGGTTATTCTGCTGTATTATTTATTTTAGTTGGTGTTTTGGTTGGGATGTTATTTTTAAGAAATGATGTAGAAGCTACAATTTTAAGGTTACCGGGAGAATTATATCAACATAAAGAAAACAATATTATTAGTAATGTTTATACCTATAAAGTTATAAATAAAACTACTAAAGATATTGAAGATATAAGCTATAAAATTTTATCTACAAAAGGTGAAATAAAGTTAGTTTCTAATCATAATTTCATTGTCCCAAAACAAGGTTCAGCAGAAGGAACTTTATTTATTGAGATAAATGCATCTGCATTAAAAAAAGATAAAGTAAAATTAGAGATAGGTGTTTTTAGTGGTGATAGATTGATAGAAACTACCATCACAAATTTCTTGGGACCAAGAAGTTATTAATAGAAAAATAAACAGAGATATGAAAATTAATTGGGGAACAGGAATTGTTATTATAATTGTAAGTTTTATGGGGTTTATCTCCTATTTTGTAATTTCTATGAGTATCAAAAAGGAATTTAAACATGATTTAGTAACTGAAAAATATTATGAAAAAGAACTCGGATATCAAGATCAAATAAACGCGACCAAGAATGGATTTGAATTAGAAGAAAATATTACAGTTTTAAGTTTAAAAGAGGGTTTAAGAATAAATTTTCCTAAAAAGTTCATCCCTACAGAAATTCAAGGGAAAGTGTTCCTATATAGACCGTCTAATAAACTTTTAGATTTTGAAATACCTATTTCTTTATCTAAAACATATTTGCTCGTGCCTGAGAAACGTTTATTAGAGGGTCGTTGGAACATTAGTGTTTCTTGGAGCTATGAAAATAAAGAATACTTTTTTAATAAAGAATTGAATCGCTAATGTTTCTTTCTGCATTCATATTTGGCCTTTTGGGTAGTTTTCATTGTATAGGAATGTGTGGTCCAATAGCCTTTATGTTGCCTGTGGATAGACAAAAACCCGTTAAAAGATTTCTTCAAATTACAAGTTACCATTTGGGTAGGTTGTTTACTTATAGTTTAATAGGTTTATTGTTTGGTTTTTTAGGGAAAGGGTTTTATCTCTTTGGCTTTCAACAACAATTATCAATTTTTGTGGGGGCTACTATGATTCTGATTGTCTTATTTCCAAAGTTTTTTAAGCGTATTAATTTTTCTAAAGAAATAAGTAAAATTATTTTTAAAGTAAAAAATGCACTTGGAAAAGAATTAAAAAAGAAGGGAAATGATACTTTTTTTACAATTGGTTTTTTAAATGGATTTTTACCTTGTGGATTGGTTTATATGGCAGTTTTCGGAGCTTTAACAGCAACCAATGCCTTTTCAGGTAGTTTATATATGTTTTTATTTGGATTAGGAACTATTCCTTTAATGACAGCTGTAGTTTATCTTGGTAACTTCTCAAAAGGTAACTTTAGAAAAAAAATCCAAAAAGTCATTCCTGTAGTCGTAGTTTTTATTGGTGTTTTATTTGTTTTAAGGGGTTTGGGTTTAGGTATTCCTTATGTTTCTCCTGCTCCTTTTTTAGATCTAGTTACTTCAAATAATGCCTGTCACTAATTTAAAGTAATAAGAAGCTTCTTCTTATTTGTTTTATCAATGTTAAAACTATATTTAGCGTAGCTTTTTTTATAAAAAAGCAATATATTTGGTATATTAAGAATAATATAATTCCAATGAAAGTCCCTATTATAAAACTCTTTTTTTTGTTTGCATCTTTTTTTGTCTTAAAAAGTTATTCGCAAGAAACTTTACCTATTTATACAGATTATTTATCTGATAATGTTTATTTACTTCATCCCTCTGCAGCAGGAATTGGTAATTCAAGTAAGTTGCGTTTTACTGCTAGGCAACAATGGGCAGGAGTGCCAAATGCTCCAGCTTTACAAACAGTAAGTTTTCATTCAAAATTTGGCGAATACTCTAATGCAGGTTATGGTTTTGTTTTATTTAATGATAAAAACGGTTACCATTCACAAAAAGGTATACAAGGAGCTTATTCTTATCACTTACCTTTAAGTGATGGTGAATTTTTTCAGCAACTTTCTTTTGGTTTAGCATTTACATTTGTTCAGAATCAATCAGACCAAAGAACTTTTACAGGAGATGATAAAGTTGCATCAATAATAGAGAGTACAAGTTATTATAATGCAGATTTTAGTGTTGCTTATCATAGAGGAGGTTTTTCTTCTTACTTTACAGTGAAAAATTTACTGCTAAGTGCTAAAAATAATTTAAATCAATCTGAACCTTTAGATTTAAGAAATTATATTTTTTCTGCTGGTTATTTTTATGGCGAAGATAATTATATTCAATTAGAGCCTTCAGTTATGGTTCAGTTTAAGGAAAGTACTGGAGAAAGAACTGCAGATATAAACTTAAAAGCATACAAAACAATTTCAAAAACAAGAATTTGGGCTGCGGTATCTTATAGAAAAAATTTTGATGTAAATGCAATTGAGAACTCTCAATATATCTCTCCAATTATAGGATTAAACTATAATAACTTAATGTTCTCTTATACGTATACAAAACAAATGAATGACATTGTTTTAATTAATTCTGGTTTTCATCAAGTTTCTGTAGGAATTGATTTATTTACTAAAAAGCCAAGAGGATCAGCTTGTCCTAATATTAATGCTGTCTTTGTAGGGTATTAAAAATCTTCTTCAGAAATTTTTAAATTATTTTTATCACCAGAAATAAGTATTTCTAAAACCTTTTTATTTTTATTGATATAAAATTGGTGCACACCTGCTGTATCACTTTTATTTAATAATTGATTTGTTTCTAAAATAGTTTTTGTCTGTCTTGCTACAGCTTCGCCAGAATCTATAATTTGTATTTTATTGCCAACAAGTTCTCTAATTTGAGGAATTAAATAAGGGTAATGAGTGCAACCCAAAACCAAGCAATCTACTTTTTTATCAATCATTGGTTTTATAAAAGAAGACAATAGTTTTGTCATCTTTTCTGAATTTAGATTGCCGCTTTCAATCAATTCAACTAAACCTTTACCAACTTTTTCTATTATAGTAATTTCTTTATTTATGGTGCTAGAAGTTTTTTCAAATAGCTCACTATTTAGCGTTCCTTTTGTAGCAAGTATACCAATGGTATTTGTTTTTGTTTTTAAAGCAGCAGGTTTAATAGCAGGCTCAATACCAATAAAAGGAATGTCATAATTCTTCCTTAAAAGTTTTATTGCATTTGTTGTGGCAGTATTGCAAGCAATAACTATTATTTTACAATTCTTACTTAATAAAAATTGTGTATTTTTTATTGATAAATCTATAATCTCTTGTTCGCTTTTTTCTCCATAAGGCGCATTTTTGCTATCAGAAAGGTAAATAGTACTTTCTGATGGTAAATGGGTAATGATTTCTTTCCAAATTGAAGTTCCTCCAACACCAGAATCAAAAATACCTATAGGAAACTTGTTTAAACTCATAGATTGTAAAAGTAAAAAAACCTACTTTAAAAAGTAGGTTTTTTATATAATGTTAAAAAGGTATTTTTTTAGAATCCTAATTTTGCTTTTACATCGTTGAATAAGTCTTCTCCTTTTTTTACTAATAATCCTTTACCAACAGAAGCGTCAAGTACATATAAGATACCTTTAGATGCAGCAACACCTTCAATAGCTATTTGAGCTTTTTCAATAATTGGACCTAAGTCATCACTTTGTTTTTTCTGCATTTCTTGATAAGCAACTTGTCTTGCTTGCTCATACTTTGCTCTATCTTGTTGTACTTCTAAAGCTCTCTTTTCATTAGTGTCTTTAGTTTGTGTGTTTTGCTCTGCAGTATATTTTTTCATTTTTGCATCAAGCTTCTTCCCCATACCTTCAATTTCATCTTGGTATGTTTTACCTAATTTTTCAATAGAAAGTTTAAGTGCTTTTGTTTGAGGCATTTCTGCTACTAATTTTTCAAAGTCTATATGACCCATCTTTTGTGCATTTGCAACACCACCAATTCCTAATGTAAATACAGCAATTAATAGTAACGTTTTTAAATTTTTCATTCTTGTTTTTGATTTAATTATTATTCTTGTCTTTTCTTGCTTGTTCCCTTTTCTTT
Source organism: Polaribacter sp. SA4-10 (assembly GCF_002163835.1). Classification (NCBI taxonomy): domain Bacteria; kingdom Pseudomonadati; phylum Bacteroidota; class Flavobacteriia; order Flavobacteriales; family Flavobacteriaceae; genus Polaribacter; species Polaribacter sp. SA4-10. The sequence goes on along the minus strand of NZ_CP019331.1, from coordinate 1,699,637 downwards.
CTTAAAGCTTCTTTTTTTTCTCGTAACACTTTTCTTTGCTCTTCTCTCTTTTTTAATAAGGCTTCTCTCTTATCTAATAAAGCTTTTTTCTTTTCATCAATAGCCTTCTTTTTTAATTCTCTAGCTGACAGTTGTTTTGCTATTTGAGCTTCTTTCTTGGCTAAAACTTGTTTTTGCTTATCTGTAAACTCTTTTTTTGGAGCTACCTTTTTAGCATTCTTTTCGTCTATTAATCTTGTCCTATTTATGATAGATAAAACAAGTTCGCTAATATCGTATTTTTTATTGGAAAATAGCATTACTAATTCACTTGATTTGTCAAAAACAAAATCATATTTTTTTCTTTTCACAATACTTTGTATCGCATTGTAGACTTGGTCTTGTATTGGTTTTACCAATTGCTTTCTAACTGAAAACATATCACCTTTAGGGCCAAAGTAAAGAGATTCTAATCTTCTCAGTTCTTCTTGTTTTATAGTGATCTCTTCTTCTTTCTCTTCAATTAAATCTTTAGTAAGAATTGCTTTTTCGTTTGCTAAATCAGATTTTAAAACTTCTATATGTCTTGCTTGTTTGTCTAAGTTTTTTTTCCACTTCGTTACTTTAGCATTTAAAGTGTTTTGAGCGTCTAAATATTCAGGAACATTTTCTAGAATGTACTCCATATCTATATAAGCAATAGTTTGACCTTTTTGTGACCAAGAAGGTGTTACACTAAGTAAAAGAACGACTACTAAAAATATATTTTTCATTTGTATAATGTATTTAGAAAAAATCGTGCCAAAAAAACTATGACATTACAAATGTACAGTTTTCCTAGAATTGTCTTCCAATAATAAAATGTGTTTGCCAACCAGATTTTACGTTTTGGCCTGGTAAAGGATCAAAACCATGTGCAAAATCAATACCTAATAAACCAAAAGCAGGCATAAATATCCTAACACCTAATCCAGCTGAGCGCTTTAACTCAAACGGGTTAAATTCACTAAAATTGTTATAAGAATTACCAGCTTCTACAAACCCTAATGTATAAATAGATGCTGATGGAGAATCTGTAATTGAATAACGTAATTCCATTTGGAACTTTGTAAAGATTGTTCCTCCATTTGTGTCTGATAATCTGTTGTTTTCATACCCTCTTAAACCAATAGTTTCTCTACCATCTAATTGAAAAGCAGCAATACCATCACCACCAACATAATAACGTTCAAAAGGAGAATGACCTAGCTCTTCATTATAAAAACCTAGATAACCAAATTCAGCATTATTCATTAATACTAACTTATCTGTAAAAGCAGTATACCATTTACCTTTAAAGTTTAATTTGTAGTATTCTAACCATTTATATTTTTCTTCTATATCTAAAGAACTGTAATCTTTTGACTCAAATAAAGAGTATGGAATTGTTGCTTTTACACCTATAGAAAATTCTGATCCATACGTTGGGAAAATTAAACTTGGCCCTGCAGAATTTCTGCTAATATTTGCACTATAAGATAAGTTGTTTAATGTTCCTTGACTTAAGAAATCTCCTCCAACACTAAATCCATAATTGTTTAGTTTAAAACTTTGATATGCTATTGTTTGAGATAACTGAAAATAATCATCAGGCCATTTTAACCTTTGTCCTAATCCAATAGAGGCTCCAATAATTCCTAAACTTTTATCTCTATCTACATCATATGTAGTAAAATCTAATTGATATTGATTTGAGGAATAGACAGAAAAAGATAATGATTTTGGTTTTTTACCACCTAACCAAGGTTCTGTAAATGAAAAACTATATGTATTATATGTTCTACTAGATTGTAGACGTAAAGATAGTTTTTGACCATCTCCCATTGGAAGAGGTTTATATGCGTCTTTATTAAATATGTTTTTAATTGAAAAGTTGTTAAAAGATAAACCTAAAGTACCAATAAAAGAGCCACCACCATAACCACCTTGCAGTTCTATTTGGCTTCCACCTTTTTCAACCACAGTAAAATCTATATCTGCAGTTTTGTTTTGGTAATCTGGAACAACGTCTGGTGTAACATTTGCATCAAAGAAACCTAATTGACCAATTTCTCTAATAGACCTAATTATTGCGCTTCTACTAAATAAGTCTCCTGGTTTTACTCTTAATTCTCTAAAAAGTACATGATCATTTGTTTTGTCATTACCAGAAACGGTTACTTTTCTAATACGTGCTTTCTCATCTTCTCTAATTCTAATTTCTACTGTAATAGAATCGTCTTCTACTTTAGTTTCTATTACATTTACAGATGAGAATAAAAATCCGCTATCTTGGTATAATGTAGATAAATCCTCAGAAGTAGGAGATCCATCACCTTTTACACGTTCTTTTAAAACAGCTCCATTATATACATCACCTTTTTCAATTTTTAAAATACGGTTTAAATATTCATCGGTGTATTCTGTATTACCTATAAATAAAATTTCTGCAAATCGGTATTGTCTTCCTTCTTCTAAACCTATATTTATATTGATAGTGTTATCGTCATTCCAAGAAATATTGTCACTTAATATACGAGCATCTCTATAGCCAAGTCTGCTATATTTATCTAAAATACTTTCTAAATCTTCTTGGTATTTTTCTTCAATATATTTTGATCCTTTCCAAAAACGACCAAAATATTTCTCCTTCGTGTTTTTCATTGTTTTTTTTAATTTCCCACTAGAAATAGCTTTATTTCCTGTAAAAACAATGTCTTTAATTTTTATTTTATTTCCTTTATCTATAAAAATAGACATGTTAACAGTGTTAACATCTGCAGTATCTTTCTTTACATCTAAACTTACTTTAGTTTTTAAGAAACCTTTGTCTGTATATTTTTTTGTAAAGTAGTTTCTTGAAGTTACAATTAAGTTGTCTGTAAGCATTGCACCTTGTTTTAACTCAGCGTCTTTTATTAATTCTTTTGCTTTAGATTTTTTCACACCAGTAATTTTAACATGGTTTAATTGTGGTAATTCTAAAACATCAAATTCAAGATAAACAGTGTTTCCATCTATTTTAGAAAGATAAACATCTACATTGCTAAACTGTTTACTTTCGTATAGTTTCTTAATTGCACTTGTTAACTTATCTCCAGGAAGTTTTATGTCTTGCCCATTTCTTAAACCGGTAAAAACTCTAACAGTTTCTTCACTAAACTTTATAAGACCAGTGACAGAGGTGCCACCTAAAGTATACTTTTTCCCTTTTTCAAAAGAAGTGTTATTAGTGGTTTTGATTGAGTCTTTTTCTATTTGTGCGTTTGCATCAAAAGTAAAAAATAGTGCTATAAACACTATTGCAGCAGAAAATAATTTCATATAAAATTTATTCTGTAATTTGTTCGCTTGTTTTTCCAAATCTTCGTTCTCTATTCTGATATTCAATGATTGCATCATAAAAATGCTCTAGTCTAAAATCTGGCCAAAGTATATCTGTAAAATATAATTCAGCATATGCCATCTGCCATAATAAGAAATTACTAATGCGTTGTTCTCCGCTAGTTCTTATCATTAAATCAACATCGGGCAAATTAAATGTATATAAATGGTTATTTATAATATTTTCGGTAATATCTTCAATTAAAAGCTCTTTATTAACAACTTTTTTAGATATGTTTTTGATTGTGTTAACAATTTCTTCTCTTGATCCATAACTTAAAGCAAAAGTTAAAGTAATTTTTGTGTTGTTACTTGTTTGGGAAATAACATTATTTAATACTTTTTGTGCTTTTTTAGGTAAACTCTCGGTGGCTCCAATTGAGTTTACTTTTACGCCATTTTTCTGAAAATCTGGTAATTCTTTTTTAAGTGAGTTTATAAGTAAGCTCATTAAAGCGTCTACTTCTAATTTTGGTCTGTTCCAATTTTCTGTAGAAAAAGCGTATAATGTTATTGCAGAAACACCAATTTGAGATGCCGCTTCTACAGATTCTCTAACAGCAGTAAGTGCGTTTTTATGGCCAAAAATTCTATTCATACCCTTACCTTTTGCCCAACGGCCATTACCATCCATAATAATGGCAACGTGTTTAGGAACTTTTTGTAAATCGATGAGTAGTTTTTTATCCATGTTTTTTTATAATCCTTTTGTATAACAAGCAGGTCTACCAAATGTGTAAATTAGAGAGAATCCTGAAAACATATACCAATCATTTCCTTTTCCTCCAAAATCTAAAGATGATATTTTATCTGTAGAATAATCTAAATCATCTTCAAATGTATATCTAAACTTAGCTTCAATAGAAAACGCTAAATTACCATATAATTTAGATTTATAACCAATTCCTATTGGTACTGCATAGGATGTTTTATTTGCGTAAATATTTTCTATTGGAGAAGTTGTAGAAGTTTGAGATTTAATATATTTATAATTAAAAGCTGCGAATTCAAACAAAATATAAGGAGTCCAAGTTTTATCAACCGATGATAAATCATATTCATAAAAATTGTATTCCATTCCTACTGCCAATTCGTTTATTGTATTAGAGAAATTTAAATTTCTATTTACTTTAAAATCTGTTTCTGCATCAGCATCATTTCCATGTATTGGTAAATAACTATACGTTGCTCTTAAAGCAATTCTAGGATTCTTATTATACTTAAAAAAAGCGGCTCCTGCTAATCTGTTTGGATATATGTAATTTGTTCTACCAATATCTCCAACATAGTTTGATCCTCCAATAAAAAGACCAACCTCATATTCTTGCCCCAACAAAAGTGAAGTGAAGCTAATAAATGCGATAAATAATATACTTTTTTTCATTCTAAAAATAGCTGGCAAATATAGGTGTTTCAGTTTGCTTTATAAGGTTAATATTCAGTCTTTTTTGAATAACAACTATTTTAAAGTTTTATTGTAGATAATGCGTTAAAGGTTGGTTTCATTTCTTGTGTCTTCTCCCCATAATAACTTACTGCGTAAGGTTTTTAAAAAAGATTGGTTATTTAGTAAAATAATTTTTATCGTAAATGCTGCTTTTTCTAAATAAACAATGGTGTTTCCTGGAACAGATGTAATTCTAGAATCTAATGAAATTAAGAAATCTTTTTCCCTAGAGTTAATTTCTAATCTAATTTTAGTGTCATCTGAAATAACCATTGGTCTTGAGTTTAAATTATGTGGCGCAATTGGTGTTATCACCAGGTTTTTAGAATCTGGCGAAATTACGGGTCCATTACAACTTAAAGAATAGCCTGTAGAGCCTGTTGGTGTTGCTATAATTAAACCATCTGCCCAATAATTTGTTAAATATTCATTATCTAAACTGGTATTAATACCAATCATAGAAGTGGTGTTTTTTCTTGCTATTGTAACTTCATTAAGCGCAAAGTTTAATTCAGAAAAACTTTCTAATTCGGGTACTGTTTTTATAGCTAATAAAGAGCGTTCTCGTATCGAATACTCGCCTTTTAGAATAAGGGCTATGCTTTCTTTAATTTCATCTTTTTGTATGGTTGCTAAAAAACCTAATCTTCCTGCATTTATTCCTAAAACAGGAATTCCTAAATCTCTAATATAAGTTACAGCTCTTAAAATTGTACCGTCTCCACCAATTGTAAACATTGCATCAAAAGTGGTGTCTAAATCTTTAAAGTGAGAAAAAGTTAAATGTTTTTTCTCTAAGTATTTACCTTCTCTAAGTAAATTGTAGAACTGTTCTTCAAAAAAATAGAGAATATTTTTTTCTTCTAATACTTCTAATAAAATCTTAATTTCTTTTTCTGCAGAAATTGAATATGATTGGCCGTAAATCGCTACTTTTTTCACACTATTGTTGTTTGATTAAAGACTTACATTTCTAAGTACTTCTGTAAGTAATCTGATCTGTTTTTTAAATCCTCTAGATAAATATCATTCTCATGAGAAGAAATTATTTTATAATCATACCTTCTAAAAGTTTGAATAATTTCGTTTATTTCTTCAGAAACTATTTTTAAGGTAATTTGAACAAAATCTGTTGTTTTATTAGAAATATATAAGCCTAATAATTTGCCACCACTTGCTTCAACAATTTGAGCAACTTTACCCATAGAGTAATCATTTATTAATTTTTCTACAATTAACGTTTCACTTTCTTCAATCATAAAAGGGCTTGTAGAAAAAACATCTAAAACATCGCATAAATCATAATAACCAATATAATTTTTATCCTTGTTTAAAACAGGAATAATGTTAGTGTCATTATCAGCGAAAATTTTTAACAATTCTAAAACAGTTGCTTTTTCATCAGCAAAAAATGAATTTAACAAATAGGCATACGCAACCAATTCACCCTCTTTATTTTCAATTGTTTGTATATCACTTTCAGCAAAAGAACCTAGTAATTTATCGTTTTCGATTACAGGGAAATGTGTAATAGGATAGTTCCTAAATATTTTTTGAGCACTCTTTACACTGTCTTTTAAGCGAAGTGCTTTTATTTCTTTTAATATGTAATCGTTCATGTTCATTCTTTACGAATATAAGATAAAATGAATTAATAATACCAGTTATATTTTTGTATTTTACACAAAGAGATTCAATTATTTTAAAGCTAGTTTAAGTAAAAAAGAGCACCATCATATATGTTGTAATTCACTCTAAAGTAACAAATGGATTTAAAAGAAACAATTTATGTACAAAATTTGAATGTGTAATTGGTATAATCTACCTTTGCAAACTAATTTTAGACAATGACAAAGTTAAGTGTAAATATTAATAAAATAGCAACTTTACGAAATTCTCGCGGAGGAAATGTGCCAAATTTATTACAAGTTGCCACAGATATTCAAGATTTTGGAGCAGAAGGAATTACCATTCACCCAAGACCAGATGAAAGACATATAAGATACCAAGATGCAAGAGATTTAAAATCTGTTGTTACTACAGAATATAATATTGAAGGAAATCCGATACAAAGTTTTATAGATTTGGTCTTAGAAGTAAAACCAACGCAAGTTACTTTAGTGCCAGATGCTGTTGATGCAATAACATCAAATGCTGGTTGGGATACAATTACGCATCAATCTTTTTTAAAAGAAGTAATTGAGGAGTTTCATAAAAACGGAATACGAACTTCAATTTTTATAGATGCTGATTTAAATTTGATAGAAGCTGCTGCAAAAACAGGAACTGATAGAATAGAATTATATACAGAACAATTTGCAAGCGAATTTGAAAAAGGAAACTTTGATGCTGTAAAACCATATACAGAAGCTGCAATTTTAGCACATGAATTAGGTTTAGGAATTAATGCTGGGCATGATTTAAGCTTAGATAATATTAAATTCTTTAAAGAAAATATTCCTAACCTTGCTGAAGTTTCTATCGGACACGCTTTAATAACAGAAAGCTTGTATTTAGGTTTAGAAAATGTAGTAAACATGTATTTACATCGACTTAAGTAGTTTTCAGTCGCAGGTTACAATTTTAAGTACAAGATTAATAACTATGATTTTCTATCTAACTATGTGGTTAGAGAATAAAAACAAAATGTATCCTTGATTGCAGTCGAGAGGTTAATTTAAATTTGGACTGCGCTCAACCTGACAAAAAATATAAAAATGCCAAATAATCCAATATTACATTCAACTATAAAAGGAGAAGGAACTCCGTTGTTAATTTTACACGGATATTTTGGAATGAGTGATAATTGGAAAACACTTGGAAATAAATTTGCAGAAAATTTTGAAGTCCATTTAATAGATCAAAGAAATCACGGAAGAAGTTTTCATTCAGATGCGTTTAATTATGAAGTTTTAGTAGTAGATTTATATACTTATATAAAACACCATCAATTAGAAAATGTGAATTTAATTGGTCATTCTATGGGAGGGAAAACAGCAATGTTATTTGCTGTAACGTATCCAGAATTATTAAATAAGTTGGTCATTGTAGACATTTCTCCAAGAATGTACAAACCACATCATAATGCAATTTTAGCAGGTTTAAATTCGGTTGATTTTTCTATTCAAAACTCTAGAAGCTTGGTTGATGAAAAATTATCAGCATTAATTTCAGACTTTGGTATTCGTCAGTTTTTAATGAAAAACCTTTATTGGAAAGAGAAAGGACAATTGGGATATCGATTCAATTTAGAATCGTTAACAAATAACAATCCAGAGGTTGGCGATGCATTGCCTTCTTTTACTCTTTTTGAAAAAGATACGTTGTTTCTAAAAGGAGAAAAATCAGATTATATTACTGAAAATGAAAGACCTATTATAGAGGCACATTTTCCGAACTCAAAAATTGTAAAAATTGCGAATGCAGGTCATTGGTTGCATGCAGAAAATGCTAAAGATTTTTATAGTGAAGTTGCTGGTTTTTTGGGCTAATTCGCAAACGGTTTTGTATCAGGTTAGTTGCGTGTTTTAAGCTACTAATTTTATATGGTGTTAGCACCTTTACTTCTCAATCCATTGAAATCCATGTAGTCTAAATTCACCTCTATTTTTTAAGTTCAGTATTAGTGGTGTAGAATATGGAAATCCACGGAAGTCTGTTCCTCTAATGATAATGTTTTTTGAATTAGTTTCTTTGCCAAATTTTTTTAATTCAAACTCGTCTTTTTCAATACTCTGAATCGCAATTATTGACGTATTAAAAGGTTCTTGAAATGTGAAATCATCTTCTTGAGGATGATTCATTATTATTATAACTTTCTGATTATTATTGGTCAATGAATCAAGTTTATTCCCAAATGTAAATTCAATATTTGCACCTGGGTTGTTTTCTAATTCATCAAAATCGTAGTCTGGGTAATCAGTAGACTCCAATTTAGATTTGGATATTCTAAAGAACTTATCAGTCCAAAAAGTACCTTTTAAGCCTAAATCAATTATAGATTGTGCTTCATTCTTCGTTAGAGAAAATTTAGTTAAATCTTTAAGTTCAGGAACTACATCTGAAGGACGATGAACAAGGCAAACAATATCAAAATTTTGTTCCTGAGCCATTTGGTCTTTTCCTTTGTTAAACAAGAATACTATTAGAAGGCCTAGACTAATCGTAACAATTGTAATCCCAAGATGTTTATTGTTGAATTTATTGTCCGAAATGATAAGTAAGTAAAAATTGGCAAATAAAGTTCCGGAAAGCCAACACAAATGTAAAGGAAAACTGAAAGCACCAATCCAAGGACCAAAAATCAGCCACATAATCAAAATGAATAGAAATGATTGCAGAATTGAGTAAACAATAGTTAGAAATAGTCCAATTCCAGCATTAACCTTGGAGAAAATTGTTTTAATAATTTTTACGAGTAATAGTGAAATTGCAGAAAGTATTAATGAATAAAATGCAAAGGCTTGAATGTCGCCTTTACCATATCCATCATTACTAATTACATTAGAAGATGCAACGAGAGTTGAGACTATTGTCAGTATTGATAAATATAGGATTTTATATTTCAAGGTATTGGTGCTAACTTAAGACGATTATGAAGTCGTTTTAACGTTTTGTAATCATAGATAGCTAAGTTATATTTTTTTACCTTCAGAAACAAACCAAATAAAACAAGAAACTTTATCTTTGAATCTTTAATTTTTCAATCTTTTAATAAAAAAAGAAAAATGAACATAGAAAACGCTCAAGTACAAGTAGACGATTGGATTAAAACGCATGGAGTTCGTTACTTTAACGAATTAACCAATATGGCGCAATTAACAGAAGAAGTTGGTGAAGTTGCACGTATTATTGCAAGGCGTTATGGAGAGCAAAGTGAAAAAGAATCTGATAAAAATAAAGATTTAGGAGAAGAATTAGCAGACGTGTTATTTGTAGTTTTGTGTTTAGCAAATCAAACAGGAATTAACTTGCAAGATGCTTTTGAAAAGAAATTAGATATTAAAACAAAACGCGATCATGATCGCCATCATAATAATCAAAAATTAAAATAATGAGTTTTTTAGAAAAAATACAACAACCCGCTTTTTGGTCTAACTTTTTAAAAATTACAATTCCTTTTTTTATAGTTGTTACTGTAATTTCTTTATTGATTAGTAGTTATAAAGAAATTTTTTCAGGAGATTTTGCAACCGTTTCAAGTATAAATTTTGATGATGGTAAATGGGTAAATTTCTTTGGATTTAAATTGATTTTCAGTGTCTTTTATGGTTTCTATTTAACCAATAAAAAAATGAAATAGTAAATTTAAATAAATAAAAAAAGCGGCTTAAGGCCGCTTTTTTTTATTATGATACAAATTCTAATCCAATTGAATCAGATCTATATCACTAGCTTTTACCTTTCTATTTAATTCTTTTACTCCATTTGTAAATAAGGCATTTAGTTTTACCAATTCAATATCGATTTCTTTTGTAATTTCATTTTTAAAATCGATTGCTTGTTGCGTAGGAGCGTAGTTCCCTATTCTAGTTAAAGAGTTTAAATGCGCTAACTTATTATTCAATCTAATTGGAAAGTTCAAAGGATCTTGTCCACTTTTAGACTTTGTTTGATATAAAGTTTCTTCTATTTTAGTTAAATCTTTTACCAAAGTATCGGCAAACGTTAACAATGCCTTGTACTTTTCTTTGTCTTTGATAGATTTTTTCAATACCCCCACTTGATTGCGAACTTTGGTTACATTTTTTAATGCTTTGTGAATTTCAGTCATTTTTGTGTTGATTTCATTAATGAAATCAAATTGCATTTTCATGTCATTTTCAGTAGCTTCTGAAGTAGGGTTGCTTAAAATATTAAAATTCTGATACACCTTCTCATCATTCACAGACAATTCAGCTTTATAAGTCCCAGGTAATGCCATAGGTCCATCTAAAGAAGCCCACCAGAGAATCATTCCTTTTACTTTCTCTGCACCGGGATACATCATGTTCCAATAGAAAATATTATTTCCATCTTTAATCTTTAATACTTCCTCTTTCTTTTCTTTGTTTGGTTTTGTTGTATATTTTTTGATGAGGTTGTCATTCAAATCATAAAAAGATAGTGCAATGGTATCTTTTTTATTTTCTTTTTTGATAAAATAATTTACGGCAACTCCACCCGCATGGTTTGTACCCGCAGTTCTCGAAGTTTTACCGTTTCCTCCACTCATATTATAGGCATCTTTTGGTTTGTATAAAACTACATTTTGTTTTAATAAAGACGAATTTAGTTGGTGTAAAGGTGTTAAATCGTCAATAATCCAAAGAGATCTACCTTGTGTTGCTGCAATTAAATTATCATTTTTAATAGCTAAATCTGTAATAGGTACAATAGGCAAGTTTTGCTGAAAGGATTCCCAGTTCTCACCATCATCAAAAGAAACATACATTCCTTTTTCTGTTCCTGCATATAACAATCCTTTTCTTTTAGGATCTGCTCTTAAGGCTCTTGTGAAACTTTCTTGACCGATTCCGTTTGTAATTTTTTTCCAAGAATCTCCGTAGTTCTCTGTTTTGTAGATATAGGGTTTGTAATCGCCAGATTTGTATTTTGTGCCAACAATATAGGCGCTTCCTTTTATAAACGGATTCACTTCAATAGCATTAATCATTGTCCATTCTGGCATTTTTTTAGGTGTTACATTGGCCCAAGTTTCGCCATTATTTTTAGAAATATGTACCAATCCATCATCAGAACCTGTCCAAATTAAACCTGGTTCTAGAGTAGATTCTGTTGCTGCGAAAATAGTTCCGTAATATTCTACACCTGTATTGTCTTTGGTAATTGGACCACCAGATGCACCTAAAGTACTGGGGTCGTTTCTTGTTAAATCTGGACTTATTAATTTCCAAGATTGCCCTTCATTTTCTGTTACATGCAAATGATTAGATGCTGCATATAATTTCTTTTTATTATTTGGTGAAAAGAAGATTGGGAAATTCCATTGAAAACGATATTTAAAATCTTCTGCTCCGTGACCCATTGGATCGTCTGGCCAAACATTTACCGCTCTTGTTTCTCCTGTTTTGTGATTCTTTCTAGTTAATAAACCACCATAACTTCCTCCATAAACAATTTCATCATTTAATGGGTCAACCGCAATATGAGCACTTTCTCCTCCAGCAGTAGTTTCCCAATCAGATGTGGTAATAAACCTTCCTGCAGTTCTGTGCGAAATACGAATAGTAGAGTTGTCTTGTTGTGCCGCTAAAATTCGGTATGGAAAATGATTGTCCGTGGTAACTCTATAAAATTGAGAAGTAGGTTGATTGTTCATGGTACTCCAATTTTCACCAGCATCAAAAGAAACTTGTGCGCCACCGTCGTCACCAATAATCATTCTTTGGTTATCCTCTGGTGCAATCCATAAATCGTGATGATCTCCGTGGGGGGCATTGTAAGTGCTAAATGATTTACCACCATCTGTAGATTTATGATAGCGAACATTTAAAACATATAAAATATCTTGATCTTGTGTATCTGCATACAAACGCGTGTAATACCACGCTCTTTGTCTTAATTTTCTTTCAGAATTAATCAGTTTAAAAGTTTTACCAGCATCTGTAGATTTGTAGATACCTCCTTTTTCATTTTCTATTAAAGCCCAAACTATATCAGAATTTACAGGAGAAACGGTTACGCCGCTAATTCCCCAAATTCCTTCTGGTAAGCCTTTATTTGCAGATATATTTGTCCAAGTTTCTCCTTCATCGGTGCTTTTCCAAAGTGCAGAACCATCGCCACCAGAAGATAAACTATAAGGAGTTCTTCGAACGTTCCAAGTAGTAGCATATAAAATTCTAGGATTATTTGGGTCGATTATTAAATCTACAACTCCTGCGTTTTCATTTGAAAACAATACTTTTTTCCAGTTTGCGCCACCATCTATAGATTTATAAACACCTCTTTCTTGAGTTGGTTTGTACAAATCGCCCATAACGCCAGCAAAAACAATATTAGGATTTTTAGGATGAACTCTCATTCTAGGAATGTGACGAGAATTTTTTAATCCAATGTGTTTCCATGTTTTTCCTGCATTTTCAGATTTCCATATTCCATCTCCAGAAGAAACATTTCCACGAACGGTTTTTTCTCCCATTCCAACATAAATAACATTGTTGTCTGATTCAGAAACTGCTACTGAGCCAACAGATCCTCCAAAAAATCCGTCTGAAATATTCTGCCAAGTATTACCAGCATCCGTTGTTTTCCAAACGCCACCGCCTGTAGCACCCATGTAAAAAAGATTCGCTTTATTGGAAACACCAGTAACTGCAGCGCTTCTTCCTCCTCTGAAAGGCCCAATATTTCGCCATTCTACAGCACTAAAATATTCGTCAGAAACTTTGGTAGATTTTTTTTGTGCAGTAACTTTGACATTTGCTGATAGAAACAAGAAAATTACTAGAAAATAGATTTTTTTCATGATGGTAGTTGTAAATTTGAAGGTTAAAAATAGGAATTAAAATCAATTTTAGGATGGACATATTGTTAAATGTTTTAGAGGATAAAAAAATAAAGGAAGAAATTACAATTTCTGGTTCTAAAAGTGAATCAAATAGATTATTAATTTTACAGAATATTTTTTCAGAAATTTCAATTAAAAACTTGTCAGATTCAGATGACTCTGTGCATTTGCAACATGCACTTTCTACAAATGAAGAAATTGTAAATATTGGTCATGCAGGAACTGCAATGCGTTTTTTGACTTCTTATTTTGCGGTTAAACAAGGTAGAGAAGTGGTGCTTACTGGTTCTGAAAGAATGCAAAACAGACCTATTGAAATTTTAGTAAATGCACTAAGAGATTTAGGCGCAGAAATATCTTATGAAGCAAAAGAGGGATATCCGCCAATTAGAATAAAAGGAAGAGAAGTTACAAAAGATAAAGTGCAGATAAACGGTAATGTTAGTAGCCAATACATCTCTTCATTGTTACTAATTGCATCTAATTTACAAAACGGATTAGAAATAGAGTTATTAGGTAAAATAACCTCAATTCCATATATTAATATGACATTGAGTTTGTTAAATCAATTAGGAATTAAAACAAGTTTTGAAGGTAATTTTATTAAAGTTTCACCTACAAAATCAATTAATAAACAAACTATTGTTGTAGAATCAGACTGGAGTTCTGCAAGTTATTTTTATTCAATTATTGCATTGGCAGAAATTGGTTCAGAAATAAAATTATCAGCATATAAAAAAGAAAGTTTACAAGGAGATTCTTGTTTGGCAGAAATCTATCAACATTTTGGCGTAGAAACTATTTTTGGAGCGCATACTATCCTATTAAAGAAAGTAAAGAAAAGTAATAAAGATACCTTAGAAATCGACTTAAAAAATGCGCCAGATATTGCACAAACGATTGCAGTAACTTGTTTTGCAGAAGGAATTTCTTGTAATTTAACAGGTTTACATACTTTAAAAATTAAAGAAACAGATAGATTAGAAGCTTTAAAAGAAGAATTAACAAATTTAGGCGCAAATATTTCTATAACTGATGAAAGTTTACATTTAGAAAATTCATCAGAAATAAACAAAAATATTTCTATTAAAACCTATAACGATCATAGAATGGCAATGGCTTTTGCGCCTTTGGCACTTAAAGTTCCTATAAAGATTTTAAAGGCAGAGGTAGTTACCAAATCATACCAGAAATTTTGGGTAGATATGAAGCAATTAGGAATTAAAATTGATGAACTGTAAATTAAACAGTTAAACACTTGACAACGCCTATTCCGATATCGTATATTTGCGGCTTTTATAGGAAAACATAGATTTATGAAATTATCACATTTTGAATATGAGTTGCCAGAAGAATTGTTAGCAAAATATCCTGCTGAACATAGAGATGAATCTCGCCTAATGGTATTAAACAGAAAAGAAGGTACTATAGAGCATAAGCTTTTTAAAGACGTTATAGATTACTTTGAAGAAGGTGATGTTATGATGTTAAATAATACCAAAGTCTTCCCTGCAAGAATGTATGGAAACAAAGAAAAGACGGGTGCTAGAATTGAAGTTTTCTTATTAAGAGAACTAAATGCAGAAAATAGATTGTGGGATGTTTTAGTAGATCCAGCAAGAAAAATTAGAATTGGAAATAAGTTGTTTTTTGGTGAAGATGATAGCTTAGTTGCAGAAGTTATAGACAATACTACTTCTAGAGGTAGAACATTACGTTTCTTATATGATGGAAGTTATGAAGAGTTTAGAGCCAAATTATTAGAATTAGGGCAAACTCCATTACCAAAAAAAATAGGTAGAGACGTAGAAGCAATTGATGATGAACGTTATCAAACTATTTTTGCAAAGAATGAAGGAGCTGTAGCAGCACCAACTGCAGGTTTGCATTTTTCTAAACATTTAATAAAACGTTTAGAAATTAAAGGAATTGATTTTGCTGAAATGACGTTACATGTTGGATTAGGAACTTTTAGTCCAGTAGAAGTAGAAGATTTATCTAAGCATAAAATGGATTCTGAGCAAATTGTTATCTCTGAAGAAACAGCAGCTAAAATTAATAAAGCTAAAATAGAAAAAAGAAGAATCTGTGCAGTTGGTACAACTGTTATGAGAACTATTGAGTCTTCAGTATCTTCAAAACAAGAATTAAATCAATTTACAGGTTGGACAAATAAATTTATTTTCCCTCCTTTTGAGTTTAGCATTGCGAATTCAATGATTACTAATTTACATGAACCAAAATCAACTTTAATGATGCAAGCAGCTGCATTTGCAGGGTATGATTTTTTAATGGAAGCATATAAAGTAGCTATTAAAGAAGGGTATAGATTCTCTACTTATGGAGATGCAATGTTAATTATATAACCTATAAAAATTCAAAAATTAAAGACTGACAGTTTCTAATTGTCAGTCTTTTTTTATTTGAACGTTACCATAAATGGTCGTGTTTGGAGTTTCTCTTTTTATGCTGAAAAAAGTTCAGTTTATAAAAGGTTAAGAATATGAACAGTTATTCGAACAGCTTCAATTGCTAACACGTGTGTACTTGCAAAGAACAGTAATAACCTCAAATTATATGTGTACTTTTGCAATTGTAATTTTTTTCAATCTTTTAATAATTTTATTTTGACTAAAAAGAAAGACATTAGGGCTTTAAGCAAAGAACAATTACGTGATTTTTTTGTAGAAAATGGTGATAAATCATTTCGTGGAAATCAAGTTTATGAATGGCTTTGGAGTAAGTCTTTACATACTTTTGAAGACATGACTAACATCTCTAAAGAAACTAGAGAAATGTTAGAAGCAAACTTTGTTATAAACCATATCAAAGTAGATTCTATGCAAAAAAGTAAAGATGGTACTATTAAAAACGGAATAAAATTACACGATGGTTTTGTTGTTGAATCTGTTTTAATACCTACAGAAAAAAGAACAACAGCTTGTGTTTCTAGTCAAGTTGGTTGTAGTTTAGATTGTCTATTCTGTGCAACTTCACGTTTAAAAAGAATGCGTAATCTAAACCCCGATGAAATTTACGATCAGGTTGTTGTTATAGACAAACAAAGTAGATTATATTATAATAAAAAATTGACCAATATTGTTTTTATGGGAATGGGAGAACCATTAATGAACTATAAAAATGTGATGAAATCGATAGAAATGATTACATCGCCAGAAGGTTTAGGGATGTCTTCAAAAAGAATTACAGTCTCTACTTCTGGAGTGCCAAAAATGATTAAAATGATGGCAGATGAAGAAGTGAAGTTTAACTTAGCAGTTTCTCTTCATTCTGCAATCGATGAAGTTAGAACTTCAATTATGCCTTTTAATACTACTTTCCCGTTAAATGATTTGCGAGAATCTTTAGAATATTGGTACGAAAAAACAAATAGAGAAATTACCTACGAATACATTGTTTGGAAAGGGATTAACGATCGTAAAGAAGATATAAAAGCATTAGTAGAATTTTGTAAAGCAGTGCCTTGTAAAGTAAATTTAATAGAATACAACCCTATTGATGATGGTGAGTTTCAGCAAGCGAGTAATTCTGCAATAAACAATTATATTTCTAATTTAGAAATGCATGATATTACTGTAAATGTAAGAAGAAGTAGAGGTAAAGATATCGATGCAGCTTGCGGGCAGTTGGCAAATAAAACTTAATTGATTCATTTTTTTATGATGATTTCCTTTTATAAAAAGAAATAGATTTTAATTAAAATATTGTTTTCTCAAAAATAAACAATTGTAATTTATTTATTACTTTTGATATCTTATGAATCTAGTTGAACACATTAAACTTCCCATTCTTAAAGAAATGGAACTCTTTGAAGAAAAGTTCAAAGAATCTATGCTTTCTAAAGTTCCTTTATTAAACAGAATTACCTATTATATAGTTCGTAGAAAAGGAAAGCAAATGCGACCAATGTTTGTTTTTTTAGTTGCAAAAATGGTTTCTAATGGTGGTTTTGATGAAAGAACTTATAGAGGAGCTTCTGTTGTAGAATTAATTCATACTGCAACTTTAGTGCATGATGATGTTGTAGATGATAGCAATATGAGAAGAGGTTTTTTCTCTGTAAATGCACTTTGGAAGAATAAAATTGCTGTACTCGTTGGAGATTTTTTATTATCTAAAGGATTATTGCTTTCTATAGATAATGAAGATTTTGATTTACTAAAGCTGATTTCAATTGCTGTTCGTGAAATGAGTGAAGGCGAGCTTTTACAAATAGAAAAAGCACGTAAACTAGATATTACTGAAGCAATTTATTTTGATATTATCCGTAAAAAAACAGCCACTTTAATTGCTGCTTGTTGTGGCATTGGAGCTGCTTCTGTTGGTGCAAATAAAGACACAGTGCAACAGATGCGAAAATTTGGAGAATACATTGGTATTGCATTTCAAATAAAAGATGACTTGTTTGATTATTCTGATGAAAAAATTGGAAAGCCTACAGGAATAGATATTAAGGAACAAAAAATGACGTTGCCTTTAATTCATACTTTAAATACGTGTTCTAAAAAAGAAAAAGCTTGGTTAATCAATTCTATAAAAAAGCACAATAAAGACAAAAAAAGAGTAAAAGAAGTAATTTCTTTTGTAAAAGAAAATGGCGGAATTGAATATACAATTACCAAAATGTATGATTACAAAAAGAGGGCAATTGCAATTTTAGAAAATTATCCAGATTCTGAATATAAGAAGTCTTTACTTGCTATGATAGAGTATGTTGTAGAACGTAAGATTTAGTATTTACAATTTACTTTTTTAGCGTTTCTTCTTTTATAATTCCAATAATTCCTCAATAAATTTTCTTGAATTAGATAATCTAGGTACTTTATGTTGACCACCTAATTTGTTATTGCTCTTTAACCAACTATAGAATAAACCTTCATTAGCTTGATGCACCTTTGGAGCCATTAATGTAATATTCAAATAACGTTTTGCTTCATAATCTGAATTAATAGATTTTAAAGCATTGTCTAAAACTTCAGAAAAATAACCCATAGATTCCGGCTTTTTACTGAATTCAATCATCCATTCATGTCCACCTTTTTCTTTTCCTTGCATAAAAATTGGGCCAACAGTATAATCAGTAATTGTAGCTTCAGTTTTTTCACAAGCGAGCTTTAAAGCATCTTCAACATTTTCAATATTTAATTCTTCACCAAAAACGTTTATATAATGTTTTGTACGACCTGTAATTTTAATGCGATAAGGATCTAAAGATGTAAAACGAATGGTATCACCAATTAAATAACGCCATAAACCACCATTTGTAGTAATAATTAAAGCATAATCTATCTCTTTTTTAACATCAGCAAGTATTACTGTTTTAGAATTTTCGCCTTTGTATTCGCTCATTGGAATAAATTCATAGAAAATTCCGTAATCTAACATTAACAATAATTCTTTTGAATTATCGATATCTTGAATCGCGAAAAAACCTTCAGAAGCATTGTAGATTTCATAGTATTTAAAATCTGCTTTTGGAATCATTTTTTTGTACTGTTCTCTATATGGATTGAAGTTTACACCTCCATGAAAATAGACTTCCAAATTTGGCCAAACTTCTAAGATATTTTCTTTTCCTGTTCTATCTAAAACACGGTTTAGTAAAACCAACATCCAACTTGGTACACCTGCTAAACTAGTAATGTTTTCATCAATAGTTTCATCAATAATTGCATCCATTTTCACCTCCCAATCGCTCATTAAAGCAACCTCTTGACTTGGAGCTGAACTAAAATCAGCCCAAAAAGGCATGTTTTCTATAATTATAGCAGATAAATCTCCAAAATAAGAGCCATTGTCTTGATACACCTCAGAGCTTCCGCCCAATCGCAAACCTTTACCCGTAAACAACTGCGTATCCGGATTGTTGTTTATGTAATTACACAACATGTCTTTACCTGCTTTCATGTGGCAATCTTCAAGCGCATCTTCAGAAACAGGAATAAATTTACTTTTTGCATTTGTGGTTCCGCTACTTTTTGCAAACCATTTTATATCTGTTGGCCAAAATAAATTTTGTTCGCCTCTTCTACAACGTTCAATTAAAGGTTCAAAAGTTTCATATTTTTGAATAGGAACATTAGCTGAGAAATCTTCATGATTTTTAATGGATGAAAACCCGTTTTCTTTACCAAATTCCGTATTCTTAGCTGTGTTTAAAAGCCTAAGCAGTACTTCGTTTTGTACATCAATAGGATATTTTAAAAACAGCTCTATTTGATGTTCTCGTTTCTTTAAAAACCAAGAAATTATAGAATTGATAATTTGAAACGCCATAGAAATTCGTAAGTTTGTTTAGTTCGATTTTAAAATGAAAATACCATTAAAATCAAATACTAAAAGTAGTAAAATATTTTATATGAAGTACCAAGGAGTTTTAAAAAAAATGCTGACTGAAAATGCAGAAGAAATTCAGTATTATTTAGATATGAAAACTGATTTTATAAATATGAATCAGTTGTTAAACAAAGAAATAGCTATCAATTTTGTAACGTACGAATGTTTAAATTGTCATTTAGAAAAAGAAATTTATAGAATGGGGTTTTGTAAATCTTGCTTTTTTGATACTCCAAATGCAGGAGATTGGATTATGAGACCTGAATTAAGTAAAGCACATTTAGGAATCGAAGATAGAGATTTAGCGTATGAACAATCGGTGCAATTAAAACCACATATTGTGTATTTGGCAAATTCTAGCAATATTAAAGTTGGAGTTACCAGAAAGCAACAAGTGCCAACACGTTGGATAGATCAAGGAGCACATGAAGCTATAGAAATTGTTGAGGTTCCTAATAGATATTTAGCAGGAATAACAGAACTGGCTTTAAAAGACCATGTTGCAGATAAAACCAATTGGCGAAAAATGCTAAAAAATGATATTGAAGATGTAGATTTGGTGGAGTGGAGAGATAAATTAAAAGCGTTTATCCCAGAGGAAGCTAAAGCGTATTTTATAGAAGATAATTCTGAAACACATTTAAATTTTCCGGTGATAAAATATCCTGTAAAACCTAAAAGCTTAAATTTGAAGAAAACACATAACTATAAAGGGAAATTAGTCGGAATTAAAGGTCAATATTTAATTTTTGAAGACGAAACCGTTTTTAATGTAAGAGCTAATGAAGGTTTGGTGGTTTCGATTGAAGTTTAAATAAATGAAACAAGTAGGTAATAAAAATAAAATTTATTCTTCGATTAAGAAACCGAGAAATATAGTTTTCATCATTTTTATGCTTGCATCTTTAATAATTGGAATATTAGATGATACTATAGAAATAATCATTATTATTTATTTTGGTTTCTTTTTACTTGGTAAAACTATAGGTTGGATAATTAATTTAATAAATCGATGAAAAATAATTTACTAAAAGTAGCATTGGCACAAATTTCACCAGTTTGGTTGAATAAAGAAAAGACACTTGAAAAAATTGAGAAATCAATAGTAGATGCTTCAAAAGAAAGTTGCGAACTCATTGTTTTTGGTGAAGCATTATTACCAGGTTATCCATTTTGGGTTGCTTTAACAAATGGCGCAGAATGGGATTCTAAAACTCAAAAAGAAATTCATGCACATTATGTTCGTAATTCTATAACGATAGAAAAAGGCGAATTAGATTCCGTTTGTAAATTAGCAAAAGAAAACAATATTGCTATTTATTTAGGAATTATAGAACGTGCACAGAATAGAGGAGGACATAGTATTTATGCATCTTTAGTCTATATAAATGAAGAAGGAGAAATAAAGTCTGTTCATAGAAAATTACAACCAACGTATGATGAACGTTTAACTTGGGCGCCAGGAGATGGAAATGGTTTGCAAGTGCATCCTCTAAAAGAATTTACAGTTGGTGGTTTAAATTGTTGGGAAAATTGGATGCCTTTACCAAGAACAGCTCTGTATGGTTTAGGAGAAAATTTGCACATTGCTGTTTGGCCTGGAAGCGACCATAATACCAAAGATATTACACGATTTATTGCAAGAGAATCTCGTTCTTTTGTTATTTCAGTTTCTAGTTTAATGGCTAAATCAGATTTTCCAAAAGAAGTTCCTCATTACGATAAAATTGTAAAAGATGCTCCAGATATTTTAACAAATGGAGGTTCTTGTATCGCATCTCCTAATGGAGAATGGTTAGTAGCACCTGTTATTAATAAAGAAGGATTAATAATTGAAACTTTAGACTTTAATAGGGTTTTAGAAGAGCGTCAAAATTTTGATTGTGTTGGACATTATTCTAGGCCAGATGTAACTAAATTACATGTAAACAGAGAAAGACAAAGTACAGTTTCTTTTGATGATGAATAATTGTTAAGACTTCGCTTTAATCAACTTTTCTAAAATTCTTTCTACACCAAAATCATTATTGCTTTCTGTGGCGTAATTAGCAATTTCGGTAATGTCTTTGTGTGCATTTTTCATAGAGAAACTAAAATGAGCTTCACTCATCATTTCTATATCATTATGATAATCGCCAAAAACAAGTGTTTCTTCTTTAGTAACTTTTAGAAGTTTTTGTACTTCTCTTAATGCAGTTCCTTTATTGGCTTTTTCATCAGAAATGTCTAACCAATTTTGTCCTGAAATTTTTAATAAGACCTCCTCTTTTAAATGTTTAATTTCTGGATAAATATATTTTTCTGAAGATTCATAATGATAAATTGCTATTTTAAGAATAGGAGTTTCTCTAGCAACTTTCATTAAATCATCAACAATATTATAACTGCGATAGTATTCTTGAAATAACGAAATAAATTTTTGATCAGTGGTTTCTATAAATGCAGTGTCTTTAGTACAAAGTACAATGTTTGCATTTTTAATATTTCTTAAAACTGGAATTATATTAATTATTTTTTCACGGTTAAGAGAATTTAATAGTAAAACAGCATCTCCATTTTTTGCAATTGCACCATTTTCTGCAATTACAAGAATATCATTTTTTATAGCAGATAATTTATCTACAATACTATTGTATTGCCTGCCGCTAGCAGCAGTAAAATAAACGTTATGTTCTTGTAATTGTTTAAATAACTTAAAAAAAAGAAGACTCACTTCTCCTTTGGAGTTTAGTAGCGTTCCATCCATATCAGAAACTACTAATTTAACTTTTGAAAGATTCATTTATTAAATTATTAAATTCTTTTTGTAGAGTTTCTAACCACTAAATCTGTTTTAACTACAATAGTTTGTGGTTTTTTCTCTTCTGTTTTTTTATCTAATCTATCAATCAACATTTTTGCAGCTGTTGCTCCCATAATTTCACCATGTTGACTTACTGTTGTCATTCTTGGGCTAGAATGTCTTGCTAAAATTCCGTTAGAGAAAGAAATTACAGAAAAGTTTTCAGGTATTTTATGTCCTTTCTTTATAGCAACTTTCATTGCTGCAATTGCAGAAGATTCATCTGTTGCAAGAACACAATCAATTTTATTATTTGCAAAAATTGGCGTTAAAATACTTTCGTAATTTTTGTAATCATCATCTATATTAATAATAAGGTTTGTGTCTACAGGTAAGTTAGCGTCTTCTAAACCTTTTAAATATCCTAAATTTCTTCTTTTACCAATTTCTAAATTACTAATTGTAGAAATAAAAGCGATATTTTTATGCCCAGATTTTACTAAGTGTGCTACAGTGCTTCTTGCACTATCAAAATTATCTGTTACAACTTTGTCACAATCAATATTTTCAGCAACTCTATCAAACATTACAATTGGAGTTCCATTATTAATTGTTTCTTCAAAATGTTTGTAATCATTTTTTACAATAGTTTCTTCTGATAGCGATAAAATAAAACCATCTATACTTCCATTAGAAAGCATTTCTATTATTTCTACTTCTTTATTAAAAGATTCATTAGAAATACAAGAAATAATTTTATATCCTTTTTCATTTGCTACTTTTTCTATACCGTTAAAAACTTGGGCAAAGAAATAATTTAGCATATTTGGAATGATAATTCCAATCGTTTTTGTTTGTCTATTTTTTAAGCTTAATGCATTAAAATTAGGTTTGTAGTTTTTCTCTTTTGCAAACTTTTGAATCTTCTCTTTTGTGCTTACACTAATTTCATAACTATCATTTAAGGCTTTTGAAACCGTAGAAATAGATACATTAAATTCTTTTGCAATGTCTTTTATGGTTAGTCTCTTCATACTTGAAAATAATATAAGTGCCTAAAATACAAAAATCTTGTCAGAAAAGAAGTTGTAACTAATTATTTTACTTTATTATAACGTTTAGAGATCGGTTTTACTTCGTAAATTAAAAATGCATATAATATAAAATACTCTAAACCAATAAACCATAAGTTTTCTTTCCAAGGGAGATTGGCATACGCTTGATAACTTAAAATCATTATAAAACTCCAAATTAGTGGAAATCGATATTTTGTAAAGACAGATAAAATTAAAGGTGTTGCCAAATACCAGGGATGAACCGTTGTGGCAGTAAAATAATAAAAACACAACCCAAATAATGACGCCGTAATTAATTGAGGTAACGTGTCATTTTTTCTAAAAAAAGTAATGATTAGAAGAAAACCAATAGTTAAAAAAGGGGTTATTTTTCCAATAATTGCAATTTCATTATACCCCGTAATTAAATAGCCAATTTTTCTAAAAATGTAATAAAAACTTGCATTGAATTCAAATTTGCCAAACCATAACCCTACAGAATTGGAGTAATTATCTATGAATTCAGTTGAATAAAAAGGAAGAAATAAAATGATTGTAGTCGTAAAAATAATAAAGTAAAAGAAGGCTAATTTTTTAATTCCAGAAAACCAAGAGGCTGTGTTTTTAATAAACCATTGATAAAATAAGGGCAAAAATAATAAAGGAATTAGTTTTACAGAAATTGAACACGCAATTAAAATTGCAGCAAAAATCCATTTTTGTTGATGTAGTTTATAGAATGCCCAAATAAGAAAGAATAACATTACAGGTTCAAAATGTAAGTTTCCTGTCATTTCTATAATGATAAAAGGATTTAAAACATACCAAAAGATATTTTTAATAGGAAGGTGTAGTCTCTCAAGTAATTTTTTTCCAAAATAAAGAATTCCAATATCTGCAAGAATTATTAAAATTCTTAAGACTACTACAGATCCAAAAATACTTTTGCTTGCAAACAACGCAGTAATTAAAAAACACAATTGGTTTATTGGTGGGTAATTGGTGTAATGGCTTGCATTCATTTCACCCATTCCATTAAATAGATTAGCTGTTTCTGCAATTGGATTTAAACCTTGTTGAATAAATGTTTCTGGTAATGATAAGTAAGGGTTAAGTCCTTCTAAAATCATTCTTCCATCCCAAATGAATCGGTAAAAATCTTGAGACAAATTAGGGATTGCAAATAAGAATACAAATCTAAAAAGGATTGTTAATCCGACTAAAGTAGAAAAATTGATGTCCTTAGATTTTATCAAAAAATAAAAACAAGAGAATAAAGAAACCCATAAAAATAAGAGGGTGCCAAATGCTGTTCTTTCTAAAAAATAGGCAAAAATAAAATAAAGTATTGTACTAACTGTAATTAAAAAAATAGACTTGTATTTATTAAAAAAAGACATTATGCTTTAGAAAATATTGATTTGAAGAACACGTAACCAAATCCAAAGAAAAGCATTAAATGAAATGGGAATAAACCAAAATCACCACCATTATCTCCAACAATAAAAGCACTATACATTCCAAATACAAAATACAAAGCTAAAAGACCTTCCAAAACAACATGAGCGGAAGGTTTTTTGGTAATGTATTTGTTGTTTTTCCAACCGTCTTTTCCTGTTTTAATATTAAATTTTGGAGTTCTTACAAATTCACTTTTTTTACCAAAATGACCTTCTAAAACGGCAATAGTATTATGTAAAGAAAAACCCATCGCAATTGAAAAGAAAGTGAGAAATGATCCAATATATTTTATGAATTTCACAAATCCTCCGCCATAAATATTTTTAAACATATGCCAATAACAAACAAAAAATATGAGAGAGCTAACTACGAAAAAACTCATTACATAAAAGTAAATTTTAAGATGCGCATATTCATTTTTAATATACAACATTGGTATACTTAACACTGCTACTAAAAATATAAATGTAAACATTGAGCTGTTTAGTAAATGTAATAAGCTATGAATCTTTGTTTTAAAAGAGACGTTTTTACTTGTAATTACGCGTCTCATCATTTTTTGAAAATTCTCTGCACCCCCTTTATTCCATCTAAATTGTTGAGACCTTGCAGCGCTAATTACAACAGGTAATTCTGCAGGAGTAACCACTCCTTCTAAATATTTAAATTTCCAATTTTTTAATTGTGCTCTGTAACTTAAATCTAAATCTTCAGTTAACGTATCTCCTTCCCAATTTCCTGCATCATAAATACATTCTTTACGCCAAAGACCAGCTGTTCCATTAAAATTAATGAAATGTCCTTTACTATTTCTACCCACTTGTTCTAGTGTAAAATGAGCGTCTAAGGCAAATGCTTGAATCTTTGTAAGTGTAGAGTAATTTCTATTTATGTGTCCCCAACGAGTTTGAACTACACCAATTTCTGAATCTTTAAAATACGGTACAGTTTGAAATAACCAATCTGTTTGTGGTAAAAAGTCGGCATCAAAAATAGCAATGAATTCTCCTTTTGCAATTTTTAACCCTTCTTTTAAAGCACCAGCTTTAAAACCTTCTCTATTGGTTCTTTGTATGTGTTTAATGTCAATTCCTAATTCTTTAATTTTTTTGATATGTTTAGAAGTTGTTTCTACAGACTCATCAGTAGAGTCATCTAAAACTTGAATTTCTAATTTATCTAAAGGATATTTTATTTTTGCTATGTTTTCAAGTAATCTTTCCATAACATACAATTCGTTATAGACGGGAAGTTGAATTGTTACATAAGGAATTTCTTCTGGGTTATTAAAATCGAATTTGATAGAATTATCAACTTTTTTATTCGCTTTTATATAATTTGTTAATAGGTTTAATTGCGCCAATGAATACATGAAAATGAGCAGCAAAGAAATTGAGTAAATGACAATGATGATGTATGTTAGTACCATTATTTAAAACTGTATTTAAAGATCCAACCTAAAATTTTTACACCAGCTAAAACACTTCCTTTAACTGTTCCAGATACTTTTGAAACGCCAATTCTATTTCTATATTTCATAGGTACCTCTGTATATGTCATTCTTTGTTTTAAAACTTTTAATTGCATTTCTACGGTCCAACCATACGTTTTATCTTGCATATTTAGTGCTAATAATTGGTTGTATTTAATTGCTCTAAACGGACCTAAATCTGTAAATTTTGCACCAAAAAATAATTTCATTAAAAAGGTTGCTAACCAATTACCAAAAATTTGCTGTGGTGTCATAGCTCCTTGTTCTCGTAATTGTTTTATTCTAGAACCTATTACTAAATCTATGTTTTCATTAATAATAGGATGAATTAATTCTGATAATTGTTCTGGGTAATCAGAATAATCGCCATCTAAAAAAACAATAATTTCAGGTTTTATTTCTTGTTTAGCAATGTATTCCATTCCTTTTAAACAAGCAAATCCATAGCCTTTTCTATTTTCTTTTAAAACAGTTGCTCCTGCATTTTTTGCGTTAATTTCTGTATCATCAGTAGAATTATTACTAATAACAATCACTTCATCTACAATTTTAGGAATATCATTTATAACTTTAGCAATTGAATCTTGCTCGTTATATGCTGGAATAATTACTTTTATTATTGAATTCATTTATCTTAAATCATTAAGACGATTCTCTTTTTTAAAAGAGGAATAGTCTGTCCATTCTTTTAACCTTTTACCGTTTTTAAATTTTGAAGCTTTTATTAATTTATGCTCTTTATGAATTAAGCTAAATTCGTTTTTTAATTGATAATGATGTTCTATTCCTAGCTATTTATTTTTTTGCAAAAATACCAATAATTGTCTTCTAAATACTCTTTAAAACGACCTTCTTTTTTATTCTTGTTTTTATTAATTTAATTTGAAATTAGAATTAAAAATGTTCTTAAAAAAGAAAGGGATAATATAATTTTATTGATTGTATATATTTACAATCAGAGTACTAAATTATACGCTGTTTTTTTCACCCAAATACAACTTAATATTGCCAACTTATTTCTTTTTAACCAACTCCATTAAATCAACATCATTTCCTAATAATATAGTTGTTGGATTAATTCTTCCTTCTTCTGGTCCATTTTCTAATTTTAAAACTCCTCTTGGGCAAACTGCAGAACAAATACCACAACCTACACAGCTAGAACGTACAATGTTTTCTCCTTTTTGTGCGTAAGCTCTAACATCTATTCCTTGTTCACAATATGTTGAGCAGTTTCCACAAGAAATACATTGTCCGCCATTTGTAGTAATTCTAAATTGAGATTTAAAACGTTGTACAAAACCTAAGTAAGCTGCTAAAGGGCAACCAAACCTGCACCAAACACGATTTCCAAAAATAGGGTAGAAGCCAGTACCAATTACACCTGCAAAAATAGAACCTATTAAAAAGCCATAAACATCTTGTATTGTTTGTGTCTTAATACCTAAAACTTGGTTTGCTCCAGAAAAGAAAGTGTACAATGCAAAACCTGTCATAACTAAAGCAAAAATTAAAACAGTATGAATTACAATTCGTTCTACTCGCCAAGAAAGTAAGGTTTTGCTAGAGTTTTGTCTGTATGGATCTCCCAGAGTTTCTGCTAATCCACCACAACCACAAACCCAAGAACAGTACCATCTTTTTCCGAAAAAATAAACCATTACAGGCACCACAACTATTGTTAAAACTACTCCCCAAACTAAAATGAATAACCCAAATGAACCACTAGAAAGTAATTCGTCTAAATTCCATTTAAAGAAAAAATCATAATCTAAAGGAAATGCATTTTTAAAATCATACCATGGTTTTTCAAAACGGACTAAAATTTCTGGAATTAAAAAGGCAAATACAATTTGGAAAAATAAGACAGATGTTGTTCTTAAAATTTGATATTTATTATTTCTATATTTTACATACATTCTAACAGCCATAACTGTCATAACTGTACAGTATAAAAAACCATACAAAAACCACTGACTTGCCAAATTACCACTAATAAATTCACTTATAGGATCTACTAAATACACCCAGTTTACAATAAAATCTGGGTAGAAATAAAGTAAAATATAAAAACTAACTAAAAAGATAAAGGCAAACCAACCAATCCAACCTCGGTTTGTTGCTGCATTTAGAAAAATACCATCGTTTTTTATTCCTGGTGGGCCTAATATTATAATGTCTGGAATGATAAACATGAGTGCACCAATAATTCCTAAACCAAAAGATAAAAACCAATATAGACCTCTGTTTTCAGGAACGCTTCCTATGCCAGAAGCTTTAATAAATTGATAAGACAAGCTATGAGGTTTGTCCCAAATAACTTTGTCCCATTCACTGTTTTTTTTGTGAACCTCATTAGCAATTTCTTGAGCTGAGATAATTTCTTTGGATAATTTAAACTGACTAGAAAACTCTTTGTCTATTACTTTATTTTTTAATGAATTAATGAACCATTCACTCTTTATGTCTTTACTTTTTATTATAGCTTCAAACGTATTTGAAGTTACTTTAAAATCTCCTATAAATAATAGGGAAGTAAATGCTAATAATCCTATTAAAAAGATAATTAAACCAGTATTTTTAATTGCTTTCATATCTAAACTCTATTAAAAATTCTTTTCCAGCTTTTCTTTTTTAACTGAATATTAGTATTGTTTTCTTTGTTGAATTTAGCTACAATTTCAGCTTCGTGAAGTTTGTAAAATTCAGGGTCAAAATTGGCATCTGCTAAATGTTCTAAAACAAAAGCGATAGATTTACTATCTGTTAACCAACTGTCAAAAATTTCATGGCGCATTCTAATTCCAAAAGTGTTAATTCCTAAAAATTGATTAGAATGGCTATCATAAGAAATGGTAATACATTTTTTATTGTTTGGGTGTTTCCATTGAAAATAAAGCTCGGTATCTTTTTTGTTTCTTTCACTAAAAACCCAACCATATGTTTGGTATTCGATGTCTAAAAACTTTGCAGAATTAAACCAGTTTCCAGGTTTATATTCCGTTTTTTTATTACAAATAGTTTGTGCTAAAGCTTCTCCCATCATTCTACCAGTGTACCAAACTGCTTCAATATTTCTTCTTTGCCCAATTGCTTGTTGTTGTTCTGCACAATCTCCAATTGCGTAAATGTCCTCTATATTAGTTTCTAAATAATGGTTTACTAAAACACCTTTTTTAGTATCAATTTTACTTTTTTTTATGAAATTTATATTTGGTGTAACACCCGCTGTTAAACCTACAACATCACAAAAAATCTCTTCACCTGTTTCTTCAATAATTATGGATGTCACTTTTCCAAATTCATCAGATTTTATCTCTTTTAAATTTGTGTTTAAGCGTAAATCAATATGATGTTCTTTAATGTGTTTGTTAATCATTTCAGATTCTTGAGCAGGTAAAACACCGTTCCAAAAACTTGCCTCGCGAACTAAGAAAGTAACAGGAATATCTCTACTTCTTAGCATTTCTGCTAATTCAATACCAATTAACCCACCACCAACAATTACAGCTCTTTGGCATACTTTTTTATTTGGTGCATATTTTTCTAACTTTTCTAGGTCTTGTTTATGATACATTCCCATAACGCCATCAGAATCTTGCCCTGGCCAACCAAATTTATTAGGTTTGGATCCTGTGGCAATAATAAGTTTATCGTAACTTAAACTAGTGCCATTTGTAAACTCAAGAATTTTATCATCCGTATTAATATTGCCAACAAAAGCCAGTATTAGTTCTATGTTGTTTTTTTGCCAAAACCAGTCTTCATAAGGTTGTGTATGTTTAAATTTCATATGGCCCATGTATACATACATGAGCGCCGTTCTTGAAAAGAAATATTTAGTTTCTGTAGAAACGATGGTAATTTTTTTGTCAGAATTTTTTCTAATATGTCTGGCAGCAGTTACGCCAGAAATTCCATTACCAATAATAACAATATGCTCCATAGTTGATTGATTGTTGCTTTTATGTCGAAGCGAAAGTTAAGAA
This sequence comes from Polaribacter sp. SA4-10, assembly GCF_002163835.1. Taxonomy (NCBI): domain Bacteria; kingdom Pseudomonadati; phylum Bacteroidota; class Flavobacteriia; order Flavobacteriales; family Flavobacteriaceae; genus Polaribacter; species Polaribacter sp. SA4-10. The sequence goes on along the minus strand of NZ_CP019331.1, from coordinate 1,669,161 downwards.
CTTAATCGCAGAAACTAATTTATAATTATTATAAATAAATAAGGGGTGCTATTTTGTAAGTATTTAATACTTATTAAGACTTAAGTTATAATTAAAAAAAACAATATAAGTCAATTTTATTTAATGAAAAAAGCACTATCTACCCTTTTGGTTCTAATCATTTTAATTAACAGTCTACAATTATTTTCTCAAGAGAAAATAGCTAACAATAAAAGTAATATTCAAAACCTATACAACCTCTAAATGGTTAGATAAAGAGCAATGGGATATTCAGTTTTTTAACAATTTATATACGCAAAATAAAAAAGCAGCTGCTAATGGTGAACATATTGCTATTAAAAGAGAAAATTACTTTACAGCAACTTTAGATGTTTTTACGGGAATATCAAAAAATAATAGATTAAATATTGGTTTGCTCTTAGAATATAGATCTAATACGATTAATGGAGAAAGTGCAACTTCTGTTTTTAGTTTAAGAAACGAAGCGAGTTCAAGAAATGGACTTTAATCTTTTGTACCCGCTTTAAAATGGCAACCCTTATAAAGTATTGGTAATTTCTCTATACAAAGTTCATTTCACACTCCTATTAATTAAGAAGAGACTGATGTAAATGGTGTTTGCTTGGATCAAACAGCGTATTTATTTCAAAATAGATTTTTTGGTAATTACACATTACCAAATGGAGTTTGCAGTTATTTACGGAGTTAAATACAGCATATAATTTTGGTGATGAAGCTAGTTTTGCAAACAAAACATTAGTAGTAGCTAGGGGTGTTTATGAGTTATTTTATAAGTGATACAGTTACCATTTTGGGATTTGTACAACATTATCAACGTTTTGGAGATTTTACTTCTTTAGGTTTTGGCGCAAAATATCAATTAAATGAAACGTTGAATCTAGAAGTACTATATAGCAAGTTTGTGAGAGGTACAGATAATGGTTTAGGACAAAGTTTTAACATTGGTTTAAGAGCATTGTTTTAGTATAATTGTATTTTGTGAGCTGATATGAAAATACAAAAATTTCTTTTACTATTTCTGCTCTTGCAATTTTCTTGCAAAAGTCAAACTAAAAAAATTAATGGAATCAGTTTTGTAGCATCTAGAGACTCTATAAAAGCCAATCATATAAAACCAGTAATAATGGCACAAGGAAATTATGTTTCTTTGATGCCTTTTGGTTTTATTAAAGATTTAACATCACCTATAATAACCCATAATTCAGACAGGCAATGGTTTGGTGAAACTCAAAATGGGTTATTACAATATGCTAAAAGTTTTCAAAAAGAGAGCTTTAAAATTATGGTAAAACCTCATATTTGGGTTTGGAGAGGTGAATTTACGGGTGATATAGAAATGGATTCTGAAGAGAAATGGGTGATTTTAGAAAACGCATACACAGAATTTATTTTAACATATGCGAAGGCTTCTCAAGAACTAAATGCTGATATTTTTTGTATTGGAACAGAATTAGAAAAATTTGTTACAAAAAGACCTTTGTATTGGCAGGAGTTAATAAAAAAAATAAAAAAAGAGTTTAAAGGGAAACTTACCTATGCTGCAAATTGGGATGAATTTAAAAGAGTTCCTTTTTGGAATCAATTAGATTTTATAGGTGTTGATGCCTATTTTCCTTTAAGTGATAAAAAAACACCTTCTGTGCTAGATTTTGAAATTGGTTGGAAACCACATAAAGATGAAATCTTAAAAATTCAAAAACAATTTAATAAACCTGTTGTTTTTACTGAATTTGGGTATAGAAGCGTAGATTTTAATGCAATAGCGCCATGGAAATCAGATCGAATAGATGGTAACATAAATCTAATGGCGCAAGCAAATGGTTTTCAGGCAATTCATAATCAATTCTGGAAAGAAGATTGGTTTGCAGGAGGTTTTATTTGGAAGTGGTTTCATAAACATGATGAAGTTGGAGGAGCAGATAACAATAGGTTTACCCCACAAAATAAGCCTGCAGAAAAATTAATGAAGAAGCTTTATAATAAATAAATTATGTTTTTAAATATGATATTAATCGTATTTTACATTTAAGATTCATGTTAAATTTGTAAAGAACTAATAACTTGAAATTCATGAAAAAAATAATTGTTCCTATAGATTTTTCAAAACACTCAGAATTTGCACTAAAAGCAGCAGCTCTTTTAGCAAAAAAACACAATGCAGAAATTTATGCATTACACATGCTAGATATTCAGTTTGTTAACTTATCAGAAAGTGAAAGTTATGGACAAGAAAAAGCCGTTTTCTTTTTAAAAATGGCAGAAAAAAGAATAAAGAGATTCTTACTTAAAGACTATTTAAAAGAGGTAAAAGTGTTTCCAATTATACAGCATTACAAAGTTTTTAGCGATATTAATTCTATTGCCAAAGATGTGAATGCAGATTTAATTATTATGAGTTCTCATGGAGTTAGTGGTTTTAAAGAATTTTTTGTTGGTTCTAACGCAGAGAAAGTAATTAGACATTCAGAATTACCTGTTTTAGTTATTAAAAATGATTTAAACGATGTTGTTTTTAAAGATGTTGTTTTTGCTACAAGTTTGTCTGATGAAACAATAGAGGCCTATAAAAAAATGCTAAAAATCGTAGCCCTTTTAGAAGCTAATTTACATATCTTATATGTAAATTTACCTAATGAAGATTTTCTTTCTACACGAGAAATGGAAAAAAAAGCGAATGAATTTTTACTTGAAGCAGAAGGGAATACAAATAGAATGAAAGATATTAGTTTTGTTTCTGATAGATCAATAGAAAAAGGAATTTTAAATTTTTCAAATTTAGTAGGTGCAGATTTAATTTCTGTAATTACACATGGTAGAAAAGGATTATCTCATATTTTTGCAGGAAGTATTTCTGAAGATATCACAAATCATTCAACACTGCCAATTTTGACTTTTAAAATTTAAAATTATAAATGAAGATTACACATTTTTTATTACTTATAAGTATTTCAATTTTATACTTTTCTTGCTCAGAAGATAATGATGTAACAGTTTCTAGAAATTTACAAGGATATTTAGATGAAAACGCTACTACTCAATTTGGTAATGTAATTGCTTGTGCAGCAAGTGCTGATGGGAATACAAGTTTAACCTATATTTTTTATTATCCAGAAGAAGGCGCTTCTGACATTAGATATTATGAAGCAGATATCTCAATAACAGATCAAAATGTTTTTTCTAATTATAAAAGACAAATTTTATCGGAAACAACTGTTTTTGGAGGGAAGTTAAATCGCATGTCTCGCTCTAGTTCTGTTGAGGGTTGGTCTATTGTAACCTATGTTTTAGATGGAGAATTACAGGTGTCAAATCCAATTAGATTAAAGAGCTTAACAAGAACCACAGAATGGGAAGAGGAGATAACCATTGAGTTTCCAGAAACATTAACTCCAAAATTTACATGGACAGATGGTACTTATGCAGAAAATAATATTTATTTTCAAGTAATAACAGCAGTAGAAGAAGCTGCTTTTATCTCAGGAACTTATACAACAGAAAAAACTTTTCAGTATTACGATACTTCAAATGTAGTTTTAGATATTAATACAGAAATGCCAGAAAAATTAGTTGAAGATATAGAATACGACTTTACACTTATGGGGGTTAGTGAAGATAATTGGGTTAATTTGATTATAGAAAAACCCTTTGTTCCAAGAAATTTAGAAGAATATATAAATGTAAATTCAACAAGAACTTTAGATCAAGTAAATGCTTTTGCAGCAAGTGCAAATGGTAATAATTCACTTTCTTATATTTATTATTATCCAGAAGATGGCGCTAGGTTAGTAAGGTATTATGAGACAGATAATACAAGTGTAGATAAAAATGATTACGCTAATTATAAAAGAAGAATTTTAACAGATGCTTCCTATTTTGGTGCAAAATTAAGAAGAATTTCACGTTCAGGTTCAGAAGAAAGTTGGTGTATTGTTGTTTATTTTACTGAAGGAAAGTTGCATCTATCTGAACCAATTAGATTAAAAAATCAATCAAAACCAACAGAATGGACAGATGATGTAACTATCAACACAGAAGAAAATTTAAAACCTAAATTTACGTGGTTGGATGGAGTCTATGCAGAAAATGCAACCTATTTTCAAGTAGTTACAGATAGTGATGTTTCTTTCTTATCAGGCACATTTACAACAGAAAAAGAGTTTCAATATTCCGTTACTGAAGGTTTTAATACACTTAATACCACAACACCAGAAAGTTTAATTTTAGATGCGGATTATAATTTTACAATGATGGGAATTAGTGAAGATCATTGGGTTAATTTATATATCAAAGAAACTTTTACTGCTGAATAATGAACCTAAGAAATCTTTTTCTGATTTTTTTAGTTTTATTTTCGATAGCTACCTTTTCACAAGAGAATACAATTGGTGAAGTAAAAATTAAGGGAGCTAAAAAAACAAATACTTTATTTTTAAAGCAATTACTAAGAACAAAAAAAGGAAGAGTTTTAGATTCTATTGCTTTACAAAAAGATGTAATAAGACTTAAAAGATTGCCCGCTATTAGTGATGCGTATTTTCAAGTTTTAAAAGCAGAAAACAATACACATACTGTTGTAATTAATTTAGAAGAAAACGGAACTTTAATCCCTACTATTAATATTTGGACCACCACTAATAAACTGTTTTCCTATAAAATAGGATTGTATGAATACAACCTCTTTGGAAAAAACATCACCTTAGGTGGTTTCTATCAAAATAATGGTTTTGATTCTTATGGTTTAAATTTTAGAGCACCTTTCCTTTTTTCTAAAAGATGGGGTTTAGCGTTGAATTTTAAAAATTGGAAAAGTGAAGAGCCTCTTTATTTTGGGAATGAAACTGCAAATTATGTATATAATAATGTTTCCTATGAAGTTTTAGGAATGCATAAATTCAATTTTAAAAACGGACTTAATTTTGGTGTTACTTTTTTTTCTGAAAAGTATCAATATTTAACGGGAGCAACAGCCCCAGAGATTCCGCAAAAACTAGATTTAAATAAAGTGCTTTATAAACTAATCTATATTCATAATAATTTAGAGCATCACTATCAATATTTAAGCGGCTTTAAAAATGTTTTACACACCCAATTTGTAACTGCTAACAATAAATTTCAAGAAAATTTCTTTATTGCTTGGTATGATGTTTTTTATTACAAAAGAATAAGAGAAAGGGGTAATTGGTCAAACAGAGTGCGTTTTGGCTTATCTTCTAATCAAAATTCTCCTTTTGCTCCCTTTGCATTAGATAACAATGTTAATTTACGAGGTGTTGGTATTTTGGTAGATAGAGGAACCGGAAGTTTTGTGTGGAATACAGAATATAGACAGACTATTTATGACAAGAAATGGTTTGCAATTCAGACCAATATTTTTACGGACCTTGGTACTTGGCGTAATCCTGGAGGTGAAATAAATGACTTTTTTCAAAGTAAAAACCTAAGAGTATATTCGGGTATTGGTATGCGCTTTATCAGCAAAAAAATATACAATGCTACTTTTAGAATCGATTATGGATTAAGGCTTTCTAATAATATAAGTAATTCTAAAGGTGGTTTTGTCTTTGGGGTTGGGCAATATTTTTAATGGTAATTTAATATTAGATTCTTTCAATTTCAAAAGAAACAATTAGTTTTGCCAAAAATGAAATTAAGATGAGAACTTTTGCAGTTGGAGATATTCATGGAGGCTTAAAAGCTTTACTTCAGGTTTTAAATAAATTGGAATTAAAAGATGGAGACACCCTAATTTTTATGGGTGATTATGTAGACGGTTGGGGTGAATCTGCACAAGTAGTTGAGTTCTTAATTGAGTTATCTAAAAAGCTTAACTGTATTTTTATCAAAGGAAACCATGATGTTTGGTGTGAAGATTGGTTAAAAAAAGGAGACGTAAACCCTTCTTGGTACATGCATGGTGGTAAAGAAACCATGGAAAGTTATGAAGGTTTTTCTCCTGAAGAAATAAAACAACATCTTCACTTTTTCGAACACTTGCCTTTATATCACTTAGATGCTCAAAACAGGTTATTCTTGCATGCAGGTTTTACCTCTTTACATGGTGTAGAAAAAGAGCAATTTCAAGAACTTTTTTATCTAGACAGATCTTTATGGGAAATGCTTTTGGTAATGGATAAAAGCATCACAAAAGACTCTTTGTTTTACCCTAAAAGAATACAGCATTATAAAGAAATTTATATTGGTCATACGCCAACCACTAATTATAATGAACCTTCACCTATAAACATTGCCAATGTTTGGAATATTGATACAGGAGCCGCTTTTAAGGGAAGGGTAACAGGAATCAATATAGATACTAAAGAATACTTTCAAAGTGATACTTTACCTGCTTTGTATCCTGATGAAAAAGGGAGAAATAACTAGGGCTTTTAGCTGTTAGCGGTTTACCTCGGAATGACATAACTATATACATTTAAAAACAAAATTTCAATTAAAATGTATAAGGTGTCAAATCATTCACTACATTTAAAGTATAATTCAAAAGAGAAATCTTAAAACAAGATCATTATGGCAAAATCGCAAGATTCAAAGAAAAATGTAAAAAAAGAACCAGCAAAAACGACAAAAGAAAAAAAGGCTGCAAAATTGGCTAAAAAAGCAAATCGTACTTAATAGCTTAACTATAAATTAAGAAAAACCACTCCTTTTAGAGTGGTTTTTTAATTAAAAGCAAGTATCTTTAGGTACTTAAAAAGAATATAATACGTTTAAAATGATGGATATAAAATTAGCAGTGCTCATAGATGGAGATAATATACCTTCTGCCTATGTAAAAGAAATGATGGAAGAAATTGCGAAGTATGGTAACCCAACCATAAAACGTATTTATGGAGATTGGACCAAGCCACATTTGTCTAAATGGAAAAACATGTTGTTAGAAAATGCCATTACACCTATACAGCAATATGGATATACAACAGGTAAAAATGCTACCGATTCTGCCATGATTATAGATGCTATGGATATTTTATATTCAGAAAAAGTAGATGGTTTTTGTTTGGTTTCTAGTGATAGTGATTTTACGCGTTTGGCAACACGTTTACGTGAAGCAGGAATGAAAGTATATGGTATTGGCGAAAAGAAAACACCAAACCCATTTATTGTAGCGTGTGATAAATTTATTTATATCGAAATTTTAAAACACCAAACTTCAGAAAACGATACTCCAACTGCCGAGACAACCACTACCACTAAAAATAGTTATGATAAAATAACGCAGAAAGAAATTCGATTTATAGCTTCAACCATAGATGATGTTTCAGATGATGATGGTTGGGCATTCTTAGGAGATGTAGGTAGTTTGCTGCAGAAGAAACAACCAAATTTTGATTCTAGAAATTATGGTTTTCAGAAACTAACACCTTTAATTAAATCAATTCCTGATTTTGAAGTAGAAAGAAGAGACACTACAAAAGGACGCATGAAACTCATTTATGTAAAGATTAAAGAGGTTAAAGCAAAGGGGAGAAAAAGGTAAAATTATAGCTGTCATTGAGAGGAGGAACGACGTGGCAATCTCATGAATAAAACTACAAACAAACAGATTACTTCGTCCTTACATCCTTGCAATACTGCTATAGCACTTCAATCACTCCTTTAAACAAGGCAATCATTTTAGGTTCTGCTTTACCAGCAATGGCAATGATTTCTGTAATATCTACAGGGTGTAAATTTTTTGGATCGCATTCATCAGTCAGCACAGAGATAGCAGCACAAGGCAAGTTCAGTTGTTTGGCAACAATAACTTCTGGCACTGTACTCATACCTACAGCATCTGTTTCTAAAATTTGCAACATTCTATATTCTGCTCTGGTTTCTAGCTGAGGTCCTAAAACACTTGTGTAAACTCCTGTGTGCAATTGTATGTTTTGCGCTTTGGCAACGGCTACCATTTTATTGTTAATTTCTTTAGAATACGGTTCAAGTAAGTCGGCAAAAATAGTACCAAAAGTATTGGCTCCTTTAAAAGCTAATGGCGAACTTCCTTGTAAATTAATATGGTCTTCAATCAACATTAAATCGCCTTTTTTATAGTTGAGGTTAATAGCGCCAGCAGCATTTGAAATCAGTAAATTTTTAATTCCTAAACCTTCTAAGGTTCGAATTCCGTAAGTTACTTCCCAAGGTGTATAGCCTTCATATAAATGAAAACGACCTGCCATTACAATCACTTTTTTACCAGATAAGGTTCCGTAAATTAATTTTCCAGAATGAAACTCTACGGTAGCTACTGGGAAATTAGGAATGTCTGCATAGGCAATTTCTGTATCTATAGAAACTTCATTTACTAATTTACCCAATCCTGTTCCTAAAACAATTCCTATTTCTGGACTTGTAATTCCTTTCGATATTAAAAAATCGATAGTTTCTTTTAGTTGCTGTTGTTTTTTCATTTGTGTCTTACTTTAAAAAATGCTGAAAGGCAGGATGATGTTCTATATCTTCAAAAACATCTACATCATTCAATTCTTGTAACAAATGTACTTTTTTATCTGTTAAATCGTCTAAAGTATCTTTTCTAACTGTTTCTGTTCCCCAATTTTTATTTTTGAAGATATTTTCTTCGAGAGATTTCATGCCTAAAAGATAATAGCCACCATCTTCTGCAGGACCTAAAACAACCTCATTTGTGTCTAATTTTTGAAAAGCGTTTTCAATATTCTCAGTTGTTAAGTCATATAAATCGCTACCAATAATCATCACTTTTTCATAGCCTGCAGCAAAACTTTGCTCGAAAGCATATTGCATCCTAATACCTAAATCTTCGCCAACTTGTTGGTGTTTTTGATAGCTATTTTCATCCCAAATATCATCCTTTCTAATTTTAACGGAATAATAGACTGCTTTGTCTGAGGTTACTTTAGCAGAAATGTTCTGTGTTTTTTGTAATAAAAACTTATAGATTTCTAGGGCAGTTTCATCGCCAACAGTTTTTGCTAAACGCGATTTTACTTTCCCTAGTTCTGGGTTTCTGGTGAAGATTAATAGTACGTTTTTGTTTTTTGTTTTCATATTTTATACCAAGTATAAAAGAGAGGTTTTAATCGTTCTTGCATCATTCATTTCGAAATTACATTTTAAATTATCGCTTTATTACGAAGGTGAAAAAGCAATCTTAGAAATTTAAGTTACCCTCTAAAACGAACCTATTTTATTATTTTTTAAAATAGAATTTGACCACATAGCATCATAGGAAATATAGTTTATGCTGCCTGTGGTTTTGTTTTCCAAATTTATATGTATTGTAATTTCTGAAACTGCCAATTGCTATTGCTTACTGAATAGCGTCTACTCATATACTTTCTTCCCTTTCTTCAACCATTTACTCCAATATTTATTAAACGTATGCACTTTTTCCGTCTCGTTTCCTAAACTATCAACGACTTGAAAGTTGTTGTTTTTCCACTCGAAAATTCCTCCGTATAAATTATACACATTGGTGTAGCCTTCTTTTATCAGTTTATCTGCAACAATTTCAGAACGAATTCCTAAAGAACAATACACTACAATTTTGGCATTTTTATCTTGTGGCAATTTGGTTAAAGTTTCTTTTAAATTAAAAGCATCATAACCAACATAGAGCGCATCTTTTAAATGACTAACGTTGTATTCTTTTGTTTCTCTAGCATCTAATAAAATTGCTTTTGTAGTTGCTAACGTGTCTACAGATATATAAGGAACGTTATTCTTGTTGAATTGGTTCAGTAATTTATCCAACTTTTTTTGACCAAAAGAAACTGAGCTTATCAGCATAAAAAGTAAAAGTATTTTTTTCATCCTTTAAAAGTTGTAATTATATATTGATATAGAGATTCCTCAATCGTTCCTTATTTCGGAATGACAAAACTTAAAACTCACAACCAATAACTAAAAACTAAACCTAACAACATCCACCACCATCATAATGAAAAGTAGATTCTGAAAAGTAAATATCATCTCTTCCTAAAGCTTGCAAAGCAGCAGTAGTTTTATCACAGATTGCTAAAGGTTGATTTTTCAATAAAGTATGTCCTAAACCATCATCAAAATAATCTTCATCACCATAATAAATTGCAGCTCTACCTGTAAAAATACAGGGTCCATCTGCAGGCATTGGGTCTTTAATGGCAGCAACTTCAATCGATTCTATATAGATTAATTCTTCTGTTGGGTAACTCTTTGGGTCTAAAATTCTGTAGGGCTTTCTTGCTCTAATTTCAATGGTTCCAAAACCAGCATCTGTTAACGCTTTTACATACTCTGCAATCGATAAACTTCCGCTTAAACACAGCGCACGTAAACGTTCGTCATTACGTAATTCATCATTCATTGGTTGCTCACAAGTAGGATCACTCATTACCAATTTTCCATGAGGCTTTAAAACTCGGTACATTTCTTCAATCGCTTTCTTTAAATCATCTGACTTAAAAATATTGAATAAACAGTTTTGAGCAGCAACATCAATAGAATTATCTTCCACTGGTAAATCCATTGCATCTCCTTTACGTAAATCAACAAAATCACTTTTAAACCAGTCATTTTGTTCTTCTGCAATAATAAAATTCTTGCGAGAAGCTTCTAACATTTCATCAACAACATCTAAACCAATTACGCCGCCTTTATTTCTATTGAAATAAGCAAACTGAAGTAATTCCATTCCACCTCCAACACCTACATACAACATTTTAGGGTTGTTGGTTAAATCTCTTGCATGCACAGTAGAACCACAACCGTAATTCATTTCTTGCATGATTCTTGGGATTTTAAGACCTGGTAATTCCCAAATAGGGTTTGTAGTGCAGCACAAACCAACATCTGGTGTTAAGGCTGCTTCTTTATATACATTGTGTGTAGTTTCTAAATAACTCATGTTTTCTATTTTTTATGTTAATGTGATAACACGTTAACTTTGTTTTTTATTGATAATTTATGCAACAACTCCCTGGCAACTACTTCCTGCACCAGCAGTACATCCATAGCAATGTTGGTTGATAATAATGTTTCTGTCTTGCAACAAATCTTCATTATAATCTGAAATGTGTTTTACTTTACTGGCAACTTTTAAATTCAACATCTGATTAAAATCGCAATCATACAGCCAACCGTCCCAACTTACAGAAAGTGTATTTGTACACATTACATTTTCTACAGCAGCAGGATTGTAAGCATCTACTAAAGAATACATATACTCTTCGTAGTTTTCTGAGGCGATTAAATAATCTAAAAAGCGACTAATAGGCAAATTTGTAATTGCAAATAAACTATGGAAATCAATATTAAATTCAGATTTTAAAGCTTTTTTGAAATCATTTTCTAAAGCCATTTGATCTCCAGGTAAAAAAGCACCTGAAGGGTTATAAACCAAATCTAGCTTTAAATCAGAGCCTTCTAAACCATAACCAACAGCATTTAATTCTTGTAAAGCTTTTATTGATTTGTCAAAAACGCCATCTCCACGTTGCTTGTCGGTTTTTCCACGTGTCCAATGAGGCATAGATGAAACTACGTGTACGTTGTGCTTTTTAAAGAATTCAGGCAAATCGTGGTATTTTTTATTAGCTCTAATAATTGTTAAGTTAGAGCGCACAATAAAATCTTTAATTCCTGCTTTGGATGCTTCTTCTACAAACCATCTAAAATTAGGATTCATTTCTGGAGCGCCACCGGTTAAATCTAACGTGTGTGCTTCTGTTTTTTTGATGACTTCTAAACACTGATTCATGGTGTCTAAAGTCATTATTTCTTTACGATCAGGACCCGCATCTACATGGCAATGCGAGCAAACTTGGTTGCACATATAGCCTAAGTTTATTTGTAAAACTTCTAATTTCTTAGGACGTAAAGGAAACTGATTGGTTTCTTTTATTTTAGCAGCAAAAGTGGGTAATTCTCCATTCGCAAAAATACCTTCAGAAAGAATTTCCATCTGACGAGACGTATTTGCAATGTCGTTATTTCTTGCTTTTAATGATTTCTTCATGCTGAACTTGTTTCAGTGTCTTTTTATTAATTCTAGCTCTTGATTTTTTATCAAGAAAAAAGATTTACGTTATTTTTTAGGTTCACAATTTATTGTGAATAAGTGACCTCTAAAGTTTGGCTTTTTTAGACACCCATTTTCGTTGGCATAAGCGATTCACACATTTTGTAAAATAGATTCCTGTTTTCACAGTAATAAGCGATCGCTAAAATTTTGCTAAAAAAAAATTAGCGTCTGCTTACATTTCTAATTTATTCACTTTATTCATCATTTGCACTCCATGAACTAAGGTTGCGCCACTTTTTATAGCTGCTCCAACATGTATTGCTTCCATCATTTGTTCTTTTGTAATTCCTCTTTGTAAACCGTCTTTTGTATAGGCATCTATACAATAAGGGCATTGCTCTGTATGTGCAACTGCTAAAGCGATTAAAGACTTTTCGCGAGCCGTTAAAGCACCTTCTTCAAACACTTTTCCATAATAGTCAAAGAACTTATTTCCAAGCTCAGGACTCCATTCTGTTATTTTACCGAATTTTCTTAAATCGGCTGCGTCATAATAGTTTTTAGACATGGTGTTTTTTTTATTTCAGATGAAAAATAAAGGTACTATTTTCCGTTTAAAGTCCAGTTATATTTTAGGTAACTAATTTTTGCTTTCGAACTAATTTCTGTGTCAGAATAGGTATTTAAAAAATCGATTACGGAACCATTTTTGGTAAAATCGTCTTTAAACCAATCGAAAATCGAAGAAACTTGTACTTTACTTGTAGAAATTTTATTTCTTGATGCATCATTAATGAATTCTTTCATTAAACGTGTTAATTCGGTTTCTATGTTTTCTTCTGTAAAAGCTTTGTTGCCTAATTTAGGACAAGAGCCCGAAGCACAATTTACCCCTACGTGAATTTTTGGATCAAACAATTTCTCACGCAAAATTTCATGTTCTATATGGTCTAATGTATACGTTTCTCCACCCACTTTAGCAAAAGGAATTTTCCAAGCAGATTTTCCTTCTTTTTTAATATCCATAATGCTTTTTAGAGGGTAATTTTCTAAAATTATTTTGATAGTATATGCGTTGTAAGCATTTATCCAAAATGCTTTTTGTTTGTTTTCTGACCAAGAACTTGCTGGAGCCGTTTTTTCTAAATAAGAAATGTAACTGTCTAATTTAGCCTCGTCATTTTTGAATGAGATATAATCTACAATTCCGTCTTTGGAAACGTGTTTTTCTAATAGACTATTAAAAATGGATGTTTGTGCATAACCTTGTGAAAAAGTAAGGAGTATTATAAATAATAAAAGTATTTTTTTCATTGTATGTAATTTCTATTTTTTTAGACGAAAGCTTTTTTGTTTAATTACAAAAAGTACACCATAAATTAGTCAGTAATTTCTTCGTTATTTTTCAGGTTGAATTTTCTTTTAAATAAATAGACAACTCCATATAAAACGGGTGTATCAAGTGCAGCGATAATTACCTTAAAAAGAAAACCACTTATAAGTAAACTAGTAAAAATAGACCAAGGTAAAATTTTAAATGAGCACAATAAAAACACGACCGTAAAAGTATCTATAAATTGAGAGGCAAACGTTGAGAAGTTATTACGCAACCATAAGTGTTTTCCTTTTGTGATTTTTTTCCAGAAATGAAAGATTTTTATATCTATAAATTGTGCAAATAAATACGCTATCATAGAAGCAAAAACGGCTAAAGGTGATAAACCAAAAACTTGATGGAAAATTTCATCATTGATAGGAGAGCTGTCTATAGCTGGTGCAAAATCTGCTACTAAAATAATTAACATTGAAAAGAAGGATGCAAAGATTCCTGCAATTACTACTTGATTTGCTTTTTTCTTACCATAGATTTCTGATAAAATATCTGTGATTAGAAACGTAATTGGATAGGGTAAAATTCCTACAGAAATTTCAAAACGATATAGACCAAAAGGTTCCCAATAAAAAAACTTTTGAAAAATTAAATTTGATGCAACCAAGGAAGCTATAAATAAAGCAGCTAGGATAAGATATATTTTGTCTGCTAATTGTTTGTCTTTTATTGTCATAGAACAAAGTTAGTTAATATTCTATCAGTTTATAAAATAGCTTTGAGTAGTTTGGTAGGTTTAGCCCCGATTGAAGCATTTGTTTGAGCTCTTTTTGTTTTTACAAAAAAGCGAGTGCGGAAAGCGGGATTAGCTTCCAATAAAAATGATTATTTTTGCGCACAATTAGACAGTTAAACAAATCAACAATTAAACAAAACTAAATGAAAGCATATATTTTTCCGGGTCAAGGAGCGCAATTTTCAGGAATGGGATTGGATTTATACGAAAAATCGCCATTGGCGCAAGAATACTTTGAAAAAGCGAATGATATTTTAGGGTTCTCTATAACAGATATAATGTTTGAAGGAACTGCGGAACAACTAAAAGAAACGAAAGTTACACAACCTGCAATTTTCTTACATTCGGTAATTTTAGCCAAAGTATTAGGGGATGCTTTTCAGCCAGAAATGGTGGCAGGACATTCTTTAGGAGAATTATCTGCTTTGGTTGCAAATGGAGTTTTAACTTTTGAAGACGGATTAAGATTGGTTTCTAAACGTGCGTTGGCAATGCAAAAAGCATGTGAAGCGCAAGCGTCTACAATGGCAGCAGTTTTAGGATTGGAAGATGCTGTAGTTGAAGAAACGTGTGCAGAAATAGAAGGAGTAGTAGTGGCAGCAAATTATAATTGTCCTGGACAATTAGTGATTTCTGGAGAAGTGGAAGCAATTAATAAGGCGTGTGATGCTTTAAAAGAAAAAGGGGCAAAAAGAGCATTGGTTTTACCAGTTGGAGGTGCATTTCATTCACCATTAATGGAGCCTGCAAGAGAGGAGTTAGCTGCTGCAATTGAAGCAACTGTTTTTAGTGAACCAACTTGCCCAGTGTATCAGAATGTTACAGCAAGTGCGGTTACAGATCCTAATGAAATTAAGAAAAATTTAATGATTCAGTTAACTGCTCCAGTAAGATGGACGCAGTCTATACAAGCAATGATTGCTGATGGAGGAACTGAGTTTGTAGAAGTTGGACCTGGTAAAGTTTTACAAGGTTTAATGCGTAAAATTGATAGAAGTGTTGCTGCAAGTGGAGCCGTATTAGCAGAATAAGAAAAGATATAGAAGTGAAAAATCCCGCTAAATTTAGCGGGATTTTTTGTTTTAAAAATGATGAACTTAATTCTTTATTGGTTCTTGTCTCTTGTTTAATAAAATGGGTTCTCCGTACCCCAACTCCTTCATCCTGTCTAGTTGTGTTTCTGCATCTCCAACAACCAACCAAATCATTTTATTAGGATTTACGTATTTGTTAGCCAACTCTTTAATTTGCTCTTTCGTCATATTATTTACCAACTCTTCTCTGTCTTTTACATAATTTTCATCTAAACCATAATTACTAATGTTTGCTAACATTCTTAATTTTGATCCAGCAGTTTCAAATGCTCTCGCATTACTTTTTATTAAGAAGCTTTTTGTAGTTTCTAGATCTTTATCAGAAAATGTAGTAGGATATTCTTCTAAAATTTTCTTCACCAATTGAGCAGATTCTAATGTAACATTAGATCTTACTCCACTAGAAATAGTAAAAGCCCCTTTTGCTTTTGTGCCAGAAAAACCAGATCTAATTCCGTATGTATATCCTTTTCCTTCTCGTAATTCTTGTGTTAATCTAGACGCAAAACCACCACCACCAAGAATGTAGTTCATTACAGAAGCAGCATAAAAATCTTTATCTGTAGCAGCTAATGCAGGTGCACCAAATTGTAAAACAGATTGTTTTGCATTTGGGATGTCATAAAAATAAACAGCCGGTTTTGTTGGTGTTTCGGGTGTTTTATATTCAGGAATTGTTACTTCTTTTGCTTTCCAATTTGTATTTAAATCAGATAAAGAAGCCATCATTTCTTTTTCAGAAATATCACCTACAACTAATATTTTAGCAACTGATGGTGAAATATAACTGTTATAAAAAGCTTTTATGTCTTCTAATGAAATTGATGCTACAGAAGAGATGGTTCCTAAATTGTTTTTAGAACGAATATTATCTTTTCCGTAAATTAATTCATTGTACGCATTTCTTGCAACTGAATTTGGGCTAGCTTGTTGTTGACGTAAATTAGCAATGGTGGCTTTTTTAAGCAAATCAAATTCTACAGCATCAAACCTAGGCTCTAATAGTATTTCTTGAGCTAATGCTAACGTTTTATTGTAGTTTTTAACTAAAGTTGTTCCGCTTAAAGTGATGTTTTCTTTGTTAGAAGATATTCTAATAGAAGCCCCTAATTCTTGAATTGCTTCTTCTAATTCTTTTACAGTCTTATTTTTTGTGCCTTTATTTAATAAGGAAGCAGTTAAATTTGCAACCCCTAATTTATCCATAGATTCTAATAATTGTCCGCCATCAATAGTTAAATTAAAACGAACTAAAGGAACTTCGTTATTTTGTATTCCGAATATTTTAAGACCATTTTCTAAACTACCTCTATATATTTTGGGAACTGCTAATGAAGGTTTTACTCCATAAGGAGGTTCTATACTTCTGTCAAATGAAGAAGGGGTTTTTTCATAGGAAGCGGAAATTTTAGGATCGAACTTTTCTTCTGCACCAACAATAATTTTTTCTTCAACAACATCTGCTAATTCAGAGCCTTTTAAAGCGAGTTCTGCACTATTTTTAGGAACAAAACTGGTTGCTATGTAATTTTTATTTTTAATGTATTTGTTATAAACACGCAATACATCTTCTGTTGTTACTGCTAAAGTTCTTTTAATATCTTCTTTTACAAAACCAGGATTACCTGTATACGTGTTGTAAGAAGCCAATCCAGTTCCTTTTCCTAAAACACTAGATAAACTACTGTAAAACTGAGTTTCTTGTCCTGCTTTAATTTTATTTAAATTTTTTTCAGAAATCCCTTCAGCTTCAAATTTCACGAATCCTTTTTCAATTCCTGTTTTAACTGCATCCAAATTTTTCTCTGTAAAAGCTCTTACAATTACTTGTGTTTGACCTGCTAATTCTGAAGTGAAATTAAACATAGTTGTAGATGAGGTTAGTTTTAAGTTGTCTACTAGCACTTGATTTAATGGAGCCGATTTGCCCTCTGTTAAATACTGTGTCAACACTTCTAAAGCATATGAATCTGGATGATATGATTCTACTGTAGGCCACACCATTGTTAATTGAGGAACTCTTGCAAAATTATCTTCATAATACAAGAACTTAGTTTCCTTAACAACTCCAGGTCTTTTTTCTAACGCAGGAATTTCATCACCTTTAGGGATTTCATCAAAATATTTATGAACCCATTTTGTAGCTTGCTCAATATCTATGTCTCCAGATAATACCAACGTAGCGTTATTAGGAACATACCATTTTTTAAAAAAGGTTTTAACATCTTTTAAAGTCGCATTTTGTAAATCTTCTAAAGAACCAATAACTTGCCAGTTATACGGATGGTCTTTTGGATATAAATTTTTACCAATTACATATTGGTTGTGTCCATAAGGTCTGTTGTCTACAGATTGTCTTTTTTCGTTTTTAACAACTTGTTTTTCTTTTGCTAAAACAGGGTCTGTAACTGTATTTATAAACCAACCTAATTTATCTGCTTCTGCCCAAATCATTTTTTCTAAAGCATCTTTTGGCACTGTTTGTAGGTAATTTGTTCTGTCTCTTGATGTAGATCCATTAGCACCAGAACCACCAATTCTAGCACTCATTTTATCTAAACCACCTTTTCCTAAATTTTCTGATTCTAAGAATAATAAATGTTCAAATAAGTGAGCGAAACCAGTTCTTCCTTCAATTTCTCTTGCAGAACCAACATGTACCATTAATTCTACAGCAACTACTGGGTCTGATTTATCTATATGAAAAACAACATTTAGTCCGTTTTCTAAGGCTATTTTTTCATAATTAATACTAAGTTCTGGGGTTTTTTCTTTGGAAGAATTTTCACAAGCAATAAAAGAAACAATTGCTAAAAAAGTAATAAAGAGTTTTTTCATAATGGTTTGATTTTCAAATACCGAAATTACTAAAATGAAATAGTTTATAATGTTGACATATTGTTAAATAAACAAAAAAAAGTCTCAAATTCTTGATTTGAGACTTCTGACTATCATTTAAAAATAGTTTTTACTTCTGTTGCAGTTGCCATTTCCAAGAAGCTTCTAAAGCTTCTTCTAAACTTTTTTCTGTCTTCCAGTTTAATTCTTTGTTAGCAATAGTAGTGTCTGCATACGCCGCAGTTATATCACCTTCTCTTCTTGCAACAATTTTATAATTTAATGTTTTTCCAGCGGCTTTTTCAAAAGCATTAATTACTTCTAAAACTGAACTTCCTGTTCCAGTACCTACATTAAAATACTCAAAAGCTTCTTTGTTGTTTTTGTTGATTAATCGCTGTAAAGCAGCAATGTGTGCTTTTGCTAAATCTACTACATGAATATAATCTCTTACGGCAGTTCCATCTACAGTATCATAATCGTCACCAAAAACAGATAATTCATCGCGCATTCCTGCAGCAGTTTGTGTAATATATGGAATTAAATTCTGAGGAACCCCTAAAGGAAGTTCTCCAATTTTTATAGATGGATGCGCACCTATAGGATTAAAATAACGCAAAGCAATACTATTTAAACCATGTGCTTTACTTGTGTCTCTTAAGATTTCTTCACCAATTTGTTTTGTGTTTCCGTAAACAGATTCAGCTTTTTTTACGGGTGCTTTTTCTGTAATTGGTAATTCATCTGCTTGACCATAAACAGTACAAGAAGAAGAGAAAATAAAGTTATCTAACTTTCTATCTCTCATTTCTTGTAATAAGTAGACAAGTGTGCCTAAGTTATTTTCATAATAATCTAAAGGCTTGCTCATGCTTTCTCCTACAGCTTTAAAGGCTGCAAAATGAATAATTCCATCTACTTTATTATTGTCAAAAAAGTTTTTCACATCACTTTTTACACGTAAATCAATTTGATGAAAGCCGGGTTTAATTCCTGTAATTTCTGTAATTTTATCTAAAACACCAATTGTTGTATTTGATAAATCATCAATAATTACAACTTCAAAGCCTTTGTTTTGAAGTTCAACAACAGTATGAGAACCTATAAAACCTAATCCACCAGTTACAAGAATTTTTTTCATGTTTTTTATTTAGTTAACGAAATCTAAAATCGTTTTTGTGATGAATTCTAATTGGTCAGTATCTAATTCTGTATGCATTGGTAATGAAATTACCGTTTTAATTAATGTATTTGTTACTTTAAAATCATCTTCATTATAACGTTCATCTTTATATGCCTTTTGAGCATGTAAAGGAACAGGGTAATAAATGGCATTTGGAATGTTATTTTCTAATAAGTGTTTATGTAATTCATCTCTTTTCCCATTTGTAATCTGTAATGTATATTGATGAAAAACATGGCAATCACAAGTGTCACAAATTTCTCCACAAGCACTTGTAGTAGGTGTAATAATATGCGTGTTTTTTGCAAATGCATTGTTGTAAAAACGTGCTGCATTTCTTCTAGCGTTACAATAAGAATCTAATAAAGGTAATTTCACTTTTAGAACAGCTGCTTGAATAGCATCTAAACGAGAATTTACACCAACTACATCATGATAATAACGCGTATACATTCCGTGATTTACAATTCCTCTAATAGTATGTGCTAATGCATCATCATTTGTGAAAATAGCACCACCATCTCCATAACAACCTAAGTTTTTTGAAGGAAAAAATGAAGTTGTACCCACGTTTCCTATGGTTCCAGCTTTCTTTTTTGTTCCGTCTTTAGAAGTGTAATTAGCTCCAATTGCCTGAGCATTATCTTCAATTACATAAAGATTATGTGCTGCAGCAATTTCCATAACAGCATCCATGTTTGCCACTTGTCCAAATAAATGAACAGGAACAATGGCTTTAGTTTTTGGAGTAATGGCTCTTTTTAAAGCATCAATATCCATATTAAAAGTGTCCGCTTCAACATCTACTAAAACCGGTGTTAATTTTAACAATGCAATAACTTCTACAGTTGCTGCAAAAGTAAAATCGGCAGTAATTACTTCATCACCTTGTTCTAATCCTAATCCCATCATTGCAATTTGCAAAGCATCTGTGCCATTTGCACAAGGAATTACGTGTTTTACATCTAAATATTTCTCTAAATCGGCTTGAAATTCATGAACCAAAGGTCCGTTTATATATGCAGAAGTATTTAATACTTCTTGAATAGAAACATCAACAGTTTCTTTTATATGTTGATATTGACCTTGTAGGTCAACCATTTGAATTTTTTTCATCAATTAAATTTTTTGCTATACAAAAATACAAATTATATTTCTGTTATCTTTGATGAAAACCAAACAGAATTTAATGAAATTTCTTAAGAAAAGCTTAAAAATTGTAACGCTGCTTCTTGTACTTGCAATAATTTGCTTATGGATTTATAGTAAAACCTTGCACCCAAATTATAACGGAGAGGTTGAAATTGAAAATTTATCAGAAAAAGTAACTGTTTATTTTGATGAAATTGGTGTTCCGCATATAAATGCAGAAAATCAAAAAGATGCGTACACTGCTTTTGGGTATTTACATGCACAAGATAGATTGTGGCAAATGGAAGTGATAAGAAGAATTTCTGCAGGAAGATTGGCTGAGGTTTTTGGGAAGAAATTAGTGCCAACAGATAAATTTTTCTCTGGTTTAGGAATTGAAGAAGCAGCGATAAAAACCATAGATAATTTAGATAAAAATTCTGAAGTGTATCAATTAACGTTGGCGTATTTAGACGGAATTAATCAATTTATAGAAAACGGGCCAACACCAGTAGAATTCTTTTTAGTTGGCGTTGAAAAAGAAAAATATACCATAAAAGATGTTTATAATGTATTTGGTTATATGGCTTTTAGTTTTGCTATAGCACATAAAACAGACCCGCTTTTAACAGAGGTAAAAGAAAAATTAGGTGAAGCTTATTTTGAAGAACTCATGGGTTCAGAGGTTGAAAACTTAACGCTTATAAAAAATGAAAAGAACCCAGAAATAAGAGCAGCGTTTTCTAAAGCGATGAATAATTTATTTGAAGAATTACCAATTTCTCCATTTATAGGAAGTAATTCTTGGGTAATTGGCGCAGAGAAAACTAAAAACGGAAAAGTAATTTTTGCAAATGACCCTCATATTGGTTTTTCTCAACCTTCAGTTTGGTATCAATCTCACATAAAAACTCCAGATTATGAAATGTATGGTTTTAACTTGGCGTTAACTCCGTTTCCGCTTTTAGGACATAATAGAAATTATGCATACGGATTAACAATGTTTGAAAACGATGATGTAGATTTTTATATCGAACAAAATAATCCTGTAAACTCAATGGAATACAAAACTGCAACAGGTTTTGAAGACTATAAATTAATTGATAAAAGAATTAAAGTAAAAGAAGAAAAAGATATTGTTTACAAAGTGAAAGTGAGTAAACATGGGCCAATTATGAATGGTTTAATAGACCATTTAAAAGAGGAGAGACCTATTGCCATGCAATGGATTTATACCAAGTTAAATAATCAATTATTAGAAGTTGGTTATGATATTTCCCACGCAACTAATTTGTCTGAATTTAAAATAGGGGCAAGTAAATTACATGCGCCAGGTTTAAATATGATGTATGGAGACGCCAAAGATAATATTGCTTGGTTTGCATCTGGAAAATTGTATAACTACAGAGATTCGTTATACACAAAAACGTATTTAAATGGCGCTTCTGGGAAAGATGAAATTGTATCCTATTTAGATTTTGAAGAGAATCCGCAAGCTATAAATCCAACTTGGAATTATGTATATTCTGCAAATAATCAACCAGATTCTATTGCAGGAAAGTTATATCCTGGGTATTATTTAAATGAAGACAGGGCAGAAAGAATTGTACAACTTTTAGAACCAAAAAATGATTGGACACAAGAAGATGTTGCAGAAATGATGTATGATGTAACATCACCAAATGCGCCAATTATTGTTGCTGATTTTGTGAAGTCAATTCATAAAAAGGATTTAACTGTTAGTGAGAAAAAAGCAATTTCAATCTTAAAAAATTGGAAAGGTAATTTTGATAAAGAAGAAGTTGGCCCCGTAATTTATAACAGAATGGTGTATGAATTTCAGAAAAACACATTTGCAGATGAAATGGGTAAAGGGTATGCTCAATTTGTGAATACGCCCTTTGTAGAAAAAATGTTGCCAGTACAAGCGAAAAGAAAAAATTCTGTTTGGTGGGATAATATTTCTACCAAAGATAAAATAGAAACTAAAGAAGAAATTGTTACAAAATCTTTTAAAAATGCGTTTTCCTTTTTAGGAGATCAATTGGGTGAAAATGTTGAAGGTTGGGCTTGGAAAAGAGTAGTTTCTGTGGAGTATAAACATGCTTTAGGTGAAGTTGCTTTATTAAGAAAGGTTTTTAATGTTGGTCCTTTTGAAACAAAAGGAGGAGATCAAGTAATAAATAATCAGATTTATGATATTGATTCAACAGGAGTTTACAAAGTAAAAGCGGGGCCTTCAACAAGAAGAATTGTAGATTTTTCTGATGTAGAAAATAGTTTAGGTATTTTGCCAACTGGCCAATCTGGAAACGTTTTTAGTAAATATTATAAAGACCAAGCGAAAAAATATTTACAAGGTAAATTTGTAAAAATGAGACTGAATCAGTCTGATATTATGAAAAGCGAAAATGTGTTAATTTTGAAGCCTAAGAATTAGAATAAATTATTTGTAGACATAAATAAATATATTAATACCTATAAAAATTATTGTAACTATTACATTGTTAAAATCATGTCCATGAGCATCATAATGATCTTTTGATTTTTCTAGACCAAAGACATATTCTTTGTATTTAAATTTTGGTTTTTTGAAAATAGTTCTCCAAACTGTTCCGTAAATCCACCTTATTGTTCCTCCAATAAGATTACAAAATAGCCATAAAATTCCTTCGGAAAAGAGTTCTTCCATAATTAAACCTCTTTATAAACTTCTTCAAAAGGAATTCTAAAACGTTCTCCATAAATTCCTTTTTCGGTTCTTATTCCGCAAGAAACAATCATGTTTATCTCTGCTCCAATTGGCAAACCTAATAATTTTTTAACGCGCCAAGTGTCAGAGCCTTCCATAGGGCAAGTGTCATAACCATTTGCTGCCATAGAAATCATGAAATTTTGTGCTGCCAAGCCACAGGTTTTGTGTGCAACAATTCTCATGTCACTTTTTCTAACTTCTCTGTACATCGGTTTAAAAATTCCGATTACTAAAATCATCAAATATTTACCGAAGCCTAAGATTCCTAAAAACTCAGCATACGCAAAAGGAATTATTTTTCCATAATAGTTTCGTGCCACTTTTTCTCTACTAGATTGTTCTGATTTCGGATTATTTTTTCCAAAATTAGCATCCATAAAAGCTAAATTGGCTTTCGCTCTTTTCTTCCATAAATCTTTTCTTGTAACAAAGACAACTAATTGTTGCGCTGTTTTTGCTGCATTTTGGTTGAAACAAAAAGGAGCAATTTTTTCAATAATATCTTTAGAAGTAATATGATAAAATTCCCATAATTGCATGTTGCTGCTATTGGGAGCTAAACTTGCTTGTTTAATGCACTTTTTCACAATAGAAGTATCAATTTGTTTATCAGCATCGTAAATTCTTACAGACCGTCTATAATTTATAGCTTCTGATACTGTTTTTTCTTTTTGAATCATTTATAGGTTTAAATTATGTCCACTTTAATAAAGTGCGTAAATTCTTTAACTTGTTTGTGTAAGGTGCATATCTAATTGGTAAATCGAGCCAATTACCTCTTTTAACAACGCCTTTGCTATGTGTAAAAGTATCAAATGTATGTTTACCGTGATATCCTCCAATTCCGCTTTCTCCAACACCACCAAAAGCCAATCTATGATTTACAAAATGGACAGTAGTATCGTTAATTGTTCCTCCTCCAAAAGAATATTTTGCAATCATTTTTTCTGCATAATTATTTTTTGTAGAGAAAATATAGAAAGCCAAAGGTTTATCATATTTAGAAATTATTTTATCTATCTTTTCTTCGCTTTCATAAGAGATTAGCGGTAAGATAGGTCCAAAAATTTCACCTTTCATTACTTCGCTATCTATAGAAGGTTCATCTATTAGAGTTGGTGAAATATAATAGTCTTCACTATTTGTTTTTCCTCCAATCAAAAAGTTTTCATTCGATAACATTGAAGTTAATCTATTAAAGTTTTTAGAATTTATAATTCTTGGGAAATCAGCAGATTTTTCAGGGTTTTCACCATACGCTTTTTCCAGCTCTTCTTTAAAAAATTGAACAAAATCTTCTTTTACAGAAGTATGAATTAATAGATAATCTGGCGCAATACAGGTTTGTCCACCATTGACAAATTTACCCCAAACAATACGTTTTGCAGCCAATTTAATGTTTGCACTTTCATCTATAACGCAAGGGCTTTTTCCTCCTAACTCTAACGTTACTGGCGTAAGATATTCTGCAGCTGCTTTTGCAATAATTTTTCCAACAGAAACACTTCCTGTAAAGAAAATATAATCCCAACGTTGTGCCAATAATTCTGTAGAAATTGCTACGCCGCCTTCGATTACTGCAACCTGTTTTTTATCAAAAACAGCTTCAAGAATTTCTTTGGTAATTGCGGTTGTATGTGGTGTTAATTCCGATGGTTTTAGTACTACCGTATTTCCTGCTGCAATTGCTCCAATTAATGGTGCAAATGCTAATTGATACGGGTAGTTCCAAGGAGATATTATTAAAACGGTTCCAAAAGGTTCTTTGTATATTTTTGCTGATGAAGGGAAGTTTAAAAGTGAAGGTAAAACGCGTTTAGCTTTTGCCCAAGAATTTAGGCTCTTAATTGTCATTTTTAACTCTCCTAAAACAATAGAAGTTTCAGTTAAAATAGCTTCATATTCCGGTTTTTTAAAGTCATTATATAGTGCTTTTATAATGTCAGATTCTCTTCTAATAAGTTCTTTTTGTAGCTTTTTTAGAATCTCTTTTCTAAAAGAAATGTCTTTAGTTTTTTGAGAAGAAAAAAAGTTTTTCTGCGCTTGTAAAAGGTTAGGGATATTCATAAAGAATTAAATTTTTTGTAGTTTCTTATTCATCAAATTAAACCATAAAGGAGGTATTAAAGCAAGAATCATCATTCCTGGATAACCAGTAGGCATTTGTGGACTTTTTGGCAATGTTTTTAAGAGTTGATAATGTTTGCTTCCGTTATAATGATGATCTGAATGTCTTGATAAATTAAATAGTAAAACCTTGCCAATTATATGGTCAGAATTCCAAGAATGAACTTGTTTTACTCTTTCATATCTTCCGTGTTCATTTTTATTTCTTAGTAAGCCATAGTGCTCAATATAGTTAACAGTTTCTAACTGAATAATACCAAAAATGGCAGCTCCAATAAAAGCGAAAAGCACAAAGGTTCCGAAGAAATAATAAATACTTCCTAATAACAGTATATTACAAATAGTATAAATAATCATCTTGTTTTGATGGTGAAACCAGTTTTTTCCATCAGTTTGTAAACGCTTATTTTCTATTTTCCAAGCTTGTAAATAACTTGAAAAATGAGAGCGAAAATAGAAGAAATAGATAGGTTCATTTTTTCTTGCAGTTGCAGCGTCTTTTGGTGTTGCAACATTAAAATGATGCCCACCATTATGGTAAGGTAAAAAGTGCGTATTTAAAGAAGTAAGTAGTAATATTTCACCAATTAATTCATCAAATCGGTTGTTTCTATGTCCTAATTCATGACCAACATTTATCCCTAAAACACCACACATTAATCCCATAGAAAAAACGCGTCCAATAATTTCTGAAGTGGTTAAACTAACTTCTTGAATTACATGAAAGAAAAGCCACAAAAAGCCAATTTGAATTGGTAAAGTGATGTATAAAATGTAGGTATATAGTTTGTTTTTTTTCTCTATTCTCTCTTCTTCTTTTGTTAAATTTTTCTTGTCTGGTTGAAATAAAAACTCCAATAAAGGTACAAAACCAAAGAAAACAATTAGCGGTAAAAAGGTAAGCCATCCTATAGAAATAAAAGAGATGTAAATGGTAATAGGTAAAATAATTATTGCAAGGTATTTTAAAGCTTTCAATGTGAGTTAGATTTCTCTAAATATACAAAAAATTAAGAACAAGCGTTCCAAATGACTTCATTGGGAACAGGAGCTTCTATGTGGATTAATTCTTTTGAAACTGGATGTGTAAAATCAATTTTTCTTGCATGTAAATGAATGCTTGCATCTTTATTGCTTCTTGGAAAACCATATTTTAAATCGCCTTTAATAGCGCTGCCAATTGCAGATAATTGGGCTCTAATTTGATGATGTCTTCCTGTTTCTAAATCAATTTCTAAAAGAGCATAGTTGTCTAATTTTTTAATTGTTTTATAATGAAGAATTGCTTCTTTACTGCCTTCAGTTTCTTTATAGAAAACTGTAGATTTATTGTTCTTCGGGTTTTTCTTCAGAAAATTAATTAAAGTATCAGTTGCTTTTTTAGGTTCATTTTTTACAACTGCCCAATATGTTTTATTGATCGTTTTATCACGGAGCATTTTGTTTAAACGTGTTAACGCTTTTGTAGTTCTTGCAAAAATGATAATTCCAGAAGTGGGTCTGTCTAGTCTATGAACAACGCCTAAAAAAACATCGCCAGGTTTGTTATATTTGTCTTTTATGTATTCTTTTACAACATCACTTAAAGGTTTGTCGCCAGTTTTATCGCCTTGCGTAATATCTCCAGAGCGTTTATTTACAATAACAATATGATTGTCTTCAAATAAAACCTGTAAGTTTTCTTTAGTAGATTGCATGTTGATTATTTAAAATCTTTAGCAACATCTTGATTAACGCCGTCTATAAAGTCTAAAAATTCTTTTCTACCAAGTCCTTTAGAGGATGAGGTTAAAAATGTCATTGGTAACGTTTCCCAGGTATTTAGTAATTTCTTTTTGTAAGAAGTAATTTGTTTGTTTAATTTAGAACTTCCTAATTTGTCTGCTTTGGTAAAAACAATACAAAAAGGAATTTGATTGTTTCCTAAAAACTGCATAAACTCAAGATCTATTTTTTGAGGATCGTGTCTAGAATCAATTAAAACAAAAGTACAAACCAATTGCTCTCTTTCTTTGAAGTAATTTTCTATAAAATATTGAAATATTGTTCTTTTCTTTTTTGAAATTTGAGCATAACCGTAACCAGGTAAATCAACTAAAAACCACTCATCATTAATCATAAAATGATTTATAAGTTGCGTTTTTCCAGGTTTCCCAGAAATTTTAGCTAAATCTTTACGCTCCATTAACATATTAATTAATGAAGATTTCCCAACATTAGATCTTCCGATAAAAG
Source organism: Polaribacter sp. SA4-10 (assembly GCF_002163835.1). Taxonomy (NCBI): domain Bacteria; kingdom Pseudomonadati; phylum Bacteroidota; class Flavobacteriia; order Flavobacteriales; family Flavobacteriaceae; genus Polaribacter; species Polaribacter sp. SA4-10. Next base: position 1,641,668 of record NZ_CP019331.1, on the reverse strand, counting down.
CGTATTCTGGTAATCTGTCTTTTGGAGCTTTAATAACATTACTATTGCTCATTATAAACTCTGCAGATTTTATTTTCATTTAATGTGTTCTTTTATTTTGGAAATTTCTCTCTGCGAGTGTTATATCTTTCTAGAAGTAAACCAATTTTGAAGAATTTTGTTAAATTCTTCTGGTCTTTCCATCATTGCAGCATGGCCACATTTATCAATCCAAAATAAATCTGAATTTGGTAGTAGTTTTTGGAAATCAATTGCAACTTCTGGTGGAGTAACGTTGTCTTGTTTTCCCCAAATAAGACAAACTGGAATTTTCATTTCTGGCAAATCATTTGCCATATTATGTCTAATTGCACTTTTTGCAATAGCGAGTGTTCTAATTACTGAGCTTCTGTCGTTTACAATCTCAAAAACATCATCAATCATTTCTTTTGTCCCAATTTCTGGGTCATAGAAAACAGCTTTCGTTTTTTGCTCAATGTATTCATAGTTTCCTCTTTTAGGAAAACTATCTCCCATTGCTTTTTCATACAAACCAGAACTTCCTGTAAGCACCAATGCATTTACTTTTTCTTGGTAATGTTTTGTGAAGTATAGGCCAATATGCCCACCTAAAGAGTTTCCTAATAATATAGCCGAATCAATCTTCTTGTATTCTAAGAACTCTTTTAAAAAGTCTGCTAAATTCTTAACATTTGTTTTTAGAAGTGGAAGAGAATATAGTGGTAATTCAGGGATTAAAACTTTGTAACCATTGTTAGAAAAATAATCAAAAGTAGCGCCAAAATTACTTAAAGCCCCCATCAATCCATGTAAAATAATGATTTCGGGTCCTTCTCCTGCCTCAGCATAAGTAAATTTTCCTTCAGTTTTTAACTTGTCTGTCATTGATTTTTCTTGATTTTACTCAAACGCAAATGTAGTTCTTTTTTCTTTAACTAAACATCGTTTTTGAAATTCTAAAATTCATTTTCTTGCTTATTGAGTGTCTTGAAATTGTTAATAAAAGCTATACTTATTAACAAAGTGGTAAAAAGTGGTAAAAAGTGGTAAAATTTATATATTTTTGATATCTATTAAAACCATTTTGTAAGTGATTAACCTAATTGGTACATATGAGTGTAAAGCAGATGCTAAGGGGAGATTGATGTTTTCATCAGCTTTCAAGAAGCAATTGCACCCAGTGTTGCAAGAAGGTTTTGTTGTTAAAAGAGCTGTTTTTCAACCTTGTTTGGAGTTGTATCCAATGAAAGAGTGGAATCTGATGATGGAGAAAATAAACAAACTAAACAGGTTTGTAAAAAAGAACAATGATTTTATTAGAAGGTTTACTGCAGGTGTTAAGATGGTGGAGTTAGATGTAACTGGAAGAATATTGATTCCTAAAGATTTATGTGAATTTGCAGGTATTAAGAAGCAAATAGTATTGTCTTCAGCAGTAAATATTATTGAGATTTGGGATAAAGAAAAGTACGAAAAAGCAATAGGTGATGCAGCAGTTGATTTTGCTGATTTGGCAGAAGAAGTAATGGGAAATACAGATCTAGATGAATTATCATAGTCCAGTTTTATTAAAAGAAAGTGTAGATGCATTAGCAATCAAAGAAGATGGAATTTATGTTGATGTGACTTTTGGGGGAGGAGGTCATTCAAGAGAGATTTTGAAAAGACTTGGTAAAAACGGAAAATTGTTTGGGTTTGATCAAGACCCTGATGCATTGGGTAATATAATTGATGATGCCCGTTTTGTGTTAATTCCAGAAAATTTCAGGTTTGTTTCTAGGTTTTTAAGATTTCATGGAGTTAAAAAAGTGGATGGAGTTTTAGCTGATTTAGGTGTTTCTTCTCATCAATTTGATGAAGCAGAAAGAGGTTTTTCTATTCGTTTTGATGGTGACTTAGATATGAGGATGAATCAAAAATCTAAAGTATCTGCAAAGCAAATTATTAATAGTTATTCTGAAGAGAAATTAGCAGAAATATTATTTTTGTATGGAGAGTTAAGAAACTCTAGAAACATTGCAAAGACAATTGTAGAGGAAAGAGCAAATAATAAAATTGAAACAAGTTTTCAGTTAAAGGAAGTGCTAAAAAAGTACTTGCCAAACGCAAAAGAACATAAAATATTAGCTCAGATATTTCAAGCAGTTAGAATTGAAGTGAACGAAGAGTTAGATGTTTTAAGAGAGTTTTTAGAGCAAATTCCTAATCTATTAAAAGAGGAAGGTAGATTGAGTGTAATCTCATACCACTCTTTAGAAGATAGATTGGTTAAAAGATATATAAGGACAGGATTATTTAGTGGCGAGCCCGTGAAAGATGTTTTTGGAAACACAAGAGAACCGTTACAAAAAGTTGGAAAATTAATAGTGCCTACCCCACAGGAAATTAAGCTAAACAATAGGTCTCGTAGTGCTAAATTGAGAATAGCAACCTTAAAAAAATAGCATGTCTAAGGTTAAAAAAAATGTTTACGATTTTCTGAGAGGGAGTTTTCTTACGGATGAATCGGCATTTAAAAACTGGAAGATTATAATTTTTGTAGTTGCACTTCTTTTGTTTATGATTTCAAGTGCGCATCGTGCTGATAAGAAAGTAATTAAAATATCAGAGTTAAATAAAAAGAAAAGAGAATTAAGAGCTGAGTATGTAGATATAGGAACCATATTAATGAGAATGAAAATGGAATCTAATATTAGAGAAAAAGCTAAGAAAAGAGGGTTGAAACCTTCTGAGTCCCCTCCAAAAAAAATTAAAGTAACCTATAATAAAGACTAAAATAAATTGGCAACTCATAAAAAAAGCATCCTTACAAAATTCTACTTGGTAGCTGCTTTAATGACTGTCTTTTTGTTAGCTGTAATTTTTAGAGTTGTAAATATACAATACGCTCAAGGAGAAAAGTATAGGAAATTATCTACAGAACTTACTATAAAGCAAGATACTATTTATGCTAATAAAGGAAATGTATATGCTGCAGATGGAAATTTATTAGCAACATCAATGTCTCGGTTTACTATTAGGATGGATGTTGTTGCTGTGAATGATATGGTTTTTGAAAAAAATATTGTTGCATTATCTAAAGAGCTTTCTAAAATGTTGGGTAATACCTCGGGTTATTATCAAGGTAAATTAAGAACTGCAAAAAAGAGAAGAAACAGGTATTTGTTAATTGCTAGAAATATTGGGTATACACAGTATCTAGAAATGAAGCAATTTCCAATTTTCAAAAAAGGAGTTTATAGAGGAGGTTTTATAGCAGAACATAAAACAGTAAGAGCTCATCCTATTGGTAAGATTGCAGAACGTACAATTGGCTATGATGATTTTAGAGGAGAAGCAGGAATTGAAGGAGCATTTGCAGATTATATGCAAGGCGAAAATGGTTTGCGTTGGAAGCAGAAAATTGCTAAAAATCAATGGAAGCCAATTAATGATGTAAATGAAAAGGAGCCAATTGATGGACACGATATTATTACTACAATAGATGTAAATATTCAAGATATTACGCATCATGCATTGCTAAGAAAGTTAGAGTATTTTGAGGCAGATCATGGTTGTGCAGTAGTTATGGAAACTGCAACTGGTGAGATTAAAGCAATTTCTAATTTAGGAAGAACCTCTAAAGGAACTTATTATGAGAAAAGAAATTATGCGGTTTGGGAAAGTCATGAGCCTGGTTCTACATTTAAGTTAGCAAGTTTAATGGCTGCTTTAGATGATAAAGTAATAGATACATCTACAATTGTAGATACAGAAAAAGGTAGAATTTACATTCATAATAGAAAAATTGAAGATTCAAAAAGAGGTGGTTATGGTAAGATTTCTGCAGCTAGAGTATTTGAAGTATCTTCTAATGTTGGAATTGTAAAGTTGGTAAGAAAGTATTATGATGATAAGCCACAAAAATTTATTGATAAATTAGAAAAATATGGTTTTACAAAACCAATAGGTTTTTCTATTAAAGGAGAAGGAATACCATATGTTCCAAATCCAAAAGATAAAAGCTGGAGTAAAATTTCTTTAGCATGGATGTCTTGGGGTTATGGAGTTTCTGTTACACCAATGCAAACTTTAATGTTTTACAATGCTGTTGCTAATAATGGTATAATGGTAAAACCAAGATTTATAAAAGAATTAAGAAGGCATGAAAAAATAGAAAAGGTTTTTAAAACGGAAGTTGTTAACCCTAAAATAGCTTCAGAGGAGACCTTGATTAAAATTAGAAAAGTGATGGAAAATGTTGTTGTTAAAGGGACTGCAGAGAATATTTATTCTTCTAATTTTTCAATGGCAGGAAAAACAGGAACTGCAAAAAAATACATTCCTAGACATAAAAATGAAAAAGGAGAAACAATTTATGGTCATTATTCTACCAAACATTATGTAGCTTCATTTGCTGGTTTTTTTCCAGCGGACAAACCAAAATATTCTTGCATTGTGGTTATTCATGATCCAAAGAAAGAAAAAGGATATTATGGTGCAGTAGTTGCTGCGCCAGTTTTTAAAGAAATTGCCCAAAAAATATATACAACAACACCTATCGATAACCAATCTGTAGATGATAAAACTGAATTTACTTCTATTGAAAACCAGTATTTAAGGTATGATAATTTACTAAGTAAAACCTACAATGAAGTTCCTAATGTAAAAGGAATGTCTGGTATGGATGCTTTGTCATTATTAGAAAATATTGGTTTAAAAGTAAAAGTGTCTGGTGTTGGTAAAGTGGAATTTCAATCACTAAAAAAAGGAGAAAAGTTAGTTAAAGGAGCAACAATTATTTTAAAACTTTCATAAGCTGAAAAATTTAAGAGACATATTATATCAGGTTTCAATAAATCAAGTATTTGGTGGTACCAATGTTGAGGTTCAAAATCTTGTTTTCGATTCTAGGAAAGTGGAAAACAATGATGTTTTTATCGCTCAAAAAGGATTTTCTGTTGATGGTCATCTGTATATTGATAAAGCAATAAGTTTAGGAGCTACAGCAATTATTTGTGAAGATTTTCCTGAAGAAAAAAACGAAGGAATTACCTATATCCAAGTTGCTGATGCAAATGTTGCTTTGGCAATTATGGCTTCTAATTTTTATGAAAACCCTTCTTCTAAAATTCAATTAGTTGGTGTTACAGGAACAAATGGTAAAACAACAATAGCATCACTTTTATATCAGTTATTTAAAAAAGCAGGTTATAAAGTTGGTTTACTTTCTACAGTAAAAATAGTGGTTGATGAAACTGAATTTAAGGCAACACATACTACGCCAGATTCGGTTACAATAAATCAGTATTTAGATAAAATGATTGATGCAGGAGTAGATTTTTGCTTTATGGAAGTGAGTTCTCATGGAATTCATCAAAAAAGAACAGAAGGACTAACTTTTGTTGGAGGAATTTTCACAAACCTTTCTCATGATCATTTAGATTATCATGACACGTTTGCAGAATATAGGAATGTAAAAAAATCATTTTTTGATTCTTTGCCAAAATCAGCTTTTGCTTTGGTGAATATAGATGATAAAAATGGCAACTTTATGTTGCAAAATACAAAAGCAAAAAAGAAAACATATGCTTTAAAAACACTTGCAGATTTTAAAGTAAAGATTTTAGAAAAACAACTTTCAGGTACACTTTTAAATGTAGATGGAACTGAAGTTTGGACAAAGCTAATAGGTGAGTTTAATGCGTATAATTTATTAGCAATTATTGGTACAGCAGAATTATTAGGATTAGAAAAATTAGAGGTTTTAACAATTGTTAGTGCGTTAGAAAGTGTAAGTGGAAGATTTGAATATGTAATTTCAGAAGACGGAATTACTGCAATTGTAGATTATGCACACACACCAGATGCACTTAAAAATGTGCTTGAAACGATAAGTGATATTAGAACTGGAAACGAAAAAGTGATTACAGTTGTTGGTTGTGGTGGAGATAGAGATAAAACGAAAAGACCAAAAATGGCACATATTGCTTCTCAATTAAGTAATCAAGCAATTTTTACTTCAGACAATCCAAGAAAAGAAGATCCACAAACAATTATTGATGAAATGGAGGTTGGAGTTTCTTCTGAAAATTATAAAAAAACATTGTCAGTTTTAGATAGAAAACAAGCCATTAAAACAGCTTGCAAATTCTCTAAAACAGGAGATATCATATTAATTGCGGGGAAAGGACATGAAGATTATCAAGAAATAAACGGAATTCGTACTCACTTTGATGATTTAGAAGTGGTAAAAGAATGCTTTAATCAATTAAAAAAGAACTAAAAATGCTGTATTATTTTTTTCAATATTTAGAAAGTCAGTTCAATTTACCTGGGGCAAGTTTATTTCAATTTATCACATTTAGAGCAGCAGCAGCTTTTATTTTATCCTTGTTAATTTCTACAATTTTTGGTAAGAGAATTATCAACTTTTTAAGAAATCAACAAGTTGGTGAAACTGTAAGAGATTTAGGATTAGAAGGCCAGAAGCAAAAATCTGGAACACCAACAATGGGTGGGATTATCATTATTATGGCAACCTTAATACCTGTATTGTTATTAGCAAGATTAGATAATATTTATGTTATCATTTTGCTGATTACCACTGTTTGGATGGGCTTAATTGGTTTTTTAGATGATTATATAAAGGTGTTCAAAAAAGACAAAGCAGGTTTAAAAGGAAAATTCAAAGTTTTAGGTCAAGTTGGTTTAGGATTAATTGTTGGCTCTATGTTGTATTTTAATGATGGAGTTACAATAAAAGAGCAGTTACCAGCAGAGCAACAAATTGTTCAAGCAAATGGAAGAAAAACTGTTTTTGGAGAAGCTCATAAATCTACAAAAACGACCATTCCGTTTTTAAAAGATAATGAGCTAGATTACTCTAAAGCCTTAAGTTTTTTAGGAGAAGGATATGAAAAATACGGTTGGATAGTATTCATTTTTATAGTTGTATTTATTGTTACAGGAATTTCAAATGGAGCAAATTTAACAGATGGAATTGATGGTTTAGCTGCAGGTTCATCAGCAATTATAGTAATCACTTTAGCAATATTTGCTTGGGTTTCTGGAAACATAATTTTCGCAGATTATTTGGATGTTATGTACATACCAAATTCTGGTGAAATGACTGTTTTTGTACTTGCCTTTGCTGGTTCTTTAGTTGGTTTTCTCTGGTACAACACGTATCCTGCTCAGGTTTTTATGGGAGATACAGGTAGTTTAACTATTGGAGGAATAATAGCAGTAATAGCAATAGCAATTAGAAAAGAATTATTGCTACCAATTTTAGCCGGAATATTTGTGGTTGAAAACCTTTCTGTGATTATGCAAGTTTCTTGGTTTAAGTACACAAGAAAGAAGTTTGGAGTAGGAAGACGAATTTTTAAAATGTCGCCATTACATCATCATTATCAGAAATTAAGTTACCACGAGAGTAAGATTGTAGTTCGTTTTTGGATTGTAGGAATTTTACTTGCTGTGTTAACAATTGTTACTCTAAAGTTAAGATAAATGAATCGTTTAGTAATTCTTGGTGGAGGAGAAAGTGGTGTTGGAACCGCAATTTTAGGAAAGCAAAAAGGATATGATGTTTTTGTTTCTGACAAAGGCAAAATAGCAAAAAAATACAAAGAAGTTCTTTTAAATAATGAGATAGATTTCGAGGAAAAAAAGCATACTGAGGCTAAAATTTTAAATGCTGATGTGGTAATGAAAAGTCCTGGAATCCCTGATAAAGTAGTGTTAGTTGAGAAATTGAAAGAAAGTTCAATTCCTGTGATTTCAGAAATTGAATTTGCAGCAAAATTTACAGATGCTACTATTGTTGGAATTACGGGTTCAAATGGAAAAACTACCACCACAATGCTATTGCATCATGTTTTGAAAAATGCAAAACTTAATGTTGGAGTTGCAGGTAATATTGGCGATAGTTTTGCACAACAAGTTGCTGAAAATAATTACGAAAATTACGTGTTAGAATTAAGTAGTTTTCAGTTAGATGGAATTGAGAATTTTAGTCCTCATATTGCAATAATTACCAATATTACACCAGATCATTTAGATAGGTATGAATACAGTTTTGATACATATATCGCCTCAAAATTTAGAATAACAAAAAATCAAACAGTGGTCGATTATCTCATTTATGATGCAGATGATGAAGCGATTAATAAGTGGTTAAATAATAATAAAACGCTAGCGAAATTAGTTCCGTTTTCACTTGAAAAAGAATTAGAATACGGAGCATATATCAAAGAAAACAATATTATCATCAACATAAATAAAGACAAATTTAACATGCCAATATCAACATTATCATTAAAAGGAAAACACAATACAAAAAATGCCATGGCAGCAACTATGGCAGCGCAATTGCTAAAAGTTAGAAAAGAGGCAATCAAAGAAAGTTTAGAAGATTTTGAGGGAGCTGAACATCGTTTAGAAAATGTTGCGAAAATTAGAGGTGTAGAATATATTAATGATTCAAAAGCAACAAATGTAAATGCTACATTTTATGCATTAGAATGTATGGATAAAACTACAGTTTGGATTGTTGGTGGAGTAGATAAAGGAAATGATTATAATGATTTGCTTTCTTTAGTAAGGGAAAAAGTGAAAGCTATTGTCTGTTTAGGTCTTGATAATGATAAAATTAAAAGCACTTTTGGCAATGTGGTTGATATTATTGTAGAAACTGCAGGAGCAGAAGAAGCTGTAAAAGTTTCTCATAAATTGGCAGAAAATGGAGAAGTAGTTTTATTATCTCCAGCTTGTGCAAGTTTCGATTTGTTTGATAATTATGAAGATAGAGGGCGTCAATTTAAAAAAGCAGTTAGAAGTCTTTAAAAAAAGAAGCCCATTCCAACCTTCCCAAAAAGAAGGAGTTGGCATGTTTGATAAGAAATGTTGGGTGTAGCAATATTGAAAAAAAATATTTTAATAAAATACAAATAGACACAAGAGTGTTTCTCTCCTTTGGAGAGATTAAGAGAGGCTAATGAAAACGATTTTTCAACATATAAAAGGAGATAAAACCATTTGGGCTATTGTAGCTATTTTGGCAATATTTTCATTTATGCCAGTTTATAGCGCAAGCACAAACTTGGTGTATGTTGTGGGTTCAGGTTCTACATTTGGCTATTTAGTAAAACACATGGTTCTGTTAATTATGGGTTTTGCAATTATTTATGGAGTTCATAAAATTCCATATAGATATTTTTCTGGAGGATCTGTTTTAATGATACCAGTAGTAATTGTATTATTAGTTTTTACACTCGCACAAGGAACTATAATTGGAGGCGCAAATGCAAGTAGATGGATTCGTATACCGTTTGTTGGTATTGGTTTTCAAACATCAACTTTGGCAGGTTTAGTATTAATGGTTTATGTGGCTAGATATCTAGCAAGAAATAAAGAAAAAGCAATAATTTTTAAAGAAAGTTTATGGCAACTTTGGTTGCCTGTAGCGGTTATTTTAATATTGATTTTACCAGCAAATTTTTCTACAACAGCTATCATTTTTACTATGATTTTGATGCTGGTTTTTATTGGAGGTTACCCAATAAAATACATTAGTTTTATTTTAGGCGTTGGAATTGTAGCGTTATCGTTTTTTGTTTTGATAGCGAAAGTCTTTCCAGATGCAATGCCAAATAGAGTTCAAACTTGGCAAAGTAGAATTGAAAGTTTTTCTCAAGAAGGAGGAAAAGAAGCGTATCAAGTAGAAAAAGCGAAAATAGCTATTGCTACTGGAGGTCCAATAGGTTTAGGACCAGGAAAAAGTGTTCAGAAGAACTTTTTACCACAATCGTCATCAGATTTTATTTACGCAATTATTGTTGAAGAATTTGGCTTATTGGGAGGTTTTGTAATTGTATTTATTTACTTTTTATTGCTCTTTAGAATTTTTGTTGTGATAAGAAAAACAACTACAATTTTTGCAACCTTGTTGGTTGTTGGTGTTGGATGTCCTATTATTTTTCAAGCAACGATAAATATGGCTGTTGCCACAAATTTATTTCCTGTAACTGGGCAAACGTTGCCTTTGATTAGTAGTGGTGGTACTTCTATTTGGATGACCTGTTTTGCATTGGGTATGATTTTAAGTGTAAGTGCATCAAAAGAAGAAACAGAAGAAGATATTTTAGATGATAACCCTTTAGATATTTTGCATGAAACAATCGATTAATATATTAATTTCTGGAGGAGGAACCGGAGGGCATATTTATCCTGCAATTGCGATTGCAAATGAGATAAAGTTGCGTTTTCCTGATACGAATTTTCTGTTTGTTGGTGCAAAAGATAAAATGGAAATGGAGAAAGTTCCACAAGCAGGATTTGAAATAAAAGGATTATGGATTTCAGGAATTCAGCGAAAACTAACAGTTGATAATTTATCATTTCCTTTTAAGTTGATGAGTAGTTTATGGAATGCATCAAAAATTATAAAAAAATTTAAGCCAGATATTGCAATTGGAACTGGAGGTTTTGCAAGCGGGCCAACTTTAATAATGGCAACAAGAAAAGGGATTCCAACTTTAATACAAGAACAGAATTCTTTTCCTGGAATAACGAATAAACTATTAAGTAAAAAGGTAAATAAAATTTGTGTTGCGTATGATAATTTAGAGCGTTTCTTTCCATCATCGAAAATAATAAAAACAGGAAACCCTGTACGCCAAGATTTGTTGTCTATTCATAATAAAAGAGAAGACGGAAAAGCTTTTTTTAAATTAAATAAAACTAAAAAAACAGTTTTAATACTTGGAGGCAGTTTAGGTGCAAGAAGAGTAAATCAATTAATAGAAAGTAATTTAGGGTTCTTTAAAAGTCAAGAGGTACAAGTAATTTGGCAATGTGGTAAATTATATTTTGATGAATATAAAAAATACACTGAATTAGATAACATTCAAGTGCATCAGTTTATAAATAGAATGGATTTAGCATATGCTGCTTCAGATATTATTATTTCTAGAGCAGGAGCAAGTTCTGTATCAGAATTATGTATTGTTGGTAAACCAGTAATTTTTATACCATCGCCAAATGTAGCTGAAGATCATCAAACAAAAAATGCAAAATCAATAGTAGATAAACATGCTGCAATTTTATTAAAAGAAGCCGATTTAGCCACTTTTCCTATCGTTTTTGAAACACTTTTAAAAGATGAAGGAAAGCAACAAAGTTTATCAGAAAATATAAAAGAATTAGCGTTGCCAAGTGCAACAACAGATATAGTTAACGAAGTAGAAAATTTATTAAATAAGTGAATTTAAAAAATATACATAACGTTTATTTTGTTGGAATTGGTGGTATAGGAATGAGCGCAATTGCTCGTTATTTTACTGTGAATGGGAAGCAAGTTGCTGGTTATGATAAAGCACCCACTAACATTACTGCGTCTTTAGTAGATTTAGGTGTAGAAATTCATTTTGAAGATTCCTTAAAAAATATTCCTATTTCTTTTTTGAATAAAGAAAAAACGTTGGTAGTTTTTACACCAGCAATCCCTAAAAACAATATAGAATTAAATTATTTTCTAGAGAATAATTTTACCATTTTAAAAAGAGCAGAAATTTTAGGAAAAATAACTGGAAACACTTTTTGTCTAGCAGTTTCTGGAACCCATGGTAAAACAACAACATCGGCTATTTTAGGCCATATTATGCAGCCAATTAAGGCAACTTCGTTTTTAGGCGGAATAGCAGAAAACTATAATTCAAACTTAATTCTTGGAGAAGATAAAATTTCTGTTGTAGAAGCTGATGAGTTTGATCGTTCCTTTTTGCAATTGTCACCAAATATTGCATGTGTAACTTCTATGGATGCAGATCATTTAGATATTTATGGAGAAGCCGAAGCATTAGAAGAGTCCTTTGTAGAATTTACAAATAAAGTTTCTGACACGTTAATTGTTGCAAAAGGTTTGCCTTTAAAAGGGTTAACATATGCTGTAAATGAAGATGCAGATTATAAGGCTTTTAATTTAAAAATTGAAAGCGGAAAATATATTTTTGATGTCCAAACTCCTTCAGCAATTATAACCAATATTGAATTTCATTTACCAGGAAAGCATAATGTAATGAATGCTTTAGCTGCGTTAGCAATGGCAGATGTTTATGGCATTCCTTTAGAAAGTATCAAAAAAAGTTTGTCAACTTTTAAAGGTGTAAAAAGAAGGTTTTCGTATAAAATTAAAACAGAAAATTTTGTATTAATAGATGATTATGCACATCATCCAACAGAAATAAATGCGGTAGAAAGTTCAGTGAGAGAAATGTATCCTGATGAAAAAATTTTGGTAGTTTTTCAGCCACATTTATTTTCTAGAACAAGAGATTTTATAGATGATTTTGCTTCTGCATTATCTAAGTTCGATGAAGTGTTGTTGCTGGATATTTATCCTGCAAGAGAAAGCCCTATTTCAGGAGTGAATTCTGAGTGGTTGTTTGGTAAAATAGATTGCAAGAATAAAAAATTAGCAAAAAATAATAATTTAGTAAAAGTTATTAATAATTCAGCAGCAAAAGTGGTTGTAATGTTAGGTGCAGGTGATATAGGAATGATGGTAGATGATGTAGTAAGTAAACTCATAAAAACTGAAAAACATGCAATTTAAAAGGTTTTTAAAATATTTGTTATTCCTAGTGTTAATAGTCATTTTAGGCTTTTTATATAGTTTTTCATCAAAGAGAAATGAGGAAAAAAAAGTGACTGAAATTATTGTGGAATTTGAAGCTGGAGAGAATAGTTTTTTAACCCATTCTATGGTTGATAAATTGTTAATACAAAATAACAAAACGGTGCAAAACCTAGCAAAATCTGTGATAAATTTATACGGTTTAGAGAAGAAAGTGGCCAAAAACCCTTATGTTGAAAATGCATCCGTTTTTTTAACGATTGGAGGTCAGTTAAAATCTACCATAAAACAACGAACACCTGTAGCAAGATTCATTTCTAATAAAGAATCTTATTATGTTGATAAACAAGGTGTAAAAGTACCTTTGTCAGATAATTATTCGGCAAGAGTTATGTTGGTTTCTGGTGTTGAAAATGATGAAGATATTAAAGAAATTTTGCCTTTGATATCCGTAATTTTAGCAGATAGTTTTTTGCAAAAAGAGGTGGTAGGAATTCATAAAAGTGCTGATGAAGAGTATCAATTTTCCATGAGAAGTGGAGATTATAAAATTGATTTCGGAAGATTAACGAATATCGATGTGAAATTTAAGAAGTTAAAAGCGTTTTATAACAAGACATTTTTAGACAAAACAATAGAGAATTACAAAACGATTAATGTAAAATATCACAACCAAGTTGTGTGCACAAAATAGATCAAAATGGAAAACAATAAAATAGCTGTTGGTTTAGATATTGGTACAACCAAAATTGTTGCCATGATTGGTCGTAAAAATGAATACGACAAAATTGAGGTTATTGGAATCGGAAAAGCTAAAAGTTTAGGTGTAAAACGCGGTGTAGTGAGTAATATTACACAAACCATACATTCTATTCAACAAGCTGTAGATGAAGCAGAAAGTGTTTCTGGTGTAAAAATTGAAGAAGTTGTTGTAGGTATTGCTGGACAGCATATTAGAAGTTTACATCACAGTGATTATATCACAAGAAATAATGCAGATGAAGTAATAGATGAAGATGATATTGAAAATTTAGTAAATCAAGTTCATAAGTTGGTCATGTTACCTGGAGAAGAAATTATTCATGTGTTACCACAAGAATTTAAAGTTGATTCTCAAGCTGATATTAAAGAACCAATAGGAATGTATGGTGGTCGATTAGAAGCTAATTTTCATGTTGTAGTTGGGCAAGTTTCATCAATAAGAAATATTGGACGATGTGTAAAAAGTGCAGATTTAGATTTGGCAGATATTACTTTAGAGCCTTTAGCATCAGCATCAGCAGTATTAAGTCAAGAAGAAAAAGAAGCCGGAGTTGCATTAATTGATATCGGTGGTGGAACAACAGATTTAGCCATTTTTAAAGACGGAATCATTCGTCATACTGCCGTTATTCCTTTTGGAGGAAATGTAATTACAGATGATATAAAAGAAGGTTGTTCAATTATTGAAAAGCAAGCTGAATTATTGAAAATTAAATTTGGTTCTGCATGGCCAGGAGAAAATAAAGAAACAGAAATTGTTTCTATTCCTGGGTTAAGAGGTAGAGAACCAAAAGAAATTACGTTAAAAAATCTTTCAAAAATTATACATGCAAGAGTTCAAGAAATTATTGAGCATGTGTATTTAGAGATAAAAAATTACGGACATGAAACTGCAAAAGGCAAATTAATTGCAGGTATTGTTTTAACAGGAGGTGGAGCTCAATTAAAACACTTACGCCAGTTAGTAGAATATATTACAGGCATGGATGCAAGAATTGGATATCCTAATGAGCATTTAGCAGGAGATTCTGATGATGCATTATCAAGCCCATCTTATGCAACAGCAGTTGGATTGTTAATAGAAGGTTTAAATAGTGATTCTAAAGAAGAGGAAGAGATTGAAGAATCTGTAAAAGAAATTTTAGATGAAACTCAAGAAGATGAAATTTCTGAAGTAAAACCGGTAGTTGAAGAAAAACCAAAGCCAAAAAAGAAATCATTTTTCGAGAAATTTACAGAAGGTTTAAAGGATTTTTTAGACAACGCAGAATAGAAATTTAGAAAGCAATATTGTTTAGCAAGAACAATATTCAGTGAGAATAAATAGTAAAAGGAAAAATTAAAATATAAAAGTTACGTTATTATGAGCACAGAATTTGATAACATTTCATTTGACATGCCAAAAACACAGTCTAATACCATTAAAGTAATTGGTGTTGGAGGCGGTGGAAGCAACGCTGTAAACCATATGTTTACACAACATATTAAAGGAGTAGATTTTGTAATCTGTAATACAGATTCTCAAGCTTTAGAAAACAGTCCTGTTCCAAATAAAATACAATTAGGAGTGAACTTAACTTCTGGTTTAGGAGCGGGAGCAAACCCAGAAGTGGGGGCTCAGGCTGCTAAAGAAAGTATGCAAGAGATTCAGCAAATGTTAAATACCCAAACAAAAATGGTATTTATTACAGCTGGTATGGGAGGTGGTACTGGTACTGGAGCAGCTCCAATTATTGCAAAAATTGCAAAAGATATGGATATTTTAACTGTTGGTATTGTAACAATGCCATTTCAGTTTGAAGGAAGAAGACGCTCTAAACAAGCTCAATTAGGAATCGATCAATTGCGCCAAAATGTAGATTCTTTAATTGTAATAAATAATAATAAGTTACGTGAAGTTTATGGAAACCTAGGTTTTAAAGCTGGTTTCTCTAAAGCGGATGAAGTTTTATCTACTGCTTCTAAAGGAATTGCTGAAGTTATAACACATCACTATAAACAAAATATAGATTTACATGATGCTAAAACAGTACTTTCTAATAGTGGAACTGCAATTATGGGTTCTGCTAAAGAAGAAGGTAAGAATAGAGCTAAAAATGCAATTGTAAAAGCATTAGATTCTCCTTTATTAAATGATAATAAAATTACAGGAGCAAAGAATGTTTTGTTATTAATTGTATCAGGAACCAATGAAGTTACTTTAGATGAAATCGGAGAAATTAACGATCACATTCAAGATGAAGCAGGTTATGATGCAAACATTATTATGGGTATTGGTGAAGATGATAAGTTAGGAGATGCAATCTCTGTAACAATTGTTGCAACTGGTTTTGCTGCAGATCAACAAAGTACAATTACAAATACTGAAGTAAAGAAGATTGTTCATACGTTAGAAGATGAGCAAAAAGCAACCTATGATTTTTCTGATAAAACCATTTCTAAAACGCCAACATTAGATATGCCAATTTCTAATAAAGTTGAAGAAAAGATTATTCATGTTTTAGAAGATGATGTTCAAGAAGTTTCACCAAAAATGGATTTAATTTCAACTTCAGAATTTATTACAGATATGCCAGTTTCATACGATGAAATTTCACTTGAAAAGGTATCTGAAGAAGATTTTATTATTACTAATATTACTCCTGTTGAAGAAATAGTAGAAGAAGAGCCTCAACAGATACAAGCAGATTTATTATTTGATTTACCTCTTAATTCATATACAGAAGTAATAGAAAAAAATGAAATTCGTTTTAATTTAAATGAAGAAACTGCAACAAATGCAAACGATATTGAAGTTTTTGGAGCAAAAGAAGTCGCTTCTGAGAAAAAAGAAGAAGAAACACGTTATGTTTTAGAAGATTTTGATGCCCAACCAACAATAGGTAAAAGTTCAAGAATTATTGAAACAAAAATTGTTGAAGAAGAAATTAATTTCGAGTTAAAAACGGCACAACCACAAGTAGAAATTAATGAGATTGCAACTAGAAGTGAAGAAGTTTCTCCTTTAGATTTAACGATAAGTGAATTACAAAAGAGAGCAGAAGAAAGACGTAAAAAGATGAAAGGTTTCAACTATAAGTTTAATGATCAATTAAACAAAAACATAGATGAAATAGAGCGTCAGCCTGCATATAAAAGATTGGGTGTAGATTTAGATGTAAATTCATCTATAAGTAAAACCAAAACATCTATTAATACAGATAATGACCAACTAGATTTTAAATCTAATAATTCATTTTTACATGATAATGTAGACTAGTCAGCGGCACAATAACTTTTTAAATTTCTAAAAACCACATCAATAAATGATGTGGTTTTTTTTATTTATGACTATTCGCTTATCATTATAAAAATGCCGTTTGTCTATATGTTTTCGCTAATAAACTTACTTTAATGTTTTTAAATTGATGTTTTTAATAATTTTGCCCAAAAAAATAGAAAGAAATGAAAACAACTTTACAATTACAAAAAATTAGAATTTTATTCTTTTTTAGTTTAATAGTAAGTGCTACAATTAACGCACAAAGCGAACCTTTTAATTGTGATTATAATGCCTATTTATTTCAAAGAAATGATGTATATGCTTTAGATTTAGCTTCAGGTAGCTCTTATTTGGTGTCAGAAAATCTCACGGAAGGAAGTATTAATGCAGTAGGTTACAATCCTGCTGATGGATATATTTGGGGAGCATTAAGTACACCGAGTAAAACGATTGTAAAAATTGGAAAAAACTTTCAAGTAGAAACTTTTTTTATAGATGAGTTGCCAGATTCAGGAAGATATATTGGAGATGTAAGTTCTGATGGAATTTATTATGTAAAAGGAGGAGGTACTGAATATTCTAAAATTGATTTAAACCCAGAATCTTCTTCGTATACTCAATTTATAAGTAGTGAAACTTTATCAAAAAGTATTAGTATTCATGACTGGGCCTTTAATTCAGTTGACGGTCATTTGTATACAGTTGAAAAAAAAACAAATCATTTATATAGAATTAATGCAACTACTAGTGAAGTAGTAGATTTAGGAGAAGTACCAATCTTATCAGGTTTGAATTATACATACGGAGCTGTTTATTTTGATGTATCAGGAAGGTTTTATGTGTCTGCAAACCAAACAGGAACGGTATACGTAATTCAAAATGTACAATCTTTAAATATTGGTGATACGTTAGATTCTAACCTATTTGCATATGGGCCATCAAGTAGTTTAAATGATGGAGCAAGATGTCCAACAGCACCTGTTCCTCAAGAAGATTGTATAAATGGTGTTGATGATGACGGAGACGGATTGGTAGATTGTGATGATCCTTCTTGTTCTGGTGTTGCAGCTTGTCCTGTTCTTGTACCACAAGTTTCTAGTGGTAGTGATGGAGGTTTAGAAAGTAATGACCGTCTTTCTCAAAAAATTAATCAAAGAAATTATTTAAGAATAAAAGATAATTATAAGTTTGATAAGGTAAATGCTAAAAGAGTAGAAAAATCTAAAAATTACAAAAAAACAGCAGTAAAAAGTGGTAATTTTAGTTTGATTGATTTAATTCCTTTAGATGTAATTACTGGTGCTACAGCAGTAGAGTCTTCACCATCAGATTTAATAGCAATTACAAATGCAACAGAACTATATTCTGTAGATTATGTGAAAGGCAATGAAACAGTTGCTGTTGTTTTAGCAACAAAAACTGAAAACGGTGTGTATGAGCATACAAAATTTATTTGCGATAGATTATTAGGTGCAGAATTATTATCGGTTTCTACAATAGAATTATTTGGAGAAGAAAGTGAAGAAGGCGATGGCGGTGAAGGAGGTGTACAGTTTATTAAATCTATTATAAAAAACAGCAATGGTACTAAGGAATTTGTTTTAAGTTTTTCTGGAAGATTGGCAAACAATGAAGCAAATTTTGAAATAGATAGTCACTGGAATATTGATAAATATGAGGCAGGTGCTACTTATTATAATTTTCAAATTTGGACTAATAGTATAGATGATTTACTAACTTTAGGTCAAGAAGCATTAGCTTTATTTGATGTTCAGAAACCTATTTCAAATTACAATACATCAAGTCCACCACCTGTATTTGTTAAAAAAGGTGCATATATAAATGGAACTTTAGAATTAGAGTTAATAAATGTAAGAAAAAGTAGAAGCGTAGTTATTGATGCAGGGTTTAAAAGAACAGAAACTTCAGATACAGCGTATTTTAATCAAACTGTAGCATTAACTGGAAATTACATTGAAACGTTGGTAATTGAAACAGGAAATATTTTTGATATTGGTTTTAGAATAGAAAACGAGTACAATTTAACCCCAGATGATTTATTTATGTCTGATGGTGTTTGGGGAAAAGATGATTCTGCTACAGGTACAACTGTTAATGAGTTTACAATCACTCAAAATGATAACATTTATACAGGAAGTGGTTATAGAGTAGAAAGAAATATTTCTTTAAATGCAACTACAAGTGAATATGTTTCTGCCTTTAGATCATTTACACCAAGATTTACTGCTGTAGATTTATCTGAATATGATGTTTTAGAGTTAGATGCAAATGGAACAGGAGATCTAGAAATAACAATTATTAAAGAAGGTATAGGAGCTTGGGAAAATCAATATAGAACAACAATAAAACTTAACGAAACTGAAAGTCATTATGCAATTCCTTTTGCACATTTTGTTTCTGCAACAGAAGGAGTTTTAGATTTAAATGATGCGGTAAATATTGTTTTTACAATGTCTTCTGATGGAGTAGAAGAGGTGCTAAAAGTTATGAATATAAAAGATATTCAGTTTACGCAACAAGTTTTAGGAGTAGCTTCTGAAGTTATTGCACAAAATGAGGCATTGTTAACGCCAAACCCAATGTCTTCTAATTCGCAATTAAGTTTCTATTCTGAAGTTGATGCGAATACAGGTATTGAAATTTATAGTTTAACGGGTGCATTATTAAAAAAGATAGAAGAAAATACTGTAATTGGAAATAACAAAATTACGATTCTAAAGGAAGGCTTAAGTTCTGGATTATATTTTGTTAAGATAGGAAATGATTACAGAAATTATAAAACGATAAAACTGATCGTAAACTAAGGGTAAACTCTCTTATTTTTTATAACAATATTTCATAATTTTAAATTAATTATGAAATATTGTTATTTTTTTTCTCATCGGGGTAAACCATTAATCCTGTAAAATATTGTTTTTTAAGATTTTCCTAACTTTTAGTTCTGTAACATTTTTTTTTTGTGTCGTCTATTTTATATAATCAATTAAATTAAACACCATGAAATATTTGCAAACATCAGCAATTGAAGAAAGAGGGATTTTAACTTCTATTTATAAACAACAGATAAAAAAAAGTGTAAGATTAGAGAAGTCTAAATCATTGTCTAGCATAAAATCTTTAGTTTTAAATCACCATGGAAAAATAGAAAGTCAGACCGGAACAATTTTACAAGTTTCGTTATTTGCTTTTTTGATTATTATGACAATATCTTAAAATACGACTAAATAAGAATGAATAAATTAGTTTGCAAATATACTTGCGTGAAGGATTGAAGCATTTGTTTGAGCTCTTTTTTAGGCTAAAATAAATTCAGCATAAAAAAAGCGAGTGCGAAAAGCCTGACCTAAAAGGGCACGCCAAAACAAAAAAAATCTCACATCAGCACTGTGAGATTTTAATATTTATTTGTTTACGTTTTTAACTTAAAGCTTTTTTAATTCTCTTAATTGCTTCTCGAATTTGTAATTCTGAAGCTGCGTATGATAATCTGATACAGTTTGGAGTACCAAAAGCTTCACCCGTTACCGTGGCAACATTTGCTTTTTCTAGTAAGAATAAAGAAAAATCACTTGCATTTTCTATTTTTATTCCATCAAAAGTTTTTCCGAAGAAATCAGAAACATCTGGAAATACATAAAAAGCACCTTCAGGAACATTTACTTTAAAGCCATCAATTTCTCTTAATAAACCAATTACGATGTCTCTACGAGTTTTAAACTCATCTACCATATATTGTATTTTAGAAACAGGTGCTAAAACGGCTGTAATTGCTGCTCTCTGAGCAATACAGTTAGTTCCAGAAGTAATTTGACCTTGCATTTTTGTACATGCTTTAGCAATCCATTCTGGTGCACCAATGTAACCAACTCTCCATCCTGTCATAGCAAATGCTTTTGCTAATCCATTTACAGTAATAGTTCTGTCATACATACTTTCAATTGCAGCAAAACTAAATGGTTTTGAATCGTAATTTATATGTTCATAGATTTCATCTGATAAAATGAAAATCTGTGGGTGATTTTCTAAAACTGCTGCCAATGCTCTATACTCAGCTTCACTATAAATAGTTCCACTTGGGTTGTTTGGCGAGTTAAAGAAAATCATTTTTGTTTTAGGCGTAATTGATGCTTCTAATTGTGCTGGAGTGATTTTAAAATCATTCTCTATAGAAGAAGGAATCTCTACATACGTTGCTTCACACAAAATAGCTATTGCAGAGTAACTTACCCAATAAGGAGCTGGTAATAAAACTTCGTCTCCTGGGTTTAATAATACTTGTGCAATATTTGCAATAGATTGTTTTGCACCTGTAGAAACTACTACTTGACTTGGTTTGTATACTAAATCATTATCACGTTTAAATTTTACGCAAATAGCTTCTTTTAATTCTAAGTATCCATCTACTGGAGAGTATGAATTGTAATTTTGATTGATAGCTTCAATTGCAGCATCTTTAATAAAATCAGGTGTATTAAAGTCTGGTTCTCCTAAACTTAAGCCGATAATATCTTTTCCTTCTGCTCTTAATTCTCTTGTTTTAGCAGCCATTGCTAAGGTTTGAGAAATAGGTAAACTGTTAATTCTGTCCGATAATGGATGTTTCATTTTTACTGGTAGTTGATATTGTTTATTTATGCTAATTCTGGTTTTTTTCCTAGAACACCTAAATGTCTAAAATGCTCTACAACTGCTTTACGCATTGTTTCATATTCGTTATAAGGCAAATTAAATTCTTTAGCGGTTTCTTTTACAATTTTAGCTAATTTATCATAATGGACATGAGATATATGTGGAAAAATATGATGTTCAACTTGATGATTTAAACCACCGGTATAGAAGTTTACCAACCAATTACTAGGTGCAAAGTTAGATGTTGTATATAATTGATGGACTGCCCAAGTGTGTTCTAAATTTCCATCTTTATCTGGAATTGGCATTTCTGTATTGGGTACAATATGTGCCAATTGAAAAACCAAACTTAAGATCATACCTGCAGTATAATGCATTACAAAAAATCCAACTAATACTTTCCACCATGCAATGTCTAAAACTAATAATGGTAAAACAATCCAAAGTGAATAATAGACAATTTTTGAAATTATTAATTTCGTCCATTCCATTTTTGGATTTGGAAATTTCCCGTATGATAATTTACGTTTTAAATATCCATGCATTTGTTTAACATCTGTAGTTATTGCCCAGTTTATGGTTAATAACCCATATAGAAAAATGGAATAATACTTTTGAAGTTTATGAATTTTAAGCCATTTTGTGTGCTTAGAAAAACGAATAATTCTACCTGCATCAATATCTTCATCATGGTCTTTTACATTGGTAAACGTATGGTGTAAAACATTGTGTTGTACTTTCCAATTATATACGTTACCAGCTAAAATGTAAATGCTGCTTCCCATTAATTTATTTACCCAGTTTTTGCTAGAAAATGAATCATGATTACTGTCATGCATTACATTCATTCCAACTCCAGCCATTCCAATTCCACTTAAAATAGTCAGAATTAAAAGTGCCCATTGAGGCATAGAAACGGTAAGTATTAAAATAAAAGGAACTAAAAAAAGTGAAAACATTAAAGTTGCTTTTGTGTACAATTTCCAGTTTCCTGTTCTCTTTATGTCGTTTTCTTTAAAATATGTATTCACTCTTTTATTTAAGGTTTTAAAGAACTTCGCTTTATCTACCCTCGAAAAGTTTATTGTTTTCATCTATATTGTATATAATTACAAAAATATGCTTTTTAAAATATCTTTACTTAACAAACGTTAGAATTTGTTGCTAATTGTTTGTTAACAATAACTATTTTTGCAGTTGAAACTTTTTTATGGAAATTATACAAAAATATTTTGATAACCTTACAGAGAAACAACTGGCACAGTTTTCTAAACTTCAAGAATTATACCAAGATTGGAATTTAAAAATAAATGTTGTTTCTAGAAAAGATATAGATGAGTTGTATTTACGTCATGTATTACACTCTTTAGGGATTGCAAAAATAATACAATTTAAACCAGGTTCTAGGGTAATGGACGTTGGGACTGGTGGGGGGTTTCCTGGTATTCCGTTAGCAATATTATTTCCTGAAACACAATTTCATTTGGTAGATTCTATTGGTAAGAAGATAAAAGTGGTAAACGAAGTTGTAGCAGGTTTAGGCTTAGAGAATGTAAAAACTACTCATGGAAGGGTAGAAGACGTAAATGAAACGTATGATTTTATTGTAAGTAGAGCTGTTGCACAAATGGAGACTTTTGTACGTTGGAACAAAGGGAAGATTGCTAAAAAGCAAAACCACGATATAAGAAACGGAATTTTATATTTAAAAGGTGGAGATTTAACAGAGGAGTTAAAATTATATACTTCTGCAACCATTTATGATTTACCAGATTATTTTGATGAAGATTTCTTTGAAACAAAAAAAGTGGTTCATTTAGGTATGAAGTTTAAATAATATTTTAAAAAATAGAAGAAGTTGTTTTTGAAGTAAATTTTTCTAAAAACAACATTCCTTTATAAGAGTTCCCATTTTGATTTAATTTAGGACTCCAAACAGTAATGCAATATTTGTCTGGATGAATGGCTACAATTCCGCCACCAACGCCACTTTTACCGGGTAAACCCACTTTAAAAGCAAATTCTCCAGACTCATCGTAAAAACCACAAGTAATCATAATCGCATTTATTCTCTTGGCTTGACTCATAGTAAGTACTCTATTTCCTTTATGAGTTGTATAAAAATCATCTGCTAAATAAAGAGCTATTTGAGAAAGCTCTTTGCAACTCATTTCTATAGAACAGATATGAAAGTAAAAATCTAAGACTTCATCAACATCATTTTTAATGTTTCCAAAAGACTTTATAAAATTACAAAGTGCAGCATTTCTATAACCAGATTTTTTTTCTGATTGTGCTACTTTTTCATTATAATTTAAAGTAGTATTGTTCGCAATCTCTTTACAGAAATTTAAAAAATCTACTTTCGGATTTTTTAAATGACTTAATAAAACATCACAAATTACAATTGCACCAGAATTTATAAACGGATTTCTAGGTTTACCAAGATTTGTTTCTAATTGTAGTAAAGAGTTAAAAGGGTTTCCTGAAGGCTCAACATCTACACGATTCCATAAATTTTCGCCTTCTAATTTATATGCCAAGGTTAATGAGAGAATCTTAGAGATACTTTGTATCGAAAATTTTTGATCAAAATCACCGATTCCAAAATTTTCTTTATCAATCGTTGTAATGTTTACGCCAAAACTATTGGGTGAGACGAATGCCAATTCTGGAATGTAATTAGCCACTTCACCAATATCATCAACGTTTTTTAAATCATAATAAATGTCTTCAATTATTGTTTTATAATTTTCCATCGATAATTAATAGTGTTAGTGATAACAAACTTATAATAAAAGGAGGCAACAAACAACATAAAGTCTAAATCAAAAAAAAAGGAATTACATTGCTGTAATTCCTTTTTAAATTTATAATTATAAGATTCAGAAACATACTGAAACAAGTTCAGCATAAAGGTTCAGTATTAGAAATTGCTATGCAATTTCTACAAACAAACCTTCATCTGTTTTAGAAACTTTAGCAACGTTATTTTTAGTTAAACCTTTAATTGTTTTATCCCATTTCTTGTTAGATAAACCAGATTGAGCTTTTAACTCATTTAAATCAATTTTTTCAGCTTTTTCAATAATTGCTAAAACAGCTTTCTCTTCATCATTCAATTCAACAGAAACAGTTTTCTTTTCTGGTCTCATTTGAGGGAAAAATAAAACTTCTTGTATTGATTGATTGTTTGTTAAAAACATAATAAGTCGGTCCATTCCAATACCCATTCCAGAAGTAGGAGGCATTCCGTATTCTAACGCACGTAAAAAATCTTCATCAATAAATTCTGTAGCTTCATCATCTCCTTTTTTAGCTAATTTTAATTGATGCTCAAAGCGTTCACGTTGGTCTATTGGGTCGTTTAATTCTGAATATGCATTTGCAATTTCTTTACCACAAACCATTAATTCAAAACGTTCTGTAAGTTCAGGGTTTTCTCTGTGTTCTTTACAAAGCGGAGACATTTCTTTAGGATAATCAGTAATAAAAGTTGGTTGAATGTAATTTCCTTCACATTTTTCACCAAAAATTTCATCAATTAATTTTCCTTTCCCCATTGTTTCATCAACAGGAATATTCATAGATTTTGCTGCTTCTCTAATTTCATCTTCTGTTTTTCCAATAATATCAAAACCAGTAAAATGTTTTATAGAATCTGCCATTGTTACTCTTGCATATGGCGCTTTAAAATCAATTTTATGTTCACCAAAAGTAGCTTCAGAAGTTCCATTTACTGCAATTGCACAATGCTCTAAAAGTTGCTCAGCAAAGTCCATCATCCAATTGTAATCTTTGTAAGAAACATAGATTTCCATGGCTGTAAATTCAGGATTATGGGTTCTGTCCATTCCTTCATTTCTAAAGTTTTTAGAGAATTCATAAACCCCATCAAAACCACCAACAATTAATCTTTTTAGATATAATTCGTTCGCAATTCTCATATATAAAGGAATATCTAAAGAATTATGATGTGTAATAAAAGGTCTTGCAGCTGCGCCACCAGGAATTGGTTGTAAAACCGGAGTTTCAACTTCAAAATAACCAGCGTCATTAAAGAAGTTACGCATTGCGTTAAACAATTTTGTACGCTTTACAAATACTTCTTTAACATGCGGATTTACTACTAAATCTGCATAACGTTGTCTGTAACGCATCTCAGGATCTGTAAAAGCATCAAAAGTAACACCATCTTTTACCTTAGGCATTGGTAAAGGTTTCAGTGCTTTAGAAAGCAATTTAAAACCTTTTACTTTTACTGTTTTTTCACCAACTTTAGTGGTAAATAATTCTCCTTCTACACCAATAAAATCTCCTAAATCTAATAATTTTTTAAAGACAACATTGTACAGAGATTTATCCTCACCAGTACAAATTTCATCTCTATTAAAATACAATTGAATTCTACCTTCACCATCTTGTAATTGTGCAAAAGAAGCTTTTCCTTGTATATTTATAGACATTAATCTACCAGCAATTACCACCTGTTTATTTTCAGTATACTTTTCCTTTATTTCTTTAGAATTTGTATTTAATGGGTACAAATCTGCTGGATAAGGATTAATGCCTAATTCGCGTAGTTTAGATAGCTTTTCTCTACGTACAACTTCTTGTTCTGATAATTGCATTTGATGTCTTTGTTTTCTTGTGTTTATTAAAGGTTGCAAAGATACAATCAATTGAATTAATAGACAATTGAGAATAAAATAAAAAAGCACGAGTTAATTTGCGAATACCCAAAAACGTTGTATATTTGCCAGCTGCTTTTTGTTAGAGCAGCATTTAGTTGTGTTGTTTTGGCACTTTAGTAAAAGTGTCGTGGTTTTGTTAACCAATGGAAAGCTTCCCTTAAATGGGACGCTTTTTTTTTACCCTGAATTTATTTCAGGGTCTATAAATTTATTTCAGGATCTCATATACTTTTTTTTAGAAGCTATTTCCCGCTTTTCGCACTCGCTTTTTTTATTCTAAAAAAGGAATAAAAAAGAGCTCAAACAATTGCTTCAATCGGGGCTAGACTCTTCTGCTAGTTATTTGTAAAACCTATGTTTTTCTAACTATTTATTTTGGCTTGTCATTCCTACGTAGTAAAGAATCCTAAAAAAATAAGTTTGTCTTTTAATCGTGCTATAAGTTAGCAAACAGGTGTAGCCCTGATTGAAATGACATCCTTTTTATAGCCTTTTAAACAAGCGTCATTGCGAGGCACGAAGTAATCTCTTTCTTATATAGAGATTGCCACAGTTTACAAAAAAGTAAACTTCGCAATAATAGCATAAAAAGATATAATGTAAAGCAGGAAATAGCTTCAAAATAAATTTACTTTAAGCAATCAATAAATGAAGTTTAGATTCCTGCCTGCGCAGGAATGATAAAATACTTAAAAGAAAACACTTTTATATTCCCAAAAAGTAATAAAGAATAAAACTAGATAAACAACAGCTATAGAAAACTTGATTGTTGCCGAGACTAAAAAGCCAAGAAAAGCACCAAAAGAAGCTTTAATTGCTCTGTTTGTATCTTTGCTGTCAAATAGCAATTCTCCTATTAATGCACCAAAAAAAGCACCAATAAGAATTCCAAAAGGAATTGGTATAAAGAAGAAACCGATAAAAAGTCCAATTGTAGTTCCATAAACGCCATATTTACTTCCGCCAAAACGTTTTGTTCCCATTGCAGGAATAAAATAATCGAGTACCCATATGAATAGTGCAACTGCTAAAGTTATACCTAAAAAAGTCCAATCCATTGGTATAATTTTAGTTAAATGCAATAACAATAAACCTACCCAACTTGTTAAAGGTCCAGGTAAAATTGGTAAAAATGAGCCAATGATTCCAAGACAAACAAAGACGAAGCCTAGAAGTAGTAAAAATATATCCATAGTAATTTTAATAATTATACTAGCGTAAGATTCTATAACAGCAACAGTTTTCTAAAGATAAGACGAAAATAGAATACGTTTGTTACAAGTATTATTAACTAAATAATTAGTTTAAACTAATTATTTAGTTATATTTGTATCGTAGAACTATAAATTTAGTTAAAAAAATGAGCAAACAATTAACAAAGGCAGAAGAGCAGATTATGCACCTTTTATGGGATTTTAAAGAAGCTTCTGTAAAAGAAGTAATTGATAAATTACCGGAACCAAAACCAGCATATAATACAGTTTCTACAATTATTAGAATTTTAGAAAATAAAGAATTTGTAGGTCATAAACCTGTTGGGAGAGGGTTTATTTATTATCCAATAGTTGAAAAAGAAGCCTATAGTAACCAGCGTTTACATAAATTAATGAACGGTTATTTTGATGGTTCTTTTAAAAGTATGGTTTCCTTTTTTGTAAAAGAGAATAAAATGGATGTTTCTGAATTAGAATCTATTTTAAAGGAAGTCAATAAAAAAAAGTAGATAGTAAACAGTTTTCAGTTTGCAAAATCTGTCATTCCGTTGAGTAACGAAGAGGAATCTAATTTTAGATTTCTCATTCGTCTAAAAAGACCCATTTCGTAATGAAATTAAAATAAAAGCGATGATAAATTATATTTTACAAGTCATATTATTTCAAATGTTTTTTTTGGCTATCTATGATTTATTTCTAAGTAAAGAATCATTTTTCACTAAAAACAGATGGTATTTAATTAGTACTCCAATTCTATCTTTCATTTTACCATTTATTAAAATTCCGACGTTTCAAAAAGCCGTTCCTGAAGAGTTTATTATTTATTTACCAGAAATAGTTTTATCACCGGAAAAAGTGATTCAAGAAACGAATTTGTATCAATCTATAAATTATGCAGCTATTTTATTTTGGTTAGGAGTAGGCCTTTTCTTTATGCTGTTTTTAATAAAACTATATAAGATAGCTACTTTAATTAGGAAATACGAAGTTGTTAAAAAAGCGGATCATACGTTGGTTATAATTCCGAATCATACGAAGGCGTTTTCTTTTTTTAACTTTATTTTTTTAGGAAAAGAAATTCCAATTTCTCAACAAGCACAAATTATAGAACACGAATTGGTGCACAGTAAACAAAAGCATTCTTTAGATTTATTATTCTTCGAGTTTTTAAAAATTATGATGTGGTTTAACCCAATGATTTTTATGTATCAGAAAAGAATAGCCTTATTACACGAATATATTTCTGATGAAGTAGCCGCAAAATCAGAAACAAAAGAAATTTATATCAACAATTTGCTATCCAACTTTTTTCAGGTTGAAAACATTGCGTTTGTCAATCAATTTTATAAACAAACATTTATTAAAAAAAGAATTATTATGATGAAAAAGACACAATCAAAAAAAATGAATCAGTTAAAATATTTAGTTTTGATTCCTGTATTAGCAAGTATGCTTTTTTATACTTCTTGTGCTTCAAAACAGATAAAACAAAAAGTTTCAACTCTTGAAAAAAGTTTGTCTGAAGAAAAGATTCGCAATGAAATACATATAAAAGAAATAGTTGCAGTTAATAAATTATTAAATGATTCTATAAGTAAATTAAACAAAGAAATAGAGCTTATAGAAAACATGGATAAATTTAAAATGAAAAAGCTCAATGAACTTTTAGCAAATAGGGTAAAAGAAAGAATAAATTCTGACGGTTCAGTTTCAATTATGTCCATAGATAAAGCACCAACTTTCCCTGGTTGTAAAACAGGAGATAAAGATTGTTTCTCTAAAATGGTGCAAAAACATTTTGGTGAAAATTTCAATAGTGATTTACCAAATACTCTTGGTTTAGATTCTGGTAGAAAACGAGTTTTTGTTGGTTTTTCAATTGATAAAGAAGGTAATGTTGTAGATGTAAAAGCGAGGGCACCGCACTTAAAAATTAAAAATGAAGTTATTAAAGTGATGAATACATTGCCAAAAATGATTCCAGGAGAAGACAAGGGTGAAAAAGTGAAAGTAAAATATTCGATTCCGTTTACATTGATGATAAAATAGATTTCTATGAAGTAGAAGGTTTTAATTGTATTATTATTTATTATTGTAAAAGTCGGGGCGTAAACCTCGACTTTTTTTATAACTTAAGTTTTTAAAAGTAAGAATAAAAGAAGTTAAAAAAAGCTATTTACTAAGAGGATAAAGTTTAGATTAAGAACTCAACAAATTTTAGTAAATTCACACTTTAAATTAAAATATGTTTTTTCGTGTTTTTTCTTTTTTAATCTTTATCGCTTTTTGCACTTCGTGCGATAAATTATCATTCAATAAAAATGAGAATACTCAAGTTTTAGATACAATTGTAGATTTTTCTTCTGTAGATGTTTCACCGTCTTTTAAACTGTGTGATTCTATTATTGATAAAACTAAAAAAACAGCTTGTTTTAGAGTCGCAATTCATCAAAAAATAGGAGAGGAGTTACAGCAAT
Organism: Polaribacter sp. SA4-10; assembly: GCF_002163835.1. NCBI lineage: Bacteria > Pseudomonadati > Bacteroidota > Flavobacteriia > Flavobacteriales > Flavobacteriaceae > Polaribacter > Polaribacter sp. SA4-10. Next base: position 1,611,990 of record NZ_CP019331.1, on the reverse strand, counting down.
ATTCATTTACTATTAAAGATGCTATTTCTGAAACGGTATTTGTACACCTGCTAATAAACTCTAATGGAACTATTAGCCTTGAAGAAGTTCAATCTTCAGAAAACATCAAAATACAATTGCCAGAATTAGATAGTTTGTTAAAAGTAAGTGTACTAAAATTACCTTCAATTTATCCTGCTATAAAACGAGGAATTCCTGTAACTACAAAGTATAAATTACCAATAAGAATTCATTTAAAAGAGTAAGCTTGCCAATTCCAATTAAAGTAGGAATGACAAGCTTAATATAAAGTAGTATAATTTATAGCTAAAATTAATTTAGCATTTTCCAAAGTTTATCTTTTAATTCTTGCAGTCCTTTTTGTGCTATAGATGATATAAAAATACTCTCTACGCCTTCAGGTAACTCTTTTGCAATTTCTGCTTGCAACTCATCATCTAACATATCAGATTTAGAGATAGCTAATAATCTATCTTTATCTAATAATTCTGGATTGTGCTGTTTAAGCTCATTTAAAAGAATATCATATTCTTTATTTATGTCATCACTATCTGCAGGTACTAAGAAAAGTAGCGTTGAGTTACGCTCTATATGACGTAAAAAACGATGACCTAATCCTTTTCCTTCAGCAGCACCTTCAATAATCCCAGGAATATCGGCAATTACAAAAGTTTTATGATTTCTATGTTCTACAATTCCTAAATTGGGTTTTAGCGTTGTAAAAGCGTAATCTGCAATTTTTGGTTTTGCAGCTGTTAAAACAGACAATAATGTAGACTTTCCTGCATTTGGGAATCCTACTAAACCTACATCTGCTAATAATTTTAATTCCATTCTAAACCACCCATCAGCTCCATCCATTCCTGGTTGAGAATAACGAGGTGTCTGATTTGTAGAAGATTTAAAATGCCAGTTTCCTAGTCCACCTTTTCCACCACGTAATAAAACTACTTCTTTTTGGTGTTCCGTTATTTCTAGAATAACTTGATCTGTATCTGCATCTTTAATAATTGTTCCTAAAGGAACATCAACATAAACATCTTGTCCATCTGCACCCGTACTTCTACTTGCACTTCCAGAACCACCACCATCTGCCCTAAAATGTCTTTTAAACTTTAGGTGAAATAAAGTCCACATATTTTTATCGCCACGTAGAATAATATGACCTCCACGTCCACCATCTCCACCATCTGGACCACCTTTAGTAATAAACTTCTCTCTATGTAAATGCATAGATCCTTGACCTCCTTTACCAGAAGTTGCATATACTTTTATATAGTCAACAAAATTTCCTTCTGTCATATTTTTTTTATTTAGAAATTAGATTTAAAATACTTAACAGCCAATGGCTATCCTTCTTTTAATTTTAAATCTTCAGTCATTTTTTCTGTGTATGTGTTTATCTCTTTAAACGTACTTATTAATTAATACTTAAACGTTTTATAAAGTATCAAAGACTTTAGCTAAACGTGTTGTAATTTCTTCAATAGAACCAACACCATTTAAGCCATAGTATTTACCTTGAGTTTCAAAATAATCTTTTAAAACAGCTGTTTTAGTATTGTACTCATTAAAACGATTTCTAATTTTACTTTCATCAGTATCATCTGTTCTTCCACTAGTTTTACCACGTTCTAATAAACGCTCTACTAATTTGTCTTCTGGCACTTCTAATGCAACCATTCCATTTATTTGTTCTCCTTTCTCTGCTAAGAAAGTATCTAAAGCTTCCGCTTGAGATTCTGTTCTTGGAAAACCATCAAAAATAAATCCATTTGCTTTCGCATTTTTTTCTACCTCAGCTTTTAGCATATTTATGGTTACTTCATCAGGAACTAAATCTCCTTCATCCATATATTTTTTAGCCAATAAACCTAATTTTGTTTGGTTTTTGATATTGTATCGGAATACATCTCCAGTAGAAATATGTACTAAATTATACATATCTTTTAAAAATGTTGCTTGAGTTCCTTTTCCTGCACCCGGAGGTCCAAATAATACAATGTTTTTCATTTTTGGTTGTGTTGTTAGTTGGTAAATTGCTGGGTAATTTCTTCCTAAGTTGTTGTAATCTAATCCGTAACCAACAATAAATTTATCTTCTATACTTTTACCTATATAATCTATTGGAAGTTCTTTTTTGAAAACATCGGGTTTAAAAAAGAGTGTAGCAACTTTTAGTTGTTTTACGTTTTTGTTTCTAAAGATATCATAAATTTCTTGCAAGGTTGCTCCTGTGTCTATAATATCTTCTAATATAATAACAGTTCTGCCGGTTAAATCTTCATTTATACCAACTAATTGTTTTACTTTTTCTGTTGATGTAGTTCCTTCATAAGAAGCTAGTTTTACAAAAGACACTTCGCAATTCCCATCAAATTCTCTAATAAAATCAGCAGCAAATAAAAAGCAACCATTTAATATACCTACAAAAATAGGGACTTCCTCTTTAGGTAAATCAGCTTTTACTTGCCTCGCTAAAGTTTTTACAATAGTAGCTATTTCATCCGCATTTATAAACGGTTTAAAATAGAGATCGTGAAGTTTTATTATTTTCATCAGTTTGCAAAGATAATGTCTTGTTATTGAATGAAAAAACCGTTTTGAAGATATTTCAAAACGGTTTTAATTTATTTATAAAGAGAACTATTTGTTCTTTTCTTCTTTTTTAGTAGTATCATACATAATTGGTGTTGCCACAAATAATGATGAATAAGTACCAACTGCTACACCTACAATAAGAGCAAACATAAATCCTTTAATTGAATCTCCTCCAAAGAAGAAGATGATTAACATTACTAATAATGTTGTTAAAGAGGTATTTATTGTTCTTCCTAAAGTTGAGCTTAATGCTTTGTCTACAACTTCACTGTATTTCCAATTTGGATGAGAACCCGTAAACTCTCTAATTCTATCAAAAATTACCACAGTATCATTTAATGAATAACCAACAACCGTTAAGATTGCAGCAATAAATGATTGACCTATTTCCATATCAAAAGGCATAAACTTGTAAAAGATAGAGAATACACCTAAAACAATTAATACATCATGAAAAACTGCCGCTACAGCACCAATTGAGAAAGATACTTTTCTAAAACGTAATAAGATGTATAAGAAAACTACTAATAGTGAACCTAAAACAGCCCATAATGCTGATGTTTTAATATCATCTGCAATGGTAGGTTCTACTTTCATATAACTCATTACTCCACTTCCTTCTTTTTCAAAACCTGGCTTAAAGTCTTCATAGGTAGTTGTTCCTAAATAAGATTTTAACCCTGTAAATAAACTATTTTGAACTTGGTCATCTACATTTTGTCCTTCTTCTTCAATTTTGTAAGCTGTAGTTATTTTTAATTGATTATCAGAACCATATGTTTTTACTTCTGGTGCACTACCAAATGCATCTTTTAATGTTGAAGCTACTTCTGTTGCGTTCATTGTTTGATCAAAACGGACAACATAAGAACGACCTCCTTTAAAATCTACACCTTGTTTTAATCCAATAGAAAAAATAGAAATAATTCCTGCAATAATAATTCCTCCAGAAATAACATAAGCAACCTTACGTTTCTTTAAGAATTCTACATTAATATTTTGGAACCATCCTTTAGAAATAGTAGTGTTAAAAGTTAAGTTAGCCCCTTTGTCAGTAGCTCTGTCTATTAATATACGTGTAATAAATATAGCCGTAAATAAAGAAGTTAAAATACCAATAATTAATGTTAAAGCGAAACCTTTAATTGGTCCTGTTCCAAAAACATATAAAATGATACCTGTTAATAACGTAGTAATATTTGCATCTATAATTGCAGATAGCGCTCCTTTAACAGAGAAACCTTCTTCTACAGATTGTTTTAAACCTTTAGTTTTGAATAAACCTTCTTTAATTCTTTCGAAGATAATTACGTTTGCATCAACAGACATACCAATTGTTAAGATAATACCAGCAATACCGGGTAATGTTAACACAGCGTTGAAAGACGCTAAAACACCAAAGATGAATAAAATATTTACTACTAATGCAACATTAGCATATAAACCTGCTTTACCATAGTATAAAATCATCCATGCTAAAACTAATAAAATAGCCAAACCAAATGATAAGAATGAAGCATCAATTGCTTCTTGACCTAAAGAGGGTCCAACAACCTGTGCTTGAATAATTCTTGCTGCTGCAGGTAATTTACCAGCCTTTAATACAGTTGAAATATCTTCTGCTTCTGAAATAGTCATTGTTCCTCCAGAAATTGAAGTTCTACCACCAGTGATTGATTGGTTTACAGAAGGAGCAGTATACACATAGTCATCTAAAACAACGGCTACAAAACTACCAACATTATCTGCTGTCATTTTAGCCCATTGTTTCGTTCCAGAACTATTCATGGTCATACTTACTTCAGGTTTGTTTAATTGGTCAAACACTTGAGAAGCATCAATAATTACATCACCTTCAATAGTAGCAATATCTTTTCTGTTTCCTTTTATAGCATATAAACCAATTAAGTCAGAACCATCAGCTCCTTTATTAGATTTGTAATCCCATAAAAATTTAACGTATTTTAATTCGTTTGGCAATAATGCTCTCACTTCTTTTTTACCAAGTAAGTTATTTACAGTAGCAGTATCTAAAACTCTAGCTTGTGCAACTAAAGAACTTAGTTGTTGTTGAGATTGTGCAACATTTGGATATAAATAAGTGAAAAGGTTTTTCTGAGTAACACTTGTAGAGTCTGCAGATTCTCCTAATAAATCATCAATATCGTCTGTTTTTGTAGTGTCTTTTACTTTCTCTACAAGAGAATTATCTTTTAAAAGTTCAGCAACTTTAGTATTTGCTGTAAAGAAATAATTCTGAACATCTGCATTTGTATATACTTCCCAGAATTGTAATTCAGCTTTACTAGTAATTAAACGAGTTACACGTTCAATATCTTGAGCTCCTGGTAATTCAATCTGAATTCTACCAGAATTTCCAATTCTCTGTATGTTTGGAGAAGATACTCCAAACTTATCAATTCTACTTCTTAATACTTCAAAAGCAGTACCAATAGAACTGTTAATTTCTTTTTGTAAAGTTTCTTTAACAGTAGCGTTTTCTTCGTTAAAAGTAATTTTTTCATTTAAAGCTTTCGTTCCAAAAATAGCAGGATCACTTAATTTTGTCGTTCCAGCAACTTTTTCAAACTCTTCAAAGAATAAGTCTAAATAAGTTGAATTACTGTTCTTTTGTCTGTCATCTGCAGAAGATAAAGCTTGGTTAAAAGCACTATTTTGAGAATCGTTAGAAAGGCTTTTTAAAACTTCTTTTACAGAAACTTGTAAAATTGCGTTTATACCACCTTTTAAATCTAAACCAAGATTCATTTCCTTGCTTCTAACATCATCAAAAGTGTATTTAGTAATACCTAAATCAATAACATCTTTGTTTGCAACACTGTCTAAATAATTTCTTTCTAATTTAGCTTTCTGTCTTGCATTTTTATCAATACCTTTTGTATTTGCATATACTTTTGCATCATCTTCAATCTTGTTAGCGAAAAATGTAAATGATAATTGATATAAACTCACTAATCCAAAAAGGATTGCGAATAACTTAATAAGTCCTTTGTTTTGCATGTTTTTTATTTTATTGTCAACTTTTTTTTAAAACGAGCAAATATATAGTTTCTCGTAAAACCTGACAATTATTTTTGTTGATTGTTGTTTACTATAATGAGTATGATACTCATCAATTTAAAGAGGTTGTAAAAAATGTAAATGAATACATTTTTTAGCTAATGTAGTATTTGGGCCCAGCTCTAACTTCTGGTTCTTTGTAAGAAGTTCTATCCTTTGTAAAAGGATTATTTTTGTTGATTTTGTAAGCAATTTTATAAAGTTGATCTGTTTTGTATTGTTCTGATTTTTTTACAAGAGCAAAGTAATTTACAGTTGTCAATCTATCAGAATTATACTTAATTTCAAATACAAACTTGTAATCTGAATTTGATATATCCGTTTCGTCCGTTAATTCATGGATGTCAATATTGTAATTAGAAGAATTGTTGTTTTTTTGGTTGTTTTCAGAATTCTGATTTAAAACTAATTGATTCTTCTCTACGAGTACTTCTTTAACATTATCTATATGAACAGCACTATAGTAAGAAATTTTTAAAGTGCCTTTTTTTGTTTTTTTGATTACAATATTTGCAACGCCAACTTTTAATAATTTTTCTTTTACTTCTGCAATTGTATTTTCAATATCCTTTTTGTTGATTTTATAATCAACAAATTCTAGAATAATTTCTTGATTTGGTATTGAAACTTGCTCTTGGAATGCTCCAAAATAAATCAATAATAAAAATAAAGTACTAATGTACCATTTTGCTTGCATGTGCCAAATATATAAAAAAGATTGCTTCCTGCTTCTGAAATAAACAATCTTATTTAACAATATAAGTTGTTAACTTAATTTTGATATCTGCAATTTTTTAGGGCAATAACATTATAATTTTATGGAGTTCTAAAATTGACTATATTTAATCGCTGAAATAGATAAAATAACGACACATAAATTATAAATATGGCACATTTAACAGATATTCAAATTGCACAAGCAAATAAGATTCAACATATAACAAAAATTGCTCAAAAACTGAACATTGATGAAGATGATTTAGAAATGTATGGTAAGTACAAAGCCAAACTTCCTTTGTCTTTAATTGATGACAAAAAAATAGAAAACAACAATTTAGTTTTGGTAACAGCTTTAACTCCAACTCCTGCCGGAGAAGGAAAAACAACCATTTCTATTGGTTTAACAGAAGGGTTAAATAAAATTGGTAAACAAGCAACTGTCGTTTTACGTGAGCCCTCTTTAGGTCCTGTTTTTGGAATGAAAGGTGGAGCAGCTGGAGGAGGTTATAGTCAAGTTGTACCAATGGAAGATATCAATTTACATTTTACAGGAGATTTTAACGCAGTTGAAAAAGCAAATAATTTATTGTCTGCTTTAATTGATAATAATATTCAAAGCAAAACAAATAACTTAAATATAGATCCAAGAACTATTCTTTGGAAACGAGTTATTGATATGAATGACAGAGCGCTGCGTGATATTACTATTGGACTTGGAGGAACAGCAAATGGAATTCCAAGACAAGATGGTTTTAATATAACACCAGCTTCTGAGGTAATGGCTATTTTATGTATGGCTTCGGATTTAGATAATTTGAAGAAACGATTAGGGGATATCTTTATCGGATTTACGTTTAAGAACGAACCTGTTTTTGCGCGTGATCTAAAAGCAGAAAATGCAATGGCTATTTTATTAAAGGATGCTATAAAGCCTAACCTAGTTCAGACTTTGGAAGAAAATCCGGCAATTATTCATGGAGGTCCTTTTGCAAATATAGCGCAAGGAACAAATACAATTATTGCTACAAAAATGGGGCTGTCTTTATCTAATTATGTTGTTACAGAAGCAGGATTTGGTGCAGATTTGGGTGCAGAAAAATTCTTGAATATTAAATCTGCTTTCGCAAACTTAAACCCTAAATGTGTTGTTTTAGTTGCAACAATTAGAGCTTTACGCCATCATGGAGGAGCAAAAACAGAAGAATATAATACGCCAGATTTAGAAAAAGTTACTGTTGGTTTTAAAAACCTTGAAAAACATATAGAAAATATAAGGAAATTTAATATTGAACCTGTTGTAGCAATTAATTCATTTTTTTCAGATTCTGGTAAAGAAGTGGATTTTGTAATAAAAAAATGTGCAAGTTTAGGTGTGGAAGCTGTTTTGTCTGAAGGATGGGAAAAAGGAGGTGAAGGAACAATAAGTTTAGCAAAAGCAGTTGTTAATGTTGTTGAAAATAAAGCCACTCAATACAAACCTTTATATGATTGGAAATCACCAATAACAGATAAAATTGAAATAATTGCTAAAGAAATTTACGGAGCTAAAAATGTTGAATATAGCAAACAAGCACAATTAAATTTAAGAAGAATTAATAGATTAGGATTTAATGATTTTGCAGTTTGTATGGCAAAAACACAAAAATCTTTTTCAGATGATGCTACTTTAATAGGAAGACCAGAAGGATTTACGGTTACTGTTAGAGAAATAGAAATAGCTGCAGGAGCACAGTTTGTAATTCCTATTTTAGGTAAAATGATGAGAATGCCTGGGTTACCAGCAATTCCTGCTTCAGATAAAATGACGATTGATAATAATGGTGTTATTTCTGGGTTGTCTTAAAAAAGAGAGTTGAGACTTTATTTAGTGTGTTTAAAATTCTAAATAAAGTCTCTACTTAAGTATTTATGAAACAGTGTTATTCATTTTTTAAAATTAAAGTAACACTTAGCCTTATTTCTCCATAAGAAACCTCCTCGTTTAGTTTTTCGTAAATTGGTTTCAATTCCACCTTTCTATCTAATTTATTAAAAGCAATTCGAACTTTATCTACAATTTCTTTAGTTACATATTTTTCTAATTCAACTTCTTTTCCTTCGGAATATAATTGAGATAAATGTGAAAAAATAGTAGTAATTGACAAACTTCTTTTTTCGGCAATTTCTGTTGCGCTTAATCCTTCTTTATATAAAATAAAGGTTTTATCGGTTGTTGGGGTTTTTCGTGGTTTTGATACACTTTTAAATTTGCGAATCACTTGCATGAACTCCTCACCGTATTTTTCCATTTTGTTCATTCCAACTCCGGAAATAGCCAAAAATTCATTTTCAGTTACAGGAAGTTGGCTTGCCATTAGTTTTAAGGATTTGTCATTAAAAATGATGTAAGCGGGCACTTTTTCTTCTTTAGAAATTGCATATCTAATTTTTTTGAGTTCTGTAAATAAGTCTTTATTCGTGTCGTTTCCAGTTGTTATTTTTGCTACTTTTTGTTGCTTCTTTTTATCGGAAGGACTTGTAGGGACTGTTAATCGTATTGTCTTATCACCTTTTAAAACTTCCCAACCAATTGGTGTTATTTTTAGGGCAGAACTTTCTGCATACATAATTTCTATGAGTCCTTGATTAGCCATTTGAATTACATAATCTCGCCAATCAAAAAAACTAACATCCTTTCCTATGCCATACGTTTTTAGGTTAAAATACTGTTTTGTATGAATATCTGCATTGTTGCTTCCTCTTAACACATTAATTAACATGGTTATGCCATCTGTTTGTCCCATTCTTGCGATTCCTGAAAGCGCTTTTTGGGTTAAAATAGTGCCTTCAAAATCTTTAGGAGGGTTTTCGCAAACATCACAATTGCCACAGTTATCAGTAAGATGCTCTCCAAAATAAGACAATAATATCTTTCTTCTACACGATTTAGCTTCTGCAAATTGAAGCATTCTATTTAATTTTTCTTTTTGCATAACGCTATTTGCTCCACCATCTGCAAATTGGCTATAGAGAACAAAATCTCTCATATTATAGTATAGTAGGGTTTCGGACGGCAGTCCATCTCTTCCTGCTCTTCCTATTTCTTGGTAATAGCCTTCGAGGTTTTTGGGTAAATTATAATGAATTACAAAACGAACATTCGATTTATCAATCCCCATTCCAAAAGCGATGGTGGCAACAATTATTTTTGTGTCATCATTTATGAAATCGGTTTGTGTTTTTTCTCTTTCTTCATGATTCATACCAGCATGATAAAACGCAACAGAATGTCCTTCTGCTTTAAGGTAACTGGTTACCTCTTCTGTGTTTTTTCTACTTAAACAATAAATAATACCGCTTTCATTTTTTCTTCGTTCTATAAAATTGACAATTTCTTGTAATTTTTTCTTTTTTTGTACTTGCCCTCTTACCTCTATACTTAAGTTCTTTCGATCAAAAGAAGAAATAAATAATTTTGAGTTTGTTAAGCCTAGTTGTTCCTCTATATCTTTCCTTGCAGATTTGTCTGCAGTGGCAGTTAACGCCATAAAAGGTACCTGTGGTAACGAATTTCTAAAGACTTTTAATTGTGTGTATTCAGGTCTAAAATCATGTCCCCACATACTTACACAATGCGCTTCATCAATAGCAACTAATTTTATGTTTAATTGTTTTAGCCAAGTGTTACGAACCGATATTAACTTTTCTGGGGATAAATACAACAATTGTAAATCTCCTTTAATAGCCCTGTTGATTACTTCGTTTTCTTCTTGAGGGGAAATGGAACTGTTAAAAAAATCAGCTTTTATTCCGTTTGATTTTAGGGCTTGTACCTGATCTTTCATTAGTGAAATAAGTGGAGAAACTACAATTGTAATTCCATCAAAAACCAATGCAGGAATTTGGAAACATATCGATTTTCCACCGCCAGTTGGCATTAATACAAAACTGTCTTTTCCATCTATTGTTCGATTGATAATTTCTTCCTGTAACGGACGAAAATTCTCATAACCGAATACATTTTTTAAAACAGTATGTGTTTGTTTTTTCATTTTTTCAGTACTTCAAGGTGTAAACACATGTATTGAGGCTCTTAATATCTCAAAATTGCACATTAATGTAATTAAACTCAGATAATATGACTCTAAATTCAATGAATAATGACATCGTAATTTTTAGTAAAAAAAGAGAATTAAAATGAGGGATGCTGTTCAGCTTTTAGTTCTCTTCAGAAATTGCGTTTAATAAGTATTAGAATTAAAAAAAGCCTCAAAGAAAATCTTTGAGGCTTTTAAGTTATATAAGGTCTATAGAACGTTTTACAATTCTAATAATCCATTTGTTGCTTTAACTCCTTCAGCAGAAGCTGTTAAATGTGCTTTTTCAGCATCACTTAAATTGATTTCAACAATGCTTTCAATACCGTTTTTACCTAAAACAACAGGTACTCCAATACATAAGTCATTTAAACCAAATTCACCTTCTAATAAAGTTGAACAAGGGAATATTTTTTTAGTATCACAAGCAATTGCTTGTACCATAGCTGAAACTGCAGCTCCAGGAGCATACCAAGCAGAAGTACCTAATAAACCTGTTAATGTTGCACCACCAACTTTAGTGTCTTGTAGAACTTGTTCTAATCTTTCTTCAGAAATAAATTCTGAAACAGGAATAGAGTTTCTTGTAGCTAAACGAGTTAATGGAACCATTCCTTTATCAGAGTGACCTCCAATAACCATTCCATCAACGTCAGAAATAGGTGCACCTAATGCTTCCGCTAATCTGTATTTAAAACGAGCAGAATCTAAAGCACCACCCATTCCAATAATTCTATTTTTTGGTAAACCTGTAGTTTTATGCACTAAATAGGTCATTGTATCCATAGGATTCGAGACAACAATAATAATTGTATTTGGAGAGTGCTTTATTAAACTAGCAGAAACCATCTTTACAATACCTGCATTAATTCCAATTAATTCTTCACGAGTCATTCCTGGTTTTCTAGGAATACCAGATGTAATTACGCAAATATCAGAATTTGCAGTTTTAGAATAATCGTTTGTGCTACCAGTTATTTTAGTGTCAAAACCATTTAAAGAAGCAGTTTGCATTAAATCCATAGCTTTACCTTCGGCAAAACCTTCTTTAATATCTAAAATAACAACTTCAGAAGCAAAATCTTTAATAGCAATGTACTCTGCACAACTAGCACCTACGGCACCTGCACCAACAACTGTAACTTTCATATTTTTAATTTTAAATTATGTTCAATTTTTGAGACACAAAAATACAATTTTTTAGACAAGTGTTTTGTTAATTTAAAGCAAAAAAAAGACAGCTAAATTAGCTGTCTTTTTTTATTCTATTTTATACGTCTTATCTAAGGCTAATAGCAATTCCTAAATTTGCCGTATTGTATTCCTGTAAGGTATAACTGCCAAATATTTTAAGAAAAGGTAAACTTATTCTAGTACCAATAGTTGTTCTAAAACTACCTGTATCAAATTTAGAATCAATAGGGTCTGTTATTGTTCTTGACAAAGGACCATAGTTTAGTGTATAATCTCCCAACATTTTAAGTGTAGAGTTTCCAGCTCCATAACCAATTCCACCATATAAATTCAGGATAGGAAAATTTAAGGATGCAATTGCTTGAACGGTGTAAGAATTCAATTTAAATTCTGCTAATCCGTCTTGAACAGCGATATCTTCATTACTTTGTATGTCATATTCTACATTCATTGTTGTGTATGCAGCAAGCAAAGAAACGTGCAATGGAGTCGCACCTAAAGGGCCAAACCAATTTGTGATTTCTTTTTTTAAGCCAACACCAAATAAACTTCCTTTTACGTCCTCTGTACCCACTTTAGGAACTAAACGTAAACTGATTTCAAAGTTTGCAGGCAAGCCTAAGCTTAATTGAACTGCTGGTGCAGGGATAGCGCTTAAAGGTAGACTTTCTTTTACGCCTCCAGGAGCATTAAAAGCTGTACTATAGGTTTCTCCATCTTCTGTAAAATTAATGGTAGTAAGTGGTTTAGTGTCTTCTGACCCTGCCACAGTTGCAGCAGTAATACTACCTCCTGTAGCTTGATTAATAGAAGTTAAACCAGATAATGTGAAAATTTCATCTTCTTCTGGCACTAATGATGCATTTAAGCCAATTGAAAGATCAAAGCCTAAAGTTTTATGAACTTTTGCTGTATGGTACCAACCGTTATTCATACCGTAAATTAAACCTTTCATAGCAGGGTTAATGTAGGCTTCAATTAATTGAACGCGATCATTTTTGTCTGCTAGAAGATACCCTTCAAAACCGTCTTGAGCTTTTGTGTTGAATGTTAGGACGAAAGCACCTAAAATAATTAAGATTGATTTTTTCATTTAAATGGTTTTATATTATTGAAGACCAATAAAAGTTAGAGGTTAAGTAGCTAAGTTATGAAATTATGTTAAAAGAGTTTGTTTTTTGTTGTAAATAGTGACAAATAAATTTCAGCAATAAAAAACCCCAATTTTAAGTTGGGGTTTTTTGTTACTATTTAAAAGGTTATTAGAGACTACACATCTATATTAGCGTATTTAGCATTTTTTTCAATGAATTCTCTACGAGGTGGAACTTCATCTCCCATTAACATAGAAAAAACTCTATCTGCTTCAGTAGCATTGTCAATAACAACTTTTCTAAGTGTTCTAAATTCAGGGTTCATGGTTGTGTCCCATAATTGATCTGCGTTCATCTCTCCAAGACCTTTATATCTTTGGATGTTTACTGTGCCGCCAAATTTTTGAGCAATTAAATCACGTTGATTATCATCCCAAGCATATTCTCTCTTCTGCCCTTTCTTTACTAAATATAAAGGTGGAGTAGCAATATAGATATAACCTTGCTCTACCATTTCTCTCATATATCTAAAGAAGAAAGTTAATATTAAGGTAGCAATGTGAGAACCATCTACATCGGCATCACACATAATAACTACTTTATGATATCTTACTTTTGATAAATTTAAAGCTCTTGGGTCTTCTTCTGTACCAATAGAAACACCTAAAGCTGTAAACATGTTTTTGATTTCTTCGTTTTCAAAAACTTTATGTTGCATCGCTTTTTCAACATTTAAAATCTTTCCACGAAGTGGAAGAATAGCTTGAAAATTACGATCTCTACCTTGTTTTGCTGTTCCACCTGCAGAATCTCCCTCAACTAAGAAAATTTCACATTGTGATGGGTCAGTTTCTGAACAATCGGATAATTTACCAGGTAAACCACCAATACTCATTACTGTTTTACGCTGCACCATTTCACGTGCTTTTCTTGCTGCGTGTCTTGCTGTAGCTGCTAAAATTACTTTTTGAACAATAATTTTTGCATCATTAGGGTTTTCCTCTAAATAGTCCGTTAACATTTCTGAAACTGCTTGCGATACTGCAGAAGTTACTTCTCTATTCCCTAACTTTGTTTTAGTTTGCCCTTCAAACTGAGGTTCTTGAACTTTTACAGATATAATTGCAGTTAAACCTTCTCTAAAGTCATCACCAGCAATTTCAAATTTTACATTTTTAAGTAATCCAGAATTATCAGCATATTTTTTTAACGTTCCAGTTAAACCACGTCTAAAACCAGATAAATGCGTTCCTCCTTCATGGGTGTTAATATTATTTACATAAGAATGTAAGTTTTCTGCGTAAGATGTATTGTACACCATAGCAACTTCAACAGGAATTCCGTTTTTCTCACCTTCCATAGAAATCACATTTGCAGTTAATTGCTCACGTGTAGAATCTAGGTATCTAATGAACTCAGGTAAACCTTCATCACTATGAAAAGTCTCTGTAGGAAAACCACCTTCATCATCAGTAATTCTTCTATCAGTTAAAGTAATTGTAATTCCTTTATTTAAATAAGATAGCTCACGCATACGTGTAGCCAAAGTATCATAATTGAATTCTGTAGTTTGTGTAAATATTGTCTTATCTGGTAAAAAAGTTACAATAGTTCCTGTAAAATCTGATTCTCCAATTGTTTTTACTGGGTATAATGATTTTCCTTCAGAATATTCTTGTTGCCAAACTTTCCCTTCTTTATGAACGGTTGCTGTTAAATGTTGTGATAATGCGTTTACACAAGAAACACCAACACCATGTAGTCCTCCAGAAACTTTATAAGAATCTTTATCAAATTTACCACCAGCACCAATTTTTGTCATTACAACCTGTAATGCAGAAACGCCTTCTTTTTTGTGAATTCCTACAGGAATTCCACGTCCATTATCTTTAGTGGTAACAGAATTATCTTCATTTATGGTAACATTTATTGTATCACAATAACCACCCATTGCTTCATCAATAGAGTTGTCTACAACCTCGTATACTAAATGGTGTAAACCTCTAGTGCCAACATCTCCAATATACATAGATGGACGCATTCTTACATGCTCCATTCCTTCTAATGCCTGAATACTGGAAGCATCATAACTGTATGTTTTTTTTTCTTCGCTCATTATAAAAGTGAATTAATTAAGTTTTATACTTATAAAAAAATCGTCATAACAGACGAAATTTCAATGCACTCAAATTTACGATTTTTAAACTTTATTTAAAAGCTTTTCAGGTGTGGATGCCTTAAATTATTAACATTTGTTAAAAAGAAGAAAGTGGCTTAAAAAGCTTAAAACAGATTTTAAAATGGATATATAAATTTTTATTTCAGTTTTTAAATTGAAAAATTAAAAGAATGTCTCAGGAGTTATTTTTTTGATAAAGGTGGGTAATGAAAAAATCCTGCAAAAAGCAGGATTTGTAATATTTATAGATAAAATAGGTGTTTTTAAAAAATTAGATTTTTGTGTTAATTATTCTAACATTCATTTCTTCTACTTTTTTTGCTGATAGAGGAGAAGGTGCATTAAATAATAAATCTTCAGAAGAACCTGTTTTAGGGAAAGCCATAACTTCTCTAATAGAAGCTTTTTTCTCTAAAATCATCATCAACCTGTCAACTCCCCAAGCAATTCCTCCATGAGGTGGCGCTCCATATTGAAAAGCCTTATACATGGTTCCAACACTTTTCATCATTCCTTCTTTATCATAACCCATATTTTTATAGGTTGCTTCTAAAATATCCGCTTTATGGGCACGAACAGATCCTCCACCAATTTCATATCCATTTAAGATTAAATCGTATTGTTGAGCGATAATTGTTCCTATTTCATCTTTATTACCCTTCATATGTTTTTCTAAATCATAAATTGCTGGCATAGAAAAAGGATTGTGCGTAAATGTCCAACGGCCTTCATCTGTTTTTTCAAACATAGGAAAATCTACAACCCAAGCTGGTCTTAATTCTTTAGGGTTAATTAGTTTTAATAATCTACCCATTTCTTGACGAACAGCATCTAGCGCTTTATTTGCAGTTGCATAATCTGCAGCTGAGAAAAATACAATATCACCAATTTGGGCATCCGTTGCTTTAATAATATTTGCAGCTATTTCTTCGCCTAAAAATTTAATAATTGGAGATTGTAAATCATTTTCATTTACAATAATATAAGCTAAACCTCCAAGTCCGTTTTGTTGTGCAATTGCAGTCAGGTTTTCAATTTGCCCCTTAGACATACGTTTGTTACCTTGTTCTTTCGCAGAAACTTTAATACATTTTACAATTCCACCCTCTTCAATAGGT
Source organism: Polaribacter sp. SA4-10 (assembly GCF_002163835.1). NCBI lineage: Bacteria > Pseudomonadati > Bacteroidota > Flavobacteriia > Flavobacteriales > Flavobacteriaceae > Polaribacter > Polaribacter sp. SA4-10. The sequence goes on along the minus strand of NZ_CP019331.1, from coordinate 1,595,927 downwards.
TTACTAAATACCTGAAAAGTTGTGTCTTTTACAATACCAGTAATATCTTGCATTTCTAGACCATAACGTAAATCGGGTCTATCACAACCATATTTATCCATAGCATCTTTGTACGTTATTACTGCAAATGGATGTAAAATCCATTTTCTACCATATATTTTCTTCACTACTTCATTAAACATTTTTGTGTTTAAATCTATAATTTGTTGCATACTTGCGTATGCCATTTCAATATCTAATTGTGTAAATTCTGGTTGACGATCTCCACGTGAATCTTCATCTCTAAAGCAACGAGCAATTTGAAAATATTTTTCAAAACCACCAACCATTAACATCTGCTTAAACTGCTGCGGTGCCTGTGGAAGTGTGTAAAAAGATCCTGCTTGTTTACGAGTTGGTACAATAAATTCTCTTGCACCTTCATCCGTTCCTGCTGTTAAAATTGGAGTTTCAATTTCTAAAAACTCTTCTTCATCTAAAATATCACGCAGTAATTTTATAACCTTGTGACGGTTTACAATAGATTTTCTTACTTCATCATTTCTGTGATCTAAAAACTTGTACTCAAAGCGAATCATTTCATTGCTTTTAGCAGCTCTTTTTATTTCAAAAGGTAACGTTTTAGAAAGATTTAAAATTTCTAAAACAGCAGTTTCTAATTCAATTTTTCCAGAACGTAAACCTGCATTATAATCATCTTCTTTACGTTGAACAACAACTCCAGTAACAGAAATTACAGATTCGGGTTTTAATTTTACTAATTCATCTAAATTAGGGAAAGACTCTCTACTTAAACGAACTTGAAAAATTTCATTACTAGAATCACGTAAGTCAATAAAGATTAATTCTCCATGATCACGAACACTTGCAACCCAACCAGATAATGTTACTTGCTCAGTAATTGAAGCTTCTGATAATTGAGAAATTTTATGTGTTCTATATTCTTCTTTAATAATTAAAGGTATTTCTGGAAGTATTTCTTCTTCTTTTACTTTATTTATTGAAGTAAGACTATCTTCTTTATCTTCTTTATCTTCTTTATTTTTTTCTAATTTTTGTTGAGTTTCATTAGAAGAAAGTGCATCTAAGATTCCTTGTCTAATTACTTTTCCGGAAGCTCCTTTACCTACAATTGCAATAATTTTTCCTACAAGAATACCTGCTTTACCTTGGTTTCCTGCTTTAATATCATTTGCAATTGCTATATTTTCTGATAGTACTTTTTGAATTGCTTCTGTAATTTTATCTTCAGAAATTGTATTGTCTTCAAAATATTTTTTATAATCAAAAGTGCTATCCTTTAAATAAGAAGTAATTGCATTCTGAATCAATACAGCTGTAATTTTTTCAGCTTTAAATAATTGAAAAATCTCAATAAGATGCGCTATGCTATTAATGTTTGCATATTCATCTGCATGAATATTATTTACTAATGTTTTAGCAACAAATGAAGGATCTTTAATTGTATTGTTAATTGTAATAAAAGTTTCTGAACGAACTGCATCTGCAGTAAAAAACTTAGCATCTTGCGGTAAAACGCCACCTTTAATTAAAATAGTTTCAACTGCATGAGGTAAAACATTTGTATCTACTTTAATGCTATTTACAACCTCTTTTATAGCTACAAAAGGTAAATCTGGTTCAGAAATAAAACGATAATCTGCTTCAAATTCTTTTTTACGCATTGTTTTAGTTTGCTTTAAATCAGCATCCCATAAAACAGTTGTTTGATCTGGTCTAAATTCTTTATTTTCAATGAAATAATTTAGTTGCTTTTCAATTTCTTCCTTTAAAGCATCCACCATAAACTTAAACGAGTTTAAATTTTTGATTTCAGTTCTTGGGTTTAATTCATATGTTCTTTTCTTGCGAAGAGAAACAGAAACATCAGATTTAAATTCTCCTTTTTCAAGATTTGCTTCAGAAATCCCTAAATTCTGAACAATACGTTGAATGTATTGTGCATATGTTGATGCATCTTCTATATTTCTGATACAAGGTTCTGTAACAATTTCAATTAATGGTACACCTGCTTTATTAAAATCAACTAAAGAAACTTTCTTTTCGTGCATTAATTTTGCAGCATCTTCTTCAATATGAACCTGCGTTAAATTTACAGTAAATTGAGTTCCATCATTTCTATAACAAGAAACTTGTCCATCTGGAATTACAGGATTATGAAACTGCGTAATTTGAATATTCTTTGGATTATCTGGGTATTCATAATGCTTTCTATCCCAAGAAATAACTTCATTAGAAAAAGTAGATTTCACAGCTTTTCCAAAATAAATAGCTTTTGTAATTGCTTCTTTATTTATGGATGGTAAAACACCCATTTGCCCTGTACAAACAGCACATATATTTGTGTTTGGTGTTTCAATTTCTTGATTAGGACAAGAACAAAACAACTTGGTTTTGGTATTTAATCGAACGTGTGTTTCTAGCCCAATTACCAACTCTAAATCGTGGGCTTTTATTGCCGCATTTAATTGTTCTAATTCCATTATATTGTATCTTTTAAGAAGTTAGCAAACTTCAAAACCAATTCTTCATTATTTTTTGCTGCCGTAATTTGCAAACCTGTAACGGTTCCTTGAGGTACCGTTAATGTAGGTAGTTGACCAAGACTAAAACCTACAGTATATGCATCTGATAAATACATTGCTAAAGGGTCTTTTAAACTATCTCCTATTTTTGGTGGAGAACCCGGTGTTACTGGTGACAATATGATATCAACTTCTTCAAAATCTTTTTTAAAGTTTTCAGAAATTTGATCTCTTAAGGACAAGCCTTTTAGATAAATTTCATCAGAAAATCCTTGAGATAAAACTTGGTTTCCTCCAACAATTCTACGTTTTGTCTCTTCAGAAAAATTTTCTGAACGTGTTATAGAATAGGTGTCTTTTAAATTTTCTCCTTCAATTCTATTTCCATAATTTGTACCGTCTAAACGAGATAAATTGGAAGCAGTTTCTGCCATTGCTAGCGTATAATATGTAGAAACTAAAATATCAGATTTAAAGAAATCTAATTCTTTAACTTCAATTCCAGTTGCTTTAATTTTTTCGATACTTGCTAAAAAATCAGCTTTAACCTTAGTGTCAATTGCTTCATTTTCAATAAAACTTTTAAAATAACCAACGGTTTTTATTGTGTTATTACTTAAAATTGATTCTTCTGTAATTTCTTCTGAATTGATTGTGGTTTGATCTTTAATGTCTTTTCCACTCATCACATTTAAAACAATTCTAATGTCTTCAATAGATTTGGCTAAAGGACCAACACAATCTGTAGAGGAAGCATATGCCATTAAACCAAAACGAGAAATACGACCGTAAGTTGGTTTTAAACCATAAATATTGTTGTAACCTGCAGGTTGACGAATAGAGCCCCCAGTATCTCCTCCAATAGAAAAAACAGTGTAGTCTTTTGCAACATTTACTGCAGAACCACCACTAGATCCTCCTGCAACTAATTCTGGGTTTATAGCATTTTTTACTGCTCCAAAAATGGTGTTTTCACTAGAAGAACCATGACCAAAACTATCACAGTTTTCTTTTACTAATGGGATGGCACCTGCGTCTAATAATTTTTGAATTGCAGTTGCTGTGTAAGCAGACTTGTAGTTTTTTAACATATTAGAACTTGCAGTGGTAAAAGTTCCTTGTAACATGTAAACATCTTTTATTCCAAAAGGAATACCTTCTAATACCCCTATTTCTTTACCACTAGCAATTTTAGCATCAACTTTTGCAGCCAATTCTAAAGCCATCTTATCTAATAAAGAGTTTACTGTGCTATAGGTGTTTTCTTTTAGTAAGTTAAGTTTTTCTTGAACCAATTCTGTACAAGATATCTGTTTAGACACCAATTGTTGGTGTATTTGTTTTATTTGAGAATTCATGTTAATCTTCTATAACTTTAGCAACAACTAAATAACCATCTTTCTCGTTCGGGAAATTTTCTATAATAATTTGCTTTTCAATGGCCGAACTTTCTATTACAACATCTTCTCTTAAATCATTTAAAGACACTCCGTTATTATTGACATTATTCAAAGAATTATTATTTGTATGTGCATTTTTAATTACATCAAATAATTGATTTACCGCTTCTGACGGTTTTGCTCCTTTAATACTCGACAATATGTCGACTGTCATTATTTTATTCATGTCTTTTAATTTAGCTTTCAGGTCAAAAATTTAAGCTGGCAAAAATACGAAAGTTTTGTCAGGCAATAAAAGTGTTAAGCCTAAAAAATACACCAACGACTTTATGTAAAATCATTGGTGTAAATAATTAATTCAAATCTTTTAAACAATATGTTTATTAGCGACACAAAATAAAGAAATTTAGTTGTTATTTTAAATTTAAAAATCACTTTTGATTATAATAATGAACTATTATGTGTTTTTTAGTTTAAAAATGAAACTATATATTTATTTTAAATGAATATTATTTATTTTTGTTAGTTTGATGAAAATATATATAATAAAATTTGCTATAATAGAAATAGGTTTCTACATTTGTAATTCATTATGAAAAAGAATACAAACAATATTTGGTGGTGGAACTCTCTTATAAAATAAGTGAGAAAAAACCTATATGTATATAACATAACAAAAAAGGCTTATCTCACGATAAGCCTTTTCGCTTTTTATTAAGCATCATTAAGAGAAGTTTACAACAAAGTAATCTCTTTATAAACAAACAGATTGCCGCAGCAAATGAAAAATTTGCTTCGCAATGACATAATCGAAGAATGAAGAAAATACATTTTAAATCTATACATAAAACTAAAATGGCAGATACAATTACTCCTGTAGGATTGTACTTGCGTTTTAGAGATAAATATGCAAATACGCTTTTATTAGAGAGTTCAGATTATCACAGTAAAGAAGAAAGTTTTTCTTTTATTGCAATTGAGCCAATTGTTACAATGAAGGTAGATAATTATCAGTTTTCTGTTTCTCATAAAGGAACACAAATTGATGAACAACCTATCGATAAAAATTTTTACCAGTTATTTGATAAATTCACAGGTTCAATTGATCTAGATTGTCCTGCCGAATTAAAATCATTCAATGGTTTGTACGGGTACACAACTTTTGATTCTGTTCAATATTTCGAGAATATTCAATTTAAAAACAAGAGAGCACCTTCTGCAATTCCAGAAATGCAATACAGTTTTTACAGATTTATTATTGCCATCAATCATTTTAATGATGAAATGACGTTGATAGAAAATATTGAAGAAGGAACTGAATCTCGCATTAAAGAAATTCAAACTATTATTGATGCGCAAGCTTTCAATACTCAGAAATTTGAAATTGTAGGCGAAGAAACTTCAAATGTTACGGGAGAAGAATTTAAAGAATATGTAAAGAAAGCAAAATCACATTGTAAAAGAGGCGACGTTTTTCAGTTGGTATTGTCACGCCAATTTCAACAAAAATTTAAAGGCGATGAGTTTAATGTTTATAGAGCCTTACGTTCTATAAATCCATCACCCTATTTGTTTTATTTTGATTATGGATCATTCAAATTAATGGGTTCTTCGCCAGAAGCACAGATTAAAATATCAGCTGGTAAAGCAACTATTAATCCAATTGCTGGTACTTTTAGAAGAACTGGTGATATGGCAGAAGACCTTAAATTAGGTAAAAAATTATCCGAAGATAAAAAGGAAACTGCAGAACACGTAATGTTGGTAGATTTAGCACGAAACGATTTAAGTAAACACGCCAATAATGTTACTGTAGAAGTTTTTAAAGAAGTACAATATTTTAGCCACGTAATTCACTTAGTTTCTACGGTTAGAGGGCAAATTAAAGGGAATCCAATTAAAATTGTTGGAGATACTTTTCCTGCTGGAACTTTAAGTGGCGCGCCAAAATACAAAGCAATGGAGTTGATTGACAAATATGAAAATCAAACACGAGGTTTTTACGGTGGTGCTGTCGGAATTATCGGTTTAGACGGTTCTGTGAATTTAGCAATTGCTATTCGTTCTTTTGTTAGTAAAAACAACGTATTGTATTCACAAGCAGGTGCAGGAATTGTTATTCATTCAGACGAAGAAAAGGAATTACAAGAAGTAAATAATAAATTAGCAGCGTTAAAGAAAGCGTTAATTTTGGCAGAAAATATTTAAAAACAGCATTTCGCTATTAGCTTCTTAGCTAATAGCCAAAAGCCAAAAGCTTTAAACATGAAAATATTAATACTAGACAATTACGATTCTTTCACCTATAACTTAGTTCATATGGTGGAGAAAATTACAGGAAATTTTCCGTCGGTTTTTAGAAATGATGAAATCAGTATTGCAGATGTTGCGAAGTACGATATGATTATGTTGTCTCCAGGACCTGGAATTCCAGATGAAGCAGGAATCTTAAAAGAGGTGATAAAAACGTATGCAGGAATAAAACCAATTTTTGGAGTTTGTTTAGGATTACAAGCAATTACAGAAGTTTTTGGAGGGAAAATAATTAATTTAGAAGATGTTTTTCATGGTGTTGCAACAGAAATGAAAGTAACAGATATAAATGCGACTATCTTTAAAGATGTTCCAGAAACCTTTATGGCGGCACGTTACCATTCTTGGGCAGCAACAGATGAAGGTTTTCCAGAAGAAATACAAGTAACAGCAAGAGATGAAGATGGTTTAATACAAGCAATTGAACATAAAATATTTCCAATTTCTGCGGTTCAATTTCATCCAGAATCTATTTTAACAGATGTTGGTGAGCAATTGGTTAGAAATTTTATCAATAGTGTAAAAAAGTAATGTCATTAAGAGAGAAACGAAGTAATCTCATTTTTAATTAAAAGATTGCCACATCAAATTATCATTTGATTCGCAATGACAAGTAAGAATTATGAAAGCAATTTTAAACAAATTATATAATCACGAAAGATTGTCTAAATCTGAAGCAAAACAAATCTTAAAAGAGATTGCTGCAGAAAAATACAATGACGCTCATTTAGCCTCTTTTATGACCGTTTTTATGATGCGCCCAATTACAGCTGATGAACTTTCTGGTTTTAGAGATGCGTTAAAAGAACTCTCTATAAAAGTAGATTTATCAGATTATAATACCATTGATATTGTTGGAACTGGAGGGGATGGAAAAGATACGTTTAATATCTCAACGTTAACCTCGTTTATTGTTGCAGGAACAGGACAAAAAGTAGCAAAACACGGTAATTATTCTGTGTCTTCACAGTCTGGTTCTTCAGATATGTTAGAAAGTTTTGGGTACAAGTTCACAAATGATGAAAACATATTAAGAGCACATTTAGAGAAAACAAATATTTGTTTCTTACATGCGCCAAAATTTCACCCAGCAATGAAAGCTGTGAGTCCAACAAGAAAAGCATTGGCGTTAAAAACGTTCTTTAATATGTTAGGTCCTCTGGTAAATCCGAGTTCGCCAAAAAACCACATGTTAGGAACTTTTAATCTAGAAATTGCACGTTTATATAATTATATTTTACAAGAAGAAGATATTAATTACGGAATTATTCATGCGTTAGATGGTTATGATGAAATTTCATTAACAAGCGGATTTAAATTCTTTACTAAAAACGGAGAACAAATTATTAATCCAGAAGATTTAGGGCAGAAAAAAATTCAGCAATCAGAAATTTTTGGAGGAAACTCGGTTGCAGATGCCGCAAAAATCTTCAAATCTATTTTAGAAGGAAAAGGAACAGAAGCACAAAATAATGTGGTGTTAACAAATGCCGCTTTTGCTTTAAAAATTGTTGATGAAACAAAAAGTTTTGAAACAGCTTTTAACGAAGTAAAAGAGTCGCTTTTTGGATTAAAAGCAAAACAAACATTAGAAAAATTAGTAAGTCTTTAAGATGAAAAAGTTCTCGATATAATTTTCTCAAAAAATCGAAAATCACTCGAACTGACAGAACGAAATTCACGTGCTGTCACATGGAGTGAATTTGTGAAGAATGAATAAATTAGTATGGAGATGTTTTAATAAATAGTAATAATGGCAAAAAAGAAAAAGAAAAAGAATTTAATTCTAATTATTCCTGCTTTTCTAATGATGGGAGCAGCAATAGGTATTCAAACAAAAGATATTTTAAAACAGGCCTTAATTGGTTTGGTTGTAGGAATTATAATTTACTTTTTTCTAAAGTACAGAAATAAAAAATTAGATAATTAACAATTACGAATTATTAATTACGAGTGGTGAAAAATGATAATATAATTCAGATTAAAAGCTATGATTTTGCAGTTAGAGTGGTTAAATTATATAAACATTTATCACAAGAAAAGAAAGAATTCGTATTAAGTAAACAGTTATTACGTTCAGGCACTTCAATAGGAGCAAATGTTGAAGAAGCCATTGGAGGACAAAGTAGAAAAGACTTTTTTGCTAAATTAACAATAGCATATAAAGAAGCAAGAGAATCTCATTATTGGATTCGTTTATTAAAAGATACCGATTTCTTAACAGAAAAAGAATCAGTATCATTATTGAAAGATATTGAAGAAATTTTAAAAATTATCGGAAGTATTCAAAAAACAGTTAGAAACACAAATTCGTAATTCTTAATTTAGAATTCATAATTATTGATATGACAATACTAGATAAAATAATAGCATTTAAAAAGAAGGAAATAGCTAAGATTAAAGCAGAAGTTCCGGTTAAAAAATTAGTTGAAAGTCCACTTTTTAGTAGAGAAGTTATCTCTTTGAAAAAATCTTTGTTAGAGGCTGGTTCTACTGGAATTATTGCAGAGTTTAAACGTCAATCTCCATCCAAAGGAATTATTAACGACAAAGCAACAATTGCAGAAGTTACCAATGGCTATTTAGACGCAAATGTAGCTGCGCAATCTATTTTGACTGATACTTCGTTTTTTGGAGGTACAATGGCAGATTTAATGGAAGCAAGAGTTATTAATCAACAAAAACCAATTCTTAGAAAAGATTTTATTGTTGATGGATTTCAGATTGTAGAGTCAAAAGCAATTGGTGCAGATGTAATTTTATTAATTGCCTCTTGTTTAACTGCAACAGAATTAAGGAACTACGGAAACTTAGCAAAAGATTTAGGTTTAGAGGTTTTGTATGAAGTGCATACGCAAGAAGATTTAGATAAGATTAACGATTTGGATAATAAAATCATCGGAATTAATAATAGAAATCTGAATACTTTTGAAGTTGATTTAGAGAATTCTATCAAATTAGCAAATCAAATTCCTGATACTTGTTTAAAGGTTTCAGAAAGCGGAATTTCTGATCCAAAAATTATTACTGGACTCAAAGAATTTGGATTTCAAGGTTTTTTAATTGGCGAAAACTTTATGAAGGAAGAAAACCCAGGAGAAGCTTGTCAAGAATTTATAAGTCAAATACGCTAAAAAGTGTAAGTGTAGAATTGTTTATTTTTGTAAAAAAAAACAATTTAGAGTTTGAGTAAAAAACAATACCCAGTTAAACAAATAAACTATTAAACCATAAAAAGAATGAAGCTTAAGGTTTGTGGAATGAAATATGTGGCAAATATCCAGGAAGTTGCAGCATTGCATCCCGATTATTTGGGGTTTATTTTCTACGAAAAGTCAAAAAGAAATTTTGAAGGTATTATTCCAGAACTTCCAAAATCAATAAAAAAAGCAGGTGTTTTTGTTAATGAATATCCAGAAATTGTAATTTCTTTAGTAGAAGAATATCAACTAGATGCAATTCAATTACATGGAGATGAATCTGTAAAATATATTAAAGATTTAGAAAGCCAGTTAGCAGAAAGAAGAGCGTTGTTTATTGAAGAAAATAAGCAGATAAAAAAGAAAAAAAATCAACATTTACTATCTGATGAAAAAGTTGAAATCATCAAAGTTTTTGGAATTAAAGATGAATTCAATTTTGATGTTTTAAAACCTTATTTAGAGGTTGTAGATTTCTTTTTGTTTGATACAAAAGGAAAAGAAAGAGGAGGGAATGGAACAAAATTCGATTGGTCTGTTTTAGGAAATTATCCTTTTAAAAAACCTTTCTTTTTAAGTGGAGGAATCGGGTTAGAAGATGTTGAAGAGGTTCAAAAAATAATGAAATCTAATTTACCTATTTATGCATTAGACGTAAATAGTAAGTTTGAAAGTAAGCCAGGAGTAAAGAAAATAGAAGAATTAAAAGAGTTTAAAAAGAACGTCATTACGAACATAGTGAAGTAATCTACTTATTAATTAAGAGATTGTTTCGTTCTTTGCAATGAAAGAATATTAGAAAATATGAAATCAAAATTTCACCCAGATGAAAACGGATATTTTGGACAATTTGGAGGCGCATTTATTCCAGAATTATTGTACCCGAATGTAAAAGAATTAGCAGATAATTACATCCAAATTATCGAATCAGAAGAGTTTCAGACAGAATATAAATCATTGCTAAAAGATTATGTTGGTAGACCAACACCTTTATATTTAGCAAAAAGATTATCAGAAAAATATGGTGCTCACGTTTATTTAAAACGCGAAGACCTATGTCATACCGGTGCGCATAAAATTAACAATACTGTTGGTCAGATTTTAATTGCTAAGAAGTTAGGTAAAACTAAGATTATTGCTGAAACAGGTGCTGGGCAACACGGAGTTGCAACAGCTACAGTTTGCGCATTAATGGGACTGGAATGTACTGTTTTTATGGGTGAAAAAGATATCGTGCGTCAGGCACCAAATGTTACTAGAATGAAAATGTTAGGAGCAAAAGTAGTGCCTGCAACCAGTGGTTCTAAAACCCTTAAAGATGCAACAAACGAAGCAATTCGTTATTGGATTCAGCATCCAGAAACTTTTTACTTAATCGGTTCTGTTGTTGGTCCTGCACCGCATCCAGATATGGTAGCACGTTTACAAGCTATTATTTCTGAAGAAATAAAATGGCAATTAAAAGAGAAGACAGGAAAAGAAAATCCAGATACAATTATTGCTTGTGTTGGAGGAGGTTCTAATGCTGCTGGTGCTTTTTATCACTATTTAGATGATGAAGATGTAGAATTAATTGCTGTTGAAGCAGCAGGTTTAGGAGTCAATTCTGGAGAAAGTGCTGCAACTTCTCAATTAGGGGAAGTTGGTATAATTCATGGAAGTAAAACTATTTTAATGCAAGATGAATATGGGCAAATAGTTGAGCCTTACTCTATTTCTGCAGGATTAGATTATCCTGGAGTTGGGCCTTTGCATGCTTTTTTGTATGAAATTGGTAGAGCAAAATTTATGAGTGCAACAGATCAAGAAGCGTTAGATGCAGCTTTTGAATTGACGAAGATAGAAGGAATTATTCCTGCTTTAGAAACGGCTCATGCATTGGCTGTTTTGCCAAAAATAAAATTTAAAAAAGATCAAGTTGTAGTGGTTAATTTATCGGGTAGAGGAGACAAAGATTTAGAAATTTATACAAAATATTTAGAAGACTAGGTTATGAATTCAATTCAAGAATTATTTCAGAAGAAAGGTGAAAATTTATTATCTATCTATTTTACTTGTGGTTATCCAAAGTTAAATGATACGACTAAAGTAATTTCAGCATTAGAAAAAAGTGGCGTAGATTTTATTGAAGTAGGTTTGCCTTATTCAGATCCTTTGGCAGATGGACCTACGATACAAGATAGTAGTCAGAAAGCATTAGAAAATGGAGTTAACTTAGATATCATTTTTGAGCAATTAATGATGATTAAAGACACCAATAAAACACCATTGGTCTTAATGGGGTATTTAAATCAGATGCTAAAATATGGTGAAGATAAGTTCTGTAAAAAAGTTGTAGAATGTGGAATTGATACGCTGATTCTTCCAGATTTACCAATGGTAGAATTTGAAAATCATTATCAATATTTATTTGATAAATACGGAATTACAAATGTTTTTTTAATCACTCCTCATACTTCAGATGAAAGAATTAGAAAGATAGATTCTTATTCAAAAGCATTTATTTATGTGGTAGCTTCTGCATCTATTACTGGTGCAAAAGGAGATATTTCTAATAATCAAATTGCTTATTTTGAAAGAATAAAAAATATGAACTTACAAAGTAAGTTAATTATAGGGTTTGGAATTTCAGATAAGCAAACATTTACTACTGCATGTAAATATGCAAATGGAACTATAATTGGTTCTGCTTTTATAAAATATTTAGGAAAAAAAGGCACAAAAAAGGTGGATGATTTTATCTCACCAATTTTAAATTAATTCTAGTTTATTGTGGTAACAACTTCAATAACACCATTGGCTCCGCGTAAGCCGTAAATTGCGGTTTCAGGACCTTTTAAAATTTTAACGGTTTTTATAGTAGTTGGAACAATAGCTCCAAATGTATCTTCATCTACTGGAACGCCGTTTAATATAAATAATGGTGATCTGCTGCCACTCCATGATGAATTACCTCTTATTGATATTACATTTGTGGAAGTAATATTAACGCCAGAAACTTTACCTCTTAAATAATCATAAATATTTCTGAATTGGATTGGATCTACTATTTTTTCATAATTAGTATCTGACACATAATTATTAGAGTTTTTTGTGATGTTAATGATTATAGAATTTTTACCATCATACTTTACACTCTTTGCACCTAGTAAAGGAGAGAAAGCTGTAATTTCTTTTGGTGCTTTTTGTAGTTTTATTTTAAAATAACCAGCTGAATTTGCAACTCTTGCTTGTTTAATATTATCTATTAAAATAAGAGCACCAGGAATCGGTTTACCTTCACCATCTTTTACTAAAACTGTTAACTTAATAACTTCTTTTGGAGTTTTTTTTTGAGAAAAAATATTAACGGTGAATAAAATTAATACTAAAAGAAATAATTTTTTTATTGTTTTCATAGCGGTTTATTTTTTAGGTTATTCATCAGAAATAATTCCTATTATTTTAGAATGGTTATCTAGAAATAAAGTTAACAATTTATTAATAGTTTTTATTAAAACAGTAATTAAGTTTTTGTTAATTTTTTTCTATGACTAATTTACCTTTTCCCATTTAAAAATGTTGAAACTGATATTGTTTTTGGAACCTCATTTCTATTAATTTTTATAGCCTCTTGATTTAAAATCACAAAATCACAAAATCACAAAATCACAAAATTATAAAATTACAAAATCAGCAAACTTACCAACTCAATACTACCTTTTTCTTCTTCTTCTTCTTCTTCTTCTTCTTCTTCAAAATTAGTGCCAGCAGCCAGATTGTCATTCCTTTTAAGGTTTCTTCTCTACTTAAGGGGTTTTCCATTTTAAATCTATTTTCCGGATAGTTATTGATACCTTTTCTGATGGTAGCTGCATAAAATGTTGCTAAATCAATTTACCTGTTCTATGGGAAATCTGTTACTAAATCAATTTCACCAAATCTTTATTAATAAATTTTTAAAAGCATAAGCTGCCTTCATTCGGTCTTTTTTAATTTGATCTTCTGTCCAAGATATGTCTGAAACAGCATGAATTGGCTGAATAGATGGTGAAATAGTGTCAAAATTATAAAGTTGTTTTTTTTATAATTTGTGAGTATATTAATTTCATATGAAAAGCTAAGACTTCACAACTAAGAATAGAACTTTTTCTATATATTCCATAACCTAATTGATAAGGAATTAATAAAATACCATCTCCACCTTTTTTAAATAACGGAATACCTTCTGTCTAACTTATAATTCCTTGATTAAAACCAAATCTACTCCATTAGAAGCACTTTCGTCAAAGACAGTTCCATTAAAAAAATATCCTTTATAGGCAACAGTTACATTATTCGTATTTGTTGGTCTGGTTCTTGTGCCTTCCTTATTAATAATATAGTACAATCTAGAATCAGTTTTAGTAGCATTTAAATTATTGTCTTCAATATATTTTAAAATATCAATTTCATTTTGAACTGCATAATCACCTTCTGTTCGTTTTATTGAGATATTTGAACTAACTTTTAAAATACGGTAAAGAAAAATTTTGTCAAAAAGCAGTAGTTTGTAGAACAGATATATTAATAATTCCTGATTTACCGATGGTAGAGTTTGAAATCCACTACCAAGAATTATTTAAGAAATACGGATTAAAAAATGTGTTTTTAATTACACCTCATACATCCGCAGATAGAATTAAAAAATAGACTCTTTTTCAAAGGTATTTATTTATGTAGTGGCTTCTGCATCTATTACCGCTGCAAAAGGGGAGATTTCAAATAATCAAATTGAATACTTTGAAAGAATAAAAGCCATGAATTTACAAAGTAAATTGATTATAGGTTTTGGTATTTCAGATAAAAACACCTTTAATACTGCTTGTAATTATGCAAATGGAGCTATTATTGGCTCTGCTTTTATAAAAGATTTAGGTAAGAATGGTGCCGAACAAATTAACGATTTTATAAAACCGATAACTAGTTAAGGATTTATTGAAATTATCTTAAAGGGGCTTTGAATTAACATTAAATAGTTTAAGAAAGTTTAACTTAGTTGTTTAAAACCAAACACAATGACTAAAAAAGCTTTACTACTTTTCGCAGTTTTGTTCAGTGCTACTTTTTTAATTGCGCAAAACACCTTAATAAGAATGCCATCTATAAGTCCCGATGCTTCTAAAATGGCTTTCAGTTATCATGGTGATATTTGGGTTCTTAATTTGGCAACAAATCAAACAAATAGGTTAACAATTCATCAAGGGTATGAAAGCAATCCTATTTGGAATTCTAAAAGTAATCAGTTAGTATTTACGTCTAATAGAAGAGGTAGTGCCAATATTTTTAAGACTGATTTAAATGGAGGTGTTCCAATGCAATTAACATATCACCCATCTATAGATACACCAAGTGATTGGGATTCTAATGGAAAGATCATTTTTTCTAGCAATAGAATTTTTAAGGGAACAGAGCGCGAACCTTCAATCTACGGGATTGATGAAAATGGCGAAACTCCTAATCGGTTTATGACGGCTTTAGGAAGTCAAGCTGCAGTTTCGCCAAACGGAAATTTTGTAGCTTTTGTGAAAGGAACTTGTAGAATTTCTAGAGAAGATTATAACGGTCCTGCACAAAGAGATATTTGGATTTACAACTTAAAATCAAAAGAATATCATCAAATAACAACGAGTAAAAAGAACGATCATACACCTCTTTGGGACGCAGATAATACCTTATATTATGTAAGTTCAGAAAGTGGTCGATATAATATTTATAAGACTTCATTAAATGCTGATGGAACAAAAAGCGGTGCTGAAAACCAATTGACAAATTTAAATGTTAGTGGTGTCTCTTCGTTTACGGTTAGTAATAATGGAACAATTATTTACAATAGCGGGGTTGATGTTTTTAAACTTCAAAATAGTGTTTCTAAAAAGCTAAATTTAAATTTATCAACGGACAATAGATTTGAGTTAGAAGAAACAAAAACAGTAGCTGATGCTATTAGTAATTTAAGTGTTTCTCCAGACGGAAAACTGATAGCACTAAGTATCAATGGTGAAATTTTTGTCAAAGAAAATAATAAGGATAAAACGAAAACAAATAATGTTAGTAATCATCCTTTTAGAGATGACAATCCGTTTTGGATTGATGATAATACGCTAGGTTTTTTATCAGATAGAAATGGACAAAATGAATTTTTTAAAGTAGAATCTACTGATGAAAAGGTACAATTAAACAGAAGTTTAAAAACGAAAGTTACGCAATTAACAAAAAGTAAAACAGATGTTTTTGAGCCTTTATTATCTCCGGATAGAATGAAAATATCTTACAGAGTTGGTAGAGGAGAATTAGTTATTGCGGACTTAAAAGACAGTAAAATAGTAAAACCGAAAAGCTATTCAGATTCTTGGGCAGCTGCAAATGATGTTTCTTGGAGTCCAGATAGTAAATACATTGCTTATTCTCAACAAGATTTAGATTTCGACAGCGAAATTTATATTCAATCGATAGAAAACCCTTCTAATAAAATGAATGTTTCTATGCACCCAAGGTCAGATTCTTCTCCGGTTTGGAGTCCTGATGGAAAAAAACTTTCATTTGTTTCCAATAGAGCAGGAGATAGAGGTGGTGTTAATTTTGATACTTGGATGGTTTGGTTGCAGAAATCAGATTGGGAAAAGACCAAAGCAGACTTTAAAGAGGGCGATTATTATCAACCCAAAAAAGAAGAAAAATCTAAGGATAAAAAAGCAGAAGAAAAAGCAGAAGAAAAAGTAGTTGTAAGTATAGATGAAGATAAAATTTATGACCGATTAGTGCAATTAACCAGTTGGGCAGGTAACGAAGGTGGAACATTATTTAGTGCAGATAGTAAAAGTGTTTATGTCTCAGCTACAAACCCAGCAACGAATAAAAATGGGTATTATAAAGTTGAAATAACTGGTGGAACTCCAAAAGAAGTGAAAGATGTTTCTGATGTTGGTAGTTACAGTTTAAATAAAGGAACTTTATATTATGCATCAAAAGGAAAATTAAAATCACTAATTTTAAAAAGCGATAAAGTTACATCATTTTCACATTCAGCAACCTACACAACAGATTTTCAAAAACTAAACGAGCAAATCTTTGAAGAAGGGGTGAGAGCAATAACTGCGGGTTTTTATGATCCTAAATATCATGGTTATAACTGGGACAAGATTGTAAAAAGATATCGACCTTGGGTTTTAGCAGCGTCCACAAAACAAGATTATTCTTTTATGTTTAATAATATGTTGGGGCAATTAAATGCAAGTCATATGGGGTTTCGAGGAAGCACTCTAGAAGATACGTATAGTGATAAAGTTGGTTTATTAGGATTGGATGTTTCTAATGTGAATAATGGCGTTAGAATTAATTTTATCTTACCAAATTCAGCATCCACAAAAACAAATGTTTCTTTAAATATTGGCGATGTGATTACCGCTGTAAATGGAAAAAAGATTGAGAAAACTACCAATTTTTATAGCCTTTTAAAGAATACTTCTGGAAACGAAATTTTGTTGACTTTAGCGAGTAAAAAAGAAGTTGTTGTTAGAACAGATTCCACAGAAACCATTAGAAGTTTACTGTATGAAGAATGGGTGAATTCTCGTAAAAAGTTAGTCGAAGAATATTCAAATGGACAATTAGGATATATTCATATTCAAGGAATGAATTTACCAAGTTTTGAGCGTTTTGAACGCGAGTTAAAAGCGAGTGGTTACGGTAAAAAAGGAATTGTTATTGATGTTAGAAATAATGGTGGTGGTTGGACTACTGATCGCTTAATGGCGGTGTTAACGTATCAACAGCATGCCTATACGGTTCCAAGAGGAGCAACAGATAATCTTCAGAAAAATAATGAAAAATATAAAGGAAATTACCCATTTAACGAGAGAGCAATTTTATCTGTAAACACAAAACCTTTAGTGGCTATAGCCAATGAGAGTAGCTATTCAAATGCAGAAATTTTTGCACACGCTTTTAAGAGTTTAAAATTAGGAAAGTTAGTTGGACAGCCCACTTTTGGAGCTGTAATTTCTACAGGAGGACATCGTTTACAAGATGGTTATATAAGAATGCCATTTAGAGCTTGGTATGTAAAAGAATCTGGAATGAATATGGAACATGGTCCTGCAGTGCCAGATTATTTAGTAACCAATAAACCAGGTTGGAAAGCGAGAGGAGAAGATGATCAGCTTAAAAAAGCTGTGCACGTTTTACTACAAGATATTAAATAGAGTAATCTAGAATTAAAAAAAGGCGAAACTTACTAAGTTTCGCCTTTTTTATGATTTGTAAGTGTCTTTAATTTACACTTATTAATTTCACATCAAAAGCTAAGACTTCACAACCAGGAATAGAACTACTTCCATATACTCCATAACCTAATTGATAAGGAATTAATAAAACTCCATCTCCACCTTCTTTAAATAACTGAATACCTTCTGTCCAACCTTTAATTACCTGATTCAAACCAAATGCAACTCCATTAGAACTACTTTCGTCAAAGACAGTTCCATCTAAAAAATATCCTTTATAGGCAACAGTTACATTATTCATATTTGTTGGTCTAGTTCCCGTACCTTCATTATTAATAATATAGTACAATCCAGAATCAGTTTTAGTAGCACTTAAATTATTGTCTTCAATATATTTTAAAATATCAATTTCATTTTGAGCGGCATAATCACCTTCTGTTAGTTTTATATTTAAGACTAACACAGCTCCTCCTGGAATAGAATTATATCCATTTGCTCCATAAGCTAAATCAGATGGAATTAATAAAATACCATCTCCACCTTCTTTAAAGAGTTGAAGACCTTCTTTTAAGCCATTTATTACTTCAGTCAATTCAAGTATTGCACCAGATTCACTTTGTTCAAAAATAGTTCCATCTAAAAAATATCCTTCATAGGTAATATTTACAACAGAGTTCTCAGTTGGTCTCGTTCCCGTACCTTCATTATTAATAACATAATATAATCCGGAATCGGTTTTTGTTGCAGTTAAATTGTTGTCTTCAATATATTGTAAGATATCGGCTTCTGTTTGCGGTGTAAAACTTGGTTCATTTTCAATAGAACACGAAACAAAAAGTAATAGTGTAAAAATTAATGTTATGTAAGATTTCATTTTATGTTTTTTAAAATTATTGGCGAATATACTTTTATAATTTTAATAAACCTTTTCTCCATTTACATAAGTAGAAATTACTTTTGTTTTTGGAATCTCATTTCCATTAACTTGCATAATATCTTGATTTAGAATTATAAAATCTGCAAATTTACCAACTTCAATACTCCCTTTTTCTTCTTCTTCAAAATTAGAAAATGCAGCCCAGATTGTCATTCCTTTTAAGGTTTCTTCTCTACTTAAAGCATTTTCCATTTGAAATCCGTTTTCTGGATAATTATTGATGTCTTTTCTGATGGTAGCAGCATAAAATGTTAAAAATGGATTTACTTGTTCTACAGGAAAATCTGTTCCTAAAGCAATTTTTCCATATTTATTTAATAACTCTTTAAAAGCATAAGCTCCTTTCATTCTGTCTTTTCCAATTCGATCTTCTGCCCAATACATATCTGAAGTTGCATGAGTTGGTTGAACAGAAGGTAAAATATTATCAAAATTTTGAAAATCTTTAGAGGATATAATTTGAGCATGTTCAATACGCCAACGTCTATTTGTTTTGTCTTTTAAAACATTTTGATAGGTTTTTAACATCCAAGTATTAGCAGAATCTCCAATAGCATGAGTGTTCATTTGAAATTCTGATGCAGCAATCTGTTTGGCAATTTCTTCATATCTTTCTGGAGCATAAATTAAAGCTCCAAAATGATTCTCTCTATCTGAGTAAGGTTCACGCATTGCAGCTCCTCTTGATCCTAAAGCCCCATCACCATACACTTTAAAAGAACGCACATTTAATCGGTCCGTTTTTGTAATTCCTTTGTTTATATAGTAATTAATTTGCGCTTGATCATCAGCAGAAACCATTGCGTAAATACGCATTTTTAAATCGTTTGATTTCTGTAAATCATCAATTAATTCTATTGTGTTTCTATCTAAACCAGCATCATCAACTGTTGTTAAGCCATAAGAAAACGAAATTTTCTGTGCAGCTAATAAACCTTTAATTGCGTCTTGATTTGAAGTTTCAGGAAATTTAATAAAATCCATGGCTGAATCAATTAAAATACCTGTCATTTTTCCGTTTTTGATGATTATTTCTCCTCCAGAAACTTTGGTGTCTTTTGTAATTCCTGATACATCAATGGCTGCTTGATTTACCAATAGAGCATGACCATCAACTCTGCCAACAGCAACAGGAATTGTAGGGAATAATTTGTCTAATTTCTCTTTTGTTGGGAACTCTTTTACTTCCCAATCGTTTTGATCCCAGCCACGTCCTGAAATAAAAGTAAGGTTTTTTTCTTTTTGAAAAGCGATAATTTTATCTAGCACTTCATCATAACTTTTTGTGCCTTCTAACGATACTTTTTGTTGCTGTAATCCCATTCTATAAAAATGACAATGTGCATCAATTAAACCAGGAACAATTGTTTGTTCTTTTGCATCAATTGTGTTTTTTGATTTATAATTAGCTTGTATTTCTTTAGAAGTGCCAACTGCAATAAATTTTCCGTCTTTGATTGCAAACGCTTCTGTATTCTCAAAGTTATCATTAACAGTATAGGTGTTGGAATTGATAACAATTAAGTCTGCTTTTTCTTTTTTACAAGAAATAAAGAAAGTTGAAAATAAAACAACTAATAGTACGTTTTTCATATGCTTATATAGATTAAATATGATAAATACATCAATAAAAATTGAAGTGGAATTCTGATAATAGCTAGTTTTTTAGAACCAATTACTGGTTGCTTTTTTGTGACATCTAAAATGTGAATTGGTAAAAATAGAGTCATTAAAATAAAAATGCCTACTGCTGCATTTTTTGCTGTTTGATTAAAAAAGATACTAATTCCTAAGACGAACTCAATAAAACCGAAGACATAGTTTGTAGCTAATTTTGGTAAGAAATGTGGAATAAATCCATTGAAAAATTTTGGTTTTTTAAAATGCATAAATCCTGCATAAGTAAAAAATACGCCAAAAATAATTCTAAGAATTAGGATTAAAATATCCACTAGATTAAGGTTTTATAGGAGAATTACTATATAAATATTTATCCATCAAATAAATAATACTTGTCATAGATGCACTTCCTAACTCTAGTTCACGTTTATTTACTTTATCAAACGTATCTGTACTTGTGTGATGATAATCAAAATAACGTTGAGAATCTGGTCTGTAACCAACAAGGGTTACGTTTTCTCCTTTTAACGGGCTAATATCTGCGCCACTTCCACCTTTATCAATATCATGTAAGCCATAAGGAGATAATAGTTTTTTCCAGCTTTGTAAAAGAGTTGTATTTACTGCGTTTGCATCAATAGAAAAACCTCTTGGAGTATGGCCTCCAGCATCAGATTCTAAACCTCCAATATGGTTTTCTTTATTTAATTTTGCTAATTCTGCATATTTTTTTGCACCTCTTGTTCCGTTTTCCTCATTCATAAAAAAGATAACTCGCAATGTGTTTTTTGGTTTGATGTTATTCTTTTTAAATAAATAAGCAACTTCTAAAGATTGTACAATTCCAGTTCCATCATCATGAGCACCTTCAGCCAAATCCCAAGAATCTAAATGTCCGCCAACAACCATAATATTTTCTGGAGTTTCAGTACCTTTTATTTCTCCAACAACATTAAATGAAGGAGCGTCTGGTAAGGTTTTACAACTTTGCTTGAAGTAAAATTTTAGCGTTGGGTTTTTCTTTAAGTCGGCACTTAAAATATTTGCAGCTCTAGAACTAATTGCAGCAGTTGGAATGTGTTTTTCTTTTGGTAAATCTCCATAAAACATGGTTCCTGTATGAGGATAGTCATCAACTCTATTTGTCATTGAACGCACAATAACTCCTTTTGCGCCAAATTCTCCACAAACTGCAGCTCCTTGTACTCTTTGGTCTACACAACCACCGTAAGCTTTAAAGGTATTTATTAATGTATTGTCAAATGAGCGATTAAAAAATACAATTTTTCCTTTCATTTTGTTTCCTAGAGACTTTGCTTCTTCTAAACTTTTTACTTCTAAAACTTCAGCTAAGAGGCCTTCTTTTGGAGTTGCAACAGAAAAGCCTAATGCACAAATTGGTACATTTTTTTCTATTCCATTTGTGGTATATCTAGCTGTTTCTTTTTCTCCACGAACCCAATGTGGCACCATAACTGGTTGTAACCAAACAGAATCTAAACCCACTTCTTTCATTAATTTTTCTCCCCAAATAACAGCTTTTGCTGCTTCTGGAGAACCAGATAAACGTCCGCCAATATTTGAAGTTAAATCCCTTAACCATTCGTAAGATTTTCCTTCAGTTAAAACACTATTAAAGAATTGTTTAATATTTGTTGAGTCAATTTTTTCTTCTGATGAGAATTGAGTAGCATCAATTAGATTTATTTGTTTTTTATTACAAGAAATAATTGATATGAAAATTGAAAGTAAGAGTATTATTTTTTTCATTTTGTAGTTGAATTAGATTTTATAAATCTACAAAAATGAAATTAGAAATTTGTTAAGTAATTATAATTGGTTTTTTGTTTTTTCTGCTTCTAAAATTACGAGCTTATATTTTTTCTTATTAGCAGAAGTCATCGTTTTTGTTTCTAAAATAATTTCTTGCAAAATTTCTTTTGCCTCCATCTTTTTATTTCTTCTAATTAGAAATTTTGACAAAGCCAACCTTTCATTATAATTAGAGTATCTTTTATCTGTTTTTCTTAACTGAATTTCTGCTTCTTCAAAATCACCTTTTTCTTCTAGTGCTAAACCATAATAATTAAGGGTTTCTTCAAAATCTTTAGCGATATTTATTTTTCTTGAATTTTCAATAACTTTTTCGAAATTTTCAACTTCAAAATAGCACTTTATTAATTTATTTAAGGTGTAAGGATCTTCTTTAAAATTACTTTCTAATGCGCTCTCGTAGTTTAAAATGGCCTTGTTATACTCTTTGTTTTCTAAATATGCATCAGCAAGATTAATTTTATTTTGGAAAGTATTTGAGAACTCTAATGCATGTTCTAAATTCTTTATTTTTTTAGTAGGATTTATTATTGTGGTAATTTCCTCGGTTATTGTAGCAACATCATTTTTATTAATTACTTGTGTAAAAACATAAATTAACCCACCAATTAAAGGGATAAAAAAGATGATAAAATACCAATAGTAATCGTTTTTGTTTTTATAAACATGATAAAAACAAAAAACCTGAAGTGCAATAATTAAGTAATAATACATGTAGTAAATATAATAAAAGTGAATTTTCAATTATGTAAAAAATATCAAAAATCAAACTTATAAGTAATTCCTCCTAAAACTTGAAAACCTTGAACTGTAAAATTAGCAAAACGTTGGTAATCATTATTTAAAATGTTATTCAATTTTAAGAAAGCAGCTAATTTGTCGTTAAAATTATAGCCTCCATTTAGGTTTACATCAATATAAGAGTTAATCGTTTCTATACCTTTGAAACTTGAAGGAAATTGGGCATTATATACGCCATCTTTTCTTTCACTAACATAAAAAATATTGGTTGTTGCATACCATTTCTCCTTTTTATATTTTCCGAAAAAAGAAGCTTCTAATGCTGGTAAATTCCATTTTTCTAAAGCATTTGTTGTGGTGTAATCATTATAATTAAAATTAGTTCCAAAAGTGATGCTTTTTGTGAATTCATATTCTAATTCTGCAAATAAGGAATTGGTTTTTACATCATCATAATAAACACTAAATGAATTTCCATATTCATACCCTTTTAAAGGAATACTATTTGCATTGGATGTTGTTCCGTCAGATTTTGAATTATTTCGCAGAAATAACGGTTTGTCTTCTTCGCTTTTAGCACTTACTTTTAAATTATAACTAATGTCGTTTGTTATTTTACCATTAAAACCGATGAAGAAATTCGATTTTTCATCTGTTTGAGTAATAAATAAGGTTGGTGAAACATAGGGGTTTTCTTCAGTAAAACTCTTATAAGTATTTGTGTGTAAATCTCCAGAAAATCCGCCATAAATATTTAAGTATTTTTTCACAATAGGCTGCTGTGCAATTATATTTGGGAATACAAAAAAGTTTGTTGCATCATTTTCTGAGTCTAGCGAAACAAAGATTTTAGCCCCTGCTTTTAGCGTGAAATCTTTATAAGCTAATTTATATTCTGGATGTACTTTGGCTGTAATAATTGAATATTTTACAGGGTTTTCATCCTTATAACTATTCTTAAATTCTCCTTTTAAAAATTCTACCCCCGTTTTAATGGCAATATTATTTAAATTGTTTTTTATAAAACTTAAAGGGAAGTCTAGTCTTGTATCAAAATTGGCAAGTATTTCTGTGCTTTTATAAGCATCAGTATAATATGAAATAGATAATTTACTAGAATCGATATAGGAATCTATAAAATTGAACTCGCCATTTAATTCAAAATAATTATAAGTTTGCTCTTCATTGATAGCGTTTATGGTTGTTTTATTAAAAGCAGTTTCTGGTAACCCATACCAGTTGTATTTATTTCTTTCTGAATTTAAACTTACCTTCCAATCAAAATAACGGTCTTCTTGTTTGTAAAAAACACTTGCATTAAAGTTTGAATAGTTACTATTTAAAGTAGTATTTTTTATATTATCTAAAGAAGAAAAGTATTTCGCAGAAAATCCAAATTCATTTTCAAAACGTGTACTATGTTGTAAGTAGGTTTCAAAGAAAGGTGTTGTATAATTCCCAAAGCCAGCAGCAATATAATTGTTATATATACGCTCTTTTATACCAACGTCAATTCCTTTTACTGAACCACTTTTTGGTATAAAAGTAGAAGCCACGGGAGCGGCGTAAATTGTATATTCTAGTTTTTTCTTTTCACTTTTTTTAAGAAGTTTTATTGTAGGATTTTTTTTAATTTTTTTTGCATCTGCAATTTCAGGATTGTATTTTGTAACAACAATTACAACCTCGGTTTTTACAGTGTCTTTAGCTTTTTCTACATTCTTTTTTTGAGCATTTGTAGATAAATATGCTAATAGAATTAAAAATATGGTGAAGCCTTTTTTCATTAATTTTTAGTTTCTTTTTGGATTACTTCTGCTTTTTTAGGTATTACAGAATTATTTGTTTTGGCTTCGTTTTCTTTGATTTCATCAAGTTCTGTTTGTGCATCTTTAATTATATCTTCAAATTGATTAAAATTTTTGATAACGTTTTCCAATACAAAAGTAGCTTGATAAACATCTTTTAAACCGTAATAATTTTTACCCATTATTACATAACTTTTCACTGCCCAATATTTGTAAGCAGAGTAATTAGCTATTAATTTCTGAACTATTTTATTAGATTTTAAATATTCTTTTTGCTGATTTTTAAAGAATGCGTTAAAGTATAAAGACTCTGCCTTTAATTCTCCAGTTGCATTTCTTTCTATTTCAATATAAAATTCTTCAGCAGTAATTAAATCATCAGTTTTAAAAGAAGCACGTGCAATAGTAGTTTTTGCATCATATTCTAAACTACTTTCTAATTTGTCTTTTTGCACTATTTTTTTAGCATATGCGATAGCAAAATCATAAGCTTCAGTTTCATAATATCCTTTCATTAAATTACTTTGAGCAAAGAGCACATTTTCTTTAGAATAAGCTTCTTGCTCTAGTCTGTCTAATAAAGGAAGTGCATTATCAAACTCGTTTTTTTGTAAATAAATTTGAGATAATTTACTAAGAGATTCTTCGCTAAAATCATTTTGTTCTTTTTCTAAAACAACTTTATAATGATCAATTGCTCTCTTGAATTCTTTTACTTTAAATAAGGTTTCAGCTAAATAAAAATTGGCTTTCAGTTTATGAATTCCATCAGGAAAACTTCTTGTATAATTAAATAAGCGACTAACAATAACATCAGTATCTTTAGATTCAAAATATTTTTTTTCTGCAACAGCAAAAGTGGTGTTGTCTAAGTCGGAATTGGTAACATTAATAAATTTTAATGTGCTCATCCAACTAACATACTCATCTAAATCACCTTTGTCAATATAAATTTTTCTTGCATTTGCAACTGCTTCAAAAGCATCTGTAGAATTTGGAAATTGACTTGTAGTTTGTTTGTATTTTTCTAACGCTTTTTCATTTTGATTATCATTATAATACAATAAACCTTGGCGTACTAAAGCTTTAGGTAGAAAGATGCTTTTTGGGTGTTTTTCTAATAACCTATCATAAGCAAGGTGTGCATTTTTATGATCTTTAATAGCTGTGTATGTATTTGCTAATTGATACAATGCATCATCTTTTAATAAAGAAATTGGATAATCGTTTACAACAGATTTTAATGCTTCAATTTTTAAATCATTGTTCTCTAAAAATCCATAGCTAATTCCTATTTGATATTGTGCATAATCAGATTCAGCTCCAAGTTCATTAACTACTTTTTTGTAAGGCTCTATGGCTTTTCTATAATTTCTTGTTGCAAAATAGCTATCACCTAAACGAATTAGAGCATCATTTTTAATAGCATTTTCGATATCGCTTTTATTTAGAAAATCATTAAAAGCTAAAGTAGCTTTATTGTATTCTTTAAGTTTAAAATGAGTGTACCCAATAGTATAATCAATTAAAGAGAATACCTTTTCAGAATCGTTTTCTTGAAACTTTTTTAAGGTGATAAACTTCGTTAATGCCTCTTTATAGTTTTGTAATCTGTAAGTCGTTTCAGCTTCCCAATAGTGTGCTTTTTTATTTATTTCTGAATTTTCAGACCTCTTACTGTCTGTAAAAAAAGAAAGCGCTTCTGTTAATTTTCTCTCATTAAATAATTGAATTCCTCTATATAAAGAAACTTCTAAAGCCAAAGCGATGTTTTCTTTAGACTTTCTTTTCCTCAAAAAAGTTAACGCACCTTCATAATCTTGTTGGTGAATAAAGGAGGAAACAACCAATTCATTAATTTCTTCATAAGCTTTAGACTTAGGGTAGGTTTTTAAATAATCTTGTAAAACATCAGCAACACTTTTAAAAGGGTTTCCTTCTTCATAACTTAATTTAGCGTAATTTAAAGCAGCATCTTCTTTAATTTCTTTATTAAAATTCATTTCGCTAGCAGACTTAAAAGCATTTAATGCTTCCGCTTTTTGTTCTAAATTAAGGTAACATTCACCGAGATGATAGTACGCAGTTTGAGCAACATTATTATTTTCATCAATAATTTTATTGAAATTTCTTACTGCATTTTCAAAATCATTTTGCATATAATATGCATACCCTAATTGATAATAATCTGTATTATTCCACTTTCCTTTTTCACCTTTATAGGCATTTAAGTACGGCGTTGCTTCTGCGTATTTTTTTAAGTTAAAATAACTCTCACCAATAATTTTAGAAATTTCAGAGACCTCTTTTTTTCTACTTGTTTTAAGTAATTCTATACCAACTTTTAAACAACGATTAAATTTACCAGATTTAAAACTAATGTCTAATAAATAATATGAAATTTCTGCTTTATAAGATTCATTATCTGCAATTTCCTTTAAAGTAGATTCTGCAATTCCATAATCCTCTAATCTATAAGCAATGTAACCATAGTAATACCTAGCATCATTACCATATTTTGCATCGTTTATTAAAGGTAAAAACTTAGTTTTTGCTAAAGTCAAGTTTTTAGTTACTAAAAAACCATATCCCATTTTAAAATTGAGTTCTTTTTTACTTTCTTCAGAAAGAAGATCTATAGCTACTTTTTGAAACCATTTTAATGCATAAGCCGCTTTTTTGTTTGCAAAATAATAGTTAGCAACATTAAAATATGCTTTGTTTTTTTTATTACTGTTTGGGTTTTCTTCAACAAAAGCTACTACTTTTTTGTCTGCGCCTGTTTGTTTTAATTTAATAGCACACATTGCATCATAATATGCTGCGTCAGATCTTAAATGAGAACCATCTAAAGATTTATCTTTAACTGCTATAAATGTTTTTTGTGCTGCGAAGTACGCTTTATTATTGTATAGCTTTAAAGCATTATTATACCCTGTTAAAGTGCCAGCATCTATAATAGTTTGTTGACAAAAACTAGATGCTGTTGTTAAGGAAATAAAAATTGATAAAAAATGTTTTAAAAAAAAACCAAACTTCATGCTTTTATTTTTTGATACTCAAAATTAATAACGAATAATATTAAATTTTGTTTGATGGGGGAGGTAAAAAATGTTAATATATTTATATCAAAAGTAAGAATTGTTTTCAATTCATAGTGAAAAATGAATAGAAACTTCTAAGTTTGTAGAAACTACTATTTTATGAGTGAATCAGTCTTAAAATTAGAGAATGCAGATATTTACCAAAGAGATAACTTGGTCTTGTCTAAAGTGAATTTAGATATACAGAAAGGAGATTTTTATTATTTAATTGGTAAAACGGGTAGCGGAAAAAGTAGCTTAATGAAAACTTTGTATGGAGATTTAAGTTTACAAAGAGGAACAGGAGCTATTGTAGGTTTTGATTTAAAGAAATTAAAAGAGAAGGAAATTCCGTTTTTAAGAAGAAAAATAGGAATTGTATTTCAAGATTTTAAATTATTAAGTGATAATACTGTTTTTGGAAATTTAGAGTTTGTTTTAAAAGCTACAGGTTGGAAAGATAAAGAGAAGATAAAGGAAAAAATTAATGAGGTTTTAGATAAAGTTGGAATGAAATCTCAATATTACAAAAAAACATTTGAACTTTCTGGTGGAGAACAACAAAGAGTTGCCATTGCTAGAGCTTTATTAAATGATCCAGAATTAATCTTAGCAGATGAGCCAACTGGTAATTTAGACCCAAAAACTTCCTTAGAAGTTATTGAGTTATTAAATGATATTCATAAAAGCGGAAAGACTATTTTAATGGCAACTCATGATTATCAGTTAATTGTTAAGTTTAAACAAAGAACCATTAAATGTGAAGGTGGTAAGTTATTTGAAGTAGAACAAAAAGCTACTGTATAATGTTAACGGTGTTAATTCCTACATATAATTATAATTCCTTAAATTTAGTAAAAGAACTGCATGAGCAATTGATTAAATCAAATATTTCTTTTGAAATTATTTGTATTGATGACGGCTCAAAATCAAAACTTAATAAATATAATCAAGAAATAAATTTTTTAACTTGTTCCAGTTTTATTGAATTAAAAGAAAACATTGGAAGAAGTGCAATTAGAAATTTACTTTCAAAAAAAGCAAAATATAAGTGGTTGTTGTTTTTAGATAGTGATGTTTTTCCAACGTCAACAAACTTTATTAGTAACTATGTTAAAGAAATGGAGATTGGTAATGATCCTATTTATTTAGGTGGTATTGCTTATGAAAATGATATTACTTGTAGTTTACTTAGATGCAAAATGGGTAAAAAGAATGAAGAAAAACCAGTTTTTATAAGAAAAAAAAAACCCTATAAATATTTTTTTACTGCTAACTTTTTAATTAAAAAAATAATTTTTGACACTATTAATTTTAATGAAAGTTTACTTAAATATGGATATGAAGATCTGCTCTTTTCTAAAGAATTAAAAAAGAATAGAATTGATATAAAACATTTAGATAATGCTGTTTATCATTTGGGAATTGATGAAAATAAAGATTTTTTAAACAAAACAAAAGCGGCATTAGAAAATCTGACTTATTTAATTATGTGTAATCACATTTTAAAAAAAGATACTCAGATTTCTAAAATGTTTTATAAGCTTGAAACTTACAAGATTGTTAGTTTTTTAGCAATTTTTCACAGTATATTTGAGAGAATAGCAGATAAAAAATCTTCATTATTTTTTTACAACCTTTTTAGACTTACTTATTTACATAAAATCCTTAAAAATAGTAAGTAGTTTTTCTTCTTGATTCTCCCAAATCAATTCTTTTTTTGCTTTTTTTAATTCATTAGAAAAATCTTTTTCTAACAACTTTTCAATTTGTTGAGCAAGTTCTGTTGGTTTCCTGTTTTTAATAATTTCACCAACTTTATAATTTATTGAAATTCGTTTCATTTCTGGTAAATTAGAAACCAAAATAGGTACTTCTGCCTGAATGTAATCAAATATTTTGTTAGGTAGTGCAAATCTATAGTTTAGACCTAAATCTTCTTCAATACTTAATCCTAAATTAGCTAAGGGAGTTAGTTTGTTTAATTCTTTTGGAGAAATTTTTCCTAAAAAATGAATTTTATTATTTAAGTTTTTGTTACCTACCTTTTTAACTAAAGTTTCATAAATATCACCATTACCAATAACTACTAAAATACAGTTATCAAGAAGCTTCATGGTGTCAATGATTAACTCTAAACCCCTACCTATATTAACTGCACCTTGATATATAATAATCTTTTTTCCTGCTGTTTTAAATGGAAAAACACCGAATTCTAATTCCTTTTTATTGGGTAAATTAAGAATAGTTTTAAATTTAGAATTATATTTTTTATCATAAAACTCTGCAATACTATTACAAACAGTATACGTGTTTTTAAGTTTTGGAAGTATCCAAGCTTCTAAAGTAGACCAACATTTTTTTATAAAAGGCTTATGAACTAACTCTGGAATTTCTGGAAACAACTCATGACTATCATATACTATGTTTTTTCTTTGAAGAATACTAACGAGGTAGTTTGGAAGCAAAGTATCTAAATCATTAGAAAGTAGTGTATCCTTTTTAGAAAAAAGTAAAACAAAAAATAAGCGAAAATTAAATTCAGCATAAAATAAAAAACCTTTATTAAATATTAATTTAATTCTTTTTGTGCTATAACTTCTATTTAAGGGAGTACTATTTTTAAGTTTTCTACCAATAAGAACAATTTTATAACCTTCTTTTTGTAATGTAGAACAAACTTTATCTACACGTTGGTCTGTAGATAAATCATTAGTTACAGAAACTATAATTTTCATTAATTAATCTTGTTTTTCTGCAATATAATCACAAAACTCCATTCTTAAATTATTAAAATTAAAAAACCTCCAAACTTGGAGGTTTTTTAATTTGTGGAGACGCCGAGAATCGAACTCGGGTCCAAACAAGCAGCCAAAAAGCTTTCTACATACTTAGTTCTTTCTTAATTTTCGACTAAAAGTTGGTGAAGAACAACCTGATTTTAGCTTATCTTCTTTAGTTTCAAAAACTTGCCAAAGCTTCAAGTTTTCTATATTTACTTTTACGATGCTTACAAGTTCATTGTCCTTGTTGTCAAAACCTGTCGTTCCCAAAATGTCAAAGAGATCTATAAAAAAAATAATAATTACGAATCTTTACTATAGGATTTTATCTTAATTTATTGAAATTATAAATATAAGCTACTGTTAAAGTGTTGATTAGGGATTTTATTGATTTTGATTCACCTCGGTATAATTTCCTATTGATTCGTAATAACGGGGGGTGCTTATTCTGCAAGTATCCTGCAAATGAAAAAACCAGTACTTTCCAAATCATTGGAAAGTACTGGTTTTGTTGGTGACCATGGCTGGATTCAAACCAGCAACCTCTTGAGCCGTAATCAAGTGCGCTATTCAGTTGCGCCACATGGCCGTTAAGCGGGTGCAAATATAATAGCATTTTTTTAAACTAAGAAATCTAAATCATTTTTTTATGAATTAATTTCTTCTTTAAAAGAATCTATAATAGGTTGTGCTTTTTCTATATCGTTATTCAAGACAAATAATTCAACTGAATTAGGAGGAACCCCAAAACCACCTAGTCTTGCAGACTCTACCCTGTCTGATAATCTAGAAGAAACACCTGCTTCATTTAATAACGAATGCAGTCTTTTTACAATAATTGTGGTTTCTGTAAATACTTTGGTATAATTATCTATCATAATTTTATTTTTTAATTAAATGAGTTTTTAGTTACAAAAGCTCTCCATCCGATAATTGCTAATTGAAATTTTGAAGCTTTAGAAATATCTAATCTTTTTTTTGTAAAAGAAGGAAAAATAAACTTAATTGATTTTGTAAGAATTTTAAAAACTTGTTTTTTCATTATTGTTTGATTGTATACCAAATTTAATAAAAATAATCAATTCATTCATTTTTGAAGGAATTTTAATTAGAAGACTAAAGTAAAAAGAATTTCTGAAATATTTTTAATCGTTTTTAGGGCAACAATAATCATAGTAATAGTTATTTAATGGTTCGTAAAATAGGTCAATTTCGAAATTGTTTTTATTAATGTATGAGTATTGAGATCTGTCTACCAAATGTTTTAAGACCTATTTATCTATTTGGTTTTACATTATGAGCTAAAAAAGTTGATTTAGTTGTAATGTGAAACATACTTTACGCGTAGTGTGTTTTAATGTGTAGTTGTAATTTATTAAATATGTTTTAAACTGTTATAGGGTAAAGGGGTGTATTTGGTTTAAATAGAAAAACAAAGGAAAGTCTACCTTTTTAAGCCTTTTAATTCATGTTTCAATTTTTGTTTTTTTCTTAAAGTGATAAAAATGTATCTTCGTCAAAAATTAAAATAGATGAATTTTTTTTTAATAATTGCTGGATTGGTGTTATTGATTTTGGGAGGAAATTGGTTGTTAAAATCAGCAGTTGCTTTATCGTTAAAATTAGAAATACCAAAAATAGTAATTGGTATGACAGTAGTTTCGTTTGCAACTTCAGCACCAGAGTTAATTATAAGTATTAATGCAGCTTTAAGCGGAGCATCAGATTTGGCTTTAGGTAATGTTATAGGTTCTAATATTGCTAATTTGGGTTTAGTATTAGGGATCACATTATTATTAGGTTCTATGGAAGTACAAACAAGTTTTTATAAAACGAATTGGCCTGTAATGATGATTGCTTCCGCCATGTTATATCTATTTTTAACAGGAGATAAGGTTATAGTGCAATATGAAGGTATAATTTTATTTTCATTTCTAATTATTTTTCTAATATACCTTTTGCGTTTTCAAAAAACTGCAGTTTTAGATGAGTTTCCAGAAGATGATGAACCGTTACCACTTTATAAAATTGTCCTTTTCTTCACTATTGGAGGAGTCGCTCTTTGGGGGGGGGCGGAATTATTAATTAATGGAGCAACATCACTAGCCATAGAGTTTGGTGTAACAGAGCGTGTAATTGCAGTAACTGTTATTTCGATAGGAACTAGTATACCTGAGTTAGCTGCGTCTGTTATTGCAGTTTTAAAGAAGGAAAAAGCAATTTCTTTAGGAAACCTCATCGGATCAAATGTATTTAATATTTTGGCTGTTTTAGGAATCACTTCTATGATAACACCTGTGTCTGTTACAGATATGGGATTGATCAATAATGATGTTTTCTGGATGTTAGGAGTTTCTTTGCTAATTCTACCTTTAGTTTTTTTACCAAAAGGAATGCGTTTAAACTGGAAAGATGGTATTGTTTTATTATCAGTTTATGCTATTTTTATTTACGTTACTATTTAGGGAATCACAAAAGCTTGGAAAAATAAAAACGCTAACAAATTAATGTTAGCGTTTTTATTGTATTAAATAGTAATATTATTTAACTGGTTTAACAGTTTTAATAATTCTTGCAGCAATTTTATATGGGTCTCCATTTGAAGATGGACGACGGTCTTCTAACCATCCTTTGTATCCTTTTTCTACAACGATAATTGGAATGCGAATAGATGCTCCTCTATCAGAAATCCCCCAAGAGAAATCATGGATAGATGCAGTTTCGTGATCTCCGGTTAAACGTTGCTCGTTGTGTTCTCCATAAACTTTGATGTGTTCTTTTACTAACGGACGGAAAGCTTCACAGATTTCAATATACTTTTCTTTAGAACCACAGGTTCTTAAAATTGTATTAGAAAAGTTTGCGTGCATACCAGATCCATTCCAATCAGTATCTCCTAATGGTTTTGGGTGGTACTCAATGTACATTCCTTTGCCTTCAGTTAAACGATCTAATAAATATCTAGATATCCAAATTTCATCTCCTGCTTTCTTAGCTCCTTTTGCGAATAACTGGTACTCCCATTGTCCGGAAGCAACCTCTTGGTTAATTCCTTCAAAGTTTAAACCAGCATCAATACATAAGTCGGCATGCTCTTCAACGAAATCACGACCATGAGTATGTCTACCTCCAACTGAACAGTAATACATTCCTTGTGGAGCTGGGTAGCCACCTCTTGGAAATCCTAAAGGTAAATCAGTCTCAGTATCCATAATGAAGTATTCTTGTTCAAATCCGAACCAGAAATCGTTATCATCATCTTCAATAGTAGCACGTGCATTGGATTTATGTGGAGTTCCATCAGCATTCATTACCTCATTCATTACTAAATAACCATTTCTTCTTTTAGGATCTGGATAGATAGCAACTGGTTTTAAAATACAATCAGATGCTCCACCTGAAGCTTGTTTTGTAGATGAACCATCAAAAGACCAATTACCTAACTCCTCTACAGTTCCTTGAAAGTTTTCATGCTCTTCAACTTTGGTTTTACTTCTCATGTTTTGGGTTGGATAATATCCATCTAACCAAATGTATTCTAATTTAATTTTAGCCATAATAAAAAATGTTTGTGTGATGTTCGTTATGCAAAAATCAAATATTTTACTTACATATCAAAAAAAAGAGGGGGTAAATGTATAAAAAGCATGAAAAATAATTTTATCCCTAATTTTGAAAGGGTATATTTGTTTAAAATTAAAAATAAGTACAAAATTTTAATAATATGTCAAGGATTAGATTCAACGCTTTGCAAGAAACACTACATAGAAGTCCTATAAAGGTGGTTCAAAATGAGAAAAGATCAACACTATTTGGTCAAAATGTCTTTAATAAACATGCTATGCAACAGTAC
Organism: Polaribacter sp. SA4-10; assembly: GCF_002163835.1. Taxonomy (NCBI): domain Bacteria; kingdom Pseudomonadati; phylum Bacteroidota; class Flavobacteriia; order Flavobacteriales; family Flavobacteriaceae; genus Polaribacter; species Polaribacter sp. SA4-10. Next base: position 1,561,567 of record NZ_CP019331.1, on the reverse strand, counting down.
CTTACACGTGCAGCTTATGAAAGTGTAATGAATGCAATTGGCCTTGGAACTAAAATAGATAGAAAAATTGCAGACCAAGTTGCTGTAAGTATGAAAGATTGGGCAATGTCTAAAGGTGCAACGCATTATACACATTGGTTTCAACCTTTAACAGGAGCAACTGCAGAAAAACACGACGCTTTTTTTGAATCCATAAATGGTAGTTTGGCTATGGAGAAGTTTGATGGCGAGCAATTGGTACAACAAGAACCAGATGCATCAAGTTTTCCAAATGGCGGAATTAGAAATACCTTTGAAGCAAGAGGTTATACAGCCTGGGATCCTACTTCTCCTGCTTTTGTTTATGAAACAACTTTGTGTATACCAACTATTTTTGTGTCTTATACAGGGGAAGCTTTAGATAATAAAACACCACTTTTAAGAGCATTACAGGCGGTAGATGTCGCTGCAACAGCCGTTTGTAAATATTTTGATAAAAATGTAACTAAGGTAAATGCTACTTTAGGCTGGGAGCAAGAATATTTTTTAATAGATGATGCTTTGGCGCTGTCTAGACCAGATATACTATTAACAGGTAGAACTTTAATTGGACATTCCTCAGCAAAAGGACAGCAATTAGATGACCATTATTTTGGAACAATCCCTGCAAGAGCAATGAGCTTTATGCAAGAATTAGAACAAGAATGTATGTTGTTAGGAATTCCTGTAAAAACAAGGCATAATGAAGTTGCTCCAAATCAATTTGAATTAGCACCAATTTTTGAGGAAGCAAATTTAGCTGTAGATCATAATTCTTTATTAATGGATGTAATGCAGAAAGTTTCTCGCAGACATAAATTTAAAGTATTATTCCATGAAAAACCATTTGCAGGCATAAATGGTTCTGGTAAACATAATAATTGGTCTTTAGCTACAGATACAGAGACTAATTTGTTAAGTCCGGGGAAAACACCAATGAAGAATTTACAATTTCTTACTTTTTTTATAAACACAATAAAAGCAGTTTGTGAAAATGAAGAATTGTTAAGATCTTCAATTGCATCTGCAAGTAATGATTATCGATTAGGTGCTAATGAAGCGCCACCAGCAATTATTTCTGTGTTTATTGGTAGTCAATTATCTAGAGTTTTAGACGAGCTAGAAAATGTAACAATAGGAAAATTATCACCTCAAGAAAAAACGGATTTAAAACTGAATATTATTGGTAAAATACCAGAAATTTTATTAGACAATACAGACAGAAACAGAACATCACCATTTGCATTTACAGGAAATAAGTTTGAGTTTAGAGCCGTAGGTTCTTTGTCTAATTGTGCAACACCAATGACTGTTTTAAATACAATTGTTGCTAAGCAATTAAAAGAATTTAAAATAGAAGTTGATAAATTAATAGAGACAAAAAAACTAAAGAAAGACGAAGCTGTTTTTAATGTTTTAAGAGAATATATAAAAGAGTCTAAAAAAATTAGATTTGAAGGAGATGGGTATGGAGATGCTTGGGAAAAAGAAGCAAAAAAACGTGGTTTAAGTAATAATAAAACCACACCAGAAGCCTTAAAAGTAAAAGTCTCTAAAAAAGTAATTGACCTGTTTGAAGAAATGGATGTAATGAGCAAGGTAGAAATTGAAGCTCGTTATGAAATTAAATTACAAGAATACACAAAACGTTTACAGATAGAAAGTAGAGTTTTAGGAGACATTGCTAGAAATCATATTGTGCCAACTGCTATTATTTATCAAAATACATTATTAGAGAATACTAAAAATTTAAAAGAAATTTTTGGACCTGAATTTAAAAACATCGCAAAAGAACAAATAGAACTTATTATGGTTATTTCTAATCATATCACAGAAATTAATGCGTTAGTTAATAAAATGGTTGATGAACGTAGAAAAGCGAATAAGTTAAATGGTTTTAAATGTGCAGCATATTATTGTGAAAAAGTAAAACCATTTTTTGATGAAATTAGATATCATTGTGATAAATTAGAAACGATGGTAGATGACAATTTGTGGCCATTAACAAAGTACAGAGAATTATTATTTACGAGGTAATATATCTTACATCTTACACTTTTAATCTTCAAATTTCCAATTATTTAAAATAATTTGGAATGTACTTATCTGTAAAAGTGTTTTATTTTTTTTTAAAAGGCGATTTTAGGCCTTTTTTTAAAAAATTTTAAAAAAGATCTTCAAACTGATGTAGGTCATTTACCAAATTCAAAAGCGGTTCTATATTTACAGTATAATTATAAGTAACGATTAATCGATTATCGATTAGCATAGATGGTTCCAACTCTCACTTTAAGAGTTGATGTGAAATGTAAGTTATAAATTTACATTTCCCCCTTTAATTTAAGAAGTACCTCCCGATAGCATTTCTTTTGAATTTTTTTGAATTCAAAATTGGATCTGCTAAATATTAATAAATATATTTTAAAAATTTAAATCATGAAAAAATTATTAATTATGGCTATGTGTATAGCTACAGGAGTGGCATTTTCGCAACATGAAGGAGGCGTTATTAACCCTAACGTTATTAATCCGAATGGACAAACAGGAATGATTGACAGAACAATGGGGACACCAGTTGAGGCAATAGATATTGTAAATAATGGAGCGCCTACAGCTGCGACTTGTGAAGTAGATCAAGTGTTAATGCCTGAAGATTTTATAAGAAATGGAAGGAACAGAGTTTTAATAAGACAAGTAGGTAATCTTAATGAAGCGAATGGAACTCAAGTTGGTCTAGGTAACGAGTCTTTAATCAGACAAAATAACACCAATTTTATTCCAGGTGAAGAAGGTAATTTAGCATCAACTGATCAAACAGGATATAGAAATGGTGCACAGATTAAACAATTTGGTGATGGTAATGATGGCCGTATTGAACAATTAGGAAACGACAATTATGCTGTACAAGACGTTGGAGCTGATGATGCTATGCATGCTGAAGGTAGTTTTGCTTATGCAAGCCAAACAGGTAATGATAATAGAATTTCTCAAAAACAACGTTATGATAACAATGAGGCTACAGCATTGTCTTGGGGTGATGGAAACACAATCGTTCAAGATCAATCTACTGGTGCAAATCAAGCTAGTGGAAGTGTAGCATTTGCGAGCCAAGTTGGAGATGAAAATGGAGCTCAACAAGTTCAAAGAGGTTCTAATAATTATGCATCTGCATACCAAACAGGAAATGGAAATACTTCTGTAGAAACTCAAACTATGGTTGGTGATTCTAGTGAGTTTATGAATCTTTCTACAGTGAACCAAGTAGGGGATGATAACATCTCTTGTGTTACTCAAAATGCTGATATGGCAAATAACAGTAGTTTGGTTAATCAAATTGGTAATGAAAACTCATCTTTAGTAAGTCAAACAGGTGATTTAGGAGCTAAAAGTGCTTCATGTATAAAACAGACTGGTAATCTAAATACTGCTCAAGTAACTCAAATTAGTACTCCTGGTAGCCATGGTGGTCACTAACTAGTACTCTTAAATGGAGTGAGAATATTCTTCTCACTCCATTTTTATAATTTTTAAAAAGATAAAGACAAGAAAATAACATATCATATTTTCTTGTTTTCTTTTTTTAATGAATGCTCAAGATGAAAAATTACAAAGTTATTTTTCAAATCAATTACACTACACTATAGAGCAATCACAAGCTTATGCTACAAATAATTCTCAACGTACATCACAAAAAAAATAGTAGCACAATTTCATTAAAACAAATAGGTACTGAAAATGTAGCTAATATATATAATAGGTATGCAAAAGGAGAGCATACAGTATCTCAAATTGGAGATAAAAATAAGTATCAATTTTCAAATTACTATAATAAACAGCCAATTAACTTAGGAGTATTACAAACAGGGAATCATAATTTATTAAATAGAATAGGTACAAACTCTATGTTCCAGGACCCAAGAATAGTTCAATTTGGGGGAGCAGAGATGAGTGTAGTTAGCTCTTAATTAAATTTATTTTTATAAAAAATTAGACCGTAATTTTCTTTATTTCAATATTATTTTTCACTCTTTTTTCTTTTGTTCAAGAGTTTGATAATTATAAAATAAAAGGAGGAATTTATTTAATTAGAGTAGATGATTTCTTAACATTAAGAGCTCAAGTACTAAACCATGTGTTGTTTTTTGTAGATGATTTTAATTACAATTTTTTGTATTGATCCAAAAAAAGTTTAAAAATATCTTCAAACTGATGTAGGTCATTTACCAAATTGAAAAGCGGTTCTATATTTACAGTATAATTATAAATGACGATTAATCGATTAGTATAGATGGTTCCAACTCTCATTTTAAGAGTTGATGTGAAATGTAAGTTATAAATTACATTTCCCCCTTTAACTTAAGAAGTACCTCCCGATAGCATTTCTTTTGAATTTTTTTGAATTCAAAATAGGATCTGCTAAATATTAATAAACATATTTTAAAAATTTAAATCATGAAAAAATTATTAATTATGGCTATGTGTATAGCTACAGGAGTTGCATTTTCTCAACATGGAAACGTTATTAATCCAAACGTTATTGATTCTAATGGACAAACAGGAATGATTCATAGAACTGCTGGAACGCCAGTTGAAGCAATAGATATTGTAAATAATGGAGCGCCTGCAGCTGCGACTTGTGAAGTAGATCAAGTGTTAATGCCTGAAGATTTTATAAGAAATGGAAGGAACAGAGTTTTAGTAAGACAAGTAGGGAACCTTAATGAAGCGAATGGAACTCAAGTTGGTCTAGGTAACGAGTCTTTTATCATACAAAATAATACCAATTTTATTCCAGGTGAAGAAGGTAATTTAGCATCAACTGATCAAACAGGATATAGAAATGGTGCACAGATTAAACAATTTGGTGATGGTAATGATGGCCGTATTGAACAATTAGGAAACGACAACTATGCTATACAGGATGTTGGAAATGAAACATCTATGCATACTGAAGGTAGTTTTGCTTATGCAAGCCAAACAGGAAATGACAATAGAATTTCTCAAAAACAACGTTATGATAATAATGAGGCTACAGCATTGTCTTGGGGTGATGGAAACACAATCGTTCAAAATCAATCTACTGGTGCAAATCAAGCTAGTGGAAGTGTAGCTTTTGCGAGCCAAGTTGGAGATGAAAATGGAGCTCAACAAGTTCAAAGAGGTTCTAATAACTATGCATCTGCATACCAAACAGGAAATGGAAATACTTCTGTAGAAACTCAAACTATGGTTGGTGATTCTAGTGAATTTATGAATCTTTCTACAGTGAACCAAGTAGGGGATGATAACATCTCTTGTGTTACTCAAAATGCTGATATGGCAAATAACAGCAGTTTGGTAAATCAAATTGGTAATGAAAACTCATCTTTAGTGAGTCAAACTGCTGATTTAGGAGCTAAAAGTGCTTCATGTATAAAACAGAATGGTAATCTAAATACTGCTCAAGTAACTCAAATTAGTACTCCTAGTAATGGAGGTATCTAACTAGTACTCTTAAATGGAGTGAGAATAGGCTTCTCACTCCATTTATATAATTTTTAAAAAGATAAAGATGAAAGCAATAAATAACATATCATATATTCTTATTTTCTTAATTTCTTTTTTAGTGAATGCTCAAGATGAAAAATTACAAAGTTATTTTTCAAATCAATTACACTACACTATAGAGCAATCACAAGCTTATGCTACAAATAATTCTCAACGTACATCACAACAAAATATTAGCACAATTTCATTAAAACAAATAGGTACTGAAAATGTAGCTAATATATATAATAGGTATGCACAAGGGGAGCATACAGTATCTCAAATTGGAGATAAAAATAAGTATCAATTTTCAAATTACTATAATAAACAGCCAATTAACTTAGGAGTATTACAAACAGGAAATGATAATTTATTAAAAATAATAGGTACAAACTCTATGTTCCAGGATCTTAAAATATTTCAGTTTGGAGGAGCAGAGATCAATGTAGTTAGCTATTAATTAAATTTATTTTTATGAAAAATAAGATCGTAATTTTCTTTATTTCAATATTTTTTTTCACTCTTTTTTCTTTTGTTCAAGAGTTTGATAATTATAAAATAAAAGGAAAAATCAATTTAATTAGAGTAGATGATTTTTTAACATTAAGAGCTCAAGTACTAAACCATGAGTTGTTTTTTATAGACGATCTTAATTACAATTTTGTAGTACTTCAAAAAAATAGTTTGGGAAAATTATCTAAAAAAAGTGAATCTAATGATTTTTCACTGAAACCAAAAGAAGAAAAACAATTAGCAACAATTAAGCTCAATTTGAAAGAAAACGAAGAATTAAAAGTATATCTATTTATAAAACATAAAAATAAATTAGTAGCTAGAGATACACTATTTCTATTACAAAGAGGAAAAGGAGAAGTTGAAAAAGAAGTAAATGAAAAACAGTTTTTAATTAGAGGTATGGTAATAGATGGGTCTTTAACTAAGATAGGTAGAGATTATCATGACTTTTTTTACAAAGAATATGTAGTTACAGGTAGAAATTACCCATTTATAGTAAAAATTATTGAAAAGCCAGCAATGGGAAGGAATAGTATTTTGTCAATTGAAGTTGATAGAAAAAAAATTCATGAATTTTTTGCTAGACCACAAGAAGACTATTTAAAATCAAATGTTGTCACTGCTATGAGGAAATTAAGAGTGTATAGTCAAGAAAGGAAAACTACTTTTCAAAATAAAATTTAGAAATCAAAAAAATCTATTAGTTATGAAACAAAATATAATATTCATTTTCATTTTATTTTCAAGTTTTGTGTATTCTCAAGATTTGATATACAAGCCAATAAGCCCTTTTTTTGGAGGTGATACATTTAATTACCAACAGATTTTAGCTTCTGCGGTTGCGCAGAATGATTATAAAGAGGAAACTTCTCAAGTTGAAGGACCAACCGCTTTAGAAAATTTTACAAGGACTTTAAATACTAGGTTACTTAGTTCGTTATCTCAAAGCTTATTTCAAGAACAGTTAGGAGATACAGATTTAACAATTGGAACCTATACTTTTGGAGATTTAGTAGTAGAAATAACCCCAGGAACAAATGGTTTAAACGTTAATATTCTAAATATCACAACAGGTGAACAAACTTTGATATCCGTTCCTAACCCCAATTAAAAATATCATGAAAATAACTACAAGTATTATTTATTTGTTAATAATTAGTATGTTAACAAGTTGCGGCGCTTATTTTAATCAACCCTTTAATCAAACAAAAGCAAGAATAGGAGAAAATACTTCACCAGAATTTTTAGCAAAAAAATTTCTTCCTTCAGAAAAAATTATTGTTGGCGTTTATAAGTTTCGAGATCAAACAGGGCAATACAAGCCGGCAGAAAATGGCTCAACATTTAGCACTGCTGTTACCCAAGGAGGAACTACCATTTTATTAATGTCACTTGAAGAATCTGGTTGGTTTAGACCTATAGAAAGAGAAAATATAGGAGACCTTTTAAACGAAAGACAAATAATTAGAAATACGCGTCAAGAATATGCAAATGGAAATAAGGTAACAATGCCACCTTTACTTTTTGCAGGTACAATTATAGAAGGAGGTGTGGTTTCTTATGATTCAAATATTATAACAGGAGGATCTGGATTACGTTATTTTGGAGCAGGAGTTTCTAATCAATATCGGCAAGACAGAATTACTGTTTATCTAAGAATAGTATCAACATCAACAGGAGAAATTTTGAAGAGTGTTTATGTTTCAAAAACTATTTTATCTCAAGGAATTTCAGCAAATTTATATCGTTTTGTATCCTTAAGAAGATTGTTAGAAGCAGAAACAGGAGTCACCAAAAATGAACCATCACAATTAGCTGTAAAAGAAGCAATAGACAAAGCTGTAGATTTATTAATTGTTGAGGGTATTGTTGATGGTGTATGGAGTCCTGAGGGTGGAGAAGAAGCCGTAGATTATGTTAAAAACGCATATGAAAAAGAAAAAATTGATGCTGATAAAACAGTACTTTATGATAGAAAAAAAGAAAATAGAAGAGCTCAGTTTTCTGCAGGAGCTGGTGTAGGAATCTCTCAAATTAAAGGAGATTACGCGAGCCCTACTAATCAGTTTGGATTTGATCTTAAGTTAAAATACACCTTTAATGACCCAAAGTTTAACTTATGGGGAACTGTTGGAAGGCTTGAGCTAGATAATAAAGATATTTTTCATGAACCCTTTTTAACTTCGGGGCTTAATTTTGAATACACCATTTTACCATTTGAAAAATTCACCCCTTACGTTTATGTTGGGGCAGGATTAATAACGAAGACAAACCTAGAGCAAATGTTTTTTAAACTCCAAGGAGGTTTGGGGCTTGAATATTTAATTACAAATAAAATTGGGCTTTTTATAAATGGTGAATATAACATGATGTTGAGTGACGATTTAGATGGGCAAATTTTAGGAGAAAAAAATGATTTTATTTCGCGTTTAGGAGTTGGTATTAATGTTTATTTTTAAATTAAAATCTTATGAAAAAAGTAATTAAAATAGTAAGTATACTATTCATAATACTCTTTTTTTCTAGTTGTGGAGAAGAAGAAACTATTGGTTTAGTAGAATTTGGGGACTTAACAGGTATTGTTGTTGAAAAAGAGGGGTTTATTCCTTTAGAAAATGTGAAAATAATACTTTCACCTACAAACAATACTGTTTTTACAGATGCTGAAGGAAATTTTATATTTGAAGGAGTTGAAGCACAAGAATATTCAGTGCAAGCGGTAAAAGAGGGATATTTAGATAAATATGAAGGAGCAACTGTAAGTGCAGAGGTAGACGTAAATATTGTTTTTGAAATGGATATTTCTACAGCGCTTAATAAGCCACCAACAAAACCAGAACTAATAACTCCAGAGGACGGATCCTTAGATTTGCTCAGTGAAGTTGAACTGTCTTGGGAATCAACAGATGTAGATGAAGATGAGTTAACATTTACACTTGAAGTTAGAAATGATTTTAATAATGAGGTAACAAGAATTACCGATTTAAAGGATAAAAGCTATACATTATCTGACTTAAAATATGGAGCAAAATATTTTTGGAGTATCGCCGTAACTGATGATATTAATGCAGAGGTTATAAGTGGTATTAGATCTTTTAAGGTTAAAGATGACCCATCAAATAGGTATTTTTATGTTAAAAAAGTAGGAGGGAATAATGTGATTTATTCAGCAAGTTTTAACGATGAAACCAATGAAGTTTTGGATATAGTTCAACTAACTGACTCAAGCTTAAATTCATGGAGGCCAAGAAAAAATAATATAATTAATTTAGTAGCTTTTTTACGTATCGATGACAATAAAGCTCATATATATACCATGAGTGCCAACGGAGATAACGTTAAGAAAATTACATCAGCAATTCCTTTATCAGGATTTAGTTTAAATGAAATGGACTTTTCATGGTCGCCAGATGGAAGTAAATTATTATACTCCTCTTTTAATAAGTTATATGCAATAAATAGAGACGGTAGTGGGTTAGAACAAGTATATGAAACACTAGATGGAAGTTTAATAACGGAATGTGATTGGAGTGGAGATGGATCTAAAATTGCAATAAAAACAAACAATGAAAATGGTTATAATGGTTCAATTTTAATTATTGATTTTAATAGAAACACTTTAAATACGGTCGTTTCTGGAGTTGAAGGAGCATTAGGAGGTTTAAATTTTTCAGCATCAGGTAGCAAATTATTGTTTACAAGAGATATTTCTAATTTTCAGGCAACTAATTATAGACAATTAAATACGAGGATGTTTATTTATGATTTAGTAGATATGACTTTTTTAGATGTTTCTGATGATGAAAAAGAAGATGGGACGAATGATTTAGATCCTCGTTTTTCTCCAAATGAAGCTAATATTATTTTTGTAAACACATCTAATGATGGTATTTCTCAAAAGAATATTACAATAACAAATTTGTCAGGGAATATTCAAAGAAAAATTTTATTTATAGATGCTTCAATGCCAGATTGGGAATAATCTGTAACAAAATAGATAAAAAGCGAACGATAAAAAACGTTCGCTTTTTTTATTGATATAAAATTTAGAACAACTAAATTTGCAGAACAACACAACACAACAACATGAGTCAAGAAGTTTCTAAAAGATACGCACAACGTGGCGTTTCTGCATCTAAAGAAGATGTACACAATGCAATTAAGAATATAGACAAAGGTTTGTTTCCGAAAGCATTTTGTAAAATTGTGCCAGATTATTTAACAAATGATGAAAATTATTGTTTAATAATGCACGCAGATGGAGCAGGAACAAAGTCTTCTCTAGCTTATATGTATTGGAAAGAAACTGGTGACATTTCTGTGTGGAAAGGAATTGCTCAAGATGCATTAATAATGAATATTGACGATTTGTTATGCGTTGGTGCAACAGATAATATTATGTTATCTTCTACAATTGGACGTAATAAAAGTAAGATTCCTGGTGAAGTTTTATCAGCAATTATAAACGGAACAGAAGAATTAATTGAAGACTTAAAAGGTTTTGGAGTTACAATTCATTCTACTGGAGGAGAAACGGCAGATGTTGGAGATTTAGTAAGAACAATTATTGTAGACTCTACTGTAACTGCTAGAATGAAACGTACAGATGTTGTAGATAATGCAAATATAAAACCGGGTGATGTTATTGTTGGTTTAGAATCTTTTGGACAAGCAACTTATGAGACTGAATATAATGGTGGAATGGGATCTAACGGATTAACGTCTGCAAGACATGATGTTTTTCATAAATATTTAGCAGAAAAATATCCAGAAAGTTTTGATGCTGCTGTACCTGAAGACTTAGTGTATTCTGGAAATATAAAATTGACAGACAAAATAGAAAATTCTCCAATTGATGCTGGTAAATTAGTGTTGTCTCCAACAAGAACATACGCACCAATTATAAAAGAAATTTTATCAAAATTTAATTCAGAAACTGTGCACGGAATGATTCATTGTTCTGGTGGCGCACAAACAAAAATTTTACATTTTGTAGATAATTTACATATTGTAAAAGATAATATGTTTCCAATTCCACCTTTATTTAAATTGATACAAGAACAATCTAAAACAGATTGGAAAGAAATGTATCAAGTATTTAACTGTGGGCATAGAATGGAAATTTATGTTTCTCCAGAAATTGCAAATGATATTATTTCGATTTCTAAATCTTTTAATGTGGATGCTAAAATTGTAGGTAGCGTAAAAGCTTTTCATCCTGATGCAGATCAGGACCAATCTAAAAAACTGACTATTACAAGTGAGTTTGGTGTATTTGAGTATTAGAATTTTATTAATTTTTAATTAAGTATTACTTTCAAAACAAATAATATTGGTCGCTTTTAGATATTCACCAAAGTTTGTACTGAGTTTAAGTAATAAAGCAAATAAATAATTAGGACAAAAAAAAGCGACTCAATTGAGTCGCTTTTTTTATTATTATATGTTCTTGTAATTAGTTCTTGATAATCTGTCTAACAGATTTATATGAGTCATTCTCTATAACCATAAAATAGGCACCTGAAGCTAAGTTATTAATATTCACTTCTACTGTGCTTCCTTTAAAGGTAGTAGCATTCTTGGTAATAGTACGTCCAGTAATATCTAAAATAGATACTGAAGCACCTTCGGTTTCTATACCTGAGATATACACAATACCGCTTGTAGGGTTAGGATAAACAGAAAGCCCTTTGAATTCATTTTCAGTAGTACTCAAAATATCACTTTCTTCTACAACAAAATTATCAATGATAACCCCTTCTTCGTTTGTTGCATCATCCGATTGGAAGAAGAATCTAAAGATAATATTATTTTCTGCTGAACCCTCTTTATCAAAAGCACTTAAACTATGTGAGTATTCCCTTATTTCAGAGTTTAAACCACCATCATCATGAAATTCTTCACCCATACCTGTCCATTGTGCACCTTTACAATTATAGCAATTTTCTGCTACTTGGTCATTAGCAAACCTTGAGTTGTTAAACCAGTTTTCATCTTCTTTAGTACCTAATATTTTCCATGTATCACCAGCATTGATAGAATATTGGAACGTTATGTAGTCCCAATCTGTTTCTAGGTCAAAAGCCATATCAAACTTAACAACAGTATTTGTAACGTTTGAAAGATCATAACATTGAGAAACTAATACTGCTATCGTTTTATCTGGATGATTTCCATCTAAGTTCGTTGCATATACAGCAGATGGTGTCGCTGCAGGTCCTAAAAACACTCCAAGTGGTAATCCTCTTTCCCAAAGGTTTCCTTCCCCAGCAAGGTTATAAGCCACTAAATCGGTATCATCACTTGTAAATGTATTTACAGTATTAACCTCACCACTATCGTTAAAAGCAACTAAGATAGATTGGTCATTATTGTTAGCAAGTGCATCATTATCCGTTGTCACAGAAAAGTCTATCGTATGTGCTCCTTTTGAAAGCTCTCCAATTGCTACTGCAATTGTTTTAGAGCCACAAACAGCAAGGTTAATAGTTTCTGTTGATACAACATCTGCACCACCATCTATACTATACGTAATTTCAATATCACCTAATACTTTAGTACCACCATTAACAATTGTTAATTCAGGAACAAAAGAACTAGGAGCTGCATCACAACCTACAACAGTCATACTAGTAACTGAAATTAAAGAGACGTCAAATTCTTGTTCAGAATACTCATTACCAACATTTACAGCAAACCATGCATTTGTAACAGCAATAGTTTCTGGGCTGTTAGCACAGTATAAAGAGCTTGCTACAGCTATAGAAGCAACTCTCGCATCAGCAAAAGTTGAATTAGCTGTTAAGAAATCACGCTCAACTAAAAATCCAATTTCTGCAGCTTTACGCATCCCTATTCCTGTAACATCGTACGTATCTCTTTCTAAAAGGTTAGTCGCATTATTTGTTCCTGCAGCTCCTTCAGTTAATATATAAAACCAGTGATTTAGAACACCACTATTAGTGTGTACACCACAGTAGTCATTTATTCCGCGATCTGGTACACAAACCCCTTCGTCTGCTGTAATCGTCCAGTCTTCACCTAGATAAGTATCTGGGTGACCTTTACTATTAGGATCAATCATAGAACGTAATGGACTACCTCCACTACCTATATCTTCACCAATTAGCCAAACACCTGGGTCAATTGCTCCATCAAGCGAACCTGTTCTTCCAAAGTGCTCTACACAGGCACCCCAAATATCAGAATACCCTTCATTCATTGCTCCAGATTGATTTTGGTACGCTAAGTCTGCTGTATTAGAACATACTGCATGTCCTATTTCATGTCCACATATATCTAATGATGTTAAGATATCAAAGTCATTACCATCACCGTAAGTCATAGCACGTCCATTCCAAAATGCATTGTCAAAATTACTATCATAATGCACATAACTTATAATTTTTGCACCTTCATTATCATAACTTTTTCTACCAAAGTTTACAGCCCAAAAGTCGTAAGTTACCTCAGCTCCCCAATGTGCATCTAAAGCACCATTGTCTTTGAATTCATTATCATGTTCTGCTGAAGACCAAACATTATCATTATCTGTAAAATCAACATTTTGATAAGCCTCTATTGTTTCACAGTTATAGGTTACAATACCATTACCTCTTGTTTCATCTAGTAATACATAATCTGAACCTTTTAAAGTACCTTCAATAGCACGTTGACCACTATAGCGTGTGTCTGCTGTTCCTGCAACCATTGTTGTTACAGTATTTTCTAATACTGTAGCATTGTTCTTAACCTCTCTTTTAGATACTAATTTATTAGCATGCTTAATTATAGGGTTTACATAAAGTAATTCTCCTGTATTAGCGTCAATAAAAAGTTCATTTCTAGAAATTGGTGCCGTAGCATATATATCATATTTGTATGCTAAGTGAACTGTTCCTGTTTTTACATTAGGAAATATAAGAAGTTCACCTTCTGGTTTTGAATACTCCATTATACCGGCTTGAATCTCATCTTCCCATAAAAATGACGTTGCATTTGTTAAGTCCAAAGCGGTATTAAAACCATCAAGTTTAGATAAAGTAGGAGTGATGTCTAGATTGTTAACATTATAAAGCTCACCATTAGTACTCTGCACTACTCCATTAGCAGTGTGCGTAATAGCAACTCCAAACTGTATTTTTAGCCCCTTATAATATTGCTGATGTCTTTCATGAATTACACCAATTCTATCTGTACTAGAGCGAAAGGCGCTAAATGTGTTGTTCTTGTCTAACTTATAAGTCTTCGAAAACGTAGATAAAGCTTGTTTTTTAGTAAGTTGACCTTGATGAGAAATCGTTTTTTGGTGCGGTACACCTTCTTCAATTTTATTCTTTTCTTGCGCAAAAGCGATAGAAAAACTTAAAATTAATGAAATACTTAAGTAAATTTTTTTCATTGTGGGGGTTATTTTTAATTTGAACGCAAATTACCTTTTAAATAGCTAACTACAAAACCTTATTAAGAAATCTATAGTTTACAGATTAACTACCTGAAACGATAAGAATAGCATGATTTATTATCAAGAACTAAACTTTGAAAGCACTTAAAAAGTCTCCAAAACTATTTCTTGTATTAAAGTGGTATTAATTATTTAAAAAGCTTTCTTTTTATTCCTACTGTGATTTTTGATTTCTTTTCAATCAATTCTTCAATTAATTCTTGAATCGGTTTTTAGGGATTTCAAGAACTTTATAATCTTCTTCAAAAATTTCTTTAAATAAATTTTTCTTTTTTTATTAATTTAAGTCGCTCTTAATTTCTATAGCTATAGATTAAAATCAATTTTAAAATACTAATAATTAGTAGCTTTATTTTATACACTGATAATTCAATAAAAATTAATTTATTTGTCAACTTTTTAATGCTGATAAATAGTTAGTTTACTGATTATTAATTATTTATTATTTTTTATTTCAAACCCCATGACAAAAGTCATCTTTTAAGTTGTTGTTTTTTAAGTTCTTTATTTCTTCTAAAACCACAACTAAAACTACAATTTTTAATGAAACCCAATACTATAATAGCTCCCAGAAAAATAGTGACAACGAGTCAAGCTTTAAAGGCTTCTTTAGCTTATTTTAAAAATGATGAATTAGCTGCAACTGTGTGGATAAATAAATATGCTTTAAAAGATTCTGAAGGCAATATTTATGAAACAACACCAAATGATATGCATCATAGAATTGCTTCAGAAATTGCAAGGGTAGAGCAGAAATATGCTAATCCATTATCAGAAAAGGAAATTTTTGAAGTAATTAAAGACTTTAAATATATTGTTCCCCAAGGAAGTCCAATGGCAGGTATTGGCAATCCTTTTCAAGTAGCATCACTTTCTAATTGCTTTGTTATAGGCAATAGTGGCGAATCTGATTCTTATGGAGGTGTAATGAAAATAGACCAAGAACAAGTACAGTTAATGAAACGTAGAGGTGGTGTTGGGCATGATTTATCTCATATTCGCCCTAAAGGTTCGCCTGTAAAAAATTCTGCATTAACAGCTACAGGTATTGTCCCTTTTATGGAGCGTTATTCTAATTCTACAAGAGAAGTTGCGCAAGATGGTAGAAGAGGCGCGTTAATGTTATCGGTTTCTATTAATCACCCAGACTCAGAAGAATTTATAGATGCAAAACTAGAACAAGGTAAAGTAACTGCTGCAAATATTTCTGTAAGAATAGATGATGCTTTTATGAAAGCCGTAAAGACAGGAGCTAATTACACTTTAAAATACCCTGTTTTTAGTAAAAACCCAATGTATTCAAAGGAGATTGAAGCTATAAAGCTTTGGAAGAAAATAGTACACAATGCTTGGAAATCTGCAGAACCAGGAATTCTTTTTTGGGACACCATTATTAATGAATCTGTGCCAGACTGTTATGCTGATTTAGGATACAAAACAGTGTCTACAAATCCGTGTGGAGAAATCCCTCTTTGTGCCTATGATTCTTGTCGTTTATTAGCAATTAACTTATTTTCTTATGTAGAGAATCCGTTTACTAAAAAAGCGATATTTAATTTTGAGTTGTTTAAAAAGCATGTAGTAATTGCTCAAAGGATGATGGATGACATTATTGATTTAGAATTAGAAAAAATTGATAAAATTTTAGCTAAAATTGATCAAGATCCAGAAACAGAAGATGTGAAATTAATAGAAAGAAACCTTTGGTTACGTATAAAAAATAAAGCAGAAGAGGGAAGAAGAACAGGTATTGGTATTACCGCAGAAGGAGATATGTTAGCCGCTTTAGGTATTAGATATGGTAGTGATGAAGGAACAATATTTTCTACAGAAGTTCATAAAACATTATGCATAGAAACCTACAGAGCTTCTGTGCATTTAGCAAAAGAGCGTGGTGCTTTTGCTATTTTTAATGCAGATAGAGAAAAAGAAAATCCGTTTATTTTACGTTTAAAAGAAGCAGATTCTAAACTGTATTATGATATGGTAACATATGGAAGAAGAAACATTGCTTTGCTAACCATTGCACCAACAGGTACTACAAGTTTAATGACACAAACTTCATCTGGAATAGAACCTGTTTTTATGCCTGTATATAAACGTAGAAAAAAGGTAAACCCAAATGATAAAAATGCACGTATAGATTTTGTAGATGAATTAGGAGATGCTTGGGAAGAGTATGTTGTTTTTCATCATAAATTTAAACAATGGATGGAAGTAAATGGTATCGATTCTTCTAAAAGCTTCTCTCAAGAAGAGTTAGATGAACTGGTAAAACAATCTCCATACTACAAAGCAACTTCAAACGATATTAATTGGTTAAGTAAAGTGAAAATGCAAGGAGCTATTCAAAAATGGGTAGATCACTCTATCAGTGTTACTGTTAATTTACCAAATGATGCTACAGAAGATTTGGTAGGCGATTTGTATTTAAAAGCTTGGGAAGTTGGTTGTAAAGGTGTAACCGTTTATAGAGATGGTTCTAGATCTGGTGTTTTAATTTCTACGGATACAAAAAAAGAAGAAGCGCCAAAGAACTTAACAGCTTTTCCTAATAAACGTCCTCAAGTTTTAGAATCAAATGTGGTTCGTTTTCAAAATAATAAAGAAAAATGGATTGCTTTTATTGGATTACTTGATGGTAAACCCTATGAAATTTTTACAGGTTTAGCAGATGATGAAGACGGAATTTTAATTCCACGTTGGGTAGAAAATGGCGTAATTATTAAAAATAGAAATGAAGACGGAACTTCGCGTTATGATTTTCAATATAAAAATAAACGAGGTTACAAAACTACAATTGAAGGATTGTCTCACAAGTTTAATCCAGAATTTTGGAATTATGCAAAACTAATTTCGGGTACCATAAGACATGGAATGCCTGTTGATAAAATTATAGAACTTATTAATAGTTTACAATTAGATAGTGCTTTTATCAATTCTTGGAAAAATGGAGTTGTACGTGCATTAAAACGTTATGTAGAAGATGGTACTGTTGCCAAAGGACAAACTTGTGAAAATTGCGATTCTCAGAATTTAATTTACCAAGAAGGTTGTTTAACATGTAAAGATTGTGGCTCTTCTAAATGTGGATAAGTCTTTAATTTAATAATTAGTGTATATTTTTTTTAAAAATAAATTATAAAATCAGAGCTAGAGATTTCAGCTTTTAAAAATAAAGTATCTTTTTTGGTAATAACGCTCATAATTTCTTTAAAACTAGTATTCTTTTCTTTTAAAGTAAGGGATAAACCTATAAGGTGTTTGTTTCAAGTTTCATACATTCTACTTCCTTCTTTATTGTTTAAACGAATCCAATATCCAATAAGAAAAGTTGGTTTTGTTTTTTTTTGCAAGAAACCATGAATAAGAAAGAACATAAGATACCGATAGCGCTCATAAAATTTAATTTGAATTATTAAATATACCTATAAAATGTGTAAATTCGCAATCCAAGTAAAGACAGAAGATGTTAGAAAAAATAAGAATTGTTAAGCAACGTTATGATGAGGTGTCTGATTTAATTATCCAGCCAGAAATTATCATGGATCAAAAACGCTATGCACAGTTAAGCAAAGAGTATAAAGATCTAGGAGATGTTGTAAAAAGGGGTGATGAATATCAAGCTTTAACAAACAATATAGAAGAGGCAAAAGAAATTCTTGCAGATGGTTCTGATCCAGAAATGGTGGAAATGGCCAAAATGGAAATTGACGAGGCAAATGCTAGAATTCCTGAACTTGAAGAGGAAATAAAACTTTTATTAATACCAAAAGATCCAGAAGATTCTAAAAATGCTGTTGTAGAATTAAGAGCAGGAACTGGTGGAGATGAAGCAAGTATCTTTGCTGGAGATTTATTTAGAATGTATTCTAAATATTGCGAAAGTAAAGGCTGGAAAGTTTCTACCGTAGATTATTCTGAAGGTACAAACGGTGGTTTTAAAGAAATACAGTTTGAAGTTTCTGGTAATGATGTTTACGGAACCTTAAAGTTTGAAGCCGGTGTGCATCGTGTACAACGTGTGCCGCAGACAGAAACACAAGGTAGAGTTCATACTTCTGCAGCAACCTGTATGGTTTTTCCAGAAGCAGAAGAATTTGATGTTGAGATTAATCCAAAAGAAGTGCGAATCGATTTTTTCTGTTCTTCAGGTCCTGGAGGTCAGTCTGTAAATACAACGTATTCTGCAGTTCGTTTAACACACCTTCCTACTGGTTTGGTTGCGCAATGTCAAGATCAGAAATCACAACATAAAAATAAAGAGAAAGCCTTTAAAGTATTGCGTTCTCGTTTATATGATATGGAATTAGCAAAGAAAAATGCTGAAGATGCTTTGAAGCGTGGTTCTATGGTTTCTTCTGGTGATAGAAGTGCAAAGATTAGAACCTATAATTATGCGCAAGGTAGAGTTACAGATCATAGAATTGGTTTGTCATTATATGATTTACCTAATATCTTAAACGGCGATATTCAGAAAATTATTGATGAACTAATGCTCGCTGAAAATACAGAAAAGTTAAAAGGATTAGGAGACGGAATATAAGTTGTCTTTAAATAAATAGTAAAACCTTAAAAATTTATTTTTGAGGTTTTTTTATGCTAATATTATTTCTAAAATATAAAAAAAGCGATTGATGTTTTAGGGAACATTCAATCGCTTTCATAGT
Organism: Polaribacter sp. SA4-10; assembly: GCF_002163835.1. Lineage (NCBI taxonomy): Bacteria > Pseudomonadati > Bacteroidota > Flavobacteriia > Flavobacteriales > Flavobacteriaceae > Polaribacter > Polaribacter sp. SA4-10. The sequence goes on along the minus strand of NZ_CP019331.1, from coordinate 1,542,373 downwards.
TTAACAAAAATAAATAACCCCAATAATAATTATACAATTTAAAAAATAAAACTAATTAACACTACAAAGTTACTGTAGTTTTATACACCTCACAATACCCATTTATGGGGTTTTTTTCTCTTCACTGAAAACCGTGAATTATCTCACGGTTTTCAGTGAGATTTCATATTTACTCTTTGAATAAAACAACTATTTTAGTATTAAAGTTTTAAGCATAAAAAAAGCGATTAAAGTTTTATAAGAACTTTCAATCGCTTTTGTATTTACTACCTATTTGTTAATTTTTTTTCTTCACATTGTTCAGCTAGTAAACTTCCTACAAACTAATCGTTTATATATTTAATTCCCAATTAAGTGAATTTCTGTAAATTCTTTGTTAGTGAGTATAGATTGTGTTTTACCTACATTAATAGTGTCTAAAGAAATTTCTACATTATCTATTTGAATAGAAGTAATTGTAAAAGGTAAATTGTGTAAAACAATATTGAATTTAGAATATCCAGCGTCAAAATCTCCTCTTTTATGTTGCTGTAAAATAAATTCTTTCTTTTTACCTGTTACTTTAAAAGTACGTAAACTAAATCTACCCTTTTTATAATCATAGCCATCATGAGCATCATCATATAACTTTGAAGCTTCTTTACCTTCTTTATAATAAACATCTAATGTAATTTCATCAAAATCCTTTTCTCCAACATATTGCTGTACAGGATATTTAGGGATTACAGCACCTTCTTTAATAAATATAGGAAGACTATCTATATCTGCGTCTACCCAAATTTCTTTTCCACCTTCCACAAGTTCATCAGTCCAGAAATTATACCATTTACCTCTTGGAATGTACATTCTTCTTCCTTTTGCATTAGGTTCAGTTATTGGACAAACCAATATTTGCTCTCCATATACAAATTCATCACTTCTGTAATGTGTTGCAGTATCTTGTTGATCATATAAAACCAACGATTTTAAGATGGGTGTTCCGTCAGTTATATAATTCCAAAAAGCAGTATATAAGTAGGGTAATAATTGATATCTAAGTTCAACAAATTTTCTTACAATATCTGTAATCTCTTCGCCAAAAACCCAAGGTTCTTGAGCTCCATGATCTCCAGAAGAGTGTACTCTACAAAATGCATGGAAAACTCCTAATTGAATCCAACGAGCAAATAATTCTCCTTGTGGTTGCTCCGCAAAACCACCAATATCAGATCCTGCAAAAGAAAAACCAGACATAGACATTCTTTGAGCTTGGTTGTTTGCAATTGCTAAATGTTCCCAAGTTGCAACGTTATCTCCCATCCAAGTAGAGGTATAACGCTGTGCACCAGAATAGGCAGATCTTGTAATTACAAAAGGTCTTTTTGGATAGGCATATTTCTTTAAACCATGATACGTTGCACGTGCCATTTGAGTACCATAAATATTGTGTGCTTTTCTGTGTGAACAAGGGTTTCCATCATAATCATGACGAACATCATCTGGGAAAGATTTGTTAGGAACGTCCATTACTGCTGGCTCATTCATATCATTCCAAACACCTTTTACACCAATATCTTCAATTAATTCTTTAAACAAACCAGACCACCATTCTCTAACTTCTGGTTTTGTATAATCTGGAAAATAACATTCCCCAGGCCAAACTTTTCCTTTCATATAAGGGCCATCTGCACGTTTACAGAAGTAATCTTTATCTAATCCTTCTTTAAAAACATCGTATTCCAAATCAATTTTAATTCCTGGGTCTATAATTACAACGGTTTTAAAACCGTCATCTTCTAGTTCTTTTACCATTCTTTTTGGGTCTGGAAAATGTTTTTTATCCCAAGTAAAACAACGAAAACCATCCATGTAATCAATATCTAAATAGATAGCATCACAAGGTATTTTTAAGTCTCTAAATGTCTTGGTTACTTCTTTTACATTTGCTTCTGGGTAATAAGACCATTTACATTGATGAAATCCTAAAGCCCATAATGGAGGCAATGCATGAGGTTTACCTGTTAAATCTGTATAATTTTTAACAACATCTTCCATTTGTGGACCGTAAATGAAATAATAATTCATTTCTCCTCCTTGTGCCCAAAAACTAGTTACATTCCTTCTTTCATGTGCAAAATCGAAATGAGTTTTAAAGGTATTGTCAAAGAAAACACCATATGATTTATTATCTTGTATGGCTGTGTAAAAAGGAATTGCCTTATAAATAGGATCTGTGTTTTTTCCAAAAGCATAAGAATCTGTTGCCCAGTTTTCAAAACGTTTTCCTTTTAAATTTACGTCTACAGGTTTATCTCCCAAACCATAAAAACTTTCAGATTTCTGACAAGCTTTGCTCATTTTTACAACGTCCCCACCATACTCATAACTCTCTTCCCAGTGAAATCCAATTTCGTCTTGGTTTATCAGTTTTAAATCTAGAGCATCATATAAACTTACTTGTAAACTAAGTTTTTCTATGTTACAAATTAATTTAGAAGTCTTTACTATGTAATGTCTATCATCTTCTGAAACTTCTAAAAACTCATATCCTCTACTAGCATGAATTGTAACACCGTAAGAAAAATCATTCTCAAATTTACCTGTTGTACTGTATCTAAATCTAATAACACTATCTCTTACAACTGTAAGTTGTAAAACAACATGGTTTTTTGTAGTAAAATATAAAGTATCTACATCTTTTTTGTAGTTTACTATTTCTGATGGAAATAAATTTCCTTTTTGTTCTAACTCGGTATTAACAATCATTGTTTTGGTTGTTTATTTAACTTGCAAAATTCGTATATTATAATAAAACTCTTCAGTTTTAGTTTTGTTTTCTACTATAACGTTTTAGTGCGTTTTAATGCAGAAATATTCCTTATTTCTTTAAAAGTTAGACACATAAAAAATCTTTCAATAATGATTAAAAGATTTTTTATATGTCTAAAAATAAAATGTTTTTTTATGAATATTTATAAAAAAAGGACATTTTTTTATTGATAATGTAATAGCAAAGAAGTGCCTTTTTTAAATTATTTATATTTAATGGCAACCATACCCAATGGTGGCAAATTTAGTTCGATAGAATTTTTTCTACCATTCCATTCTTTTAGGTTAGCTATTAGGTTTTTATTTTTATAATTATCGGTTCCGTTATATTTTTTAGCGTCACTGTTAAAAACTTCTTTTAAAGTTCCTGCTTTAGGTATTCCTATTCTATATTTTTCTCTTGGAATTGGTGTAAGATTTAAAATGATAATAACATTATCTTTTTCATTGTTACCTTTTCTAATATAAGACATTACTGAGTTCTCATGATCTCCATGATCTATCCATTCAAAGCCTTCTGGAGAAAATTGTTTTTGATGTAAGGCAGGTTCTTTCTTATATAATTTATTTAAATCTTTTACTAAGCTTTGTGCTCCTTTATGTACATCATACTCTAATAAATGCCAATCTAAACTACCATCAAAATCCCACTCACTTGTCTGGCCAAATTCACCACCTTGAAACAATAATTTTGCTCCTGGATGTGTATACATAAAGCTATATAGTAAACGTAAATTTCCGAATTTTTGCCATTCATCACCAGGCATTTTATTTACAATAGACTTTTTACCATACACAACTTCATCATGAGAAAGTGGTAGCATAAAGTTTTCTGTAAATGCATAATTTAAACTAAAGGTTAAATCATTTTGATGATGTTTTCTGTAAACAGTTTCTTTAGAGAAATAATCTAAAGTATCATGCATCCAACCCATCATCCATTTCATTCCAAAACCTAACCCACCATCGTAAATAGGTCTAGATACTTGAGGGAAAGAAGTAGACTCTTCTGCAATTGTTTGCACATCTGGAAATGCTTCATAAACAGCGGCATTCATTTCCTTTATAAAATTAATAGCATCTAAATTTTCTCTTCCTCCAAATTCATTGGGTTCCCATTCACCTTCTTCTCTAGAATAATCTAAGAAAAGCATTGAAGCAACTGCATCAACTCTAAGACCATCTGCATGATATTGGTCTAACCAAAAAATGGCATTACTAATAAGAAAAGCTTTTATTTCATTTCTTCCGTAGTTAAAGATTAAACTTTTCCAATCTTGATGGTATCCTTTTCTTCTGTCTGGATGTTCATATAAATGAGATCCATCAAAGTAGCCTAAACCATGATCGTCTGAAGGAAAATGTGAAGGAACCCAGTCTAGTAATACTCCAATTCCATTTTCGTGAAATTTATCTACTAAAAATTTAAACTCATCTGGATACCCAAATCTTGAAGTAGGAGCAAAGTACCCTGTTAATTGATATCCCCAACTTGGATCGTAAGGAAACTCCATAATTGGCATAAATTCTACATGTGTAAAATTCATTTCTTTTACATAATTTACAAGTTCTTCTGCAAGTTCCGTATAACTCAAAAACCTATTTTCCTCTACTTTCTTTTTCCAAGAACCTAAGTGAACTTCATAAACAGAATAAGGCGCATCTAAAGCGTTATTTTTCTTTCTGTTTTTCATCCATTTTTTATCTTTCCAAGCATATTCATCTTCCCAAACTACAGAGGCAGTTTTTGGAGGATGTTCACATCTTCGGGCAAAAGGATCTGCCTTTTCAGTTGTAATGTTACTGTGAGAACTTTGGACTTTATATTTATAAACACTTCCTTTTCCAATATTTGGAATAAAACCTTCCCAAATTCCACTTCCATCCCAACGTACGTTTAAATGATGCTCTGTATCTAACCAGAAATTAAAATCTCCAATTACAGCAACAGATTTTGCACTTGGTGCCCAAACTGCAAAATAGGTTCCTTTTACACCATCTACAGTTGTAATATGTGAGCCAAATTTTTCGTATAAACGATAATGTTTTCCTGCTTTAAAAAGATTGATATCAAATTCTGTAAAAAGACTGTGTACTTTTGTCTGTGCCATAGTTTTATGAGTTCAAAATGTTAGCAATACCTTTTAATGGAATTATAGTCCATTTTGGTCTTGAATTGAGTTCGTAACCTAACTCGTAAATTGCTTTTTCTAACAAGCAATATTTTAATAAAAATATTCTTTCGTTTCTGTAACCAATATGTAGGTTGGCTTCTTTTGTTGTTGCTACATAGGTTTCCATAAAAATAGAAATCATGTATTTGTATAATAATTCACCATATTCAAAAAGTGCTGTTTGCTCTTTTTTATATTCATCTTGATGATTAAATAGGGTTGAATAAATTGCGTAATGAAAAGATCTAAACAAACCAGCAACATCTTTTAATGGTGGTTGTTTTACTTTTCGATCTCTGATTGTACTTTCTGGTTCTCCTTCAAAATCTAGAATGCAAAAATCATCATCTTGTACTAAAATTTGTCCTAAATGATAATCTCCATGAATTCTAATTCTTTCACCTTTTAACTTCGTCCAATCAAAATTTACTAACCGTTTTCTAATTTCGTTTTTCTTTTCTAAAAATTCTTTAGCAAGTTTTAAAGAATACCCTTCTAATTTATGTAAATTATTTTCTGTAAGATTTAATCTGTTTTGAAATTGATACGTTAATCTGTTCTTTAACCAAACAGTATAATCTCCATTAAAACGAGTAGGAGTAAAGGCTGTTTCTTCAAACTCAGAACCTAAAGCAATGTGCATTTCGGCTGTTCTTTGCGCTAATAATTTTACTTTGTTCAGTAAATTAAGTCCTATCCAATCTATAATTTGTGGAGCAACTTCAGTTATTTTAACTCTCTCAAACATTTCTACATCAGGTAAATCTTTTAAAGAAATATTTTTGGTATCTATATTTTTATAGATTTCATTAATTTCTTTCAAAAAGTATTCCCAAGCATCACCATTATTAGGTACTAATTTTTGCATTAAACCAATAGTGATATTTATATTTTCAGAATCAATTATATTCATACTTCCTAAATAAGGAGGCGTATTTTGAAAATCTTTTTTATGTGATAAAAAACGACTCATCTCATAATCCGGATTTTTATCAGCATAAATTCTTCTGAAAAATTTTAAGATAAATGCACCATTATATATAATTGATGTATTGCTTTGTTCAACACCCATTAATTTTGAAGATTCATAGGGAGGGAAATTAAAACCTTCTGATTTGTGATATTGAACAGGAGTTTTATCTATGGGTAAAGCAGAGCTAATTCTTTCATAAACTACTTTTCTGAAAGCGTCTAAATGCATTGCATCTATGATATACCCCGCTTTGTCCTTTAGTTTTAATGGTAGAATTCTGCCATCTTTAGTGTGTTCTTCATCAGAAACAAATGCAATGGGTAGAAAGTAATGATGGTAAAATGCTTCAACAAAATTGACTTCTAAAATTAGACCAAAATAAACTTCTCCTCCTTGCTGAATTTTAAAATATTCGCTTAATTCAATATACTTTATTGTACTCGATTTACCGGCATACCATCGTTGTCTCTGAATGTATTCTTGTAAAACATCAGCTAAGAAAACGTTTATAAAATCTTTGTCTTCAATCAATTCTTCCCATTTATTTTTTGAGGAAAATAGAGAAGTACTAGAATTTATATTCGCTTTTTCTTTCATTACTTAGCGATTTTGAAAATATGAAATGGAAGTGTTGCATGTAATTCTACATAATTCCATTCATTATACCAATTGTAGCAATTTCTTGTTACCAAATCTTCTACCTCTATTTTTTGACCCTGATTTACTTTTAAATCATGAAGCGGTAATTGAACAGAACCAGATTGTGTATTATAAGCATCTAAACTTATAATGGTTATTGTTTCGTTAGAGCGATCATCATTCCATTTATAGAATGCAATTAATTGATCATTACCCGTTTCTAAAAATTGAATATTATTTGTTTGTTGATAAGATTCGTTTTCTTTTCTAATATTATTAATCCTACTAATTAATGTGATTAATTTATTTTCTTTAAACCAATCATAATGACAAAGTTGAAATTTTTCAGACATATGGTACTCTTCCTTTCCAGGAATAGGGTCACTAATCATTTGCTCAAAAACAGGTCCATAAATACCAACATTAGAAGATAGAGTTGCTGCCAAAGCGTAACGCTGTAAGTACTTGCTTTCTGGTGCTCCTTGTAAGTGAAACGGATTAATATCTGGGGTATTTGGCCAGAAATTAGGTTTCATATATTCTTTTTGTTCTGTTTTAGTTAATTCGTTCATGTACTCAATCAACTCTTGCTTAGAATCTCTCCAAGTAAAATAAGTATATGATTGCGTAAAACCTTGTTTTGCTAATTGTTGCATAACTTTAGGTCTTGTAAATGCTTCTGCTAAAAATAGCACATCTGGGTGTTGTTTTTTTACTTCAGCAATAATCCATCCCCAAAAATAGTAAGGTTTTGTATGTGGGTTATCAACTCTAAAAATAGTAACGCCACAATCTATCCAATACAATAAAGTATCTAAACACTCTTTCCAAAGGTTTTTAAAATCTTTACTTTCCCAATAAATTGGAAGAATATCTTGGTATTTTTTTGGTGGATTTTCTGCATATTGCACGGTTCCGTCTGGTCTCCATTTAAACCAATCTGGATGTGCTTTAACCCAAGGGTGATCTGGTGCAGCCTGCAAAGCATAATCCATTGCAACTTCAATACCTACTTCTTTTGCTTTTGCAACTAAGTTTTTAAAATCTTCAATAGAACCTAATTCAGGGTGTACATCTTTATGACCACCTTCTTTAGAACCAATTCCCCAAGTAGAACCCACATCGCCATCTTGTGCAACAGTAGTGTTGTTTTTTCCTTTTCTATTTACTTCACCAATAGGGTGAACAGGAGGGAAGTATAAAGTATCAAATCCCATTTGTGCAACTCTAGGCAATAATCTATGGCAGTCATTAAAGGTACCATGTTTGCCTTCTTGTTCAGATGCAGAACGTGGGAAAAATTCATACCAAGTGCTAAATCTTGCTTTTATTCTATCTACATATACTTTAAATTCCGGAGAAGTTTCAGTTAGAAATTTCTGAGGGTATTTTATAAAAATAGCAGTTAACTTTTCAGATACAGCTTCTTTAATAGCTTCTGAATAATCGTCTGCATTTTTAAAAATAGCGATTAAGTGTACTAAATATTCTTTTTCTTCTGAAGCTACTTTTTCAGTAATCGAAGAAATCAATTCTGCTCCTTCTAAAAGTTCTGAGTTTACATGTTGATAATCATCAATCTTACGTTCTAAACCATGTTGCCAGTTTAAAACATAATCTACCCATCCTTCAATTTTATAAGAATAAAATCCCTGCTTTTCGGTATGAAAACTGGCAATATATTCATCATTAGAAGTCGGTTGCATTCTAATTTCTGACCATGTTTTATCTGCTTCATGTTTAAATAATAAACTAGCCTGAAGCACATCATGTCCGTCAACTAAAACAGCTGCAGTTACATTTACAATTTCATCAACAACACGTTTTATAAATACGGTTCCTTGATTAATTTGTGGAGCAATATTTTCTACTACAATTCTACTTTGATTTTGCATTAATTTAGTTAATTTTAAATAATAAAAAAGTAAAAATTATTTTATCCTATATTAGTTCCTCTAGCAATTGTTGCATCTTTCTTAATAACTACAATTCCGTCTTTTACCATATAGGTGTCTGTTTCTGTATCTTCTATATGTGTACCTCCGTTAATTCTTACATCATCTCCAATTCTACAGTTTTTATCTATGATACAATTATGGATGTAACATCTGTCACCAATTCCCATCATAATGTCTATGTTATTACTAGCAACATCTTCTAAAGATTCGTAATAATCATTACCCATCATATAGGTATTAGAAATTAATGAGTTTTTACCAATTCTAGAACGAATTCCAATAACCGCTCTGTCTATTTTTTCTGCCTGAATTATACAACCATCACCAATAACTGTTTTGTTTAAAATGGTTCCAGAAATTTTAGATGTTGGTAATATTCTTGGTCTTGTATAGACTCCTTTCTCATCATATAAATTAAATTGAGGAACATCATCTGTTAAACCTAAATTTGCTTCAAAGAAAGAATCTATATTACCAATATCTTCCCAATAACCTTCATATTGATAACTTAATGTTTTATGTTTATTAATAGCTTGTGGAATAATTTCTCCCCCAAAATCATTGGTATCTGGGTTTTCCATTAACTTAATTAATAAATCTCTATTAAAGATGTAAATTCCCATAGAAGCCAAGTAATTTCTGTCTTGAGATTTCATTTCATCACCAACATCAGAAGTCCAATCTGGTAATAATTCTGTTGCTGGTTTTTCTATAAAAGAAGTAATTACATTTTCGGTATTTGTTTTTAATAAACCAAAAGAGGTAGCATCTTTTGCGTTAACAGGATAGGTAGCTACTGATATCTCTGCGCCACTTTCTTCGTGTTTCTGAATCATATCATTAAAATCCATTTGATATAATTGATCACCAGAAAGAATTAAAGCATATTCAAAATCATTGGCTAAAAAGTGATGCATACTTTGCCTAACAGCGTCTGCAGTTCCTTGAAACCATTTGTCACTATATATTGTTTGTTCTGCAGCTAATACATCTACAAAAGCAGAACTAAAAAAACTAAAATGATACGTATTTTTAATATGTGCATTTAAAGAAGCAGAATTAAACTGAGTTAATACATACATTCTTTTAATATCAGAATTAATACAATTAGAAATTGGAATATCTACTAACCTATATTTACCTGCAATAGGTACAGCGGGTTTAGATCTATCTTTTGTTAATGGATATAACCTTGAACCCTGGCCTCCTCCTAAAATAATTCCTAATACTTTATCATTTATCATCGCTTAGTTTTTTAATGTTTTGTACAATTCTTCTACTTGTTTCGCAATTGAAATCCAATCAAAATATTCTTCAACTCTTTTTCTGCCTTTTTGAGCCATCGATTTTCTTAATGCTGGATTATTTATTACTTTATTTATTCCATCTGCTAAATCTTTCGAAAACGTATCTGGATCTATAGGTTCAAAAGGAGCAGAATCTTGTTGTTCTACAGGAATTAAAAGCCCTGTTTCTCCATGAACCACAACTTCTTTAATTCCTCCAACGGCACTTGCAACAACAGCTGTGTCACAAGCCATTGCTTCAATATTTATAATACCAAAAGGTTCATATATTGATGGGCAACAAAAAACATCAGCATGTGAGTATAACTGAATGACTTCTTCTTTTGTTACCATTTTGTCAATCCAGATTACGTTTTTACGAGTCTTTTTAACTTCGTTAACAGCAGCTTCCATTTCTGCACCTATTTCTGGAGTATCAGGTGCACCAGCACAAAGAACTATTTGAGTATCTGGGGCTATATATTTTATTGCATTTACCAAATGAATAATTCCTTTTTGTCTTGTTATTCTTCCTACAAAAAGTACATAAGGTTTGCTTTTATCTATTCCATATTCATCTAAGGTAGAAGTTTCTGGTGTGGTGATATATTGTTGTAAGTTAATACCATTATAAATAACCTTAATTTTATTCTCATCAACATCAAAATGTTTTAAAACATCTTCTTTAGTCTCTTCAGAAACAGCAATCAAAGCATCAGCCATTTCGATAGCCGTTTTTTCTATCCAAGAAGAAGCGTCATAACCGCGCCCTAATTGTTCTCTTTTCCAAGGTCTTAAAGGTTCTAAAGAATGGGTAGTGATAACGAGCGGAATTCCATAGCAAAGCTTTGCCATAATGCCTGCAAAATGGGAATACCAGGTATGACAGTGAACAACGTCTGCATCAATAGGATCAGCATTCATGTGAAGTCCGGTACTTAAAGTCTTAAAGATTGCTTTAAGTTTGTCATCTGAATTGTCAAAAATTGGATTTTCATATGGAAAACCTTTTACTGATGGGTTACTGTTAGAATCGTTTTGATCTCCAAAACATCTAACATCAACTTTCATAAGTTTGGCTAATTCTGCTGCAAGGTATTCTACATGAACACCAGCACCACCATATACATAAGGAGGAAATTCTCTAGTATAAAAAAGGGCTTTCATAAAATTTTAGTAATTTTTTTTTAGTTGTTTAATGAATCATTAAGGTATGAAAATACTATTTAATGAACTAAAAAAATAAAACCATTTACTGGTGAACTAAAATTATTATGAAACTGATAATAATAATAATATATCTCTTGTTTTTTCTATAAAATTATCATTAGATTTTAAAATATACGCCTAATATCTTAATCTTTTTTCGAGTTTAAATTAATTACTTCTTTGTTTATTAATCAGATCTTGTAGTTGCCTTCTCAGTTTTTGCTCTCTTTCTATAGCTTTTTTTCTATGTTGATCAAATTCTTGTTCAGTATCTAGTAAGTTATTTTGAGCAGTTCTTGTTATTATACTGCTTTTTGAAAATTTATATATAAAATAGAGTAAACCTGAAATTAGTGCTGCTATTAAAAGCCATAAAATAATATTGTATGTGCCCTTTTTTATTTGCATTCCAAATAAGGAAATAGTGTTCTCTTTTTTTGTAGAAGCATCTAAATTTTGCTGTGTTATTTCAAGCTTTGTTTTTATGATTTCATTTTTTTCTCTTTCAGATTTTAATAACCTTTCTCTTTCTAAAATAAGTTTTTTAGAAGCATTCAAAGAATCGATAACATTCAATTTCAATCTTTGAAAGAGATCTTTACTAATTACCTTATATTTTTGGTAACTTGTAGAAATTCTGTATATTTTATCAAACTGACTTTCTAATGAATTGGTTTCATTAGAAACTTCTTGTGAAAAAGAATTAATTGATGATAAAAGAATAGCTAAAGTTAAGATGCGTAATTTCATTTTTTTTTGATGTTTATAGACATTATGTAAATGTATAAAAAAAACCCAAACGAAAAGTTTGGGTTTTTTATTATAAGCAAGAATTATTGGTTTATTTTATTTTTTCTACAACTGCCTTAAAAGCGTCTGGGCTGTTTACAGCTAAATCAGCTAAAACCTTACGGTTTAATTCGATATTATTAGCTTTCACTTTTCCCATAAACTGAGAGTAAGACATTCCGTGTAAACGAGCTGCAGCGTTAATACGTACAATCCATAATGAACGAAAGTTTCTCTTATTGTTTTTACGGTCACGGTATGCATAAAGCATTCCTTTTTCAACCGCATTTTTAGCTACTGTGTAAACGTTTTTTCTACGTCCAAAGTAACCTTTTGCTGCCTTCAAGATTTTTTTTCTTCTTTTTCTTGAGGCTACTGAATTTACTGATCTTGGCATAATTTCAATGTTTTTTGTAGTAGGCGATTAATTTAATAATTCTTTTATGTTGCCTAACTCCATGGTTAATGATTAAATTCCCTAATTAACTAATTATATAGCTAATTGTTGTTTGATGTTTGAAACATCTGACTTATGTACTAAAGTAGCATGAGTCAATTTTAGCTTACGTTTTTTAGATTTCTTTGTTAAAATGTGACTTTTAAACGCGTGCTTTCTTTTAATTTTTCCAGTACCAGTAACTTTAAATCGTTTTTTGGCGCTAGATTTGGTTTTCATTTTAGGCATCTCTCCTTCGTTTTTATCTTGCTTATAAGATTGTTAATACTGAATTTACTTCAGTGCTATTTTACTTTTTTGGGAGCGATAAACATAATCATACGTTTACCTTCTAATCTTGGTAATTGCTCCACTTTACCGTATTCTTCTAGTTCTTGAGCTAATTTCAATAATAAGATTTGTCCTTGCTCTTTAAAGATAATAGAACGCCCTTTAAAGAAAACAAATGCTTTTAATTTAGCACCATCTTGTAAAAATTTTACAGCATGTTTTTTCTTAAACTCATAGTCATGTTCATCTGTTTGTGGTCCAAAACGAATCTCTTTAATCGTCACTTTTGTAGCTTTAGATTTTAAAGATTTTTCGCGTTTCTTCTGCTCATACAAGAATTTCTTGTAATCAATTATTTTACAAACAGGTGGTTTTGCTTTTGGTGATATTTCAACCAAATCCAACTCCTGCTCAGCCGCTAATTCTTTAGCTTTCTCTAAAGGATAAACACCTACTTCTATATTTTCGCCCACAAGACGAACTTCGTCAACATATTTTATTTTCTCATTAATTCTATGTTGATCTTCTTTGATTACTCTTAACGGCCTTCTTGACCTGCTTCTTCTAATTGCTATGGCGTATAAATTTTAAATTTAACAATAGTTGTGTTACCAACCCTTATTTTATAATTATTGATGAAATGTAAAGCTAATTAAAATTTCATCAAAGTTCTATCTTCTTCTGTTTTAATTAAAGAAATAAATTCTTCAATAGTAAATGTTCCTAGATCTCCCTCTCCATGTTTTCTTACAGAAACTGTGCCATCTTGCTCTTCTTTCTCTCCAATAATCACCATATATGGGATTTTGCTCACTTCTGCATCTCTAATCTTTCTCCCCGTTTTCTCATTTCGGTCATCTACGAGAGCGCGAATTTCGGAATTTTCTAACGATTCTAAAACTTTTTCTGAATATTTTTGAAATTTCTCGCTGATTGGCAATAAGATAACTTGATCTGGAGTTAACCAAAGTGGGAAGTTTCCTCCTGTATGTTCCAGTAATACCGCAATAAAACGCTCCATAGAACCAAATGGCGCTCTGTGAATCATCACAGGTCTGTGCAATTGATTATCGGCTCCTTTATAGGTTAAATCGAAACGTTTTGGTAGATTATAGTCAACTTGTATCGTTCCAAGTTGCCAACTTCTGCCTATTGCGTCTTTAACCATGAAGTCTAACTTAGGTCCGTAAAATGCTGCTTCACCTTCTTCAATTACAAAATCTAAACCTTTGTCAGTTGCTGCACTTATAATTGCATTTTCTGCAATTTCCCAAGTTTCAACATCTCCTATGTATTTATCTGGGGTGCTTTTATCTCTAATAGAAACTTGAGCAGTAAAATCTTCAAAACCTAAAGAACCAAATACATAAAGCACTAAGTCTATTACGTCTTTAAATTCTTGATCTAATTGTTCTGGTGTGCAAAAAATATGTGCATCATCTTGTGTAAAACCTCTTACACGCGTTAAACCATGTAGTTCTCCACTTTGTTCATATCTATATACGGTACCAAATTCGGCAAAACGTTTTGGTAAATCTTTATATGAATAAGGTTTAAAATTGTATACTTCACAGTGATGTGGGCAATTCATTGGCTTTAATAAAAACTCTTCATCCATTTTAGGAGTTTTTATTGACTGAAAACTGTCTGCGCCGTATTTTTCATAATGCCCAGAAGTAACATACAATTCTTTCTGACCAATATGTGGTGTCATCACCATTTCGTAACCAGCTTTCTTTTGTGCTTTCTTTAAAAAATCTTCTAAACGACCTCTTAAAGCAGCTCCCTTAGGTAACCATAAAGGTAAACCAGCACCTACTTTTTGTGAAAAAGTAAACAATTCTAATTCTTTACCAAGTTTTCTGTGATCCCTTTTCTTAGCTTCTTCTAATAATGCTAAATATTCAGTTAGCAACTTTTGCTTCGGAAAACTAATTCCGTAAACACGCGTTAACTGATTGTTCTTTTCATCACCGCGCCAATAAGCACCAGCAACACTCATTATTTTAATCGCTTTTATGATTCCTGTGTTAGGTACATGTCCTCCTCTACATAAATCAGTAAAGTTACTATGATCACAAAAAGTAATTTCACCATCAGTTAAGTTTTCAATCAACTCAACTTTATAAGGGTTATTTTCTTCTTTATATTTTAACAATGCATCTGCTTTAGAAACTGAGCGCAAAGAGAATTCATGTTTTCCACGAGCAATCTCTAAAAATTTAGTTTCTATTTGTTTAAAATCTTTATCAGAAATAACTTCATTACCTAAATCTATATCGTAATAAAAACCATTATCAATAGCAGGTCCAATAGTTAATTTAGCATTCGGGTGAAAACTTAAAATTGCTTCCGCTAAAACGTGAGCAGAAGAATGCCAGAAAGCTTTTTTACCACCATCATCATTAAACGTGTATAAAATTAATGAACCATCGGTGGTTAAGGGAGTAGTAGTTTCAACTGTTATGTCGTTAAAGTTTGCAGATAGTACGTTTCTAGCAAATCCTTCACTAATGCTTTTTGCAACATCCATCGGAGTACTGTTTACAGCAAACTCCTTAATAGTTCCGTCGGGTAAAGTAATTTTAATCATTTAATGTATCCTGTTTAAGAATGCAAAGATATTAGAAAACAATTTTTCACACAATATATATATGTACTTATTATAGTAGAGTTTTTTTTGTTTGAGTGTTCCGTTTTTTATTAAGGTTTAGTTTGTCAATAAAATAGTTATAAAAAAGGTCAGGTTTCCACTGTATCTTTTATTTATACTTCATAAAAGGATGTCGTTTCAATCCTTAACACGGATTTGAATATTAGAGGAGTTACTATTTTGTCATTTTCTATAGCTGCTTTTAAAGAGCATTAGTCTCTTATTTCGGTTATGTTCAAAATATAAACAAAAAAGTCATTTTTATTTAGTGTTATAACGGACGTATTTACAGCGTCTTAAAAGAGGTGTTAAAAGTATTTCAGAAATAAGTTTAGAAAAGCGTTGTGGGATTAAAAAGGTGTAGTATATTTGCACCCGCTAACAGGATATGTAGTTAGTAAAGTTCATTGATTTGTTGGTTTTTTTAGTGTTATCAATTCGTAAAGAGAGGCTTATTATTTAGAGAAAGTTATTTAATTTTTCTTCAAAAATAACTTCATTTTTATTAGGTTGATGAGTTAAACAAGTGGTATCTTTGCAGTCCGAAAATTCGGCAAGAAAAGTTCATTGTTTAGTAGGTTTAGAAATAAGTAAAAAAATAATTTATTTTTTTATTGTGAGATTAGAAATAGTTTATATATTTGCAGCCGCTAAGAAATACAGCAAAAAAGTTCAGAGAGATTTTGGAATGATTACAACAAATTAAAGCGATTTAATTTTAAGGAGTCAGATAGTTCAATTCTATCATTTCTACAAGTTAAGGTTTACAACAAGTGTTTAATTACATTAGTTTAATATCTTAAAAGTTCATTGAAAATATTGAAATTGACAGCGTAAACAAAGAGTAGAATAACCATAACTTTTAATTAAGTTAAATTCTTTTGAAACTTATTCATTCATATTATAAAAATATACAATGAAGAGTTTGATCCTGGCTCAGGATGAACGCTAGCGGCAGGCTTAACACATGCAAGTCGAGGGGTAACAGGGAGCTTGCTCCGCTGACGACCGGCGCACGGGTGCGTAACGCGTATAGAACCTACCTTTTACAGAGGGATAGCCTTTAGAAATGAAGATTAATACCTTATAGTATTGAGACTTGGCATCAAGTTTTAATTAAAGATTTATCGGTAAAAGATGGCTATGCGTCCTATTAGCTGGATGGTAAGGTAACGGCTTACCATGGCAACGATAGGTAGGGGTCCTGAGAGGGAGATCCCCCACACTGGTACTGAGACACGGACCAGACTCCTACGGGAGGCAGCAGTGAGGAATATTGGGCAATGGAGGCAACTCTGACCCAGCCATGCCGCGTGCAGGAAGACGGCCCTATGGGTTGTAAACTGCTTTTATACAGGAAGAAACACTGGTATGTATACCAGCTTGACGGTACTGTAAGAATAAGGACCGGCTAACTCCGTGCCAGCAGCCGCGGTAATACGGAGGGTCCGAGCGTTATCCGGAATCATTGGGTTTAAAGGGTCCGCAGGCGGTCAATTAAGTCAGAGGTGAAATCCCATAGCTCAACTATGGAACTGCCTTTGATACTGGTTGACTTGAGTCATATGGAAGTAGATAGAATGTGTAGTGTAGCGGTGAAATGCATAGATATTACACAGAATACCGATTGCGAAGGCAGTCTACTACGTATGTACTGACGCTCATGGACGAAAGCGTGGGGAGCGAACAGGATTAGATACCCTGGTAGTCCACGCCGTAAACGATGGATACTAGTTGTTGGGCATTAGCTCAGTGACTAAGCGAAAGTGATAAGTATCCCACCTGGGGAGTACGGTCGCAAGACTGAAACTCAAAGGAATTGACGGGGGCCCGCACAAGCGGTGGAGCATGTGGTTTAATTCGATGATACGCGAGGAACCTTACCAGGGCTTAAATGTAGTCTGACAGCTTTAGAGATAGAGTTTTCTTCGGACAGATTACAAGGTGCTGCATGGTTGTCGTCAGCTCGTGCCGTGAGGTGTCAGGTTAAGTCCTATAACGAGCGCAACCCCTGTCGTTAGTTGCCAGCATGTAAAGATGGGGACTCTAACGAGACTGCCTACGCAAGTAGAGAGGAAGGTGGGGATGACGTCAAATCATCACGGCCCTTACGTCCTGGGCCACACACGTGCTACAATGGTATGGACAATGAGCAGC